>CAWGEZ010000057.1:0-21785 GCA_963821605.1 uncultured delta proteobacterium | reverse complement strand
AATCCGGATAACGCAAGTTGGGTGTAACGGCCCGAAGAACAAAAACGATATGTTACGGCGAGAAACGGACGCAACTACGAGAGCCGCCCCTTCAAGAAATGCGAGCAGAATGCACCGAGAACAGCAACGGCGGCGCAGAGCACAAAAGCAGTGGTAAATGTCCCGGTCGTGTCCTTGATCCAGCCGCCAACGAAAGGAGCTAAGGCTTGGCCTATGCCGAAAAACAGGGTAACGAAACCGAATCCTGCCGATGCGAGTTGCCCGCCGACCGCATCGCTTACCGCGGCTGCGACAATAACCGGGATTGCGAAAGCGGTAAGACCGAATATCACGGCCGACAGGTAGGCGCCAAGAGGTTGTCTGTAGTACGCGAACAGGAGGAAGGAAATAAAAGAACCCCGCTGCGAATACGGGGCGAAATAGAATATTCCAGCTTTCAGAATCTGCATGACGGTTTGCATCCTAATTTATTTTCAGTTGTAATGTAGCACGCAAAGAAAGAACTAGAAATTCAGACTTTAAGAGGAAGGAGGTGGGACCATCACGCTATTTTCTCCAGTAGCTTAATACCGCTTTAGCAGCAAGCAGAAGAAAAAACATGAGGCTCACCGATGAGACCATAACCGGCCCCGTCGGAAAATCAAACCCGTAAGAGAAGAGAATACCGAATATGCTCACTCCCAGTCCGATCAGCCAGCCCGTCACGAGAATCCTCGATGGTTTCTTGCTGAAGAGCCGCCCTATGAGCGCCGGGATCACGAGAAAAGAAAAGACCTGGAGTATGCCTGCCAGATGCACGGAGCTGACGAGGACGAACGCAAAGCTCAGGAAAAACAGGAACTCCCAGAGAAAGCTGTACTCACCTTCATAAGTCAGGGCAAAGAATCGCTTACGAAAGATAAGATGGAACAGACCTATAAAGGCGTACAGGGCCGAGGCCTGCAGAAGGTCTTTCCCATTGAGCCACAGAATGTTGCCATTGAGTATTTCCTTGAGTTCCTCCAGACCATGGGGCGTGCGGTCGAGGACGAGAATACTGGCTCCCAGTGAAAAGATGTAGAGAACCCCTATAAATGCCTCAATGTTGATCAACTTTGAGATGCGTCTCGAAAACGAGAGAATGAGAGCACCGGCAACGGCGAACACCGCGGAATAGATATACTTGTCGTGGATATCCTTTCCAAGAAAGAGAGAGACTGCGGTACCAAGGGAGATGAACTGTGCGAGCGAGAGATCGACGAAGATAATGCCCCGTCTCGAGCACGTGGATTCCAAAGTAGGCGTGGATGAGAATGAGAACCACGCAGCCAAGAAAAGGGAAGATAAAAAGAGCGTAGCGTGTCCATTGCCGCCCCGCTACTGTACTGCCGCAATGACCTGGTCCATGAGACCGAACCAGTCTTTTGCCTGCGGCACCGATCCCACATCGTTCGGAACTACCACCACTTTCACTCCTGTCTTTTGAGAAAGATAATCGGGCGCCTTTCTTTCATAATATCCGGTGGTGAGAATGGCATCCGGTTTCGCCTGCCGTATCAGCGCCACGAGCTTCTCTATGTGGGAGGCTGAGAGGGGAATACCGGGCTTCTCTTCGATGTAGCCGATGATCTCGAAGCCGAAATCATGAGCCAGGTACTCGAAGAACTTGTGATAGGCGATGAATTTCTTTCCTCTCAGCGCCGTCCGCATCCACTCTTTCTCCTTCTCCTGCAAGAGCTTTTGAAAGGCCATCCCATTGGCCCGGTAGAACTCTCCGTTGGCAGGATCCACTTCGGAGAGCGCCTGCGCCATGCCGTCTGCGATCTTGCCTATATTGCCCGGTGAGAAGTGGTAGTGGGGATTGCCCAAAGGATGAACGTCACCCATGCTGCGGTCGACGGAAATGGGTTTTTCGAGCACGGTCACGTATCGGGAACAATCGAAATTCCCTTTTTGCCCCGGTTGAATCTTTGGATTCCGTGACGACTCTATGAGCAGAGGCAGATAGCCGATCTCCAGATCAAGCCCATTGTACATGATGATGTCTGCCTTTCTCGAAGCGAGGATCATGCTCGGCTTGGCCTCGATCAGGTGCGGGTCCTGGTTGGGCTTAACCAGGGTCGTGACGTTGATCCGCTCTTTTCCAAGATAGGATGCTATGCTTCCGATCCAGGCGAGTGTTGCGACCACGTTTATCTTTGCAAACGAAGGCGAAGTGAAGCAGATAAAAAGCAGGGCCAGCTAGAACTATTCTTTTCATCATCGTCCTCCTAAAAAGCATGCGCCGCATGGGCGCCTATGCCGAGAATCATCTGCAAATAGATTTCCTGGTTGGTTTTTGGACCGCCACCATAGGCGAACCCGTCACCACCAGATCGGTCGTAGTTGTACTGCAGCCTGATCCGCGAAAACTCACTCGGGTTAAATTCCAGGGCTCCGGTCAGCCGCCATGGCTTGTCAAACGTCTGCTGCATTCCGGCGAGCCTGTATCGGTCGGTCAGGATGTCGAGACGATCGTACCGCGCTCCGATTCTCCATCTCCCCATCTGGTAGAGTGACTGCAGGTACATCCCATCCTGCGACCGCGTGAGACGGCCGACGGTCCCGGATAATGTGTTCAGGCTGCCTGCCTGATCTCGCCAGAGATACTCACCCTGAACGATCAGGCTCTTATACCTGGAAGGTTTCCACTTGTAGACGGTCTCGAAGCCGTAAAGAGTGGAATTGCCCATGAAGAAGGTACCGTTTGCTACAGTATCGGTACGCGTCTGGCCGCCAACAACGTAGGGACCCAGGAGGAGCGTTGAGGAGTCGCCAAAATCGAAGGAGCTTTTTGCGTATCCCGTAAATGCGTGCGGTCCCCCTGTTGAGTTCTGGTTGAACATGACCTCGTTTTCACCCTGGAGAGCTTCAACGCCGAGCAGCGTGTAGAAGGGCAGAGAAGGAAGATAGGTCAGTTGGGCTCCTTTCTCGATAATCCCCTCGTTGCCGGTAAAAGCCCGATATGCCAGTGGCTGATCGGCGAAATCCCACGCATGGGGATGTTGCGTATTGAACCGCGAGAATCCGCTCTTGAATTTACCCCCCTTTGCCTGAAGCCCTTCAGGAAGGGAAGACGTAACGAAGTACGCTTCTTCCAGCGATACGCCGTTGTCGGTAAAGGGTATATTGGCGTAAAGGTTGAAGTAGGAATCTACAGGTGCAAAGATGAATAATTCGCCTTCGCGAATATTGAAACCTTTCGTCTGGTCGAAGCCCTGATCGGAAAAACCGACGACTCCCCGGTTCTTAAGTTCTGTTGCATTGAGACTGGATGAATAGTAAAAGGTGTTCAGTACGAAGGAGATGTACGGGTTCGTCATGAAAGAACCCCCGAAGAGGCCCGAGAGCTTCGAGGTCTGTTCGGCTGGGGAGGCTTGGTCGGGCTTCGCTGCTTGGGAAGTCTTTTCCTCCTCCTTGACGGGTGCCTGTTGGCTGATTGCTGACAGTTCTTCTTTGAGCTGGTTGATCAGTTGCTGCTGCTCTTCGATTGTTTTTTGCTGTTTCTTCAGCGTCTCCTCTAAGCTATCCAGGCGCGATTCGAGATCAGCGGCGAAAGACGGTGAAAACAGAATGCTTACAAAAACTATGGATAAGAGAATTCTCGCAATCATCGGCAACCTCCTGCGCAACGATCAGCATTCTTGAAACGGGTATTTCTGTAATCCTGTTTAGCTTTTACAAAGAAGTGATCCGGGCTTCAGGCGGGAGGTCCTCGCGTTGGAGCTATCATCCTACTCGCCAGGGAGACGAAAGTAGGGGTCTGGTCGAAGGAGGCGATCTGTGCGTCTTGTGACAAAAGCAGAGAGATGCGATGATCAGAGGCAACCGCTGGTTGGTGCCCGGCGATACAGAGGGAACAGTCGGAATGAGAGGTGATGTCGTTGTGGTGGTGGAATCCGGAGACAAGAATCAAAAGCAGACATGGCAGTATACATGACGTGAGAAGCAGAAGTTTGAACAGCTTGTGCGTCTTCTTGAGAGCCATGTCTATCTCATTTATGCGTCTTTGCTCCCAGTTTGTCAATAGGCTCCTAACCGGCGCCCCTGACGGTGCTATCTAAGAATTAAGCGTGCATATCGTGGTGAGATTTAAAGATTAAAACTGCAGACCCTTGTAGCACAGAGGGTTTCACCCTCCTTTCACTGCCTGACGCGGCCTTCCAGCCACTTCCTGTCCATGCGAATGTACGCATCCAGAATGAGAGCGAAGCCCCGATAGAAATCGGTGGAGGCATGTTTTTCCACCGCGCTGCAAAACGCTCCGACCCAGTTTCCCAGGTGTACCCGGAGAAACTCCTCCTCCAGTGCAATGGTCTGTGCAATGGTTTTGGCGATAGTTTCCCCAACTTCTCCTTCTTCAAGCCGCAGGGCCTCTTCTCGAAGGCAGAGTTGTTTCATGAAATCCAGCTCTACGCAGAGATAATCAGCCGAATCGCTAACCGTTTCATCCGGCACGACTCCTGCCTTGCGGTAAAACTGCCTCACCCCCGACACCGAATCCCCGAACCTGGCCCCTTTCCTGTAAAGACCCTCATAGGGAGGTTTCATGTCGGCGTGGCCGCGTTCCCCTTAGGATCCGTGTCCGGTCCACCGCGAGCTCTGTGAGCACGTCCTCCTCGGGTCTTTCCCTGGCGGCAACCTGATAAGAAGAGATCCGGTCCAGGCCGGCTCGAATGCCCTGTTCTCCCAACTCACGGTAGCTCACGAGCAGGCGTTCAAACTTCTCCGTCCCTGATTTTTGCGAGCAGGCCCGGACCCGGTAGGTGCTCGAAGACGGTTCTCAGGAGGTCATAGAAGGCCGACTCTTCCCGAAGCGATGTCATACCGATTCGTCTTCATGCGTATACCTTCCTGGTACCCACGTCAGTGGGCGTGTCGTCGCGATCAATCAAATCCGAATGTCCAATATCGAAATCCTAAACAAATTCAACTATCGAATATCAAATCTTAGAAGCAGTGGACAAGAACGTTTTGAATTTTGATCATTCGATATCGTTTGGAATTTGCGAAATTAGAATTTAGAATTTGTCCTCTGGCCGCCCCCTAACGTACCACGATCCGCACGCCGGATTTAATCACGCTCAATCTTAACAAGAGCCCACCACCCAGTATTAACAGGCTGGCTACGCCATCCAACAGACGAATAGACGGGCGCATCAGACACGATAGGTACCGCAGATAAAGATGGCAAGCGGTAGCAGCATTCCCGATAGTATTACCCCGCCGATGAAAAGCGGAGTTGCAAGCAGGTGAACGGATGCGGCCGCGGTTACTCCCGTCTGGCGGACTATCCGATATAAGCGCCCAGAGCGACCAGCAACAAGACGATGAGGCCTGCATCGATAGTCCCAAACAGGTGAAGACCGTCCGCACCCACAGCGGACGGGAATGCCAGCGACATGAGCACGAGCGGCAGCTAAACCGGTATCCAGACCCGACAAAAAGAGCGGCGGCAAGGCGGAGGTGTTCCAAAGCGGAATGCTTTTTATCACGCCGAGAAGCAATCCTGGATAGACGCGCTACCACTATGGCAAGCAGGGCCGCCGCAATGCCCAGGCCCAGACCAAAGCCCGATGCCTGGTTCCAGGGGAGCCAGCTGAAAAGGCTGAATGAAGGCAAGGCGTACGCCAACCCGAGAATAATAAAAGCGGTGAGAATCCATGCTCCCCGTATCATCCACGACGACAGCAGCGTAGCCGGTGTGGTAAAGAGCCGGTAGGCCCGCATTGCCGAGCCGAGGTCAAAAAGCAGCATGCCGCTGCCGAGCGAAACCAGCAACGGGCCCACAAGCGCGCCTATCCGGGCCACAGCCGTGTACTTATCAAGGAAAATCAGAATAAAGCTGAACAGAAAAGTGCCTCCACCCAACCCGGCAAGGAAAACGTAGAGCACAATGAGCCAACCCCATTCCTTTTGGCCTTCCGCCTGATTCATGGTCCTTCCTTTTTAGCCGTTGATGTAATATACCGAAGGCTTGGTACCGAGCTCTTCTCTGAGCACCGTGCCCCGGTTCACCGCGATCAGCTCTGAAACCTCACTCCGCGGGTCGTCAAGGTCGCCAAAATGTCTTGCCTGAGCAGGACACGTCTCAACGCACGCGGGTAAACGCCCACCCTCCAGCCTGGTGACACAGAAATCACATTTAACAGCAGTTCCCTTATCAAGGTCCTTCTGCTTCATCATTTCGTAAGGAGTTCTGGCGGCCGTCCCATAGTAATTATCGATACGCCGCAGATAATGACGCGCCCCGTAAGGGCAGGCCAGCACGCAGTACCTGCAGCCCATACACTTGTTCTGGTCGACAAGGACTATGCCGTCATCCCGCTTGTAGGTCGCACCGGTCGGACAAACCTCGAGACATGCCGGTTCCTCGCAGTGCATGCAAGGGATCGGACGGAACTGCATGCGCGCGGCAGGGTATTTGCCGGCCTCATACTTTTCCACCCGGTGATAAAGAATTCCTGGTGGTGTGCCTTTTTCAGCCCTGCACGCAACAGTGCAGCTGTTACAGCCTGCACACCGTTTCAGATCGATCACCATGCCGTATCTCACCGGCTTCCCTCCTTCCTGTGCATCTTCACCGCAGGCGCCGTATCCTGACCGGCGCTCACCGCCGTCAAAGGTTTTGGGTCGAATGGACAGGAGGGCGATGAAATTGGGGCCCAACCGGTTCAATGGATTCGACTGACACGTGCCGAGACCATAGCTGCCCCCTATACCTACGGTATCGGGGTGGAATAGCTCCGATACCCTGAGGCGACCTTCAATCCTGCCGTACTCGACTCCACGACCACGATCTGTCCATCCTTTAGCCGTTTCTTTGACGCTGTTGCTGGATTGAGCAGGATTACCGACTCCCAGGGATCCTTCGCATAGATCTCTGCCATCCATGGGTTTCCCGTCAGGTTGCCCGCGTCGTTCGCGATGTAAGGGGTTTTCCAGTTGATCGCCCAGAGGTCATACCCTTCAGCGCGGGCCCTTAACTCAGAACTCTCCACCCAATGAGGGATCGGACGATACAGGTCAAGGACGTAGTCCATGTCCTCGATCATGGGGAAGGAGATCTTCTGTTCGAGCAGGTTCGCCCGCAGGCGATCGCCGACTTCCTTCAGCCCCATGAGATACAAGGGGTGGCGGGTCTCGATTTCCGGGAAATAGTAGTAGAGATAAAACTCCTTTCTTCGGCTCTCCGAATTCGATGTACCCTTTCTCTCTCAGCTCTCTAAGTCCCTTTCCGCCAGCCGTAGGGCCAGCCCCTATCTGACGGTCGAAGATCTCCTCCAGGGTGTATCTTCGGTTGAGGTCCAGCTTCCACTCCCCGTTCATGTTCGAGCCCGTCCTCTTTGTCCACCCAGTCCGCCCCTGGTTCAGGTGGTCGTAGAGCCCGCCCTCGCCGTAAAGGATGCCGAGACGTTCGGCAAGATCCATGAAGATGTCATCTGCATTTTTTGTGTTGAAAAGGGTGGGCACGGGTTCTCTCAACTGCACCATCTTCAGCCCGCTCACCTCGTCATCGATGGATTGATGCTGGAGATAGAAGGGCACCACCCTCAACCTCTCCAGGGCGCTGTGTTCAGGAAGCAGCACATCGGAGAGAATGGCAGGCTCGTCCATATGAAAGGCCACGGTCACCACAAATGAGAGCTTCTTAAAGCCCTCCACATATTTCTCGGGCTGTGCGTTCTGCCGGATCGGGTTTCCTCCGACGGAGAGCCATGCATCCACCTTGTAGGGAAGATAGCATTTCTCGGGGTGCGAGAATGGAGTTGAGCACCAGGTGAGGGGCCGTGTGCTGGTGCGGATAGAACTCCTGCAAGGTCGCATGATCCGGGGGAAACGCGAAAGGCCTGGGTATGGCCTCGTACCGCGGTGTCGACCGTACCGTCTTCGGTCGGGCCCATGATAGGTCCACGGACGCTGCAGCTCAAGCATCCCCCGGGGACCTCGATGTTCCCTACCAGCAGGTTGATGATCTTTCCCACGAAATCGGCATAGGTTCCTCCCCGACGGTTGGTGACGTTGCGTTCGACATTCAGGGAGACCGGCCGGAAGGGGAAGGTAAAACCGTCGATCTCGATGGTACTCCCGATGCGAGCATGTTCCACGAATTCCCTGGTAAGCCGCCGGACGGTTGTTGCGGGCACTGTGGTGATCTCTTCGGCCCATTCGGGAGTGTACTTCGCATATTCCTCCTTCACAAGGTCAAAGGCGGTCTTGCAAGACGCGCCCTGGACAGTGTAAGCGCCGTCGAGGGCGATCTCCTTGAATTCGGCGTTGTACGGCTTTGCCACGTTCTCTATCGGGTCCCACATCATCGGTTTTTTGGTCTCGGGATCCCTGCAGTATTCGCCTTGCGCATCGATCAGATAAGGGGCATTGGTGCGGTTCTTGAGAAACCATACATCCAGGACCTTGACCTCATGCAGCATGACGTGGGCCATGGCCAGAAGAAAGGCCAGGTCTGTTCCGGGTCGGATGGGCATCCATTCTCCCTTGGACGCCTCGTAGGAGCTTCTGGGGTCAACAACCACGAGCTTCATTCCTCTCTCAATCGCCCTCGCAAACCGGCGCATTGCCGGGGACGGCCCCGAAATTCGGGCCCAGGGACCGGCCCATGGTAATGTGGTACTGGCAATGTTCCAGGTCCACGATGGCCACAGGATAGCCGGAATGAACCAGGCCGGATGGAAAATGAACCGTGCACAGGGCTCCATGGGAGCCGGTTTCATTCGGGGTGCCGAAGGCATGGCCAAAAGGCCCACGCAGGATCGTGTCCCGTTGTCCCCAGCCCTCGCAGATCACCAGTCCCCTGGGATCCTTTTCCCTCACCTTTTTCAGGCCCTCGGCCGCATAATCCAAGGCCTCGTCCCAGGTGACCTCCTTCCACTTGGGGTCCACGTCGAGACCCTTTTCCGGGTTGGTCCGGATCATAGGAGCCTTGATCCGGTACGGGTTGTATAGAGCCATGATCTCGGCGTTTCCCTTGGGGCAAAGGGTTCCCCAATTGGGCGGTGCGCCCGGATTACCCTCCACCTTGACCACGACACCGTCCTCCATGTGCACCAGGGTGGCGCAGTCCCCCTGCATGCACGCACGGCAAAGCCCGAACAAGGTCTTTTTTTCTCCCCTGGACCCAGGCTCGACCTGGTTCCACTTGTAAGGAGAAAGCTCGGACCAACCTTCAGGGGCCTTCATTCCTCCCATAATCTCCTCATAAAGCGATTGCTTCTTACCCATACAGTCACTCCTGTCAGCCCGGGGCGATAGGTGCCGGGCTCATGCCACAAAAAATCAATACGTTCACCGGGCTCATCCGGTGCTGATAGTTTACATTAAATTAGCGTTGCAGGAAAGCAGAGGTGAAATAGTAAGGCCCCTCGCCTTGAAAACCTGCGAGGGGCCTCGTACGAGATCACTGTCCCGGCGCTCTCCTGAGCTTACGGCCGGGGAATGGGAAAGACAAGCTTGGCAGTCTTCTTGATCTCAGGAAATTGATTATTCTCAACGATCTCCAGTTCCCATGGCCATTTCTTTCCCTTCACCCACTGTCCGCCGACCATTGGTGTTTTCGAGTAATTCTCCTTATTGAACTTCAACGGCCCGACTATCGTAGTGAGGTTTGTCTGGGCGAGGGCCTCCCTCAGTTTGTCCTTGTCGAGAGTCCCGGCTCTCTTCAGCGCATCTGCGGCCACTTCGAAGGTGGCATAGGTGAAACCAAGAATCTGGGTCCATTGTCTTCCTGTCTTCTCCGTCCAGGCATCACAGAGTGCTTTGGAACCGTATCCTGCGATGGAAGATTTGAAGGGGTGCTGAGGGCTCCACCAGATGCACGTGGTGAGGCCATTAGGCAGGTTACCTCCTATGGCCTGGACCGCTGACGGGAAGAGAATGGGCTTCCCTCCTGTGCACATCTTCGGGATAAATCCCTGCTGAAAGCACTGGCGCCATGCTGCGGCAAAATCAGGCGGAGGCTGAATGCTGGTCAGTATCTCCACTTTCTCTTTCTTCCAGAGATCGATGAAAGAAGTATAGTCGGGTGTCTTATTGGGGAACCTGCCCGCATCCACCACTTTGTAGCCTTTCTCATTCAGGCGCTTCGTGAACATCTCAGCATAGGTCTTGCCGTCGGGATCGTTTGGCCACAGCCCGCCCACGACCTTATTCGTCTTATCGGCAACGCTGTCCCACATGGAGACGAAGGTATCCACGATCTGCGGTACGGAGAAGAAAAAATGGAAGCTCCATTTGTAAGGGCCGCCCGTGAGCCAGGACTCGACGGGCGCATTCGAAGAGATGCACGGAACCTGATACCGCTCGCACATGGCATCGACCGGGTTTACCGTATCCGGCGTATGGAGGGTGATCATGAGATCGATCTCGTCCTGGAGGATCAGTTTGGATGCCACATCGCCCGCCTTGGTAGGGTCACTCTCCGAGTCCAACACCTTGATCCGGACAGGCAACTTCTTTCCTGCCTCTTTGATGAAAATGCCGCCGTCCTTGTTAATCTCGGCAACGACGCGGTCATCAATCCACGGAGTTGTCTCGCCGAAGGAGGAAAGAGGACCCGAGTTCGGGTTGACCCTCCCTATCAATATGAAATCCCGTTTCTTGGCGGCAAAGGCACGTCGAGCCGAGCATGGGGACACCCAGAGCCGCTCCTGCAATGGTCGTCTTCTGAATGAATTCTCTTCGCGTCATGCCTGACTGTTTTGTCGCTTTCTTCTCATCTGTCATACTGACACCCCCATTTTGAATGATTTCTGATCAATCCAATTCAGGAAAATCTTCCGCCAAAAATAGCATATGAAGCAGCAGCAAGCTTTCTTAAGAACTAAGCAATCTTATTCTGTGCAGGTTTTTCTGTCAAGATAATTGCGTACGGAGTCCTATTTTTGCGTACACCGTAGTTCGGGAATAGACGCGCGCCACGTCAGTAGGAGCCAATAAGAAAGGATGCTTCTTTTTACTTCAGCGCCGGTTGAGAAAGCGCTGCAACGAGATTCGGATTAAACGACAATATGATCTTGGCGGAAGCTGCCTTTGCCTTCTCCTCGGTCAGCTTCTCAATCGGGCCGAACCCTAACGCCTTGGTCGGGCAGGTGCGCACGCACGCAGGCTCCAGACCCTGCGTGACCCTGGTCACGCAGAAATCGCACTTCCGCATGAAGCTCCCCTCGGGAAACTGGGGCGCACCGAAAGGACAGGCCGTGGCACAGGCATGGCACCCGATGCAGAGTCCTCGGTTTACCACCACGATGCCATTTTCCGGCCTCTTCGAAAGCGCCCGGGTCGGACAGACCGCTATGCAGGGCGCATCCCCGCAGTGCATGCAGGCCAGGGATACATATCTGATAGTGACCGAAGGATAGGTCCCGGTTTCTATTCTGCTCACATGCCTGAAGGTGGAGCCGTTGCCGGGCATATCGTTCTGGTCAAAGCAGGCGGACATGCAGGCCATGCAGCCGCTGCAGCGGGAGAGATCGAATGAAAATCCGAGCTGTGGTGTGCTCACGCGTTTTCCTCCTTAAGTTTTTTCACTTCGCACAAAAGCGACTTGAAGCCCGGAAACCCGGAGATCGGGTCACGGTAGTCGGGCTCGACGAGCAGGTTGACACTTGCCTCAGGATAATCATGGTACATGTTGACCACACCGGGAGGGACCATCTCCGTGAGATTTGCCCTTACCCTCATGGAGCTCTCGCGGCGTCGAGAGGCTGACCCAGTCATCCTGAGCGATACCGCGCTCCTGCGCATCTTGCGGGTTTATGTCCACCATGGGATCAGGGCGCAGGCTCCGGGTCCAATCGAGGCGGAAGGTCCTCGAGTGGACAAACATCGGAAGCCGCGCTCCCGTGGTGAGGATGAGAGGGAACTCCTTTGCTACTTCAGGGGTTGATCGCGGGCTCAGTTTCGGCTCCTTGTAAACCGGAAGAGGATCATATCCTGTTTCCGCCAGGATCGTGGAGGTAAACTCCATCTTTCCCGAAGGTGTGGCAAAGCCGTTCTTCTTGTATTTTTGAAATGGAGGCGCCTTCACGTTCTTGACTGCATATCCTGCCGGGTACTTCTTCAACTCGTCCAGGGTCAGCTTCGTGGGCTCAAGCATCCAGTCGATGCATGCTTCATAGCCCTTCTGCATGAGGGCATCGTCCGGCACCATTCGACGCGCCAGGTCGAAGATGATCTCTGCGTCAGAGCGTGATTCCCACAAAGGTCTGATCACAGGCTTCGTCCATATGACGTACTGCTGCGGATAGAACTTCAGCTCGCTCCTCTCAAAGGAGGTGCATGCCGGAAGCACGAGGTCGGCGAGCTTTGCTGTGTCCGTCATGAAGATATCGACATCGACGAGGAAGTCGAGCTTCTTGAGGCTCTGCCTCCATGAAATCCTGTCCCGGCCACATCCGGTGGTTGAGGCCGAAGCCAAGCATGGCGCGGATAGGGTAGGGCTTGCCGCTCTGGATCTGGAAGGGGAGTTGCATAGCCTGGGCTTCCGGGACGCAGCCTGCACCATGCGGGATGTTGATCCTGTCCGATACGCGGCGCCATCTCCTCCCACGGCCGGGGCTGCTCAAACTCCGGCTCCCGCGTCACGCAGGCCGCCGCTGGACTGGTAGAGATAGGCCGGGGGCACCACCGGGTTTCCCCCTGCCACGTCGTAGTTGCCGGTGAGCCCGACGAGCGCAACGATGGCGCGGTGGTTCTGCAGTCCGTTCGTATGGTGGGTCGTGGGATTCGCGCTGTTCATCATGCAGGCCGGCTTTGTCGTGGCGTAGAGCCGTGCGGCCTCAATGATCTTAGCCGCGGGGACGCCCGTAATCTCTTCGGCCACGCGGGCGGGAACTCGAGCCACATACGCGCGGTACTCCTCGAAGCCGAGCGTATAGTTTTGTACGAACTCGTGGTCATACAATCCTTCCTCGATGATCACGTTGGCCATAGCCAAGCGCGAGTGCGCCGGAGGTGCCCGGCCGGATACGCAGATGTATGTCTGCGTGGGCCGTGAGCGGCGTGATCAGAGGCCCCACGTCAATGATCTTGAGCCCTTTTTCGCGGGCATCGAGGATGCCCCTTGCGAGGGTCGTGTTTGTATAGAACGGGTTGCTGCTCCAGACAAGAAGACATTTTGATCGCGCAACATCGGCCGGGCCCATGGCCCCGTAATTCAAGGCGGCCCCCATAAAGCTGGCCCTGAAGCAGCAGCTCGACTCCGTGCAATAGTTGGGTGAGCCGAAGCTGTGGGCAAGGCGCTTCAGGAATGGCCTCATCCATTTAGGGAAGCCCGCGTAAAAGACGACAGATTCGGGACCGGATTCTTCTTTTATTTTGAGTAAGCGGCTCGCGATGAGATCGAGCGCCTCGTTCCATGAAATAGGTATAAAGTGGCCCGAGGCCCTGTCTCCTTTTCTGATGAGCGGCGTGCGGATCCGATCCTTATGGTAGATATACTGCCTGTTGGCATTGCCCTTGGAGCAGAGCGTCCCGCCGCTGTGGGGATTCTCTTTGCTTCCTTCAACCTTGACAACTACCCCGTCCTTCACGTATGCGTCGATGCCGCAATGTGAAAGGGGGTTGCAGATGGAGCAGATGGTCTTCCGCACCTCGATGCCCGTCTGTGCACCCGGCACTTTGCCCTGGATAAGTCCATCATCGCCGTACCCAAAATCAGGATGCATATCTCTTCTCCCCTTTGACCGGCTCTTTCCGTAGCGCTCTATGCAGGTTATCCGGATTTGCTGGGGATGTCAAGGACGGGCTGCCAGAGATAATTGACAAAAATGTTATCTCTCGGTTGCAGGTAAGCCGTCCGTGAGCACTATTCCTTCCGTTCTCACTAGCGCTCCTCGCTCTGACCCGTCGGACGTTCCGCCTCGCTCAAGCTCCAATTGCGAACTTCTCTTCTTCGATTCGGTTGGCAGCTCGCAAACAAGTCGCGTTCGCACTCCGATCGTGCCTCGGAGTCAGTCGCTTGGGCGCATGCGCCACGCTCGTCTCCACTTACGGGTCCCCAGACCTTCCGTGATGTTCACTCCAGGAACAGCGCTCACGGACTCTGGCTCGATCGCCCACTCGCAGCAACCACTTGCGGGTCACATTGGCAGATCACATCTGATTGAACAGGTGAAGGTAACTGCGGCTGACGGTGAGAAGTTCCGGTCGCTCCTTAAGTTTGACTACCCCTCGTCCCGTGAGTGAACGGCTCACTCTGTCTATCTTGGATACGTTCACTATGGTTCCCCGGTGTATCTGCCAGAACTGAGCGGGATCGAGTTCCTCGCTCAATTCCTTAATCGTCTTTCTGATAAGCGACTCCCCTTCTTTGGTCATGACGAGCGTATATTTGTCTTCGGCCTGGAAGTAATCGACCTCTTCCACCGGTATGAGACGGATGCTATCTTTATGTTGTGTCTTGATCCAGCGCAGGTATTCAGGCCCTCCTTTGCCCGGCAACCTGGCAAGGACCTGCTCCAGAACCTCAGCCAATCCCGCGGGTGGTTGGGTTGAGGCATTCAATTGGTTCTTGAGCCGCTGAACGGTCTGACTCAGCCTCTCTTTCGATACGGGTTTCAGGAGATAATCAACAGCCTCTCTCTCAAAGGCTTCGACCGCATACTGGTCAAAGGCGGTTACGAATACAATACGGCAGAGACCCGCGATTCTCTTTGCCACCTCCATGCCCGAGAGGCCGGGCATCCTGATATCAAGGAATGCGATCTGCGGCCGCATTGATTCCACCAATTCAAGGGCTTCTTTACCGTTTTTGGCCTCGCCACAAATAATGAGCTCCGGCCAAATCTCTGCCAAAGAAGATTTGAGGTAGGTCCGCAACTCTTCCTCATCATCAGCAATGATAGCCTTATACACCATCTTTCGGTACCTCGATGACCGCCCTTATGCCATGCGGCTTGTTCTCTTCCAGTATTAAACGCCCTTTCTCTCCGTAGAGCAATTGAATGCGTTCTCTCACATTTGCGATACCTACGCCGGTCTTTTGGAAAGAAGAGAATCCGGGGCCTGTATCCATAACCTCGATCCTCATGAGATCGTCTTCTTCCATGGCCTTTATGATGATCTCTCCTCCATCCATTTGAGGCTCAAGCCCGTGTTTTACGGCATTCTCTACCAGCGGCTGAAGCAGCATGGGAGGGAAGGGATGGAGCCGCGCAGTATCGGGGACCTCAATCGTGAAATGGAGCCTTTCACCCATCCTGATCTTTTGGATATTGAGATAGGCTCTGATGATCTCTATTTCCTGATCCAGTGTCGTTGTGTCAGGCAGCGTCCTCGACAGAGAGGTGCGCAGATAACGGATCAGATCCGTTAACATGAACTTGCCCTTGACCGGATCTCTGTCTATCAGGCTCAGGACATTGGAAAGGGTGTTGAAAAGAAAATGCGGCTCGATCTGCGCCTGAAGCAGTCTCAGTTTGGCTTCAAGGGCCTCTTTTTCGCTGGAAAGACGTTTGATCCTTTCCTGCTGGATCATCTCCTTGACTAACACTCAATCTTGATTTGGCGTAGAAAAAATAGCTGATAACACTACCAAATGCGATGCAGAGGACGACGTCTGAAAGAAGGTCTTTTCCGGTCCCTTCA
This sequence comes from uncultured delta proteobacterium, assembly GCA_963821605.1. Classification (GTDB taxonomy): domain Bacteria; phylum Desulfobacterota; class Syntrophorhabdia; order Syntrophorhabdales; family WCHB1-27; genus JADGQN01. The sequence goes on along the minus strand of CAWGEZ010000057.1, from coordinate 6,164 downwards.
CGACGACGGAAAAGAACTGCTCAAGGACAAAAGGCCCTATTTGCAGGCCTATCAGGGTTCCACCGGCAATACCTGTGATGACTATCAAAGCGAGAGATAGAATCTTCTCCGGTTTGATGATCCAGAGCAAGAGCGTAATGATCGAGCAGATAGAAATGCCGAAAGATTGAGACATGACTAGACTCATGACAAAGGATGGTGCAATGCCTGTCAAGGTCAGAAAAACGGCGATCAAAGCGGATAAGATGATTGTATAGAGCAGGTCGACAAAAAAATGCCTGGCATTGACATAGTTCTTTATATGGTCTGATAAATGCTCCATGCTGATTTAAACTCCAATATCGATATCTGAGTGTTACCAGTATTCGTAATGCTAGTTTCAGCGCGGCAACCCTCTCAATGTTAACGCCGAACGTCTATCGTGTTCTCTTCTAACCTGCAACCCGTAACTCGTAACTCGCAACCGGTATGATATTCTCAATAAGTATATCGTACCCCGATCATGCATTGATAATCCAGGATACTCCCGAACTCCGTATTCTTCCCGCCTGCCATTGCGGTGCCGACGGTAAACAACTCCAGATGCTTACCCAGAGAGTATGCCAAAACTGCTGTAAATTGACCGGACCCATCATCCAGATTCTGGGTCCAGCGCATCGTAAGATCAATTACGTTTTTGATATTATTCTGGATATATTGGAGCAACGCATAATTCCTTCTCAAGAGTCGCAGTCCTGTGCCGGCTGTCTGGCTGAGGGTCATTTGCCCCAGTCCCGACAGTGGTCCCCCTGGGTTGAAAGCGAGTCCTGCCTGAAAAGCCTGTCCTGCCTTACGCCGCAGAGCGTAGTAGCTCTCCGCCTGGGCGTCGCTGTAGCCCGGGCTGTAATAGGCATATTCCATGGTCAAAGTTCCCTTTGCTTCGAGCGTATATGAGCCCCCGATCAAGACGACTGGTTTGATAGCAGTACTGTCCAGATAAAATTGCTGCATTGAAGCGCCCAAGGGTGAACTATTCTTCTTGGGATATAAAGCCTCACTGCCTTGAGTAGCGACTCCCTCGGCATACAGGAGGACAGCATCTGAAATGGTCCATCCTCCAAAAAAACCGAATGAATCATTGAAACCCTCCCTGTGGGAAAGGATCGCTGAGGCGTAATTCTGTCGGCCCGTGTAATCTATCTTTATTGCGTAGGTCTTCTCAAATGGGGGTGGGAGTGAAGAGGTGAGGAACAGGCCAGGGCCAGAGGTCTTGTTCAGCCCTTCATTCGTGTTGGCAATGAAAGATACTGTCCAGGAACTTTCCGGGATCCAGACCAACCGGCCGAAGTCCATACCCGGCACCTCCAGGTAGGGGTTACGACGCCCATTATCCTGAAAGAAAGGATTGGAGGGGGAGAAGAGAAAGGAGGGCCCCCACTGCAGGTTTTCACGGCCATAGGAGAGAAATAGATTTTCACGGGCTTTCAATCTTGCCAGCCATTCATTGACAAACCATTCATCATCTCCCTGCGATTCTCCTTTACGGACACCTTCCCGCCAGAAACTATAATCAAGTCTCACTCTCGGCTTGGCGCTGAAATCCAGAGGCTCCAGATTGAGACGCATGTCCGGCCGCAATTCCAGGACCGTTATGTACTGTGCCATCTGCAGGAAGTTGTTTGAAGGGTTCTGACTCGAATTGGCAGGCTTCTGGTCCACACCATAGGTCAAGGCCCGAAAATCGAGGGAAAAGCGCTCCGCCCATACTTTTCCACCACGCGGGACTCTGCGTGCGTATCCTCATCGGCCGCTGCCGATTGCGGGAACAACCCCAGGCCGGCCACCGACTAAACCGCCACTGCAAGAGAGCGCTTCACCTTTGAGAGACTCGGTCCCATCGCGAGATTCTACCTCGTCAACAGATTCAGGTTGAAGATGGAATCAGGAACCTTCTTGATCGACACCTTGCGATAGTTCATGGTTGTGACATCCTCTTTCACTATGGCGCTCGTGATGACCATTTTGGAAATGAATTCCCGCGGCTTGCCATCGATGGTGATGCTGTTCTTGTATTCAAAGGTGGCAGTCTTAAACATCTTTCCCGAGACCGTGTAGAACTCGGCTTTGACTCCCACGAGCCGCTCTTTGGATATCCAGTATTTGATCCGGTCATACGTGGCCCTGTTGTCCACGGCATTCAAATCGAAAGAGATAACAGGGCTCGTTGTTCACCGCGTCCTCCGAGGTCTGGACGATCTTATAATCGCCGGCGTAGTTCGTCGATGCTATGTCGCCATTGGCAGCGCCGCCCATCAGTTTTTGCCGGGGAGAGATAGGGACCGCTTTGGAGAGACCGGGTTTTGCAAACCACATGTTGCGGTCGAGCATTAGCAGTTTCTGGCCCTTCACATTGGGCGGCGCCAGAAACTCGGCCAATGAATTGAAATCGCGGGCCGTCACTTTGATGGTTCTCTGTTGCTGGCGACCCCCTTCGACGGATTCAATGTCGATCTGCCACTCCACACCTTCCGCGTTACCTCGGGCTTCATCCGCTTTGCTGAGTATCTCCTTGGGGTTCATGGCAGCATGGAGCGAGGGAAGGGAAAAGCCCGGCAAAATAAAAGTGCAAGGACCAGGACTATCAAATATCGTTTATCGTGTGAGCAGTTCATCATCTTCCTCCTTCTATCATCTGTTTGCACCGAGCTGCATTCAAGATGGAGACCGAGGCGGCAGCGAGGAGCCGGACGCAGGCGTACCTGGCGGGTACGTCAAGGACAGCGACGCAGCGACAACGAAGGTATACGCTTGAAGGCAACTCAGTGCTATACATGACCGAGGGCGTCCACTACATTCTGTCTGGCCGCGCGTCTCGCCGGAATGATAGCGGCTATTAAAGAAAGGAAATACCAGAAAGAGCAGCAAAAAGCACATGGTCCGCGGACCAAGGTCGACAATCAATCGCACGGGCGTAGAAATGCCCGGAGGCGTGTAAGTCGGGGCGAAGGCTCGAATCATGGCCCAGACGCTCGCGTGCAGCGCGATCCCGATGAAGCTGCCGAGGAGACCCAGCAGGCCGCCTTCCATCGCAAAGAGCAGCGAGACACCCCTTCGCTTTAATCCCAGGGCCCTCAGTGTCGCCAATCTCCCTCGTCCTTTCGAGAACGGCCATGCTCATCGTGTTGACCGTGCTCATTACCACGATGACCAGGACGATGGTGAACAGGAACAGAAAGATCATGTCGAACATACCTTTAACCTTAGCATAGAATAGGGAGAGCTCATTCCAGGTCTTTATCTCACTGGCAATGCCTGCGTCGGATAGTTTGGACAGGAGCAGCGTGCGCATGCTCTCAGTCTTTCGAAAGTCTTTGAGCAGTACCACAACCTTTTCAGCCATCTTCGTATCAACAAGGGATTGGGCAAAGTCGTACGTGAAACGCATATATTTATCGTTCGTGGCATCGGAGCCTGAATCATAGACGCCCATCACCTGCATGTCCATCGCATTCATCTGGCCGGACAGGGTAGTGCTCATGACCACGCCGTCTTTGCCCGCGGAAAGGGATAGATACCTGGCCAGATCCTGGGCAACCTCAACGCCGAATGACGTGCCCTCCTGCAATGGCTGTCCTTTGACAGGCCTGAATGACGTCCAGGCACCCTTGATGGTTCTATCATCCCCAGGAACCACTCCCTGCGCTATGAATATGGTGGAGGTAACCCCATTTGAAACGATGCCGGTCACCTGAATCTGGGGTGTGGCCAGAATAACATCATGTTCTGCGGTGGCCAGTTTTGTTATTGTTTCGACCTCCGCTTTTGAAAACATGTATCGCTCAGGATCAAGTTTTCCTTTCTCAAGCCAACCAGCCTTATAGATAGTGAGATGGCCCAAGCCCTCTCCTCGAACGGCCGATTCCCTTAACCCGGAGTATATATTACTGACATAGCCGCTAAAGAGGCTGACCGCTGAAAAGCCCACACCGATGGCGAGCAGAGTGACAAAGGAGCGGCGCTTATTTCTGAGAATATTTCGGATCGCAAGCTTCATCCATTTCATCATGGCTTCATACCTCCGTCGACGATCCGTCCATCCTCCAGACGAACCAGGCGCTTGACCCGATCGAGTAATCGCTGGTCGTGGGTCGAAAAGATGAACGTGGTCTCCTTTTCATTCAGCTCCCGCATGAGGCTGATGATCATACGCGCGGTCTCCGAATCGAGATTGGCGGTGGGCTCATCAGCTATCACCAGAGATGGACTATTCACCAAGGCCCTTGCGATCGATACCCTCTGCTGTTGTCCACCGGACATCTTGAACGGACGATGATCGACAAACTGACTGAGGCCGACTTCCTCCAGGCGGCTCAGGGCCCTTGCTCTGGCTGCTCCGGACGACGCGCCTTTAAGCTGAAGCGGCAGCATGACATTCTCGAGGGCGGAGAGCACCGGTATCAGGTTAAAACTCTGAAAGATGAAACCGATCGTCTCATTGCGCAGCTCGCTTCTCTGATTATCCGACAAGAGATGGACATCCCGGCCGGCAATCGCGAGATGCCCTGCCGATGGTTCGTCAATGGCGCCGATAAGGTTGAGAAGTGTTGTCTTGCCGGAGCCGGACGGTCCCCATATGGCAACAAACTCCCCCTTATCTATGTGCAAGTCGATCCCTTGAAGGGCATGCACCACAGTCTCCCCAGAAAGTAATCCTTCTTAATGTTTTCCATCTCGATAAGAGCCATAGCATTTCTCCTTGTCAGGAAGTGTAACCGCCCTTCCTATCTCCTGCGATCATCTTACGCCGTGCAACTAAGGACCGTATATGGTTTGGCGACGGAAAGGTCTGTAATGCGATGAAATGGAAGTGATGAGGGGTGAGTGGTGATGATCGGTAGTACGAAGTCGGACAGGTCATGTAGAGGTATGAAGAAGCCTCAGTTCCCAAGCCTTCCCGAGCTGTTTATTTTTAGCCAGAGCATTGTGTCTCTTAACAGTGATGCTTTAGCCAGCACCGCCTTTTTCTTCACCGTGCGCGGACATCTGAATAACGCCGGCTTCACCTAAGGCGACACAATTGATAGCGAACAGAGGGTGAAAAGCTTAATGGTTTCCTCTCTGCAGCTCCAATCAGCCATATTGTTAAATAGTGCCTTCGTCTTTTCAGGAAGGTCTTTGTACGAAAATTCGTCATTGGAAATGCCCCGTGATCTGCGCGCACTTGAGACCGCGTCGCAATATGACTGGACGTCATCAAACTTACTTGAATAAACATAAAAATTTAAGAACACATGCTTGGGAAACTCAGACTTATCCCGCTTTGTCGGTATATCGTCTTTTGTTTCGAAAGAACGTCACTACGAAGGTTCCTCCCGCTGTCAAACCTTTCTCCGGATACGTGCGTGGGAAATACCAGTAACCTTGAGGAGGGACAAATTCAAAAGGGCCGAAAATTACCTTGCCGGACGCCCGCACAGGGACAGGGGCGCTATCAGGTTGTGCCACGCAGTCATAGACCATAGTTTGTAATAGAGAACATATTCCAACCCAATAAGGATAAGAACAGTAGCACCCTGAATTGTCTTTTCATAGCCCCTCGCTCAAAAAGAAACTTCTGTAGCGCCTCATTATAGCATATACCATGATTCCATTTCGTGAACGAGTTGTTCTTGCTCACTGTATCAGGTCAGATAGCTCTTGCAGTCATCAGAAATCTTTCCTGGTAGGCCTTAGAGGTTGTAGATAAGGATTTGCCCCTCAACAATTCCCTTAACGTGTACTCATAATCATCACAGTACATTTAGACTATTGTAAAAGCAATGTGACTGTAGTCCAACATTTGTATACTTCTTAATACATAATAGTGCAAAGACAACCTGAGGCATTTTGTTGACAAAAAAACAATCCAATGCTACAACCGCTCTTATGGGCAACACTTCTCGCGCTGTCACAGCAACAGTCTTGCAGGCCGTTGACCTGGCGGCAAACATTGATCCAGCATGGGGAAGGAGGTGAGAAGAGAGGATTTTCGATCAAGGGTCAGAGCAAAAGGGGGATTATGAGCGAAGAAAGAGAACCACAGTGGGCTGATCCGGGATTCATTGGTTTGATGGCGTTAGCAGCAAGAGCGCGTCATTTGGTGCACCAAAGCTGCCGCTGGGAAAACCCATATTTTAGTCAACTCG
>CAWGEZ010000056.1:0-22799 GCA_963821605.1 uncultured delta proteobacterium | reverse complement strand
GATCCTTTATGCTACTGATCTGACGAAGAACTCGTCCTACGCGTTTTACTTTGCCGCGGATATGGCGCGGAAACATAACGCGAAGATTGTGATCCTGCACTGCATAGGGACGATTCCCCCTTCGGTATATATGGAAGCAGGTTTCACCGATGCGGGGAGGGTCTTGCAAAGGGCAAAGGAGCAGGAGAAAGAGGAAGATATCGCTGAGATCAAGAAGCGCTTGGAGAAATTCTGTCAGGAGGTAGAGACACAGATTGGCCCGCCCTGTGCAAACCTCGTATCCGATGTCTTTAGTCAGGGCAGGCTATCCCGTGGAAGAGATCCTTAACATCGCTGACACGGAGAGGATGTGATGTGATCGTGCTCGGGACCCACGGAAAAGGGTGGCTGAGGCAGGCATTTCTCGGGAGCGTTGCACGCTCGGTGCTGGAGAGGACCCGGAAACCAGTCTTCATCGTGCCGCTGCCGTCTGAAAAGACAGTATTGACTGGGCTGCGGTCTGAGGCGCATTTAATTAGACTTTTCCTGAAGGTAACGAATCGATTGGTCTGGAACCCGGTTTTCAGGGCGGGCGGTACCAGCATTTTTCCTTCAACCGTTTTTTCAGTTGCAAAGTAATCACAATTGCATCAGAATCAATAAGAACTTGTAGAGGAGAATGATGCATTACGCCTGGATCATCGCGCTTACGGGCACCCTCGTGCTTTTGCTGACCCAGGGCTTCGGGAGGATGTCTTATTCAGTGATACTGCCCCCGATGAAAGAGGGACTCTCTCTTTCGTACACCCAGGTCGGTCTCATCGGAACTGCCAATTTCATAGGCTATCTCTGCTTGGCGGTTGTCGGGGGGTTTCTCGCGGTCCGCTTTGGGGCGCGGAGGACCATCTTTGTGTCTCTGCTGGTCATGGGGGTCAGCCTTTTCCTTACCGGATTCTCCCGTTCGTTTACGCATGCCCTCTTGACGAGGCTGGTCACGGGCATGGGTAACGGCGGGGCCGTGGTGCCGATGATGGCATTGACCGCAGCCTGGTTCGCCGCCCGAGAAGAGAGGACTCGCAGCAGGCATTCTGACCGTTGGAACGGGAATAGGCCTCTCCATCGTCGGCTTGGCTCTCCCCTATTTCATGGGCAAATTCGGATCCGACGGATGGCGGTATGCCTGGTTTCTACTGGGGACCCTTGTCTTCGTCCTCTCCTTCGCCTGCTACGTTTTTTTGCGGGATAACCCAGGCGAAAAGGGTACCTCCATCTACGGGGGCGAGGAAGAGCGCAAGCGCCGTTCGGGTTCCAGCTTCTTCTCGGCCTGGGGCGATGTGGTGCGAGAGAAAGAAGTATGGAAACTCGGAGCTGTTTACTTCATGTTCGGTTTTTCGTATATCATATACCTGACCTTTTTTGTCGCTTATCTGACCGGCGAATGGGGACTCACACCTAAAAAGGCCGGCGAGGTTTTCGCGGTCCTCGGCTTATTCAGCATCTCCAGCGGTGTGATATGGGGTTGGGTCTCGGACCGCCTCGGCAGAAGGTATGGTTCCGTGCTCGCCTATCTCGCCCTTGCTTTCTCATACTTCGTCCTGGCTTTCTGGCGAAGCACGCCCGCGCTCTACATCTCCTCCATAGTTTTTGGAGTCGGCTTGTCATCCATGCCCGCGATCATGGCCGCGGCGGTTGGAGATTCAATGGGGGGAAGGCTTGCACCGGCGGCTCTCGGGCTTGTTACCGTCATTTTTGGCGTCGGTCAATCTTTAGGCCCGGCTGTCGCCGGATTGATAAAGGACGCAACAGGCACGTTCGCGGGCTGCTTTATCCTTTCAGCCTCGGTCTCCCTCCTCGGCGCGGGAGCTTCGCTGATACTGAAAAAGAAGGCGACTCGCACGTAATCTTCTGTCACTGAGCCGCTAATCAAATAAAGACAATTAAGCGCGCATGCCACCGTACGAATGCAGGCGTCGGGTTGACACGCCACCGGCGGCTACTTATATGATACATAGAGTGGCTTGAAAAGGATTAGGCAATATAGGTAATCGAGGAGGTTTTCATGAAAAAGGTTTTGTGGTGTATACCAATAATCGTAGCTTTTCTTTCGGTCTCCTGCTCCACGCAGTGGAACATGTATGCTGAAAACATGTTCCATGGGAAACGGCTCTTGCGGGAGGACGATTATGCGAATGCAAGGGTTGATTTTCTAAAGGCGGCTGAGGCGCAAAAGTGGCCTTCCGCCTACGCTTTTGCGGCAACCGCAGCCTACAAGATGGGCGACCTGGCGAGCGCGGAGCAATACGTAATGGAGGCTCAACGACTGGACGGGAAGGATTATTCGTACGTGCGACCCTGGGCTACAAGTCTCTCATCCTCCTGAAAGAGGGAAAGGAAAAAGAAGGTCTGGAAACGCTGCAGCAATACGTGCAGGTCTTGCGCTCCATTTCTTCGCCCAAGGGCGCAAGGCAGGTCGAGATCTGGATAAGACAGCAGCCCATGGACCTGCCGGCTCTGGAGAAACTGATAGATGAGCAGGTCTATCAGTACGAGAGTGACATTGAGCAGTGGCTGGAAACAGGAACGGGCTTCTATCAGAGACGCGGCAACTTCAGGGAAAGCCCATCAGTTGTACCGTAATGCAAGTGGCATATGTCGGCTGGTAAGCCTCGGGCCTTGCATAGTGGCCCGGGGCTTCAAGGAAGCTTAATTACCCGCGCGGATGCATAATATATCCCCATCCCGGACGATATAGGTCTTGCCCTCGAGTCGCCAGACTCCCGCCTTCTTACAGCCGGCAAAGCCGCCGAGGCTTATAAAATCGTCATAGGCAACCGTTTCAGCGCGGATAAACTTCTGATAGAAATCGGTATGGATGGTTCCGGCGGCATCCTGTGCGGTCATGCCGTTTCTGATGGGCCAGGCGCGGCATTCATCGTCTCCCACCGTCAGAAATGAGATGAGGCCCAGCGTGTCGCGGGCTAGTCGAATGATCCTGCCGCGAACGGCCTCCTTTATCTCGTATCCGGTCATGAACTGGGCCTGTTCGTCGGGCGCCATCAAGGCGAGTTCGGCTTCGAGCTGCGCGCATGCGGCGATCACGGGAACATGCGCCGGTAAACGCTCCTTGAGACGAGCAGCGATCGTCGTGTCGCCCAGGGTCTCCTCTGCGCAATTAATGACGATCATCATCGGCTTGCGGGAAAGAAACTGAAAACCCCTCAGTCTCTTGTCCTCCTCTGTCGCAAGTGGCAGAGTGTAGAGAGGCTGTTCGGCCTCCAAGTGTGCGAGACACTGTTCGAGAAGTGTCTTTTCCTGATCAAATGTTCCTTGCGCTTTGTTCCCGGCCTGCTTCCGAATGCGCTCCAATCGGGACTCGATCTGAGCCATATCGGAGAGGATGAATTCATTATAGACCGTCTGAAAGTCGTTGATCGGGTCTGCGCTATGTCCGTTCTCGAAGTGACGGAGTACCAACAGGATGGCGTCGCTCTTGCGCATTTGCTGGAGCGATTTGCTATCGAGTGTTTCGTTCTTAACCTCGCCCTCGCTGATCGCTACGGTATCGGCGAGCTCGATGCGGGAGTAAACTGTTTTTTTCGGGTTGAAGATTTTTGCTAGAGCATCGAGTCGTTCGTCAGGCACCTCGATGGTGGCCAGCGCTGACCCCATAGCCGTGCCATTGCCGTTCCCGCTGGCGAGCGCTCTGAAGAGCGTTGTCTTACCTGCCCCCGCAGTACCGACCACTGAAATGTACATCTCTCCCTCACTCCTCAAGCCGGCGGTTCGGTAGTAAACGCGCTTGCCGGCTCAACCGCAATTCTGAGCGTTGTTTCGAAACCCTAAATGTTCGAGTTTACTTATTCGATGTTTAGGATTTGGTGCTTCCTTCCAGGATGCTGCGCTACCCTTACAGGGTGCTGCGCTATCCTCACAGGATGCTTCCCTACAGGATGCTTCGCTATCGCTACCGCTATCGAATTCGGGGTCTGTGTCTCGTGCGCAGCAATAGTATACCTGAATTCCGCGCCCGAAGCAATGGGCTTGCGCTCACCGCTAGCCAATCCATCGGAAAAAGGTTGACAACGGCGGCGTGAAATGAACAAATATTGGCCATGGATTTTCTCCACGCAGTGATCTTTGGAATAGTGGAAGGCATCACCGAGTTTCTGCCCATATCATCGACCGGGCACCTGATGCTCACTGCCCGGGTGATGGGACTGGGACAGACCGAGTTCCTCAAGACCTTCGAGATTGCGATACAACTGGGGGCGATTCTATCGGTCGTGGTGCTCTACTGGCGGTCGTTGCTCGTTGATATGGAAATTGCAAAGCGCGTAATAGCGGCCTTCCTTCCTACCGCCGTGTTAGGGCTCCTCTTCTACAAGATTATCAAACGGTATCTCCTCGCGAGTACCCAAGTCGTGCTCTGGTCCCTGTTCCTGGGAGGCATATTCCTGATAATTTTTGAAATTATCCACCGGCATAGGGAAGAACGCATCGATGACCTCGCCTCCATACCATACCCGACCGCCCTCTTGATCGGCCTTTTTCAATCCGTCGCCATGATCCCCGGCGTGTCAAGGTCGGCAGCGACCATTGTCGGGGGGCTTATCCTTGGGCTCAAGCGCAGAACGATCGTCGAGTTTTCCTTCTTGCTCGCCGTGCCCACTATGCTGGCAGCTACGTGTCTTGATCTATACAAGAACGCAGGCAGTTTCTCCGCTGAGCAGATGGGATTCCTCGCGGTGGGGTTCGTTGTTTCATTCATCGCGGCCCTGGTCGGCATCAAGTTCTTGCTCAATTTCATCAAGCATCACACCTTTATCCCGTTCGGGATTTACCGCGTAGCCATCGTCTTACTTTTCTGGGTCTTCCTTCTGGTCAGGTAACGGCTGTCCGCACCATCTATTCATTGAGCAGCTTTGCCACCTCGTGCGCCATCGTAAAGGGGACGCCTGCGGTGTTGCTCCGCCAGTGATGGCCTCTCGCATCATCTCAGCGAGCCCGTCTTCATTTCCCACCTCCCTTCCCGCCATCGCAGGTTTCAGCCCGATGGTCCCGTCCGAGAAAATAGTTGGTCCATGACGACGTCTGATCCAATGCCCAGTTACGCGGGCGAATATATTCTCCCTTGAGGGATTCCTCTTCGCCGTATGCTTTAAGCCGCTCGTAAGCGCGCACGTAAATACACTTTCGTTTTCCCGGAAATACCTCGCACCACCCCTCAGTTGAGCCCCCGCACTGCCCGTTGAAGAGGAACTTCGGACACTGCGACTGCGGGCAGAGAAATGCCATCTCCGCGAGTGTGCAGTCACCACAGCGGCGGCAGCGGGAAGAGATGAACTTGATCCAGTACTCAATTTCCGTCACCGGTCCTTCCAGTCTCGTCCCGTCGAGCTTCCTGAACAAGGAGCAGCAAAGCCCATAGAGTGGGGCCTCGGGCGCGAAGGCGATGCGATGAAAGGTTCGCATGATAGCCGTAGACCAAGCTGCTTTCGAGGGCGTGCCTGCCGTGCCGTAAGCACATCTGTGTTGAGACCGGTCGCATGCTCTTTTTCGAAAAGATAGAACCCATCCTTCTGCGGAAATGAAAACTCGCTCACAAGTTCTCGCCAGTTATCGGTGTATTCTTTAGACTGTGTCGATGATCCTTTCCACGTCCTCATAATCCAGATGCGGACCGCCAATGTGGACTCCGTTGTAACCGATTCCTTTGAGGACGGCGATCATCTTTGCCGCTCTCGTGAGGCTTGCCTCTTTTCCCGCGGTCGGGAGAGGTCGCCTCCTCTTCTATTTGTCTGAAGAGCTCATCGGTGACAACGCAGCCGGGCACAAGCTTGCGGTTCATGGCCCGCGCCACAGGCAGACTCAAGACGTATACGTTGCCAAGAACAGGCACGGCAAGATTTTGCAGCCGCATATACCGTAGAAGCTCATCGAATTTGCGCGCATCAAACCCTACCTGGGTGATGAAGAAGTCTGCGCCCATGCGTGCCTTTCTTCGAGAGCTTGAAATACTGGGCCATGACCTCGGACTCAAGCTGCTTGAACGGGGAGATCGCAGCGCCTTTGAAGGTATGAGTTGGAGGAAGTCTCAAACCGCCGCCGGGCGCCCTTCCGTCCAGATCCAATCCCGGCGTTCATCTGGCTGATGAGACGGATCGCCTGGACCGAGTCGAGGTCACAGACAGGTTTGGCCTGACCCTCAAAGCCGTACCGGGGATAATCGCCCGTCATCACGAGCAGATTATGGATACCGATGCGGTCGAGCTCGTAAAGGATCGATTCGATCTGGTTTCGATTTTTGTCTTTGCACGTGAAGTGGATGATGGGCTCGATACCGAGGCGGCAAATCTCAAGGCCGATGACATCAGGAAATAGCGTTGGGTGGCCGCCCGGATTATCCGTGAGCGAGACGGCGTCGATGAGATGTCCTTTGGCGGCTTGCTCCGCAGTGCGAAGTGCCTCGTCCTGGGTTTTACCCCTTGATCCTCGCCCCGGCACCAGTTCAAGCGTGTAGACGAATTGGCCAGGCTGCTCCATGGCCTGTTTAAACCTGCTTTTCGTGAGTGTCTATTTCCTGAGGACAGTATGTGGGCTCGGTGATACGGGGATGAGTTCACGTTCCATAGTCTATAGCTGATGCTTCGTCTATTCAACCACTCGCACCTGACTGGCCCACCGCTCGCAGGCCGGGAGGGAGCCTGGATGCTTTTCATTAAATGATTTTAATAAACAGGAGACTCGTGCTACAATCCTGAGCGGGCTTCTTAAGCAATGAACGCAAAGAAGACAGATCTCATACCGTCTGAACTGGCGGCGATAGAGGAGCACAAATACTTCATGTCGCTCAATCAAGGGCAGGGAGGTTTCCATTGATGAGGCGATTGAAGATTTCGTCGAAAAGTACAGAGCCGATTGGCTTGTCGAAAAACAGAGAAGGGACAGCCGGGAGCAGATTAAGGAGATAGAAAGACACAAATATTTTCGGTCGCTCGAAGAAGGTTACGACATAGGCAGGAGAAAGGCATCCGAAGAATGGATTGGAAGCTACGCGCATTTATGGAGAGAGGAGAAGGAATCACTTCAGGCCCATGGGTTTCTGGAGGTGAGGCTGATTGTTGAAGGTGAGCACGGGCTCCATATAAAGCCCGCATCAAAGCTCGCAGAGATTGCCCGGAACTGCGACTGCGATATGTATGTCCACCGAAAGGGAATGGACTATTACAATTTTGTCCTGAACGGAAAAGAGTACCTGAACGTGAAATCTGTCCTGTCAATCCTGCAGTTTGACGCGGCAAAGGGAGAAGAACTGGAATTCATCGCCACGGGGGTGCAGGCAGGCGAGGCCCTGGAGGAGGTGAAACATCTATTAAGCCAGCCGGACGAGGGATAGACCGCTGTGGGGCCTGCTTGCCGAAGGCTATCTATCCGATCCTCAAAAAATTCCGCCCAGGCTTCCGACGTAGCCGGTCATTTCTGCATAGCCCTCGCATGTCACTTGCCTGCCGCTCTGATGTTCCGGTACCTGTTACGAGGCCTTCCCAATAGGTGACCCCTGTTGAACCCCCTGTGATCAGTTCCTGGTTGGCTACAAGCGGCGTGACGAACGAGCTGCAGGTTGCTCGTCGGAATCGTAATGCGCCACCGACTGGGGTAGGTGGCTTCGCTCCGCGGGCTTTTCCAGTGGCTGAGTGGTTCGATGCCGATCTCCGAGAGCGGCAGATGCGTAGCCTTTCCGGACCTGTCTACCAGGGTGCCCGATGAAGCCGGTTCCAGAGAGCCGTCTTTGCGGCGCAACAGATAGATCATCAGATCCTGCCCGTTTGAAAGATGCAGGCTGAACCAGTCCCAGCCAACCTGGTCTTGAGCCAGCTGGTTGGAGCCGAATTCATGGTCGAACCAGCTCGTTCCCTTCACGCGGAGCGCTGGATTGAGATCCAGGTGTCTTAATGGTGCCGTCCGTTCGCAGATCGGTATATGAGTAATAGTAGCTGGCCTGTCCCTTGTTCGCCCCTTTTTTACTCAGCCCGCCATCGCCGTGGAAGACAAGAGGTTTTCTCGGTGTGAGCTTGAGTGAAAGCTCCATATCTTGCCGGCGCGCCTCGATCAGTATCGTGTTGCCCTTCATCGTTGCTGACCAGTTGAGAAGCCGGACGTCCATCTCATCCTTGGCGGCTCCGGCCAGGCCCGGACCTGTTCTGGACGTCCGTTCGTCGTACCAGAACCGGCTCGCGGACACGTCAGTGAGCGTGAAGTGAGCGAGGTACAGGTCGCGTATCGACCAGGGATTCTGTGGATCCTTTGGCTGCAAAGAGACCCCCTGACGAAAGAAGGTGAGCTGATACCCGTATTGTTTTCCCGTTGCGTCGATGAGGTTACCGGTGAAGTACCACCACTCCGTCCGGAATTCGGGATGAGATCCGTGATCGCGGGGGAAGTCCCATTTCCACGGCTCCGACAGCCTGCTTCCAGTCGCTGCCGGTTGCCGGCACCCAACAAACGAAGAATCAAAGCCCGCAACGACCGGTCGAGCCACGAATGCTGATCGTTCTCTGGCCCCTGGCCCTGATCACTGACCACTGTCACCTCACTCCTCCCGTATCTGCATCTGCGGGTAGGTTCTGCAGACCTTCCAGATGGGGTAGGCCGCAGCCCCGAGGCTCGCCACGAGGGCTGTTATCGCGGTCCAGGCATAGGGTCCCAGCTCGGGATAGAAGAATATCGTCCAGTTGAAGCTTCTCAGATTAATCACGTTGATCAGCAGGACGGCGAGTATCGTGCCCGCGCCCATGCTCAAAAGGTAGCTGACCGCACCCATGCCGAGACCTTCCAGAAGGGTCATCGTTGCGATCTGGCCGGTGGAGAAGCCCAGTGCGCGATAGATACCGAAATCGCGGCGCCGTTCCATGAAGAGCGTAAGAAGCGCGCCGGCGATGCCGAAAAAGGCAACCACGATGGCCAGCGCCCGCATGGAACGGGTGACCGCGAAGGTGTTGTCGAATACCTTGAGTATGCTGGCGCGAAGCTGCGACTGGGTCTGCACAGGCAGGCCCCGGGCCTCGGCCTTCTTTTTGATTTCCTGGATGAGCTCTAGCCGGCGGGGGTTAGGCGGGATCGATGAAGGCGGCGAGACTGTTGATCGTGTGGTCTCCGAAAACGCGCAGGAACGTAGAGCGGTCCATCATCAGAAGGCCGTGCTCCGTTGTGTAATCGTAAAAGATGCCGCCAACCCTGAATTCCGCTGGCCCGTGCGCCCCGTGCAGTGCGATCGTATCGCCCGACTTTATGCCGAAGCGGCGCGAAAAACTTTCAGAGATGACGACCCCTCCGTGTTTGACCGGCTCCCAATTCTCGTTTCCGCCTTTGAGCCAGCCGAAGTGCGTGAATCGCTGCACGACGGATGCATCCACAGAGGCGACGTAGACAGGGACGCCGCGATAAAGCACCTGAACATTCCGGTAGGGATCAGCCCCGCCTAAGCCGGGCATCTTTTTTACCTCTTCGTAGAACGACTCAGGCACGTCAGCCTCTCCTATCTTGCCAATATAGAGCTCTCCCCGAAGCTGCGAGCCCATCCACCAGACGAGTGACTGGCGAAAGCTGCCGATCATGCCGCCCAGACCCACGGACATCGAAAGAGCCACCATGAAAGCAGCGACGGCCACGGCTGTGCGGCCGAGGTTCTGCCGTATGTTTCCCGCAGCGACCTTGCCGGGCAGTCTGCCCACGCGGCCAAGCACCCACCTCAGACCCGGGTGGATTACCACGAGCACGCTGCCCGTAAGAAGGCTTACCCCGATAAGGAAACCGAACACGCCCGCGAAGCCCAACATAGATATGCGTCTGCGGCAGTACGAGAAGGATGGTGCTGACCGCTAGAATGAAGAGGCCGGCGAGGGAGGTTCTGTGAGCGTTATGTCCACTTTGCCGGCTGGCCACCCGGCCGGAGAGTGCTTTTGCAGGGTCTGTGCGCACTATCTCCAGCAAGGGAAGCGCCCCGCCCAGCATGCTTGCCCCGCACCCAAGGCCGATGCCGGCGAATAGAATCCAATTTGACCAGGCTGAAGGTTCGGGCCGCAGGAAAAAGTAGAGGTCGGTGATGCTGGTACCGATCAGGGCGGTCAGAAAGCGGGTCAGGAAGTAACCGATGACACCGCCAAGCGCGCCCCCGATGAAAGCCGAGTATCAGAATCTCCGTCAGAAATGCCGCGATAATCTCATATCTTTTCGCGCCCAGGCTGCGGAGAATACCTGTGTCACGCCTGCGGTTCAGCACCGCAAACATTGCCGTGTTATAGATCAGGAAGACACCGACAAAGAGGGCGAGCAGGGAAAGCGCCTCGAGATTGAGCCGGAAGGCACCGAGCATGGCGGAGAATGTTGCGCTTCGTTGGCGTCCTGACTGGATGAGAAAGCCCTTTTCCCAACGAGCGCGAAAGCCGGGCTCATCCGTAAGGATGAGGTCAACGCGATCTACAAACCCATTCAGGGTGAAGAGCTTCTGGGCATGGGCAATATCCATGAGCACAAGCGGTTCGCCCGAAGGGTTTGAGAACGTCCCGATGACGCGGAACGCACCTCTCGTCGTTTGCAGCATGCTACCCGAAGAAAGCCCGAGCTGCCGGGCGAGTTCCTTGTCGACAAGCACTGCATCGTCGTCCAGAAGAAAGGAGAGGGCGCTCCCCGGATCACGTCTGTTCGGGCCTCACCTCCGCATCTGCGATCTCGGGCCGTATGGCCCGGTCCAGAAATGGATCGACGCCGAGAAAACGGACGAGGTCTCCGTTGCCGAGGCGCAGCCTGCGGTCAAGTACCGGTGAGAACCGTTCGACGGCCGGATCACGCGCGAGTCCGGCAAGGGCGCTCTCCTCCATGGGGCCGGCCGGGCGCTGCATAGAGTGGGTTGCCTTACCGCTCAGGAACTCGACAGCTTTTGTGAAGCTTCGCCAGCGCTGTGAGGGCCGACATGGTCATGCCGACGACAGCAGCAACTCCGCACGCAACGCCCATGAGTTGAAGAAGGCTGAGGCTCAGGCGTCTCGGCAGATAGCGCAAGAAAGACTTGGTGACGATCTTCAACGAGCGAACACCTCGCCGGATGTCTCTTCGACGACCACGCCATCCACCATCCTCAGGATGCGATCCGCATACCGGCAGGTGAAGGACGCGTGGGTTGCCATGACCAGGGTTGTCCCGGATTCGCGGCATCTTCGGGTGAGGAGGTCGAGGATCTGATCGCCGGTTGCTGTGTCCAGGTTTCCGGTTGGCTCGTCGGCCAGGATAATGGATGGTCTCTTGACGATCGCCCTGGCGATGGCCACGCGCTGTTGTTCTCCACCCGAAAGTTCGTTGGGATACCGATGCTCTTTGCCGGCGAGACCGACTTCCTTCAGGGCCTCGCGAGCCACATCCGCATCCGGCTTTGCAGCCAGTTCCAGAGAAAGAAATACATTTTCAAACGCGGTAAGTGTGGGCAGAAGGTTGAAGAACTGAAAGACAAAACCGAGCCTGAACCGGCGCAGGTTCGTGCGCCCCTTCTCCCCAAGAAGTTCCAGATCCTGCCCTTCGACCTCTACGCGCCCTTTCGTCGGGTGGTCGAGGCCGGCGATCAGATTGAAAAGCGTGCTCTTTCCAGATCCGCTCTTGCCGAAGAGAGCGACAACTTCACCCGCGCCTATTTCAAGGCTGCTGCCTCGAAGGGCAGGTGCATTCGCGAGGTCATCCGCGTAGTCCTTCCAAAGGTCGATAACGCGGATTACAGGTTCAGCCATTGACGTCCCCTTAAGCTCGCCCCATGTATATCGCAGTATGCGTGGGGTGTGCAGCGAAGTTTTAGCACGCCTATTCCGTGACAATCAAGTCCGCCCTGAGGGGCGAAACGGCAAGGCTCCTTATCCTTACAGGATGCTCCCCTACCTTACAGGATGCTTCCCTACGGGATGCTCCCTACAGGGTGCTACGCTATCCTTCCAGGATGCTTCCTTCCAGGATGCTTCGCTATCGCTATCGCTAGCGCTATCCAGGGTTCTCTGGGTCCCGTAACACATAACGCTTTGCAATGGATTAGATGAACCGAATAGACTCAGATAGACGGGATGTTCAGAAGGTTTTTACGAACTTGATCCGCCAGCCCATATCACTTACCCGGCCGGCATCTTCGCCTAAACGTTCGTATTGTATGGCGCGGCCGAAGAGTATACTGCCAAAGCTGCCCCATTGATAGCCGAGGAGCAGTTCGGCATTCAGGTCTTTTTGGTATATGCCCTTTATTTGGGTCTTTTCTTCGCTGTCGATGCTTGCCAGACCAACCAACGCGTTCTCTTTACCCTGGTCATTGAAAGATAAGAAGTACGATCTGGCAGGTGCCGTCTGGTACGCTAAGGACCTTGCTGCAGAGAAAGATTGGGGATAAAGCACGACCGTTTGAATCTTCGTGCCCTCGTCAGGGCGTTCGCTGGGGGTGCGCGAGTTCAATAGGTCAAGACCTTGCAAGAAAATTCCTGTTTGCTGTGTCCCGTCCACGGTCGATCCATGCTTCTCAATGGAATCCTGTTTCAACACGCCTGACAGGTCGCTTTCCTGCTTTCCCTGTGCAAGGGCCGCTGGCGCAAGGCTGAGGAGGAAACAGAGCGCGAATAGAAGGAAAAAATCGCATACCTCTCATAGGACGCAAAATCCTTTCGGAATAGGTGAAACACTTACTTATATTCATGCTAAATACCTGCAATATTATAAGCCTTTCGAGGCGCAAAAAACAAGCCCCGATCCGCATACGCGACCTTTCTTGACAGCCATGCCGGGTAGGCTTAGACTAGTGGGCCAAGATGGGCGAGGCTGACCCACCACTAGTGCCGCTGCCCGCGACAATCGTGATACGTAAAACATGGATCCCTGGTCATGACGAGAGATAGCGACCAACCGGCCGTGGCGGCCGTCGCAGGTACGGATAGGGAGGCCGGCACGAGCGGATACGCCTGGGTGGTTCTCGCGGTCTGTTTCCTCATAACCACCCTGACCTACGCCGGAAGCTACAGTTTCGGTCTTTTCTTCAACCCCTTGCGGGCGGAATTTGGCTGGTCTTCAGCCCAGACTTCCGGCGTCTTCGCCCTCTTCATGTTCTGCTACTGTATTTTCGGAATTTTTAGCGGCTGGGCTGTTGACCGCATCGGTCCCCGGATCACGACCATCGCCGGAGGTCTCTGCCTCGGTCTCGGCTTTCTTCTTTCGGGGATGGTGCACGAACTATGGCAGATCTATCTGAGCTACGGCCTGCTCGCCGGAGCCGGGATGAGCAGCGTGTATGGCCCTGTTCTGACCACTGCATCCCGCTGGTTCCGCCGAAGGCAAGGTCTGGCCCTTGGTCTGGTGAGCTCAGGCATTGGCCTCGGCACCTTCGTAGGTCCCCCGATCTTCGGTCACCTCATTCCTGCGTATGGGTGGCGGACCTCTTACCTCGCAGCCGGCATTTGCATCGGAAGCATCATGATGCTGCTCGGTTTATTGTTAAGGAAAGATCCTGTCCAGGCAGCCGAAGGTCCTGAAGAAAAGAAGGACCCTGGCGAGGAAAAGAAAGGCGGCTGGACATCGGACGTTGACGAATGGAGCGTCCGGGAAGTCATCTGCACGAAACCATTCTGGCTTTACTCGGCGGTCTACATCATGGTGGGCTTCGGTTTACAGATGATGCTCGCCCATATGGTGCCCTACATGCAGGAGACCTATAGATTAACCCCGAGCGCTGCTGCCGCTGTTTTCAGCGTCATTGGCGTGGCCAGCGCGACAGGGAGGCTCATCATGGGAGGCGTCTCCGATTACCTCGGTGCCAGGAAGTCGCTGGCCCTTTCGGTGGTAGTCGAAGGTGTGGCCGTAGGCTTTGATCGTCCTCTCCACGCGTCAGTGGATGCTCTATCCCTTTGGAGTCTTGCTTGGATTCGGGTACGGAGGTCATGCCCCGCAGTTCCCTGCCATCATACGGCAGCTCTTCGGTATGAAACGTATGGGCAGGAATATCGGGCTTCAGCAGATCTTTTACGGAACCGGCGCCCTCCTCGGCCCCCTTCTGGCCGGCTGGATGTTCGACCGTACGGGAAGTTACGTCCTTCCTTTCGGCATAGCAGCCGGCGTGCTGATGCTCGCCGGCTGGCTGAGTCTCACGCTTAAGAGACCGGCAGATTGGGACGCGACCGCACACGATGCGAAAGAATAGGGCAGTCATTACACCTATCGCCTATTCTCATATTGACCGCTGACCGACGCACTGATTGCACTTTCTATTGTGTTCTTCTCGCGATGACTATTCGGCAGTCTGGGGACTAACCCTCTTCCGCTTACAAGAGATATCAAATGCGCAACCGCTGATCAGTTCTGAGTGGCGAAGATTGTGAGCGGCACTGAAGTGCCCGGCGATTCCCTAAACTTCCGTGACTAGGAACGAAGCGAAGAACGTCTCCATCGCTCCCATCCGAACTGAACTGCCTGACACGCATTCTAACCGTAGCATATTCTATCAGTCAGTCCCTTGGCGGGGTAGGTTACCAGTACCTCCGCATGACCGATAGCCCAGTTCCAGCGCCGGAACACGTAGATCCCTTGCTGGATGCGTGGGAGGTGGGTAGCGGAGAATGGCGCGTAAAGCGGCTATCGTCTTATCTTCAGATAGGACTGCCCGTGCGAGAGCACAGCCCGCCCAGGCATCCGCTCGTAATTCACGACCCCACGAGTTGGGCATCCAAGCTACGTTCAGTCGGCCATCGACAACATGCCCGGTCTCATGAGCAAATATTCCGAATATGGCACCATCCCCGATACTCGTGTCGATGGACTTCAAGAATGGCGGATTATACACGATTTTAGCTCCGCCATTCGGCAAAGCAGATGTTAGAACTGTGCCTGCGGTAGGGTTGCGAATCAGGGCAATACCGCATGAGCCACTACAGAGGACGTTAGCGACATTATGCGCGATACGAAGCGCATCTGGTGACGCTTTCATATCCGAGTTGGGGTTGTAATAACTGTCCCCTCCGAGCGAACAAACTAATTGAGCCTTGGCAGCTGTAGCCAGAAGCAATGAAAAACTTAAGCAGAGAGCAATCATCCCATACCTCTTTAGCATTGTCGTTGCTCCTTTGCTCTTACGTACGTTCTGCGGCACTGCTTGACCTGCCCATATTCATTGTACCACCTTCAGAGTCAGACCTCCATGACAGACCAAAGATTGCGTGCTATACTTAAACAGGTGTTATCAAGCTATGAAACAGACTAAAGATAGGCCCGCGTTAACGAAGCTATTCAGCTATCTCTTCCTCTCGGGGCAACGAGATCCGCAGAGGAACATTCGCACCGACTCTCCGCTCCCGTATGGGCGAACGTTGTCTCCCAAAAAACTGGAGGAGCAAGAGAAGCAGCATCGACACTTCCTTCTCTTGCAGACCTTGCGATCGTAAACATCTTCTAACATCATTGTCTTGAATGGTCTTGCGAGTTCCCCGCTAGTGAGTCCCTTCCCCGATAATGCCACTCGTGACCGCTCTGGAGCTTCCGTGGGACGTGCAGTTTCTAGAAAAGCAGCACCCCCGCCCGTCAGTCTGCCGGGTGAAATGTCACGGTGCCGTTGCGATGTTTGATTCCTGACCTTCATTCACACGTACCTCACAGGTGTCAAGATCGTGGGTAGCATCATATCCGGTGCTACCCCTTCCTCTGTCCTGCCAGGTCTATAAAAACTGCACAGTTTGGCTTGAGGGTTGACTGGAAGAAATGCCGCGTGATTTTCTGCACGCATGCAATATTACGACTGATATTGTTCAATAGCGAGCGAACGGTAAGATTGTAGAGTAGGTGAGGTCGGTGCCCGATCAGAAATTAACCAAAAAAAGAGCGATTTGCGGAAAAATCGTTAGTATCAGTACGCAAACCAGCATGGCGATCCAAAAGGGGAATATGCCGCGGAATATGGTGCCCATGGGGACATCTTTCGCCATTCCGCTGATAACATAAACATTGAGGCCCACCGGGGGGGTAATCAATGCCTGTTCCATCATGATCACAATGACCACCCCAAACCATATAGGGTCGAAACCCAGAGTTTTGATGATAGGAAAAAACACAGGTATGGTGAGCACGAGCATGGCAAACATATCCATCAAACAGCCGAGGATTAAGTAAATACACACCATCCCAAAAAAAATAAGGTAGCGGTTTACTTGCAAGCCGGACAAAAAGTTTGATAGTTCTGTTGGGAATTGACTGACTGCCATAAAAACATTAAAAATCATGGAACCGATAATGATCAGAAAAATCATGGCTGTCGTGTGCGTCACCTCAAGAAATGCAGCACCTAGATTTGACCAATTCAACTTCCCGGTGATGACACCGATAAAGAGAGCCAAAAATGCGCCAATACCTCCCGCCTCAGTCGGTGTAAAAATCCCAAAATAGAGACCCCCTATTACCATCACAAATAGAAACAATACCGACCAGACATCCTTCAGGGAGGCTATCTTTTCTCTTAAGCTTGTCTTTGGCCCCGGAGGACCCAATTCCGCGTTCTTTCGAGTCATGAGAAAGATAGTAAGAATAAATAAACTGCTGAGTAAAATACCCGGAATGATACCGGCAACAAAAAGTTTGCCTATGGACTGCTCAGTGAGCAATCCATAAATAATGAAGACGGTACTCGGGGGAATCAGGATGCCAAGAGTGCCACCAGCGGCAACACATCCTGTAGCGAGACGGCCGTCATACTTATACTTTTTCATTTCAGGAAGGGCTATTTTCCCGATCGTAGCTGCCGTACCTACGCTGGTACCGCTTACAGCAGCAAAACCGGCACAAGCAGCGACCGTAGCGATACTTAATCCTCCCCGAAAGCTTCCTACCCATTTATACGCAGTGCTGTAAAGGCCTTTGCTCATTCCGGCATATGAACAAAAAATGCCCATGCCCACAAAGAGAGGGACAACGCTCATGGTATAACTGGCCATGTTCGAATAGAATACTGTTGCTATAACAGGAAGCCCTGCTTTCAGGCTGGTTAGATAAAAGATGCCGCCAAGACCCACCAAGACATAGCAACACCAATGTGTACCCCCAAGAACAACATTAAAATCATAATTGCGATCCCGATGATGCCTATATAAAACGGGCTCATATTCTGTCCCCCTGAGTTAGAGAATGGACAAATCTTACGAGGAAGACCAAGCTAAGCGAAATGAATCCAACAGCCACCACATATACGAAGGGATAGGCCGGTATTGGCAGCACTCCAATGAGGAGACCGGTTCTGCGTAAGGAGTTTGCATAGACGATGGTCTGCCAGGATGCTACCGTAAACACGGCAAGACCTGCAAAGTAACACAAAATATCTGATAGTAACTGGGTCCTCTGTGAACATCGGGAGGTGAGAATATTAATACGCACATGCTGGTCAGCGACCAGGGCGTAGGCAAGGCTGAGGGATATAACCAAGCCTGTCATTACCTCAACGAATTCGTAGTCGCCTTTGATAGGGCTGTTAAGAAAATAGCGTCCCACAACGTCCGCTGCAACAAATACCACCATGAGTCCAAACAGAGCAGCGGCGATATAATTGAGTATGGACGCTGAATCCGATTATACCTCGTTCTACGAAGTCTGACTGCGCGACCGGCCATTTTGATTACCCCCAAGATCACTTCTTTGTTGTGTCGACGAAAAACCGTGGTACTACGACAGTGAAACGTCTACGTGAAAAAGCGAGGCTGCTGAGATTGTGTCAAGCGCATAATGCATAGGGCGGATGACAGGTCGCAGCCCCGCTTTCCCGTGCAACTGTTCAGGTTCTTACTCTTTGTACTCCTTTGCAATCCGATTTGCTGCGTCGACAATCTTTCTCCCAGGCATCCCTTTGGATTCCATAGTCTGAATCCACTTGTCACGAATCGGCTGGACCTGGGTACGCCACCGCTGCAATTCGCTTTCTGGAAGCTGGATGATTTCGACCCCGGCCATTTTTCTTGCTTTTTCAATAGAAGTCAGGTCTTCGTCATACCATGCTTTTCCCGCAACCTTAGCCAGGGAAAGACCGGAAACCTCATCAATAATCTTCTGATCGGTCGGAGACAGCGAGTTCCATTTGTCCTTGTTCATGACCAAAGCAAATGCTGAAATATTGATCCCTACCGCGGTATGATATTTAGTGAGTTCGTGCAGATTGAACGTGTTCAGACCCGTCCAGCTCCAGAATGTACAATCCACCACCCCCCTCTGCAACGCCAGGTAAAGTTCCGGGGCTGGTACGTTTATGGGAGTCGCTCCCAATGCTGTTGTTACCATTTGGGCAACGGTCCCCGGTGCCGCTATTTTTATTCCCTTGAAGTCTTCCAATTTGCGGATGGGCTTTTTGGTCGAGTGGATAAAATAGGGTGTGATGTTGTGCAGGTTGATCATCTTCACATCTTTGTAATCATCCTTGATATATCCCTCGTCATAGAGTTTCTGTAAGACGAAGTTGGCATGCCTGACATCACTTGACCAGGGAGAAAGGGGCATCTCAATAACATCACTCAACGGAAACCGACCCGGGGAGGCCCACTGGTTAAAGTTCCCCAGATCCGCAAAGCCGGTGACAACATTATCATAGATATCTTTTTGCTTGGCCAAAGCCTCGCTTGGATAAATTCTTACCTTTACTCTGCCGTCCGTATTCTTCTCCACCATTTTTGCCCAGGCGTCAAGGACACCCTTGTACTCAACGCCTGTGTTGGGTACGAACGTGGCCAGTTTAAGCTCAACCGTCTTGGGTTGAGAATAACCATTTCCACTTAGTCCTAGTGTCAATGCCAACGCTATGAGTAGGCCACAAAACAATTGTGCTACTTATTCTTTTCCTCATCTTACCCTCCTTGTTGGCTTGCCATTGTCACATTCAAAAAATGGAGACGGGTGTTTCAGCAGCCTCTGGTACAGCATACCCACCCCCCAAAAAAATGTCAATAACTTTTTCGAGATTTACGTTCACGCGTTTACGCAGGAAAACCATGCCCGGACTACCTCCCTTGAAGCAAGCATGCAATGGTCAGAACCAGTTTTTAAGGTCCACCTCAGACCGGACTGGAGCAAGTAGCCGTAACTTGACGTAGTATTCGGTTGTTGCGTATAATGCCTTCCAGAAGAGGATTCCAACGTTTCCTCGGGAGGATTTCGGTTGCGAGCACTGTTGTTGAGCCTTCCTGAAATAGAAAAAGGATAGAATAGAGTGAAAGAAGACGTGTGGGTCAAAAGTACCTGCAATATATGTTTCAGTCACTGCGCCATACGAGTTCACCGTGTAGATGGTGTAGTAACCGAAATCGAAGGGAATCCAGACTGTGCTACCAGTCTCGGTGGGCTTTGTCCCAGAGGAGCTGCCGGGTATGATGCTCCTCTATGATCCCAATCGGATAAATACGCCATTGAAAAGGACAAACCCGGAGAAGGGTATCGGGGTCGATCCGAAGTGGGTGGAAATAAGCTGGGATGAAGCGCTGGACACAATAACTGAGAAGCTCAGAAAAATAAAGGCTGACGATCCAAGAAAGCTGCAGACCATCCATTCCGTGATTCTCGGGGACAATGTCCCGCTGGGCGTTTCCTTCGCCGCGGCGTTCGGGAGCCCCAATTGGTTCCCTTCGGGAGCCGGTATGCATTGCGGAAACGGATCACACCTGTTTTCCGGCATGGTGCACGCCGCCTGGACAAAGATGCCCGACCCAAACTACACCGAATACTATTTGAATTTCGGTTGCCCGGCGGGCTTCGGTGCTTACTACTGTGTTACCGGCATGGCGACTAGGATGGCGAATGCCAGAAAAAGAGGAATGAAGCATGTCGTCGTTGAGCCCTGGATGGGAACGCCAGGCCTGAATAGTGACGAATGGATACCTATACGGCCTGGCACCGATGCTGCGATGGCACTGGCCATGGTAAATCTTCTGCTTAACGAGTATGGGATATATGACGCGCCGAGCTTAAAGCAATATACTAATGGTCCCTATTTAGTTGGAGCTGACGGCTATTACGTTCGAGACAAAGAGACACAAAAACCGCTCGTGTGGGACATCCTGGATGGAAAAGCTAAAGCTTACGATGCCCCCACTTTACAGGACGTGGCTCTGGAGGGGAGTTACTCAGTTAACGGGGCTGAAGCCACAACGGCCTTTTCTTTAATCAAAGAGCATGTCAAAGAGGTACACACCGGAGATGGCGTCCGAGATAACCACCGTCCCTGTGGAGACAATACGCCGGCTGGCAAAGGAATTCGGAGAGGCAGCCAGGATAGGGAGCACGATCGTTATTGACGGAAAAGAGTTGCCTTACAGGCCGGTCGCTGTCGGGTATTTCAGGGGAGCCTCGGCGCACAAGCATTCTGCTCTGATAAACATGGCCCTTGAACTTCTGCAGGAAGTAGTCGGGGCCAATAACGTACCTGGCGGCGTCTTAGGGATGAATTCCCGAGCCCTTGGGCATCCTGAAACCGGTCAGCCTTCGTACAGTCCAAGCGAAGGTCCGGATGGACTTCTGAAGGTAGGATCATGGACTGTACCGCACATCCCCTGGCCTTTAGAGAAGCCTAGAAAACCGGAAACGACCGGAATGACTGACCTCGTCCCCACCTCCGGGATATCTCCGCTCGTTCTCTGGGGTATAACGGAACACGAGAAGTATAAAATACCGTACAAGACCGAATTCGTTATGCATACCGGCGGTAATTACATGATGTCCTTTCTCGACCCGAGCGCCGTGGAAAGGACGTTTAAAGAGGACATATTCATTGTTTCGTGCAGCGTTTTTTTAGACGAGTCAACCGAGCTTGCGGATATTGTTCTGCCGGACGCCTGCTACCTGGAAAAGCTTGATTTGCGGGCTGATATGGATAGCACTTTTTCACCCGTGGATGCATGGGCTATGCACCTGAGACAGCCGGTGGTTGAGCCTATGTTCCAGCGAAGACCTTCCCAGAAAGTGCTTCTCGAGTTGGCGGAAAGGTTGGGCATACTGGGTGATTTTTATCGGCGGATCAATATAGCCTTCAACTTCAAGGACCCTTACAAGCTTGACCCGGAACAGAAATATACCTGGGAGGAGATCGTTGACCGCAGACTGAAAGGTTACTTTGGGCCTGAGCGCGGTCTGGACTGGTTCAAGGAAAACGGCCTGATAAGCTGGCCCAAGAAGGTGGAAGAGGTCTATTGGAGACCCTTCGTAAAGGCTCGCGTACCCATCTACTACGAACACTTTAAGACGCTTGGGGAGCAGATAGAGCACATAAAGAAAGAGCATGGTATACCCGGCTTTGACACGTCGGACTTCCAGCCGATGCCGGATTGGAAACCGTGTGCGTCCCACGACGAAAAGCGTCACGACTATGATCTGTACGGGATTTATTACAGGATACCCTTTCACACCTTCACCTCTACTTACAATAATCCGCTACTGGACGAAGTCTCCAAGACAGATCCGTATGTGTACGGCATCGCCATGAACACGGCAACTGCCCGCAAGAAAGGGATCAAGAACGGGGACTGGGTGGTGATTCAATCAGCAGGGACAGGCCACGAAATAGAGGGGAGGGCCGCGCTGACGGAGGCTATCCATCCTGAACTGATTGCCTATGCCAGCGGAGGAGGCCATTGGGCGAAAGGTTTACCCATCGCCAGTCAGCGGGAGAAAGGCGTTTGCCCTGAATGGCTTATCCCCTTAAGTTGGGATTACATCGACACGGTCAGCTTCAACCTGGACCTCTGTGTCAAAGTGAAGGTACAGAGAAAGGGCGAGGGAGTGGCTCAATGACGTACGGCATGGTGATAGACCTGAAAAGATGCATTGGCTGCCGCGGGTGCGAGATATTCTGTAAGAACGCAAATGCGACCGCTCCAGGCGTGCTCTGGTCACGGGTCCTGTTCTATGAGCTAGGAAAATATCCGGCAGTCAAGAGGGTGCCCGTACCCGTGCTATGTATGCATTGCAGAGTGCCGGCGTGCGTGGATGTATGCCCCACGGGGGCCAGCATAAAGAGGTCCGACGGGATCGTAACGATAGAGGAAAGCAAGTGCACCGGGTGTCTTAACTGCCTCATGGCCTGCCCCTATGGGGCACGCCATCTGTCACCTGCGAAAGATGAGAGCCATTTTCCCGGGCAGGGACTTACTCCATACGAAAAGGTTGGCGCCCAGCAGCACCCCAGAGGTGCGGTGGGAAAATGCAATTTCTGCCTGCCGAGGATTGAGCGGGGGCTCAAGCCGGCTTGTGTCCAGAATTGCATGTCTAAAGCGAGATACTTTGGCGATCTCGATGACCCTGAGAGCGAAGTGTCGCAGCTCATACGCAGCGGGGGAGCCTTTCATATCCGCCCCGTAATCTGCTCTGGAAGTCCCGGGACCGGGGCAACATCGGAGATAGAGACCGTAGTCTACTATCTGGAGCGTTGAAGAGGTGCAAAAAAAACATCTCATAATCGGTGCTGGTCCGGCTGCACTGAGTGCCCTGGAGGCAATAAGACGTATTACCTCCCAGGACGAGGTCAAGCTGGTCACCCTGGAAGACTATCTCCCCTATTCCCCGGCCGCGCTTCCCTACTTACTGCGCGGAGGGTTAACAGAGGCGCAGTTGTGGCTGAGAGATGAAGCGTATTTCAGGGACCAGAGATGCACCCTGGTGCGCGGTAAAGAAGTTACCCGTCTCCTTCCGCAGAAGAAAGAGGTTATCTATCACGACGGGGTTTCAGAATTCTATGATACCCTGCTCATCGCTTCCGGTGCAGAGCCGGTGATGCCCGCAATCGAGGGGATGGATGAGGTCGG
>CAWGEZ010000055.1:0-11701 GCA_963821605.1 uncultured delta proteobacterium | reverse complement strand
TCCCTTCGCTCTCACGCAGAGCCTCCTCCACCCGTTTACGCTCGCGAAAGATCTGGGCATTGGCGATGGCGCCGGCAACTTGGCCGGCGACCCCCTGTACCAGCCGTATATCCTGCTCGCCATAGGCTTTCTGCTGCGCGGACCAGACGGTCAAACTACCGATCACCTCTCCCCGGGCGATCAAAGGCACCGAGAGCCTCGAACGCAGGCCCGCTTGAAAAGAGAGAACGAGGCCAGGGAATCGATTCTGCACCTCCTCAATGGACACCGGCTGAAAGAGTATCGGCGCTCCCGCGACGCAGCATCTGCTCGGTGACGGACCCCGTGATCGGGACGACAAGCCCCTTTCCTTCTGCCTGCTACTTCCATCCCCGCTGTATAAGCCGTGAGGAGGGTCCCATCATGCCGGTTAACAAGGTTAACTAGAATCCGGTCAAAAGGAATCAGCTTGTGCACCTCTTCGGCGAAGCGCTCGTATACCTCTTCGATATCCAGACTGGAGCTGATGATGCGCCCGATCTCGGCAATGACACCTGTCTCCTGGGCCAGGAGTAAGGCTGCCTCCTCACTTCGCTTCCGCGCCTCTTGGGCGTTTCGAAGTTGGGTGACGTCCTGCGAGACGGTTAGCAGACACTTCCTGCCTCCGATGGTAATCCGTCTTACGTTCATTTCGACCCAGAACGTGCTCCCGTCTTTTTTCGTAGCCTCCAACTGGAAAGTCCTCGAACTACCCTTCACCACCTGACGGTACTGGTCGATAAGGCGTCTTCGACGCTCTTCGACAGATTCGCCCGCGCCAAAGATCCCCAATGGCAGTCGTTTCAGCTCTTCGAGTGTATAACCGTACATCTCGCAGAACCTGCGATTCGCGTCCAGGAATTCAAGGGTCTCGGCATCACGCAGGATAATGCCGGTATCGACCCCGTCGAATAACTGCCTGTATCTGGCCTCGCTTTCTGCCAATGCCCGGACGGCATGTTTTGCCTCTGTGATATCCTTTGCATAATATCGCCAGTCTGACTACCTTGTCGTTGGGGCCAAAATGGGATAGACACAGGAATCAAAATACCGGTTGTCTGACGAGACGTCTTTGCAACCCTCACCGGTTCGCCGCCTTCTACGACCTTTTGGGCCCACAACCGTCTTGCGCGGGAGAGCTCTTTGGGAACAGATTGAATATATTCTGGCCAATCAAACCGCCGACCTCTCGCTCGAGACGCCGGGCCAAGAACATCATTGGCGGCGATGATGGTGCCCGTTACATCCATGAGAAAGGCCACGTCATTTGTGGCATTCAGGCAGCGACTTAAGCGCCGCCTCGCTGTCCTGAAGGCGCAGCTCGGCTTGTTTGCGCTTAGTGATATCCGTGACCATGCCTTTCAAGCCACAGCTTCTTCCTCCATTATGGCAGTTGAAGATATGATGACGGGGAATCCACTTCCATCTTTTGCCTCACTGCCATGTATTCTGTGTCCGCCAACTGCTCACCTTCAAGGACGCGCCGAGTATTATCGAGTGCTCTCGCAGAGTCTTCGGGGACGATGACCTGAAGGGAGGAGATACCCTGTTCAAGCTCCTCTCCTAGTATAGCCAAGATTCGAGACCCCCATCATCGACAAAGGTGATTTTGCCCGCCACATCCATCTCAAACAAGTTTGAGGTAACAGCTCAGCGAATTCCCTGTAACGCGGCTCGTTTTCTCGCAGAGTCCACTGCACGAGATTGGGCTCCGGCTCGCTCTCTCACGGCTGCATGTAAAAACAGGTCCGCCATTAACCGATATCGACGTGAGCGACTTCTGCCTGAAAGATCTGTGCCATCTGGCCCTGCGATATACCCACTCGAACCGGTAACTTTCTCGTTCAGAGCCTTTGCAACGATCTCCTTAACTTTATCGAGGGAGGGTCGTCCATCAGGTTGTACGGGAGGGAAGGGGCCGTTCATACGGTTCCCAAGGAGTTCCTCCTTCGGGTGCAGCCCATCATTTTAAGTGTGGCATCGTTGCAGTCTATGCAGCCTTCCCCATCGAACAGAAGCTGTGCATCAGCCGATTCCCGGAATAATGATCGGAATCCATTTTCGTTCTCCATAAGAACCTCTTTGACAACGTTACCGGCAGGCCTTTGCTGTCGGATTCGAAACTAATCCTCAGAAAGATTATCGCGCGTTTCTTCTTTAGGTTTAAGTGCGGGTAGGGCAAACCCCCTCAAACCTTCCCCTTTCGTCACTCTGCATGCGCAACATGCTCAGTTGTTCAGTGGGGTCTGTTATTGCGAGACAATCAACCCTATGCGCCAGATTACACTCGTGCCTGCCGCAACAACCATACCCGTATAGATTTGTTTACAGTCATCATCAGTCAGGCTGGCGTCACGTGACGCCAGCATTTCCTGGTTAGAGCATATCACGGTCGAATTCATCCGATGGTGAAGATCAAATAGTACCTTTTGAAGTACGGGATCGGAACGTCTTAGCTTAAGCGCTCTGTTGCGGGAAGACATTAATTCCTACAGCCAGCGATTAAGAGGCAGACTCCCGCAATGGGTAGGGCAGAGGCTTTCTGAAAATTGTGTTGCGATGTGCCTTAAACGTATGTTCTGAAGAGGCAAGGGTCGCATCAATTGACTACCTTTCCACCTGACGCATCCTGCTGCGAAACTGAGGCGTCCCAGCCCTGATTTCCCAGCGGATACCAACCGCGTGGAAAAATATCTGGACAATCGAGGATAACGAGTATACATCTTTAGGTGCAGGTCACTGCATACTCCACGTAGAAGAAAGGAAGCGATAGTCAACAAAGGAAAAGGGAGGGCCGATGATCTGTCAGAAGTGTGGTTTCGGGCATATGGTCGATGACAGCCATCATGACATCAGGGTCTTCAAGTGCTGGGTATGCGGTGACCGAATCTATCCTGATCACCCCAAGAGATTCGGTGCCCTTGTCTGCTCACGCTGTGGCAGCGACATGGATGAAAAGAATGCATTGAACTTATGCAAAGAGTGCGTGAGTCTTCTCAACATCCAGGCCGACCGTCTGAAGGGACGTAACTATGGCAAAACCGTCTGTGCCTGTGGCACGACGTTCATGAGGAAGAGCCCCACCCAACTCTTTCACTCCAAGGAGTGTAGGAAACGGGTACTGACGGTGCCTCCCCGAATGGCGACCTTATAATTCGAGAAAGCCCGGTGGAATGGCTCTGCAGAGCGACTCGTGATGATGCTTTGATCCAGCGCACTGTTGAACGGATGAAGACTGATATTGTCCTTATATAAAAGACAAGCAAATGTTGAAGCGAATGCCGCTCGTATTCAGGACGAAACTAGGGTCGGGTCACGGACGCAGAAACCGAAAGACCGGCGGGTCGCCATGCCCTTATCAAGGAAGCCCGATAGTCTCTCTGATGAACTCGGCGGGAGTTTGACGCTTCATGCCGTGTTGCAGCCGTATACTGTGGTTTGTTCAAACGATGTGCGCTATATGGTATAATTACGGATGGTAAAGAAGATCATCTCCGGCGGCCAGACGGGCGCTGACAGAGCAGCGCTGGAGTTTGCGATCAAACACAATATTCCACACGGTGGATGGATTCCTAAAGGCAGGAAAGCTGAGAATGGAAGGATACCCGATATTTTTCAACTCCAGGAGATGCCTACGGACAGCTATCGTGCACGAACGGAGCAGAATGTCATCGACTCAGACGATACCCTGATCATCTCCCGCGGCGAACTTGTCGGAAGGTCAGGGTCAGCATATGCGGCGGAGATGGCAAGAAAACATAACCGTCCCTGGCTGCATCTGGATATAGCGAAGCTGAGTATCGAGCAGGCGGCTGAGACAGTGCGATCATGGATTGTGGAGCGCGACGTCGAAGTGCTTAACGTAGCAGGGCCGCGTCAGTCGAGCGAGCCCAAGATATACGACGCCACGTTTCAGATCCTGCGGGCGACTTTTGCCTAAGCCTTTCTGGTTACGCACTTGGACCGACCAAAAATAGACGCATGGCCGATTGCCCTTGCTGTCATCTACGCTTTTGTTGTGGGGAAACAGCGTTGTTTTTTCTCGCCTTCAACGTTTCAACTACTTCCCTGATCTGCTTCATCTCAGACCGAAGCTGCGAAGCAATGGCTCCTTTAGTTGTGGAGGATAACTGTCCAAGATAATGCCTTGTATCTACTTGCAACTATGCCGCATAGGCCCTTTGATCAAAACGCTATGCGGATCTCAGGGCACGGGCTTTCGTGAGGACGTCTGTAACCCACCGCGACTGATTAGGGTGGAAACCGATTACGTGAGAGAGTAGCAGGATTCCGTGCAGGCTTACCTCTGTGGCCCGCTGCCCAACAGCCGAGGTATCGGCGTCTCATCTTGGGCCAGAGTGCCATGGGGGTTTCTCCGTTCGAGGGTGACGAGCCGCAAGACCGGCAGATACCCCGTTTCGAGGTTCCTCAAAACAGAGCAGAAGGTTGCTCGAGCCCCATATTGAGATCAGAGAGTTCAGAGAGGAGCGATAGCATATGCAACAGGGTGCTCAGCAGGGACAGGTAGAAGGACTGATCACGGACTGGTGTGCAACGAACGGGTTGGGCTCTAATCCCGTCACAATTTCTACTTTCACAGAGTTAGCCGCCAAGTTACTCAATGCCCTCCCGGATGGCGTCCCTAGCATGAGGATATGCCGTTAATGAGGTGGACGTTCTCCCGGCCGATGAGGATCTCCTCACGGATACTGCCACCGACGAGTCCGTCACGAACAACCTGCTTTCTCGGTATGTCGGGGGTGAAGGTGTGGGAATACAAAACAGCATGGTACTGCAAAACACCCTGTCAGAAACCAAAGCAGCCAGCAAGGCTAACGACCCATCGTCTCTAAGCACGCTTTTCCGTGAGGCGTCAGGCGACTGGAGAACGGTCTGTCACGATGACAAATGGTGGGTGGTCGGGCATCACCTTGCGTATCCCGCAAAGGATCGGGATCATGCCGAGCGACGCCGTCAAGAACTAAGTAAAGAGTACCTGCCGTCCTGAAGCCAGGCCTATTTCGGGCCCCAGCCTTAACCTCGCCCCGGCGCACGTCAGTAGATGACCCGGACCTCAGTGATCGATGAGTTTGCATCGCAAAAAGCATCGCATTTACTTCCATGTCACCACGCTGCAATAACTTCCCAGACTAATGATTACCGCTAGTAAGCGCGGTCGCCTCTCGCGGGTGATTAAGGTACCTAGAACGGTGCCGATAACTATAGCAATGGATATCTGCGTCGCACGCCAACCTATTTTCAACAGGAATAAGAAAGTCGTCGGCTATGAACTGCGGCATCACTCCGGATTGATCAGCAACTACGGTGGTACTGATGGTACGGAGGCCTCTCTGGCCGTCATTCGCAACACGTTCTTATTCCTGGGCCAGCGGATAGTGCCTCAACCGAGCCAGGTCTTTATCAACCTGAGGAGAGATCTCCTGCTCAATGGTGTCGTCGGCGGGACGTTTGCCGATAACCTATGTAGGAACGAAACGCAATAAAAGCGTAACAAATTGGGATAGCCACGTGTTCCAAATCCGCCATATTTTTCTTGGGCTGATGAAGGATTCCGAAAGACGGATGCATGGCGCACCATTTTCGGCCGCCGCTCTCTTACCTATCGCTTTACGGAAATCGTGATGCTATCCAGCTACTCTTTGCAAAAAAGTATTGCTAACGATCCTGTGCAGGAGCTAACGCAATGAAATCCATACCAACGGGAGAAAAAGTTCGGCCAACTGCTCATGCAACACGGGTTCATCAGCGAACAGCAACTCAAGGAGGCGCTCCATCACCAAGAAGCGAGGACTCCCCACAAGCCCTTGGGCGAAATATGCGTTGACCTAGGATTCATTTCAACAACCGTGTTGAGAGTAGTGCTCGACCGGTACCGGAAAGGACAGCTGCTCGGCAATGTGCTACTGAGGATGGGCGTCGTTTCTATGGACCAGTTGGGCGAGGCCCTATCTCTACAGAAAAGGACCGGGAAGAGGCTGGGCCAAATCCTGCTGGATAAGCGGTACATAACCAAGGCAGACCTTGCCGAAGCGCTCAGCATCCAGTTGGGAATCCCAAAGATTGTACCCAGCGTCTACATGGTCGATCCCATGCTGCTCTCAAAGGCCACGCCTGAATACTTCCGAAGACATCGCGTTGTCCCTCTGAGCCGCGTCGTCACTTCTGGCGATAGAAACAAAGAGATTGTCACCGTCCTCATGGAGGATCCACTCGACGTCACGACAATGGCCGATCTTGGAAAGCTTTTCAATGCAGAAATCCAGCCTGCAGTCTCGGCCACGATGGACCTGGAAGATTTCCTCAACGAGATCTTCGAGCCTCGGGGTAGATGTCCCGTTGACAACCCGACGAGTGCTCCAGATATGCCGGTATTTCAGCAAACCGAAGAGGTGCCTTTCAGCAGGAATGACGTCCCAGCAAGCCAGATGAGACTCGAAGAGCACAACTGCTCGATACCGGGTCTCGCGGTCCAGGGAGATGGCGCAAGAGAGATCGGCAAGGATGACACGGCGGATGTGAAGATTCTATCCGATGCCAAAGAGCAGGGCAGCCCCAGTCTTCTCAAGCCACGCCGCATTGCCGCGGCCACCCTTGCACTCCTGCTTCTGCTTGCAGGCGCCATAGCCACGTGACGTCTGGCTGCGCCCGGCAGTTGTCACCACCGGCCTGAACAAGCCGACGCAAACGTACACGGCAAAATCCGAGAGGGTGCCGGCAGGGCCGGGGATAGAAAACGGCTCACTCAGACAGGCGAGTGACGTGGTCAAACCCGAGGCGGCCATTACCCTCCAGGCCCCACGGTGGAGCGGGCCGGTAACGCTCAGGGGAGAGATAGCTCACGGGCTGAATATAGAGATGAAGCTGGTCCGCGAAGGCTCGAAGCTGTCGGGGAGCTATGCTTATGAGCGCATCGGCAAGGACTATTCCCGTAAGGGGGACCATCGAAGAAACAGGGAGCATAGTCCTGGAGGAACTTGTCAAGGGACAGAAGACCGGCATCTTCACCGGGAAAGTTGTTTCCGATGCAAGGATTGAAGGGAAATGGTCGAAACCGGGCAGCACGAGGTCACGGGATTTCTTCCTCGTGAGCACGGGTCTGCTCCAAGCATGCCTGTTTCTCACGATCAGGGGAGGATAGGACAATAGCAGGCAGAATACAACCTGGGCAAGATCGGTGACCGGAGTCTGCTATCCGGCGATTTTGGACACATAATGCCCGTAAAGCGCCCGCCTTTGCGAGACGATAACACACCATAGAGGTGAAGCCTACACTGAAAAGATTTGTCATTTATTACATCTTTGTTTTTGCGTTGTCATCTCTATGGGGATGCGGCTTGTTCAACCACCAAAAGCAGTCTTCATCACACCCTGCAGACGCAGGGTGTGCCGCTCATGTCGACGTTCCAGCATGGTCAAAGCAAGAAGTCGCTGAAGATATTCCCCCTGAACCGCCAAAACCGGAACAACAACTGTCGATCCATGGTAGAAAGAGTAAGAGAGGTGAACTCTACCGATCCAATGGAAGGGTTTATTACCCTCTGTTGAGCGAACAAGGTTACGAGGAAAGGGGCGTCGCCTCCTGGTACGGTCCGTCCTTTCATGGGCGCAAAACCTCATCTGGTGAAATGTTTGACATGTATAAAATATCGGCGGCGTCATAAGTTACTCCCGATGCACGCGAAAGTGACCGTCACTAACCTCGAGAATGAGAGAAGTACAACGCTCGTAGTAAATGACAGGGGACCATTCGTAGCCGGCAGAGTCGTTGACCTGTCCTATGCGGCCGCTAAGAATCTCGGTATGGTGGACAGAGGTCTGGCCAGGGTCCTTATCCGCACCTCCGAGCCGGTTCCCGGCCAGAGAAACAATGACATCGTGGGTGAGTTCTTCATCCATATTGGCTCTTTCGAGGCTAAGGAAGCGGCCACGTGCTTACGTGAAGATATGAAATCGCTTAACTACAAACCTTCTATCCTTAAAGTGATTAGGGCAGATAGGGACGGCGAAATTCATTGGAGAGTCGAACTTGGGCCCTACAGATCAATGTCCCGTGCTAATAAGGCACATTCTAAAGTAGTTAAAGATTACCCTTCAGCTTTTGTCGTAGCAAGCCAGTGACGAGCTTTCTCAATTGCTATCCAACTCGTTAAACGACCGGCTTCTCTTGCAGACCTTGCGAAGCTAAACCGCTTTTCACCCCTATCCAGCTTGAGTGGGATCCTCAGCCCGGCGTTTGAACCCCCTTTGCCTAATTATGCTCCTGGTGCAGGCTCTGGAGCTTCTGTGGGACGTGTTTCTCCTTCGTCAGGGAGTAAGGATAGCAGCCCGAGGCTCACGCCACTGAGGGCACGCAGATTTCGCTCTACGAAGAACCGAGTGTATAATATAACCAGGGAATAGGGAGTTCGCGACATGGCTGGAACGCTACCGGCGGCCTTGCCTTTTCGCACAGGAGAACACCGGAATGGGAGGCTCTTTTCAGGTACATCAATGGAAAGAAAGTGACTTCCGCAGGTTGTCGAAAGCCATAGGAGCCCATATCCCGAAAGATGCCGAGAAAGAATTGGAAGCAGTAGCCATGAATTACAGTGCCGACCGTAGAATCACCATCCCCCGAAAAAGTACGGCAATACGACATTTACAGAAACTCAGACAGTCGCTTCCGAAGTTTAAGGCCTCAGTAGCAGAGATAGATGAACTTGCAGTTCAAACAATGGCTCGATCCAACCCCAATCCGAGTCATATTGACTGGCTTTACGATACCGTATCCGCTTCCAGAAACCCCGGATGCTTCTCATCCCACTGGTCGGTCTTGATCGGTATCTGCCGGCGGAGCAGGGTGCCCGGCTTCGTGGTTGCTCTTCCACGCTTCTTGTACGTGCTTCTTACCGGCTGAAGTACTCTGTCTATCGTCGCCGGAGAGATGGACCGCAGGGCCTTGATCACTTGGGGGAGAGGGGCCCGAAGGACTCACTATAGCCCGGCAGCCACAGGGGGAGAATGGCCTTCAAACGTTTCGAGCAGGGAAGATTGGCGGCCCGCCAGATCCGCTTCAGCGGCTCCAGGATCTCCTTACTTCGATAGACAGGGCATCTCCCTATGCTTCTTCGGCTTCGGGGTGGTGAAGCGCTTAAAGCCACGCAGCACGCGTATCGCGTGTTTGCGGTGACAACCGAGTGTCTTACAGAACTCATCGAAGATCAGCTTCTTCTTTTCTCTCGA
Source organism: uncultured delta proteobacterium (assembly GCA_963821605.1). Taxonomy (GTDB): domain Bacteria; phylum Desulfobacterota; class Syntrophorhabdia; order Syntrophorhabdales; family WCHB1-27; genus JADGQN01. Next base: position 2,440 of record CAWGEZ010000055.1, on the reverse strand, counting down.
CGCACGCCGGTAGCGTAGAAAGACAGCCTCGATATACTCCCTCTTCGATCGTCGACCCATTGTTCGCTCCTCCTATCTGGAGTTGTGATCGGTAACATTCTTTATGAGTCAACGATCTCCTCTCACCTCCTTCCTCGGTAACATTTAATGTGAGGCAATTCGGAGTCATGACGGGGAAAATGTTTGATACCGAAGCTTTGCACCGGGAAGTGGAAGCTCGACGCTTGGGTTCCGCACGACTTCCGGTTACGAGTACAGAAAAGGAGATACGTCCGATACGTAGTGAATACGACGCGTATCCCCCGCTGGACAGAACAGGACTCCGGGATGGATACAAGATGTGTGTCGGGAATGCGCGTCGCCTCATCTCCGATGCGAGAGCGCTCGTGGAAGCCGGTCGTTACCGCAGCGCCCATCGTATCCTGCTTCTGGCCCTCGAAGAACTTGGCAGTGCCCTGCAGCTCTACGAAGCAGGCCGATCGGGGGTCCAGGATTGGGAAGCGTGGTGGCGTCGCTACTTCAGTCACCCCAAGGAACTGGAATCAACGTCCCTTGGCATTGCGAAGAGGGAGGAAGCCAACGCACAGTTCATTCGCGAAGACCTCGTGTACGTGAATTTTGACAAGAAACAGGAAAAGTTTATAGCACCGCGTGAGGATGAAGACACCGAACTGCGTGCGTTTGTTGAAAAAGAGACGGCATACGCCGAAGGGTGCTCAAGGCATTGCCTCCCCATGCGTTTGAGCGGTGGGAGTTCGAGGTAATGGTTCGGCAGTCCCCGGAAATCGCGCCTCGGTCCTGTATGCCCGCATTGAAGAGCTTCTGAGCCAGGAACCCACCGTCAGTGAAAGAGACCTCCTGACTGCCATCGCCCGGGACCTGGGCAGGTCCCGAGACGACTTTGCAGCCGGATTCGAGCGGTGGAAGGAAGTCTCCCCTAAGGCACGAGTGTATGTGGACCTTCTCCGGCGTGTGCAGGACAAGACGAAGAAGAAGGGGAGGTGTAGGGGGCGCGACGGAGTCTCCTGCGCCGTGACCACGGTCACTACCAAGCCCTATTCCCGTTATCGATAACACTGCGAGCTTGTCAAGCCAGTTAAATTTTCGGCCACGCGACGTGGTTTCCTCTCCCTGTCACGGTCATCATCGGCACCTCTGTTCTTTTAAGCTTTCAGTCGGTAATGCTGACTTTTTCGGATCTCAGCTCATGCTTTAGTTGTAGGGGTACTCGATGGCCACCCTCTTTGTAAGGAATCTTTGATGCCGCCTTCAGCAAAGAGAATAATTCTGTGGCACAATTAACGGGCACGATAGGACGCATAATCGACGCCTGGAACACATCTTGCACCAGCCCCTACCGTGTCCCGAAGGAAATCGATAGCGAGGACCATATACAGCTGAACAGGTGCGCCAATAACCATGTATGCCAAAGCATATAAAAGTACCGCGGTGGACGATAGAGAGGAAATAATTACCGGCTTCCTCCCCCTCATCAAGAATTTGGCCTATAAGTTCGTAAGAGGTTTTGATGACGACACGCTAATCGAGGATTTGATATCTGCGGGTGTTCTCGGCCTGCTCGAAGCAATGGACAAATACGATGCAGTCAGGGGAGCAAAGCTGAATACCTTTGCGTATCTCAGAATACGCGGCGCAATGGTGGACGAGCTCAGAAAGAGAGACTGGTTCTCAAGAAGCGCCAGGACCAAAGCAAAAAAGGTGGAAGCCGCCATCAGGAAGCTCGAAGGAAAACTGGGAAGGTATCCGACGGAAGAAGAGGTCTCGCAGGAACTTCACATGGATGTGGAACAATACCTGGATATGGTCAAAGACCTGGGGAATCTTTCCGTCTTGAGTATCGACGAGATAGCCGAGTCATCGGGTATCGATCGGGAAGGCATTATCAGTATGATCATGGAGGACGGCGCCTCCCCGGAGACGCGCGCTGAACTCAGCGAAATTCAACACATCCTCAGTACAGAGATAGAGAGACTCCCCGAACAGCAAAAAATAGTGCTTAGCCTCTATTACTATGAAGATATGAATTATAGAGAAATCGCCCAAGTTCTCGGTGGCTTTCCGAGCCGCGCGTTTCACAGATACACTCTCAGGCAATGATTTCGCTGCGCGCAATTATAAAGGCACGATTAAAGGAAGAACGTACCTAGCTCCGCAACGGTAACGCCATACCGTCGTAACAGGAGTATACAGGTATAGAAGTGAAGACAAGAAGGTCAACAGCGAGCAACAAAAGCCCGTGAGAAACACAAAAAGAGTTTTCATCATCCTCTAGAACGTTGGTTCAGCTATTAAAATGAGCATAGCCGTTTTGCATCGCAAAGCACCTCGATCGACATCCTTTTACCCGCGGATGAATGCTGCTCTTCACAACTCACCGTCAAAATTTTGATAATCCTCCGGCTGCCTCCCGCATATTAAA
>CAWGEZ010000054.1:0-77123 GCA_963821605.1 uncultured delta proteobacterium | reverse complement strand
AAGCCGGCAACTTTACTCTGGAAAAACCCGCTCGTTTCTGGTAGGATGTCGTTCGGGTCCCATCGTCTAGTGGCCTAGGACACCGGCCTCTCACGTCGGTAACACGAGTTCGACTCTCGTTGGGACCACCATTAAAAACAGTGGCTAGTGTTAAGTGTTATGTGTTAAGTCGAGTGCTAAGCCAGCGCACATAACACTCAACACGTAACACATTGTGCTTATCACAGTTACCCCTTAGTCACTCGTCACATAACACTTAACACGTAATGCTTAACACTCCTCTGGGAGGTGCATCATGATGCCTATTGGTCCCTTGATGATCGAGCACAGACTGATAGAACGGATGATCCGTCTGCTCAAACAGCAGCTGGAGAAGGTCGGCAGCCAGAAGAAAGCAGACCCTGTTTTCATCGATATTGCCGTCGATTTCATCAAGAATTACGCTGACCGGTGCCATCATGGCAAAGAGGAGGACATCCTCTTCAGAGACCTCGCAAAGAAAGGCCTTTCCGAGGAACACAGAGCTATCATGGAGGAGCTGCTGGACGAGCACGTCCGGGCACGGAAGGCCACCAAAAGCCTTCTTGATGGCCAAAGAGCGCTACCTCATGGGCAACGCTGCTGCTTTAAATGACATCGTTGATGCCATTACCTGGCTCGTCAATTTCTACCCCATCCATATTGAAAAGGAGGACAGGCAATTCTTCCTGCCCGTCATGGGCTACTTGACCAAACAGGAACAGGATGCCATGCTTCAGGAGTTCTATGAGTTTGACAGGAATCTCATCCACGCGACGTATCGAGGCGTCATAGAGCGGATGGAGCGCGACATGACCAGGTACAGGTTAAGGTCTAAGGCTAAAGGCTAAGGCTTGAACGGTTAAGGTTAAGAACTGACACGTTGAGGCTGCTTACTGCTTACTGCTTACTGCTCACTGTTCTTTAAGCACGCGTTCCAGCTTTTCCATCTCTTCCGGCTTTAAGGTCTTCCTCTCCTTCGCCATCTCCAGCGCCACGAGTGAGAGCATCCTGTAGACCGATTCCTGTGGCTCCATTCCCTTAATCGCTTCGAGATGGGAGGCCACGGTTTCCGCATCGCCGCGCACGACCGGGCCCGTCAGCGAAAGGAGCGGCCCCTTCTTCTCGATGTTCCGAAGCGTCGTCTCTATGATAGGGAAGAAGGGCATCAGATCTATGCCGATCCGGTTCACGATGCCTTCGCCCGTATGCATGAGCGCGGTGAGAAGGTTACATACGAAAACAGCGGAGAGGTGATAGAGGACTTTGTTCCTACTCTCGATCCTGACCGCTTTAAACCCGATGGTTGATGCAAGCAGGTCGAGCACCGGAATAGCCTTTTCATCTCCTTCGATGAAGATATAGGTCCTGGGAAGGGCCACAATGCCGCTATTCACGTCAGGAAAGGTCTGAAGCGGGTGGAGCGAGCCAAGGATCGCCCCTTTCTGCTCCAGGGGCGAGAGCTCCGTGGCTGGATGGGCGCCACTGGTGTGAAAAAAGAGCTTCCGATCAAGCTTTTCGACTTTTCGGAAAATCTCCTGAGCTACGGCGTGGATTTCGCGGTCCTGCGTGGTGATCGCGATCACATCGGCCTCTCGTACCACCTCTGATACGTTCTTCGTGTAGAGACATTTACCCGGGATGTAGTTTCGCGCAAGCTCCAGCGACTCCTCCCTTCGCGATGCAACGGCGACGACGGCAAACCCCTTGTTCTGCAATACATGACCAAGGGCTATGCCTACCTTTCCAGCTCCGATGATACCGATTTTCATCGTTCGAACACCCCTCTAGGCAGCATAAATATATTCTTCAGGAAGTCTATCGGCCTTTTCCCAAGGGTATCGACATAACTCGTATGTAATTCAGGATCGCGTAAAGGACCTTTCACATCAAGCGCCACGTACACGAACCCGCCCTCTTTCCGCTTAAAGATACTTCTTCAGAATCGGTATGTTGTCTACAGCACGGTCGAGTGTCACCAGTCGGAGAGACGATCAGCTTGCCGTCCACGGTCTCTCCCGGCAGGTTTATAGTACCCTCCCCGGCTATGACCATGGCTGAACTATCTATCAGAAAGTCCTCTGTCTTGAAGAGACCGTTCTCACCCTTAAGCGTGAGGCCTGCTTTCGTGTAAGGTAGCCCCTTTTGCAACAGATTTACCTTTCCCCTGAAAAAGTCATAGACATTCAGGACGCCAAGGATCTTCGAAAGAAGATTCCATTTCCTGATTATCCCATTGTGGCTGGAGACAGTGACCTCTCCACCCATGTTTCTGATCAGCTCATCGCCATCCCTGCCGGAAGAGGAGAGATTGGCCGTCACAGCACCCGTTGCTTCCAGCATCTGGGAGTCCGGGTCAAACAGCCGAAGAAAGAGCCCGCCTTTGATATTCTGCGCTTTGCAGGAAATGTCCAGAGTCGGCAACGTCCTTGATAGATCGGCCTTCCCTTCCAGCGAGAGAGTGCCCCCGAAAATTTTTCCTGACACCTTCGAGAAAGCCCGAGATGCCGGTCTATCAGCACACCCATGAGTACTACATCATTGGCCACCAAGTCCTCATCTGCCACACGCTCCGACCTGATGTCGAAATCCCCGGCCAATTTTGCCATGAGGCTCTCCTTAGCGATGACCGGGATCCGGAACTTCCTTTTCTCAGGCGTCGCAAAGTCAGCAGGTTCGAAGTTTTTCATGTCGATCATCACCGAAAAACGTTGCGACTTGAGTGCCTCCACGGACAAGGTTGCCTTCCGCACAACCGTGCTTCCGATGCGAAGTCCCGTGAGATTTATGACAGACGTCCCTCCTTTGAAGTCGGCAGAGAGATCGATGTCGGCGAGCGGCTTGACGAGGTAGGGAAGTCGAAAGTTCCCCCCGCTCAGACGCAACTCTCCATCAATGAGAGGGATCTCCGTCAGAGGAAAGTGCAGGTCGGCCACGGACAGCTTCAATTGTAGATTCCCCGCTGCCTGAATGCTGTCAGACAAGAAAGAGCTTCGACATCGTGTCGAGCTGAGGCGCGCTGAGCGCCATCTTCAGATTAACGATCCTATCTTTCGTCACGTCACCACTGGCCTCAAATATAGCATCGGCAAGGGTACACGTGAGTCCCTTCGATCCTGGTCAAGCCATGGCCCCACCGTCACATTCACCGTCGCAGTGCTCTCCACCCCCTTCTCTTTCTTGATGAGACCGGGTACTTCGAGACGAGATGTCCTTGAAAGATAAATCCCCTCGCGCGGAGTACGACTCTTGCTCTTTTACGAACGCTCCTTCAGCGAATACCACGCCGTCAAAAGGATACGGCAGGTGAAGAAGGGACTTGATTTCCGTGTCGGCTATCGTACCTTTCAGATTGAGACGTACCGACTCTTTTTGAACTGGGCCCTTCAGAACCAACTCGGTCTTCTCCCCGAGAGAGCACGAGTGGCTCAAAGTTCACCCGGCCGTCATGAAAACTGTAAGCACCGGAGGCCTCTAAGGCGAGCCTTTTCCACAAAAATCCCACATCCTTGAGTCTGCCTGACCCGAAGACCTCTATAGCGGTATCCTCGCGACCTCGTGCCTCAGCCCGACCCTCCGCCACACCTGACGTGACGGTGAAATCCTCAAGCCCTGCCAACCCTGAAACATCTCTCATATCGAGGGCAAATCTGCCCCTCGCCTCGATATACTTCTCGGCGGCGAACGGAACGTCCACGGAAACGTCAGAGAACCTGCTCCCTCTGATACGAGCCCTTCGCATGGGAAAACATCATTTTTTGCTCATCGAGACTGACCGCCCCCTCTACATCGCGGACCTCTATCTTCTGATACGCAGCCGCAACGTCAGCCAGATAAAACTCGGCGCGGAAGGGTCTGGGCTCGGTATACGAAAGCTTCTTGACCGTGATGGTGCCGTCCGTCAACAGGTCAAGCACATCCGAGCCCCTTTTTGCCAGAGGCCCGAGATTGATATACTCTTTGACATCCGGCACGGAAAGAGGACCCGTCTGTAGTTCCAGTGAAGCAAACGTACTTTCCGGATAGTCTGATATCCAGCTGAACAGGTACCCCTTTGAAGGAGAGATGCTCAAATTTTAGTTCCGTCTTCGTGCCCGCTAGCTCCACGCGGGCCTTGGCCGCGTCATGCGTCGAGCCGGATAGGTTTCTTCAGAAAGGCTTCACGCATGGCAAAATCAGAGGCTTCGACATCAGTGGCGAAAGTGAATTTCCCGTCCTTGTACGTGAAGCTTCCAGCGCCGCTCAGGAGGCCTTCGTAGCCTCTCAGGATCCGCGAAAGATCCACGCGGGAGAAAGAGAGATCACCCTGGACATCCGACCTTTTATCCTTGAAGAAACCGCCGCCTTTCGTTTTTATATTGCCGAGCCCTTCTGCGCCCGCATCCAGCTCGAACTCCAGGTTGCCACCGGTGTTGAAATTTCTTCACCTTCAACTCGCGCACCATATATTTCTGGCCTCTGTATGTCAGGTTTCCCCGTCTCAACTCAGCGAGTTCCACGGGAACAGGAATCAGACTCACCTTACCCCCCGAATCCTTGACAATGATGTCGAAATCAGAGATGCTCACGGCCTTGATATAGAGCCCCTTCCAGGGATTGAGCTGCAGGCGTACGTTTTTGATGGTTCCCTCGGCCGCGCCCTTCATAGTCAGATCGTGAATCTCAATGGTGACGATGCCGTTGCTGTACCCCGGTTCTAGGCGCCCGATCTGAACGCTTCCGCCAATGGCCTTGCCCAGGAACTGGGTGCCCACGTAGGTACCTATGGAGGGAAGAGCCATCCATAGGCCACGCCAAGGGCTGAAAAGAAGAGGAGCACGATGCAACATATAATCAGAAATTTCTTCATGGTGTCCTTGCCAGCGCGAAAACAACAACTGCCTTCGCCGATCCGGAAAGAAGCATGCGCGATGCCTCCCTGACCGTGTTGCCCGTGGTCATCAGATCATCCACCAATAAGATGCGTTTACCTCTTATTGTTTCGGCCTTGCGGACGGCGAATGCACCTCTGACGTTTTTCCTTCTTTCCTCCCTGGAGAGCGTATACTGATCCTTTGTCTCTCTTCTGTTTGTAAAGAGAGAGGAGACTGAGCCGGTCTCCCGGTGATCACGCCGATCTCTTCCGCCATCACGTAAGACTGGTTGAATCCCCGCTCCTTCAGCCGTTTCTCCGTCACGGGAAGTGGCACGATGACGTCGAATTCCTCGCGCATGGCCTTTAGCTCATCTTCGAGCAGACGGATGAGAAGACGGCCAACGTCCTTACGACCCTTAAATTTGAAAGCAAGAAGCGCCTCACGCAACGGACCCTCGAAATAGAAGCCATAGTAACCGCGCTCAAAAGGAGGGTGGCTCTCGATGCATGCTCCGCAAACACTGGGCGTGCTCACCCATCTGCCGCAGAAAGGGCAGGACGAAGCGGTCTCGACACGGCGAAAAAGATTCCGACAGTTGAGGCAGAGGGATGCGCCCGGGGAGCCACAACCCCCGCACAATTGGGGATATATGATCTCAACAGCCGATCTGAAGTGATCAAGCACCGTATTTATCAAGCTTGCAAGGCATGCGCGAGCGCAAGGGTCATCAGCTCCCGGCTGTAAATCGTACCAATGCTTCCTGCAGCCTCTAAGGGCGTCATGAAACTGTGTTCAGGATTGGGAATATCCCCGAGACCATCCAGAATAAGGCAACACGATTCTGTTAGGATTGGACAGAATAAGATCGTCTATCATTGTTCGCTCCAGTCCTGCTCGTACAGCACCCTGAAGTCGGGGCCCTCTTCCTGAAACAGACCCTCTTGCTTCACGGTTATGGTATTCCAGCTGAAACAGCTCTCACAGAAATCCTGCCAATCTTCCTTGACGGACTGGCATTTCGAACAGAAGAATGGCACATAGACGCGCTCGATGGGGAACGCTTTTCTGAACTCTTCCACGGCGTTTTCCAGCTCACCCCGGTGAATATAAGCCTCTGCCATAGCTCTGTGCAACCCGGGAAATTCACCTTCGGCAGCCAGGAGCGTATTCAGCATGTCCATGGCCTCATCGATCATCTCCAGCCTGAGGCAAAGCTTCGCATAAAGAAACATTATAAAACGATTCCCCGGTGACATATCGAGGATCTTACGGTATATTTTGAGAATGACACCCGGTTCTCCCCTGGCAATGTACAGATCTTCCATTTTCAGAAGAAAGATGATGTGCCCCGTCTTAGAGTACCCACGCCCGTAAACCCTTCCCGCGTCATTGAGCCTGCCCATTTTCTTGTAAACTTCAGCGAGGAGGGTATAGGCCGGGATAAATCTCTTGTCTTCATCCAGGATATCGCGCAGTTCCTTTCCTGCGGCTTCGAAACCCCTCCCCTCCTGTCCCTCAAGGGATTCCTTGACCTTCTCGTACCTGATACCGAGATACCGCTTTGTCTCATCCTCAGTCTTTATATGCTTCCTCAGTTTCTTTTCCAGCTCCAGGGCTTGCTCCCACTCCTTGTTGCACACGTGCAGGTCCCGCATGATGCCCATCGCTTTAAGGTTTGATTCATTAACGCTGAGGATATCTTTCAAGTTCTTCTGGACCCGTGTCACGTCTTTAGTTGCCAGATCGACTCTCACCATCTTGAACAGGACCGACTCCTGCTTGCCCAGATTCGCCTCTGCAAGCCGTCAGAATCTCCCGCGCTTTATCGTACTCTTTTGCGCCCAGATGCAGGTCGGCGGCGAGAAGGTATGCATCCTCCAGGTCAGGCGCTGACCTGATGAGCTTATTCGCATACTCAATGGCCTTCTCTCGCTCGCCTTTCAGCTCATAGGACCTTGCCCGCTCAAGCGCCTCCTTGAATTCTTCACGTCTGCGGGCCTGCTTCCCGGCTCTCCACGAGCTTATGGCCCGGCCGGCGTCGGAGAAGAAACCGACGATCACCGAAATCAGAAGGCCGAGCACGAACGAGATGGTTACAAAATTGGCGACCGACGTGGTGTAATACCGCCCGTCGCCCACGTACAGCTTTATATCTTCCGGATTGAGATACGAGAGGTAAAGGTGCAGGAGCAGGAAGATAAAAAAGAATAAGGTCAGGACCTTATATTTCATTACGTCCCCTTTTCTTCAACCATTCTCTGACAGTTGATGCAGTAACGCGCAACCGGGTTTGCCTCGAGTCTCTTTTCAGTAATGGGCTCTTCGCACTCTTCACATACGCCGTAAGTTCCGCTCCCCATCTTATCCAAAGCAGAATCTATTTCTTTGAGCAGAGTGAGATCGTTGTCGCTCAGGCTCATCAGTATGTCCGCATTGTACGCATTGCTCGCGGCATCCGCCATGTCCTGAATGCCATCAGTGCCGAGAGCATAAGAGTCTTCTTTCAATTTTTTTGCCTTGTCGAGGATTGCCGCTCTCATCTTCAACAGTTTCTTCTTGTAAGAACTCACGTTTCGCCTTTTGCATGATCCACCTCTAAAATCTTATTTTCCTCGTCAGTTTTGTACCTTGCAGCTTCTATCCAGAGACTCTCCAGGTCGTACAATTCTCTTAAAGGCTCGAGAAAGGCATGGAACACGACGTCCCCGTAATCCAGGACGATCCAACGTCCCTCGTCGTAACCTTCGGCAGAAAGCGGCGGCATCCCCTCTTCCTTCATGCCTGTCTGCACGCTTTCTGCTACTGTTCTCACGTGCCGCTCGCTCGTACCTGATGCCAGGACGAAGAAGTCGGCTATGTCGGTCAGGCCGGCCAGGTCCAGTAACAGTACCTCTATTGCCTTCTTCTCCTCCGCCAGTTTTCCTATGGTAAGTGCCTTTTCGCTCGATCGCATCTATTCCGTGTATAGACCTCCTTGTTTTATGAAACGTTCGACGGCATAAGGGACCAGATACTTGATCGATGCCCCCCGATGAGCAAGCTGCCGGATCATCGTTGACGAAATGTCGAGCTGTGTCACTCGATGAAAAAAAATCCTCTTTCCCGAGCGGTGTTCGTAAGTGGTATCATCAATCTTCTTCACATCCGGTCTCACATCTGGCGGGAACAGGTCCGAGGGATGAACTTTCGACTGGACGGGTCTCACCAAAACGACCAGATGTGCCATTTCAAAGATCTGCCTGTAGTCTTTCCACCGGTCTATTTCGGAGAACGCATCCAGGCCCACCAAAAAGTAGACCTCGCCGTGTCGCGCGGCGAACGTCTCTATCGTCTCTATCGAATAAGAGAGCCCGCCCCTCCCTATCTCCACCGGAGAGGCGTGAAAAAACTTATTATTGCGCGTTGCAATCTCGACCATCTTCAGCCTGTCCGCGGCGGGCGTGACCTTTATGCCCTGTTTGAGCGGCTGGGCAAAAGCAGGAATGAAATGCAGCTTCTCCAGGCTGAAGTGTTCTCGCACTTCCTCGGCCACTCTCAGGTGTCCATCGTGGATCGGATCAAAGCTTCCGCCGAACAGGCCCACTCGCATCACGCTCTTAACTGGCCCTCTCCAAAGGCTATAAACTTCGTGACCGTCAATTCCTCCAGTCCCATCGGACCAAACGCATGCAACCTCGTAGTGCTGATCCCCATTTCGGCCCCAAGGCCGAGCTGGTACCCGTCATTCAAGCGGGTCGATGCGTTAACAAGAACAAGCGACGAGTTAACTTCCCGCAGAAAACGCCATGCATTATTATAATCGGCAGTGATGATGGCATCTGTATGCTCAGAGCCATACTGCGCGATATGGCCGATTGCCTCGTCCATATTCTCGACAACCTTCACGGAAAGTATAAGATCAAGATACTCTTCGTGCCAGTCCTGCTCCGAGGCCGGCTCCACGTCGAAGATGAGACTGCGCACCTTTTCGCAGCCTCTTACGATCACGCCCTTCTGGCGCAGCAGTTCAACCATCCGGGGCAAGAACTCCGGCGCTTTCGCGCGGTGCACAAGCAGGGTCTCCATGGCGTTGCAGGTGGCCGGCTTCTGCACTTTCGCATTCAGACAGACGTCGAGCGCCTGCGCTATGTCCGCGGCTTCGTCCACATAAATGGCGCACACCCCCTTGTAATGCTTCAGAACAGGCACGCGCGAATGTTCCACCACACTCCTGATGAGCGCCTCTCCTCCCCTCGGAATCACGAGATCAATAGCATCGGTCATCTTCAGTAGTTCATAGAGGTAAGCCCTATCACCGGTATCGACAAGCTGTACCACGTCCGCGCCCATACCTTCCTGGACAAGTGCCTCCCTGATGAGGCCGAACAGCGCCTTATTTGAGTGGGAAGCCTCCTTGCCTCCTTTCAAAATGGCTCCATTGCCGCTCTTGAAGCAAAGAGAAAAGGCATCAACGGTGACGTTGGGACGCGACTCGTAGATGATACAGATGACACCTATAGGGATCCTCATGCGGCCCACGAGCAAACCGTTCGGTCTCTTCCAGAGTTTGACGATCTCGCCGACCGGGTCGGCAAGCCGGATGACGTCCCGCAGACTTGCCACCATTTCATTGATCACCTTCTCATCGATCCGGAGGCGATCGACCAGGGCGAGAAGGCATCTGCTCTTTCTCGGCTTTGCGAAGATCCTTCTCGTTCTCGGCGATCAGCGACGCTTTCCGTTCCAGGAGCAACCGCTCCAGGGTGGAGAGCACGCGGTTCTTCTTTTCCGTCGGCTCGTGAGCAAGGCCTTGCGCCGCTCTCTTTTGCCGCCCCTGCCAGTTCGTCCGGCGTCACAGCACCACCATGTTGTCCCTGTGGATCACCTCTTCAGTATATTTATAGCCAAGCTTCCGTTCTATCTCAACACTTTTCGAGCCCTTGATCTGGGACACATCTGACGAGGAGTAGTTGGCGATTCCGCGCCCGACAACCTTCCCTGACTTATTGCTTATCTCTACGCACTCTCCCCGTGCAAAATCCCCTTCAACCCCGGTGATGCCTGACGGCAGCAAGCTCCCCCCGCTGCTCGTTATAGCTCTCTCTGCTCCCTCATCGACCCAGAGCTTTCCTTTCGCCTTGAAAGCAAAAGCAATCCAGCATTTCTTCCTGGGAAGCCGTTTTTTTGCGAGGAAAAGCGTCCCTACCTCCTCACCGCTCAGCACCCTCAACACCACATCCTTCGCATCACCACTTACCAGGCGTGTAGGGATGCCGTAGTGCCCTGCCTTCTTGGCAGCCTCTATCTTGCTCACCATGCCGCCTACGCTCTTCTCGCTCCGGGTACCGTTGGCAAGCTTCTCAACACTCTCGTCGATTTTCCTTATGATGTTTATAAGACGCGCTCCCGGGAACCGGTTTGGATCCCTGTCGTACAGACCGTCAACGTCTGAGAGGAGCAAGAGAAGATCAGCATTCGTAATCTGCGCGATAAGGGCCGAAAGGTTGTCGTTATCGCCGAACATGATCTCCTTGAAGGAGAGAGTGTCGTTCTCGTTTATGATGGGCACAACGTCCATGGCAAGGAGCGTATCTATGGTGTTCAGGAGATTGAGGCACCTGCTCCGCGATTTTGTATCCTCATGCGTCAGGAGAACCTGACTGACTCTCAACCCGACCTTTGCAAAGGCATCCATGTAAATTTTCATGAGCAGACTCTGCCCCACTGAGGCGAGCGCCTGCTTTTTCGCCATCTCTTTGGGCTTCTTTGAAAGCCCCATGGCCTCCATGCCGCACGCGATGGCTCCGCTTGAGACAACAATCACGTCGATGGCCATCTCCTTGACCGCCTTGATCTGACGCGCAAAGCCCTCGGCCTTGATGCTGCTCACCCTGCTCTCGCTATCGAGAAGCACGGAGGTCCCGATCTTGAGTACTATTCTCTTGACGTCAAGCAACGTGCTTCACACCCTTTTTCTTAAGTCTGGCTTTGAGTTCGTCGATACCCCACCCGTTCAATGCGCTGACGCTCACCACTTCCTCCTGAAGCGCCATGAGCGCCTTCTCTTTCAGCGCAAGGTCAGAGGCGGCAAGCAAGTCGATCTTGTTCAGCACAAGGATTCTCTGCTTCTGTAACATCTTCTCATTATGCTGATCAAGCTCGTTGCGCAGGGTCAGGTAATCATCCGACACGGAAGGGGAGGACGCGTCGACAACCCACAGCAAAACATTCGTCCGTTCCACGTGTTTCAAGAAGGTGAGGCCCAGCCCCTTGCCCTCGGACGCCCCTTTGATGATGCCCGGGATATCGGCGATGACCACTCGCTCCTCGTCATCACCGAAGACCCCGAGGCCGGGGCTCAATGTCGTAAAAGGGTAAGCGCCAACCTCCGGTTTTGCGTTGGTGAGGCGGGAAAGCAGCGTCGACTTGCCTGAGTTGGGCAGGCCTACGATGCCTATCTCTGCGAGGAGTTTCAGCTCAAGCCTGAGATACCTTTCTTCGCCCCTGGTGCCCTCGGTATACTCGCGTGGCGCCCGATGAACGGAGCTCACAAAGCGGGTATTGCCTTGGCCGCCGGCACCGCCGCGGGCAACAACCCATCGTCTGCCCTTCTTCAACAATGTCAACGAGGATATCCCGGCTTCGTTCATCCTGAACAATGGTTCCCAGCGGCACATAAATGTACAGGTCTGCTGCCGTTTCTCCCTGTCTTGTTTCTGCCGCCGCCGATCCGGCCGTTTTCTGCTTTGTAATGGCGCTTGTATCTGAAATCCAAGAGACTGACGAGGCTGCGCTTCCCAACGATGATTACGTCTCCCCCTTTTCCTCCGTCACCGCCGTCAGGACCGCCCCTCGGCACATATTTTTCTCTTCTAAAGCTGACACAGCCTCTACCGCCATCACCAGCTTTTGCGTAGAGAGAGGCTTCGTCAATAAATTTCATTCAGCCGGGTAGATACTCACCCTCTTTTTCGCCCCGTGGTTCTCATAGGTGACGTGTCCGTCAATCAAGGCGAAAAGCGTGTTGTCTCGTCCGATGCCTACATTGGTTCCCGGATAAATCTTTGTCCCATGCTGCCGCACGATGATACTGCCCGCTCTTGCAAACTGGCCGCCGAATATCTTGACACCCAGCCGCTGGCCGGCGCTGTCTCTACCGTTCCGCGAACTGCCTCCAGCCTTCTTATGAGCCATTGCCTGCCCCCATCAGTTATTGGCTCGCGTCGCCCCCTCCCGCTCGCCGTGCTCGCTAGATAGATTTCCACGGCAACTTGCCCCTGTAAATCTATCTTTTCCACCAGGAGCTCCGTGTAAGATTGACGGTGCCCCTTTTTCTTTTTGGAGTCTTTTCTCCTCTTGTACTTGAAAACAATCACTTTATCCGCCTTTTTCTGCGCCAGCACTTTCCCGACGACCGACGCGCCCGCAATGTAAGGGCTGCCCGTCACCATGTGTTCGCCATCGTTGATGGCCAGGACGGTGCCGATGGTTACGTCGTCACCTGTATTGCCTTCCAGCTTCTCCACCCGTATCTTGTCGCCCTGCTTGATTGTGTACTGCTTACCACCGCTCTCTATGATAGCGTACATGCGGTTCTCCTCGCCGTTTGCTTGAGATTTTTGAGAGCACTATATTATGCAAATTGGACAGGAAAGTCAACAAATAACTTGTAAGTTGCAGGGTCATGGGTTCAAGGGGCCTGGGGTCACAGGAGATTCGAGAAGATGCAGGGACCGAGGGTCAGACGCAAGCGACTTGGCACGAGGTCAACATCAAGGTAGCATGTAGTCTTAGCGGTTCTGCGACTTGGACCCTTGACCCTGGACCCTCGACCCTATTTTCTACTCTACCTTCTTGAAGGCCTGTTTTTTTGCCTTGCAGACCGGGCATTCATCCGGCGGTTCATTCTCCACCGTCATGCCGCAGACCTGGCAAACATAGTATTCGGCAGGCTTCTCCTTTCCGAGCGTGTCAAGAGCCTTCTTGTAAAGATCCGCATGCATCTTTTCCACGTCATTGGCATAGGTGAAGCTTCTTAAGGCTCCCTGAACGGCTTCTGCTTTGGCATCTTCGATCATCTGGGGATACATGCTCTTGAACTCGTGTATTTCGCCTGCCATCGCGTATTCGATGTTCTCTTTGGTGCTTTTGATCGTGCCGATCTCGCGAAGATGATTGTGGGCATGCACTGTTTCCGCCTCAGCCGCGGCCCTAAAAAGCTTTGCCGTCTGTTTAAAACCTTCCTGCTCAGCTTTCTTCGCAAATGCAAGATAGGTCCTGTTTGCCTGTGACTCTCCGGCGAAGGCATCCCGGAGATTCTTCTCAGTCTTGGTCATGATACTTACCTCCTCTTTATCGTGGATTTTTACTCTGACTTCACAAATGCGCTCTTCGGTGCATTACAAATGGGACAGTGATAATCTTCAGGCACCTCTTCAAAGGCCTTTTTCTCAAACTTCTCATCATACTGATAACCGCATACCGAACACGTCCAGACCATGCCGACCTCCTTAAACGTTAGATTGTCGCGTGGTACTCCCTGACCTTCCTGGCAAAGGACTTCCCGAATTCATAGCATCTGGCCTCATCCTCAAGGGATGGCTTGTAGAGCACCTGCAGTCCCGGCTCAAAGACCGCAAGACCCAATTTCTTCGCCTCATCATAGATCTCCTTGACCGCTCCGCCGCCCCACCCGAAGCTTCCGAAAGCGCCCACTATCCTGTTCTTGGGCCTCAAACCCCTCATGTTTGCAAGAAACTGAGCGATAGTGGGGAAGGAAAGGTTATTGAGCGTGGGAGAACCGATGAGCGTGCCCCGCGATTTCCAGAATTCCTTGACTGCAACACTTTGCGGCGTTGCCCTCAGTTTGATAACCTTACAGTCAAGCCCTTCGTCATTAACCCCCTTCGCGATCGGCTGGGCCATAGCCTCGGTGCTGTGCCACATGGTGTCATAGATGATGTTCACGCTCTGGGCTGCTTTGCCTTCTGCCATGTCCAGGTACATCCGTATAATCTCTCCCGGGCCTTTCCTCCATATGATGCCATGGTCAGGGGCTATCATCTCGATTTCGAGACCTGCCTTCACAATCTCCCCGATCTTGGCTTTGATAAGCTGGCCGAAGGGCATCAGTATATTTGCATAATAGTCCCAGACTGCGTCTTCCAGCTCCCACATCGATGCGCAGGTCACAAACTCATCATCGAAACGGGCCGAAGAGGCTATGTGCTGCCCAAAGGCATCCTGGCTGAACAGGAGCTTTTCTTCTTTCACGTAGGTGACCATGGAGTCAGGCCAGTGGAGCATCGGGGTTTCAAGGAAAAGGAGAGTCCGCTTCCCTATGTTGAGGGTCTCTCCGCTTTTCACGATCCTGACCTTCCACCCGGACATGATCGAAAAACCGGTCAAGACCTTTGCGCGCTCTCTCCGTCATGTAGACCGTTGCCTTTGGCGCAGAGCGCCATTATCTTGTCTATGCTTGTGGCGTGATCGTTCTCGATATGATTGATGACCACATGCTTTATCTTGGACGGCTCGATAAGAGTTTTTATGTTTTTGATGGTTATATCCGCAAAATCATATTTCACGGTATCGATGAGTGTCGGTTCGTTATCGAGAATGAGGTAATTATTGTAGCTCGTGCCGCGCGGTGTTTCATAGCCGTGAAAATCTCTCACGCGCCCAGTCTACGGCTCCAACCCAGTAAATATCGTTTTTCAGCTCTATCGGTTTCATGACTCCCCCGTTTCACCCTGTATCAGCGTTCTAAACATTAATTACTGCGGCAAAAATTGTCAAGTCCTCTGGGCTATTTCCTGGCCCCTCCGGTTTCGGTGCGAACCCAGTTGTCATAGGCCGGGAGTTACATCGCCCAATTCGACAGCGACTATCTCCGGTACCTCATAGGTATGGAGGCTGCGAATTTCGGCCTCCACCTGCGCGAAGAGCGATTTTCTGCTTTTCATGATCCCGAGCCACTCACTAGCCTCCTCGATGTTGCCTTTCCACCAATAAAGGCTCTTGATGGGACCGACAATCTGGATGCAGGCGATCAGACGCTGTGTGAGCAGATGACGTCCGACCTTCTCCAGGGCCTCTCTATTGTCGGTCGTGGTCGTAATGGTGATGATCGGTTCCATAGTTCACCTCCTTGAAAGATCAGGGTCCAAGGGCTAAAGGATCAAGGGTCAGAGATACCTGAACAGGCCGAAGGACATCGATAATGGAAGCCTCCAATCCGTACTCTTTGGGCTTCTTTCTGCCTTTCCGTGACCTTTGGCCCTTCACCCTTGACGCCTGTCTTCCTTTATTTAACTTGAATTAGGACCGGTTTCATATTATTTTTTTAGGATGTTCCAGGTCAAAGAAGAAAACGCTATAGTCCTGGCAAGCGAATCGACCAGAAGGGTGGATATCCTCAGGACCCTCGGCATCTCCTTCTCCATCATCCCTCCGGATATCGACGAGCGGAGGAAGAGGGATGAGACCATACGGGACTACGTGCTCAGGATAGCTCAGGAGAAGGCAAAAAAGGTGGGGATCCATTTCCCGGATAAATGGGTCATCGGAGCAGATACCATCGTCGTTCACAAGGGTAAGGTGCTGGGAAAGCCAAAGAGCGAGGAAGAAGCCATGGAAATGCTGACAGCGCTTCGAGGCAAATGGCACAAAGTCCTCACCGGTTACTGCATTCTCAACGTGTCAAAGAAAACCTCCTGCCAGGACGTTGTGGAAACGAAGGTCTTCATCAAGGACCTGACGGACGAGGAGATCAGGCGATACATCAAAACGTCGGAGCCTTTCGACAAGGCAGGCTCGTACGCAGTTCAAGGGAAGGGCGGTTTCATGGTCAAAGAAATCAAGGGCTCGTACTCCAATGTTGTCGGCCTTCCTATCTGTGAAATTACGGATATCCTTCTCTCTCTGGGCATTCTTTCGTGATCCCGATCTCCGATCGCCTGGAGTCTGTGCGTGAAAGGATGCTCCGCGCGTCTCTCAGGGCGGGCCGGCGACTAGATGAGGTGAGACTGGTCGCGGTCTCAAAGAAGGTGGATGCCGATAGGATACGTAGCGCGGCCGCTGCGGGGGTCAGGGATTTCGGAGAGAATTACATCCAGGAAGCCCGGGCGAAGATCGAGATGCTTCCCGATACGCTCTGCTGGCACATGATCGGCCATTTGCAGATGAACAAGATCAAGTATGCCCCGAGGCTTTTTCACTATGTGCATTCAGTCGATCGGCAGGAGGTGCTTGACGGCCTCGAAAAGCTCGGGAAACCTCTCAGGCTCCTTTTCGAGGTGAATCTCTCAGGCGAACCCCAGAAGCACGGGACCACGATTGACGGCTTGAAGCGCATGCTCGAGAGCGTGGGCTCGTTTGAGAACGTCAAGCCGGTGGGCCTCATGACCATGGCCCCTTACACGGATGAGCCGGAGGAGGTTCGATACGTATTTGCTGACTTAAGGAGGCTTCTCGAAGAGGTGAATCGGCAATTTTCGCTGGAGATGACCGAGCTGTCGATGGGTATGTCTTCAGACTTTGAAGTAGCCATTGAGGAGGGGGCCACCATGGTGCGCATCGGGACAGCCTTATTCGGTGAACGGGCATGAAAGCGTGGGACGGCAGGTTCGAAAAGGGGACGGAGCCGCTGATGGAGCGATTTAGCGCATCTATCGGCGTAGACTGGATACTCTACCCGTACGACATAAAGGGGAGCATGGCGTACGCCGAAATGCTTTTCAAGATAGGCATACTTAACCAGAGAGAAAAAAACCTTCTGATAACCGCTCTCAAAGAAATAAGGAATGAGCTTGAGATGGGGAGGCTTCCGTTCAGTGACGCGCTGGAAGACATCCACATGCACATAGAAGCACGGCTGATTGAAAAGGTGGGCGAGCTCGGAAAAAAGCTCCACACGGGCAGAAGCCGTAACGATCAGGTAGCGGTAGACATGCGTATGTACCTCAAGGAGGCAGTGGAACAGATCGACGGAGACCTTACGAAGCTGCTTGCCGCGCTTCTCGGAAAGGCAGACGCGGAGCAGAGAACCATGATGCCGGGTTACACACATACTCAGCGCGCCCAGGTAGTTACCTTCTCTCACTACCTGCTCGCCTATTTTTACATGCTTAAGCGTGACAGGCAGAGGGTGAAAGAAGCATTCTCGAGGATCGACACGCTTCCCCTGGGAAGCGGGGCCCTTGCCGGCTCCACCATACCCATAGACAGGGAGTTTCTGAAAGAGAGGCTGGGCTTTTCAAAGATCGCGGAAAATAGCATGGATGCCGTGTCCGACCGCGATTTCCTGCTCGATGCCCTGTTTTCTATTTCCATGATCATGACGCACCTGAGCAGGCTTTCAGAGGACCTTATCCTCTTTTCCACCGAGGAATTCGGTTTTGTCTCGCTGCCGGACGGTTTCTGCACAGGCTCCAGCCTCATGCCCCACAAGAAAAACCCTGATGCCGTGGAACTGATCAGAGGCAAGGCCGCACGTACCCTGGGAGATCTCACGAGCATGCTCGCTCTGCTCAAGGGGCTTCCCCTGACGTACAACAGGGACCTGCAGGAGGACAAAGAGCCTGTGTTTCACGCCGTGACGACTGCGCGTACCTGCCTCTCGATCATGGCCCTGGTGATAGAAGGGCTCGTTCGTCCACCGGGAGAGGATGAAGGAGGCGGTAGTTTCCAGCTTTATGCCTGCCGTTGAGATGGCGGAGTATCTGGTGCTCAAAGGTGTCCCCTTCAGGGAGGCGCATCAGATCGTGGGAAAGATGGTAAAATATTGCGAAGAGCAGAAGAAGCGGCTGGCGGAGCTGACTCTGGAAGAAATGCGCCGCTTCTCCGCAGTCTTTGATGATGACGTGCGTTCATACATCGACCCTGGCCAATATCCTGAAGAGCAGGAAGACGATCGGCGGCGCTTCTTATAAGGAGGTAGCACGGGAAATTGCTCGTGAACAGAAGTATCTTCGTCATTAGCGTGTTTATGCTTCTGGCTCTCATCTCCTGCGGCAAGAAAGCGCCTCCGTTGCCGAAAGGCGCTCCCATGCCGGAAACAGTCGGTGATTTCAGGGGAGAGGTAAAGGATGGCGTTCTCTTTCTTTCCTTCATCGCGCCGACCAGAAGTATAGGTGACAGCCAGTGGCGCCGGGCCGCAGAAGTGGGCCGGATTTAAGATCCTCAAGAGCTGTACCGGTTGCGGAGGGAGCCTTGAGCCGTGGAGAGAGATCCGCTTGACTGACAAGACCGGCTATACTATTTACAAGGGAAGGCTCTACTTTTACGACGATGACTTGACGCCCGGGCTCGATTACACCTACCGGGTAGTCCCCTTCACTGAGACTGAAATCCAGGGGGCTGCCTCGAACACGTACACGATCAAATGGCAGCGCACGCCGAAACCGCCGAAGGATGTTGTTGCGAAGGAAGGCGACGGAAGCATTGATCTCTCGTGGACCAAGGAGGAAGGCAGTTTCTTACAACGTCTACCGCTTTAATGACGATGTCTACCCTCTCGAGCCCATCAACCAGGCTCTGCTCGCGACAGCCTTCCTTTACCGACCGCACGGTGCAGAACGGTAAGCGGTACAGATACGAGGTAAGAAGTGTCAGACTTGAAGGCACCATGCGATGGGAAGGTGAGGGCACAGCCGTTGAGGCAGTCCCCTCAGGACAGGACACCTCCGGATCCTCCCCGAAACCTTGTAGCAGAAAAGAAAGACGGCGGGGTGATGATAAGCTGGGAAAAGAATGCAGAGGCAGATCTTCTCGGGTATAATATCTATCGTATCGGTCCGGGTAAGCCGGAAAAGCTCAACAAGGATGCGCTGACGGAGCCACATTTTTTTGATGCGACGCCGGGCACGTTGCGTTATATTTCATACTTACGTGACCGCGGTCGACCGTTCGGGCAACGAAAGCGGCCCGTCGCGTGAGCTTATTGTTATACTGAAAGAGTAGATTTCCACGGCCAGCCCGTGCTACTTTACTGCAGACGCGAACCCCAGGGGTAGTAACCTATGAACTTCTTCGAATATAAAGATGGCCAGCTCTATGCGGAAGATGTCCCCTTGCAGCACATCGTCAAAAGGGTCGGCACTCCGGTGTACGTTTACAGCTACAAGACCTTTCAGCGCCATTTCAAGGTTTTCGACGGCGCTTTCAAGTCGATTCCGCACGTTACCTGTTACTCCTGTAAGGCCAACTCAAACGGTGCGCTTCTGAGGATGGTAGCAAAGATGGGCGGCGGGGCCGATGTGGTCTCGAGTGGAGAACTCTTTCGGGCGCTGCGCGCCTCGATACCTGCGAATAAGATCGTTTTCTCCGGCGTCGGCAAGACCGAAGCAGAGATCAAGTATGCTGTCCAATCGCGTATTCTCATGATCAACATGGAATCGGAAGACGAGGTGCGGGCCGTTGCAAGAATCGCGCAGGCGGATGCGAACAAAAGTACCCGTCTCGATCCGTGTGAACCCTCAAATCGACCCGAAAACGCATCCTTACATAACGACCGGTCTCAAGAAAAACAAATTCGGCATTCTGTGGGAAGAGGCCCGCCGCCTGTATGGAGAGATAGCAGATGAACCCTTTCTCACACCCGTCGGCATATCATCGCACATCGGGTCACAGATCACGGAGATGGGGCCGTTCATCGAGGCTGTTCAGTCGTTGAAGGGCATGGTCACGGAACTCAAGAGAGAGGGCATAACCCTAAAGTACATCGATATCGGCGGGGGACTCGGTATTCCGTACAGAGGAGAACTTCCTCCCCATCCCGACGAGTATGGCCCTGCCATCGAAAGAGAACTCCGCGGAAGCGGACTGACGCTCGTCCTGGAGCCGGGACGCGTCATAGTAGGGAATAGCGGCATCTTTGTGACCAGGCTCCTTTACGTCAAGGAGACGCCGGAGAAACGCTTTTACATAGTGGATGGCGCCATGAACGACCTGGTGAGACCGGCATTGTATGATGCCTATCACGAAATCATGCCCCTTGAGCAGGCTTGCGATGGAAAGAAAGAAAAGGTGGATGTCGTTGGTCCGATCTGTGAATCGGGCGACTTCCTCGCCAGGGATCGAAAGATGCCCCTGCTGGAGCCCGGGGCGCTGTGCTGGCGGTGTTCGGGGCAGGCGCCTATGGCTTTTCAATGTCATCCAACTATAACTCCAGAAGAAGGGTGCCTGAAGTGCTCGTCCGGGGCAAAGAATTCTTCGTCGTCCGCAGGAGGGAGCGCTTGAGAGACCTCGTGCGAGGAGAGACTATTCCGGAATTTCTGAAGAGGTAGGGGCATTTATGAACCGTATGGAACGGCGAATTGTTTCAATTCTACAAGATGAGTGCCAGCGGCAACGATTTTATCATGATCGACAACAGGGAAAAGGTTGTCGACCAGCTCTTCCCCGACGTGCAGGGGTTTGTTGTGAAGGTCTGCAGGCGGCGCCTCTCGGTTGGCGCGGACGGTCTCATATTGATAGAGAAATCTTCAACGGTCGATTTCTCCTGGCGGTTCTTCAACGCTGACGGCTCGGAAGCTGACATGTGCGGCAACGGTGGCCGTTGCGCGGCCCGCTTCGCTTTTGTAAATGGGATAGCAGGGAAGCGCATGGCTTTTGAGACGTTGGCCGGGGTCATGAAGGCCGAGATACTCGGCGCTCAGGTCAAGCTCCAGCTCACCACACCCACCGACCTGAAACTCGACTACCCCGTCGTACTGGAGCACAGGGAACTGTTTGTGAGCAGCGTCAATACAGGTGTTCCTCACGTGATCATCCTGACCGACAATGTCGATCATGCACCTGTAGAGGAACTGGGCAGGGTCCTCCGATATCACAAGGAGTTCTCCCCTCACGGCACCAACGTGGACTTCGTCACGGTGATCGACAGAAAGAACGTCAAGCTGAGGACATACGAAAGGGGAGTCGAGGGCGAGACCCTCGCCTGCGGGACCGGGGCTGTTGCGGCCTCCGTGGTACTCAAGCACAAAGGGCTGACGGGTGAAAGGATCAACCTCTTGACGCGAGGAGGAGAAGTGCTCCGCGTCACCGTCGGCGATGAAGTCTATCTCGAAGGAGATGCAAGGATAATCTACATAGGAAAGCTCATGCAGGAAGCAATCGAGTAAAAAAGGAGAAATCATGGACCTCAAAGGCGTTTACACGGCCCTGATCACCCCATTTAAGAACGGTGCGCTCGATGAAGAGGGGCTCGAGCAGACTGATCGAGTTTCAGTTGCAGGGGGGTGTGGACGGGATCGTGCCGTGCGGCACCACGGGGGAAGCCTCCACCCTTTCGTACGAAGAACATGAGAGGGTCATTGAGCTTACCGTGAAGTTCGTAAACGGCAAGGTACCCGTCATTGCGGGAACCGGCTCGAACAGCACCCACGAAACAGTCGAATTGACCGCAAAAGCTAAGAAGCTGGGCAGCGACCTGTCTCTTCTCGTAGCACCCTATTATAACCGCCCCACCCAGGAAGGTCTGTACAGCCATTTCAAGAAGGTTGCAGAGGAAGTCGATATACCGATCGTACTCTATAACATACCCACGAGAACAGGCGTGAACATGCTGCCGGAGCTTGTTGCGAGGCTGGCGGAAATCCCGAACATCGTGGCAATCAAAGAGGCATCGGGCTCTTTGCAGCAGGTAGCGGACATTTACAGGCTTACGAAAGGTCGGTTCACCATCCTGTCGGGCGATGACAATATCTTCCTGCCCATGATGGCACTGGGCGCGCGAGGCGTGATATCAGTACTTTCCAACATTCTGCCGAAAAAGCTGAAGATGCTGTCAAAAGCCTTTCTTGATGAGAAGGATATTGAAAAGGCCCGGACGCTTCACATGGAGCTGATGCCGCTATTCCAGGCCATGTTTGTAGAGGTCAACCCTGTACCGGTCAAAGAGAGCCTCTATTACATGGGCCTCGTCGAAAAAGAGTTGAGGCTTCCGCTCGTTCCCCTGGCTGATAAGAACAGGGATTACCTGAAAACCGTACTGCGGGAGTTTGGCCTGCTTAAACGGAACGACAAGTGAACGGTAAGCAGTGAGCAGTAAGCAGTGGAAGACACCCATATGAATGCGGGCTGGTGGTGCGCGAACCGGAGATGCGATCGGGTGGCGCGTGACTTTGTTGGTTTCAGGATAAGATATTGGCGTTTTCTGCAGCCGGCCCTTACTGCTTACTGCTTACTGCTCACTGCTTACTTTATGTTATTAGGAGGAAGTTGCGATGATTAGGCTGGCTATAGCCGGAGTCTGTGGAAGGATGGGCAGCGCCATACTGAAACTCGCCCTGTCTGACCCAGAGTTTGAAGTAGTCGGAGGTCTGGAAAGAAAAGGTCATCCGATGGTTGGGAAGGGGCTCGACGTCGCACTGCCGGGAGTGCCTGCGGCCTGCAACATAGGCGACGATCTGGCCCAGGTGATTGACCTTGCCGATGTTGTCGTCGACTTTACAGAACCCGCCTCAACCCTAGAGCACTTCAGACTGGCAGCGGCCAGACGCAAGGCTATGGTGATAGGAACGACGGGATTTTCCCAGAATGCCCTTCAGGAAATCTCCAGAACAGCCGGTGCCAGGGTAGTGATATCGCCCAACATGAGCATCGGCGTTAACCTGATGTTCGATCTCGTACGCCGGGCCGCATCCGCCCTAACGGCCGACTACGATGTCGAGATTCTGGAGCTCCACCACAAATGGAAAAAAGACGCCCCGAGCGGCACCGCGGTCAGGCTCCGGCACGTAATAGAGGCCGCCCGACCCGCAACGCCTTCGTTCCAGGTCTCCGGCAGGGAGGGCATGGTTGGCGAACGCAAACCAGGAGAGATCGGTGTTCTTGCCGTCCGCGGTGGCGATATCGTCGGAGAACACACCGTCTTTTTTGCCGGGCTCGGCGAACGCCTGGAGATCACCCACAGGGCGGCCTCTCGGGATAATTTCGCCCGCGGCGCTCTGCTTGCCGGCCAAATGGCTCTTCTCGCCAGCCTCCCGGGGTTTATGACATGAAAGATGTTCTGGGTCTCGTACAGTAAAGTAAGCCTCTGCCCGGTGATTCAAATCCTAGATATCCGAATATCTAAATCTTAAACAAATTTAGAATATCAAATATTCCAAACTGGAAGACGCAGTCTGGCCACGTTTTGCATTTCGGTCATTCGATATTGTTTAGGATTTCGATAGCGTAGCATCCTGTAAGGACATTAGGATTTAGAGTTTCTCCTCCTGGTCGGCCGAAGCTTGATAAAATTTTCTCTTGCTCAACCGTGAAATTAGAGTGTACAATGGCAAAAAGCTTTTTGCTTGATAAAATTTTCTCTTGGTTTAGGCTTCGACACGAGGTGAAAAGTGGAGCAGGACAGACCAGATAGAAAGTTCGGAAAAACGGCAAAGTATCCAAAGATCCCTGAAGCAACCATCAGGAGGCTTTCCAACTACCTGAAGGCCCTGGATGACCTCGAGACAAAAGGTGAAAAGGTGGCGTCCAGCGCACTGATCGCTTCAATATGCAGCGTCAACGCAGCTCAGGTGCGCAAGGATTTTGCGTACTTCGGCGAGTTCGGCATAAGAGGCATGGGGTACAATGTCAAAGACTTACGGTACCACATAAAAGAGATATTGGGCACAAATCGTGAGTGGAGAATCGCCGTTATCGGGATCGGGAATCTCGGCTCAGCCTTGCTGATGTACAAGGGATTCCTGAAACAGAACTTTAAGATCGTGGCTGCTTTTGATCTGGACCCTGTCAAGGTGGTCGGGCACATCTCTGAAAAAATGGGCAAGCCCATCGAGATTCTCCATATAGACAGCCTCAAGGAAGTGGTCAAGGCCCGGAACATAGAGGTCGGTATCATCGCCACCCCTCCGGCCTCAGCTCAGACGGTTGCAACGCAGCTTGTTGATGCCAACGTTAAGGGGATCATGAATTTCGCGCCAACGCAAATAAAGGTTCCACCAAACGTTGTTCTGCGAAACGTATTCTTTACATCGGCGCTGGACAATCTCGTCTACTACCTGTCCCGCTAAGGAGCCGAGAGCATGTGGCGGATGCTGGGAAACATCGTAGAAATGTTCGTCTACGCGTCGGTCTACCTGATCGTGGTCTTGATAGCTACAAAGATCGTGGGCGCCAGTTTCTCAGCCGACTTTGAAAAAAAGATTTCCGAGGAAGGCAACCTTGGCTACTCCTTGATCTGCGCGGCCATTTGCATAGGCATGGCCATCCTGCTGGCGTCAGTGCTACGCTAAATGAGACCCATTTTTGTCACCGGCACCGATACCGGCATCGGCAAAACCGTTGTCACCTGCGGCTTGGCAGCCTTTTTCGCTTTGCGCAAAGGGCTTGATGTTGGGGTGCTGAAGCCTTTCGAGGCCGGACTCACACTTCATGGTAAAGACCTCCTTCCCTGGGATGCAATTCTGCTCAAAGAGGCATCGGGCAGCCAGGATGACCTTTCGCTCATAAATCCTTACTGCTTCGAGTCTCCCGTGGCTCCCGAAACGGCGAGTGAACTGGAACATGTGCGCGTCGACCTGGAGTCGGTTGACCGGATATACAACCAGTTAAAGGCCCGCCACCAGATTCTTTTCATAGAGGGCGCCGGCGGCGTCCTCGTGCCCATTACGCAGGAATTTCTTCTACGTCGATCTCATGAAACGGTGGGATGTGCGAGCGCTTGTCGTGGCCAGGCTGGGACTGGGCACGATCAATCACACCTTGCTCACCTGCGCGCACCTTAAACGGGAAGGCATCCCTGTTGCCGGCGTTATACTCAACGATAACGAGGGTAAAAAGGACCTTGCCGCAAGAACCAACCCGGAGATGCTTGCCCGTTACCTTGACGTTCCGCTTCTCGGTCTGTTCCCGCATTTGGAAAGTGCGACTCAGGATTTGCCGGACCGGACGCTGCTGGCAGACATAGTTGAGAAGCACGTAGATACCAGCTCTCTCTTTGACGGGTAATACCGATTTGCCTTGACGTCCTTACAGGATGCTCCGCTATCCCACGGGGATGCCTCCCTACGGGATGCTTCGCTACCCCAAGAAAAAATAATTCACAGAATGAGAGAAGACTGGTATATTCTTAGAAAGCCGAAAAGCTCAGCGCGTCTGCCCCTGCGGCAGACCCGCTGATAGGCGGCAAATTCAATGTTTAGCGAGGACTGCGTGACCCACAGAGTGGGTCGGATGGTGGAGGTTAGCTAAGATGGCAGCGACGGGAAAGAACGTTTTATTGGTCTATCCTAAACATCCTGACACATTCTGGTCGTATAAATATGCCCTCAAATTCATATCAAAAAAAGCGAGTTCTCCGCCACTCGGTCTCCTCACGGTCGCTGCGATGCTTCCGGGGAACTGGGAAAAGAGGCTCATCGATATGCAGGTAAGGCCTCTTGAGGATAAGGACCTTCGATGGGCGGATTACGTCTTTATCAGCGCTATGTGTATCCAGAAGCAATCTGCGCAACAGGTCATATCGCGATGCAAAGCTCGAGGGGTAAAGACCGT
The DNA here is from genome assembly GCA_963821605.1 of uncultured delta proteobacterium. Lineage (GTDB taxonomy): Bacteria > Desulfobacterota > Syntrophorhabdia > Syntrophorhabdales > WCHB1-27 > JADGQN01. The sequence continues at coordinate 51,765 of CAWGEZ010000054.1, read as the reverse complement.
TGGGGGAGGCCCTCTCTTTACTGCAATGCCCGAGGATTTTCCGGACGTTGACCATCTTGTTCTCAATGAGGCGGAATTAACGCTCCCCCTGTTTTTGGAGGACCTGGAGAGAGGCAAGGCTCAGCGCGTCTACACCTCGGACCGGTGGGCCGATATCGAGCAGACGCCGATCCCCCAGTGGGAGATGGTCAACAAGAGGAACTACGCCTCGATGAACATACAGTATTCGCGCGGCTGTCCTTTCAACTGCGAGTTCTGCAACATCACGGTGCTGTACGGTCAGACGCCGAGGACGAAGAGTACTGATCAAATTATCGCGGAATTGAACCATCTTTATCAGACCGGCTGGAGGGGAAGTCTCTTTTTCGTTGATGACAATTTTATCGGAAACAAGGCGAAACTGAAGAAGCACCTACTACCTGTCATGGGTGATTGGATGCAAAAAATGGACTACCCGTTTGCGTTAGCAACAGAGGCCTCGATTAATCTTGCGGATGATCCGGAGCTCATGGGACTCATGGTGCGCGCGGGCTTTGACACCGTCTTTGTAGGTATTGAAACACCAAACGAAGCCAGTCTCGTCGAGTGCAACAAGTTCCAGAACAAGGACCGCGACCTCATGGCATGCGTGAAAACTATCCAGAAATCAGGATTACAGGTCCAAGGGGGATTTATCCTCGGGTTCGATAATGACCCACCCTCGATTTTTGACCGGCTCACCGGGTTCATACAGGATAGCGGCATAGTCACCGCAATGGTGGGCTTGTTGAACGCTCCGCGCGGAACGCCGCTGTATGAACGCCTAGTCAGGGAAGGTCGCCTTCTCAACGACATTTCAGGGGATCATATGGACCTGTCAATGAATTTCATTCCGAAAATGAACCGGGAACTCCTTCTCAGCGGCTACCAGAGAATACTGGATACGATCTATTCCCCGAAATGCTACTACGAGCGAATAAGGAGGTTCCTGGCGGACTATACCCCCTCCCAGCATAAAATGTTCCATTTCCACTTAATTCACGTGACGGCCTTCGCGAGATCCGTTTTTGTCCTGGGCATAGCCGGAAAAGAGCGCTTCCAGTACTGGAAGCTGCTCGTCTGGTCGCTTTTCAAGCGTCCGCGTCTCATGCCGCTCGCCATTGGCCTGGCGATCTGCGGTTTTCATTTCAGGAAGGTGAGTTGCGAGAACACGGGTTGTCAGCAATAGATTTGCAGTGCAGGACCGTCGTCCCTGTTTGCTCGCACACCGCACACCCGCGGATGTTCTTTGGCGGGTCTCGGAATCTATGAGAAGAGTGCGACCCATGCTGATTGATGGTTCAAAACATCGGACGTTCAAGTCCTTCATAGATTACTATATCAAGACATATTCCGCCGGACAGATCGCCAATCAGCTATGCGACGTTATGGACGGGCTCAGTACCCCCGCGCAGGCTGAAGCGGCTCAGTGGACCATCGATGCGGTGAGAAATATGGCGGAGGACCGGGCTTTCTGGAAGCAGGATTGTGTCCAGATTCTCAGTCGAGATCCGTTCCGCTGCAAGCTCCCACTTTGAGAGACAGAAGGTGGACCCTTCCGACGACGTGCTCTTCGATATCGTGCAGGCTGTCGTCCTCGATTTTGCCATGAAGCTTCGCGACGAAAAGTAATACCAATTCGCCTTCACGTGTATACCTTCGTTGTCCGTCCCAGGATGCTTCGCTACGCTCTCCTCGCTACGTACGCCCTTACAGGACGCTGCGCTTCGGCTCCTCGTCCTTACAGGATGCTTCGCTACTGCCGCCCGGGGTACCCGGCCGAAGGCTCGGTCTTCGCATGAACGCAAATTGGTATAAAAAGTTTTATCGGTTATATTGGTTCAACTGGTTTGATCCGTTCACTGGAACAATCTGTCCAATATCCATAATCAAGAACCTTTCAGGGTCAAGACCTTCCTCTTTGATAACGCGTTTCATCTCCAGCCCGGGGTAACCTATTGGCTCGTTGCCAAGTTGAAAAGTCCCCCACTGGGTGGGGATCATATATCCGGCGCCCAGGTCGCGGAACGCATCAATTGCCTCTCTGACATTCATATGGGCATAATGCATGAACCAGCGCGGATGATACGCAGTGGTGGGCATAAGCGCATAGTCTATTACTGGGGCTCGCGTCGCCCCCTCCGTCGGCGAGTAGCCGCCCCAGAGCCTCCCCCTCTCGCTCGCCGTGCTCGCTAGATAGATTTCCACGAGATTGCGTGTGGAAATCTATCTTCGGATAGAGCCGACCGATCTCCTTGTAACCGATGAAATAGCCGCTATCTCCGCCATAGTAGATAGTCGCAGACGGGGTGATAATCAGGAAGCTCGCCCAGAGAGTCTTGTCCGTACCCTGAGTGATCCGCCGAGACCAATGCTGGGCCGGAAGACAGACGATTTTGATATTGTTGCCACAGTCAATCGTTTGCCACCAGTCCATCTCCTGCACGTCCTTTTTCTTCATGCCCATAACGGAGCGCTTCATTCCCAACGGAACGAAGACGCGTGCGTTCTCGGGCAGGGCTTTCATGCTCGGTTCATCGAGATGGTCGTAATGGTTGTGCGAGACAACTATAGTAAGTCTCCCGGGAAGTTCCTTCATTTCTTCAATAGAGAGCGCAGGCGGTGTAAGACGCCTTGGAAGGAGCGCCCTCTCTGAAAAGAGCGGATCGGTGAGCCAGTACTCCCCGTTCAGCCTGATCAAGAATGTCGCATGCCCAATCCACGCGACGAAGTCGCCGTCCGGCAGCGACAGGATACGCTCCTTAAGCCTCGGAATCACCTCGGGCCGGTATCTCTCTTCCTCTTCCGTGTAGTCATCCCCCGGGGATAAGCGCCACCTGAGAAGATCTGTCAGTCCCCTGCTCTCCATAGGCATCCAGGGATTGAAGTAGCGTCCGTCCCTATAATGGGGCGCATGCAGAGCTGAGACGTCACAGCTTTCCACATCGTGTCGCCACTTCACTTCGTCGAAAGCAGGCACGGTGCGTATACAGGATACGGTGAAAAGTGCGATAACTATAGACAGGAGGTGTGCTAGGATTCTTGCCATCAGGCTTGTTTTATACCGGGAAAAGTAAGCCAAGTCAAATAGCCGCTGCCATGCGGATGTGACAGATGGCATGCCCGATTGGCGTACTTGAAAAAAACAGCATTGGCATATATACTGCAGTACAGGTACCGAGCGGCGCCGAATATACGGTCAGGGGGTGCAATGATACGTAAATGCGTGCTGGTTCCTCTTGTTGCGGTCGTGATCACGCTTTTCTCTCTGTGTCTCCGCGCGGAAGCGGAGGTTACCGCACGCTCTTACCTGCTGGTGGAGAAGGAGACCATGGCGGTGCTTGCGGGGAAAAACTACCACGAGGAACTTCCCCCGGCAAGCACGACAAAGGTGATGACCACGATTCTTGCCCTCGAAACGCTGGACGGGTCGGCACCGATTACCGCGACCGCAAGTGTGCGCAAGATACCTCCTTCCAAATTGAATCTCGCGCCGGGCAAGTCGTACAGGGCAGCGGACCTCATCAGAGGCACGATGGTCGAGTCGGCCAACGACGCGGCTTACACGCTCGGCGTGGCTATAGCCGGAAGCGAAGAAGACTTTGCAGCCATGATGAATGAGAAAGCCCGTGAAATTGGGGCAATAAACACGCACTTCAGGAATGCTTCAGGTCTCTATGTGCCCGGGCACTATAGCTACCTGCTGGGACCTTGCCCTCATGTTTCGTTATGCGCTCTCCAACGATCAGTTCCGGGAGATCGTTTCCCAGAAATATTTCCTCTTCAAAGGAGGGAGACAGGACATACGTTACGCAAACCACAACCGGCTCCTGTTCTGCTTCGAGCCTTCCATCGGCGGTAAGACCGGTTTTACAAGGGCTTCCAAACACTGTTACGTGGGGGCCTTCGAAAAGGATGGCCACATCTATATCCTTGCCCTCCTGGGAAGCAGAAACCTCTGGGGCGATGCCGTTGATATTCTCGGCCAGCTCTACGAGCAAGGTCCCGACAAAGACGGAACTGACGTTGGCCAAGGCGTCCGCCGTCACTCTTTCCTCATATAAGACTTCCGTGGAGACAGCCTCCGGCAGTGAAGAAATCCGTCAAGAAAGCGAAAGAGGTCGAAAGGCCGAACCGCAAAAAGTAGTCGATGAAATTCAAAACCCTCACGGCCGCAATCCTGCTTGTCTGTCTTCCCCTTACAGCGTTGGGCCTCACGCTTGGCGATGAAGCGAAGGCCGGCAAGGAGATCCACCTCGAGGTACTCAGATCATTCAGGCTGAACAACGATCCGTACGTATGCCTGTATATGGGCGAGGATCGCCAAGAGGCTCGAAGCCGAATGCCGGCGTGCCATTTCCCGTCAGACTCACTGTTGTCGAGTCAACAACACCCAATGCTTTTGCGACTATGGGCGGGTATGCGTATGTGACGACGGGCCTCATCGAAATGGCCGATCGGGAAGAAGAAGTGGCGGGCGTTCTGGCACATGAGCTTGCCCATGTCGGCAGACGACATGTCGCCAAGAGGATGGAAAAAGAGAAGCCCCTGAGTATAGCTACGCTTGCGGGTATGCTGCTGGGCGCACTGATACCCGGAGCAGGCGCCCTTGGCCCGGCCCTGATGACTTCCACTATGGCCGCCTCCCAGACCCTATCGCTCAAGTTTTCCCGCGAGGATGAAGACGAGGCAGACAGGTTCGGGCTGAGCACGAGCGGAGGCGTCAGGTTACAGTGGGCATGGTCTTGCCGATTTCTTGAAGAAGATTCGCTCTACCGAGTCCGAAAAGATGCGTTCCGCAGTACCTCCGCACGCACCCTTACTCCGATGATCGGGCAGCAAAGATTGAAAGCAGAATTACCCTGCCCAGGAGCACGGTGAACACGGATTTTTTTCCTTACGTTCAGGCGAGGTTGAAAATTCTGAATAGACCTCTCAGTCCCGCCATCGAGGAGATGTGGCTGGGGAAGTACGAGAGGGATCCGAAGGATCCCGTCGGTGCCTACGGAGCCGCTCTCGTCTATACCCTCAAAGGCAATGCGGGTAAGGCTGAAGAGATCATTCGGAACATGGAGTCGCCGTACCGGAATCTTTTTCTTGGTGAAATATTTGTCAGAAGCCAGAGATTCAAAGAAGCGGTAGAGGTGTTACGCAATGAGACCGACCCCATCGCTCTCTATTTCCTCGCATCGGCACTCGAAGGAAACGGGGATCTTTCCGGTGCCGCCGAGGTGCTGAAAGGACTACTCTCATACAAGGAGAACCTGCCAAGCATCTATCAGAAGTATGGCATGGTCGTGGGCAGGTTGGGGTATGAAGGGCTTGGGTACGAGTATCTGGGAAGATACTACATGGAGATCGGCAGACCATCCGCAGCACGGGTCTATCTCGAAAAAGCCGCCGCAAAATACGGGCGCAACACCGAGGAAGGCAACGAAGTGCAAATCCTCCTTGACGAAGCAAAGGGCAGAAAGCCTGATGCAAAAGATGGAAAACCAAAGGAAGAACCGCAAGAGAAAAAGCAGAACTTGCTGCAGCGGTATTAGAAGGGACCTCTCTCCTTTCTACCTCGCCTCGACGTCAAAAGTCCGTCTGCGCACTGCTGCCTGTTGTGGGCAACAATCAATAATGCTTAACTAAATCTTCAGGCTGTGTAATAATCAGAGTTACAGAGCATGGCCCAATCATGGGAACGGACACCTCAGTGTTACGTGTTGAGTGTTATGTGTTACGTATCGCGTTCAGTGCGCTTCCGAATGGACTTCGCAAGACCGAATGGAAACAACAATACAGTTTTCAATGCGAGAACCCTCCTGCTAATCGCAGAGCGAGGTTGACGTGAGACGGATTTGGCTTCTGATTCTCTTTTGGCCTATCCTGCAGGCCGGTTGGGTCATGGCGCAAAATGTCGAGACCAGGCAGGCGTATCCGGGCAAGCCCTTGATTGTCGGTTTTTCCACCACATCGCTCGATGTAGTTAAACGTGAAAACCCGCGCTGGTTGAAAAGCTACATCGATTTTTGGGACCTCATCGCCCAGGAATTGAAGCGGCCGTACGTCTTCAAGGCTATGCCTTTTGAAGAGATTCTCAGGGCGCTTCGGGAGGGCACTATTGACATCACGGCCGTTCCCGTAGCAGTCACGGCTTCGCGAGAAGAACTCTTCGAGCTTTCCACGCCCCTGGGCGGCGGACGCCTGGCTGTCGCAACACGATACAAGGTCTGGGACCATCCCTGGTTGTCGGTCATCCAGATTTTTTTTTCGTGGACCACCGTCAAGGTAGTGCTCATGCTCATGGTGCGCGCTCGTCCTGGTCGGCATCATCACATGGCTGATCGAGCGAAAGGGTAATCCGGAATATTTCGGACAAGGAGCGGGCCGAGGAATCGGAACGGGCATCTTTTGGGCCGGCTCCACGCTGGCCTCCGGTATATGTCTCGGCATCAGCCTGAAAACCCCCCTGGGGCGGATCCTGGGTCTCTTCTGGATGGTTGTGTGCGTTGTCACTTTCGGCGCGGTTATTGCCTCACTCACGTATTATCTCGAGCGCTCAAGAATATTCTGCATGGACACTCGACAGCAACAAGCTCAGGCAGATGCGCCTTGGTCTATTCAAGGCATCCGTGCAAATCCAGACGATTGAAAGACTGGGGGCTCGGTATATCCCTTGCGATAACACGGACGAATGCGTGGCGTCCCTTCTGCACAAAAAGATTGACGGCTTCTTATATGACGAAGGCTATCTCCGTTTCCTTTCGGAGACTCGGTATCGAGGAAAGCTTTCTATTTATCTTACCGACTTAAGGCCGTACCGGAGGGCCTTCGCCATGCCTAAGAACAGCGATCTGCGTAAGCCATTCAACGTGGCATTGTTGAAGGTGATGGACCGGCCTATGGGCGAGGCCCTCATCAACCAGCTTGACTTAAGCCAATATCTCAAGGCCAAGCCGCTTGCGCCATTGGAAGAAAGGAGACGGTATGGAGCCGGCCGCGGGAAACGTTAGCGTGACCAGTATGGTGTCGAGCCCTTTCCGCAAAAGCATGAGCATCATAGGCCGCATACCGCTGCTGGTCATGCTGCTGGTCATACTGCTGCCGGATGGCCCGACCGGCTCGGCCATGGCAGGCCCCGTTGAAAATAGCCGAAGCCGTCTTCAAGCAGACCGCTGGTCGTGGCGATCCAGTATGATCAAACCTACTCCATGAAGGACAAGGAAGGGAATTGGACCGGTCCGATGGTCGACTTCTGGACGCTCGTTGCTCAGGACCTGAGGCAATCTTACACCTTCAAAGAGATGTCCTTGAGTAACATCATGGTCGCCCTTGAACAAGGTACAATCGACGTGGCAGCCATTACTGCGTTCATCAACGCTGACCGGGAGAAGCGTTTCGACTTTTCCACACCCCTGGGCGAGGGGCACCATGCCGTCGTGACCGTTTATCAGGCAAAGCATGAGCACCCCTGGATGGCGGCCATCTCGGTCTTTTTTTCCTGGGGAACCCTCACGGCGCTTCTTATACTCCTGGCTACGCTTCTGCTCCTGGGCATCTTCATCTGGCTTATCGAAAGAAAACGTAACCCTGAAGATTTTGGCCAAACGCGTCGCAGAGGCATTGGCGCGGGGGTCTACTGGGCTGGTTCGACCCTCGCCTCGGGTTTGTGCTTCGGGATATACCTCAAGACGCTGCCGGGACGGATTCTCGGGCTCACATGGATGATAGTCTGCGGCCTGGCATTAAGCGCCGTTATCGCGTCTCTCACGCATTCGGTCACCGACCAGCTTCAACAGATGCAGGTAATGGAGGATGAAGAGCTCCGGTACATGCACCTGGGCGTGAAAAAAGCGGTCTGTGCAGGTGGATATGCTCAAAGAAGCAGGCGGATACTACACATTGTTCGACACGGACGAAGACGCGATGAATGCCGTCTTGAACGGTCAGATTGATGGATATCTCTCTCTTGAGACCAGGGCAAATTTCTACGCGAATCACGAATACAGCGGCAAAATTTCTGTATATCCAACAAGACTGAAAACCCATCTTTACGCCCTGTCAATGCCCAAAGGGAGCGCGCTTGCGCAAGCCCATCAACGTCGCCGTGCTGCGGCTCCTGGACGACTCGGTGTGGGAATCCCTTCTGGATCGTTATGGACTGGAGAGGGTTGCGAGCCCGAAGGGCCTATGGTCAGGGAAGCCAGCGGTAAATAAGCGCCTCGGGAATCCGGATAGGATTTACAGCCCGCGTGCGTCACCCTCGCCGGACAAGAGTCTGTTTTTCCGAGGTGGCGCAAATTCATATTGACTCGCACATAGCACGTGTTATCATGTCGAATAATATCTAGGAGGGGTATATGGGACTGGTCATTGATGGGTTCGCTCACGTGATGCCGAAGGCTTTCGCTGACGCACTCATGGAGGTGCATCCCACCGACGAATTGCGGAAGCTGGCAAAGCACACCTACTTTGGCGACATGGAAAACAGGGTGCGGGTCCTGGACAAATTCGGACTCGACAAGCAGGTCCTCACCCTGGCCCGTCCCAGCACGTGGATTGGCATCCCGGCCGAGGCGGTTCCGAAGATGACGCGTCTGGGGAACGATACGGTGACGGCCGTGGCAAAGCAGTTCCCTGACCGGTTCATCGCTGTCGGCACACTGCCGGTTCCCACAGAAGAGTATCTGCGCCGAATTCGACCGGTGTATCAATGAGCTCGGCATGGCAGGCATCCAGATCCTCACCAATGTTGACGGCATACGACTCCACGACCCTCGGTTCCGGCCTTTCTTCGAGAGGGCTAATGCCACGAAGACGCCGATCTGGATCCATCCACAGCTTGTGGAAGGATGGTCGGAGGAATTTGCCCTCGACAAGATCTTCGGCTGGCTCTACGAGACAAGCATTACGCTCGCACAGCTCGTTTTCTCCGGCATCATGGAGGCATACCCGGACCTCAGGATCATCCCTCACCACATGGGCGCAATGGTCCCTCACAACTCCGGGAGGCTCAAGGGATTTTACGAAGCCCGGGATCTTTACCCGGGCACCGGTCTCGTCTCTCTTCCGAGGGATCCGCTCGACTATTTCAAAAGATTTTACGGGGATACCATGTTGTGCGGGACTGTTCATGCGTTCGAATGTGGTTACAAGTTTTTCGGCCCCGAGCACATCGTCATGGCGACAGATTACCCCTTCGGTCCCCAGCAAGGTGAGCAATGGGTGAAGGAGACGCTGGACCAGATCGATGGCATAGGCCTGTCCCAGGCCGATAAGGATTTGATTCTCAGCGGAAACCTTCTCAGATTGATTGAGAGACGGTAGAGAGCAGGTTAAGGTTAAGGCTAAGGTTGACTTTAAGGTTAGAGAAGCAGGCGAAACAGCCATAAAACATAAAAAAGGGAGATGCTTCATGGGACTCGTCATCGATGGTTTCGCGCATGTGATGCCAAAACGCTGTTTGGAGGCCATGCTGAAAGTGTATCCGACGGTTGAATTGAAAGAACTGGCGCCGCTCACCTACTTTGGTGATATGGATAACAGGGTGAGGGTCCTTGATAGACACGGGATCGACAAACAGGTTCTGACGCTGGGCCGGCCCAGCGTCTGGCTCGGCGTGCCGCGAGACATTCTTCCGGGATTGATGCGACTCGCAAATGATTCGATTGTTGAAGCAGCCAACGAGCATCCTGACCGGTTTATCCCGGTTGCGCACATGCCTATACCCACCGAAGAGTATCTTGGCGGAATTCGACCGGTGTATCAATGAGCTCGGCATGGCAGGCATCCATATAGTCTCCAATGTAGACGGCAAGGCGCTTGACGCGCCCGAATTCAAGGCATTCTGGGCGAAAGCCAACGCGACAAAGGCGCCGATCTGGTTGCATCCTCAGCTTCAGGAGGATTGGTCCCAGCAGTACGTGCTTGACAAGATCTTCGGCTGGCTCTACGAGACGAGCATGGCGCTGGCACGCCTCGTCTTTTCGGGCGTCCTGCAGGAATTTCCCTGATCTCAGGATCATTACCCACCATATGGGCGCCATGGTTCCCCACTTCTCGGAACGGATAAAGGGCTTCTACGATGCACGCGCCATATTCCCGCGGTCCCTGTTCCCGCCCCTGAAGCGTGACCCACTTGACTATTTCAAGCGCCTGTACGGGGACACCGTCTTAAACGGGGCGGTCCACGCCATGGAGTGCGGCTACAAGTTCTTCGGTCCCGAACACATCATATTTGCCACCGACTATCCCTTCGGTCCCGAGCAAGGTGAGGCATGGATGAAAGGGGCACTCGACCAGGTGAAAGTCATCGACCTGCCGCAGGCCGAGAAAGATATGATCCTTGGCGGGAACCTGATGCGGCTCATCGAGAGACGGTAGAGCGACATCTTATACCGATTTGCATTCAAGCGGACGACCCAGCCTTCGGCCGGGTACCCCGGGCGGCAGCGAGGAGCCCCACCCGCACGGCGGGTACCCGGGCGTACCTAGGGGTACGTCGAGGAGAACGCAGCGACAACGAAGGTATACACTTGAAGGCGAATCGGTATTAGCCGCGCTTCCTTGGAAAGTTCCTTCAATTCGGCCCTGTATTTATCCGCGCACTCCGGACAAAGGCCGTGACTGAAAACGGCGTCGGTATGCTTGCTGATGTAAGCTTCCAATTGGTTCCAGTACCCTTCATCGTCTCTGACTTTCTTGCAGGAGGCACAGATAGGGATAAATCCTTTCAGGGTCTTGATCTCTGCAAGGGCTTCCTGGAGTTTCAAAATCAGCGCTTGCTGCTCTCTTTCCTTTTCTCGCAGAGCGTCTTCTGCCCGTTTGATGCGACCCATAGCCTCGACACGAGCAAGAAGTTCTTTGTTGGAAACTGGTTTGACGACGTAGCCATCCGCTCCGACATTGAGCGCATTTGCCTGGTAGTCAGAAGAGACCTGAACTCCGGATACGAGGATGACAAAAATACCTTCCAGGCTCTCATCGGCCTTGATCTGTCTGCACAGCTCAGTGCCGGTTGTGTCGGGGAGCATAACGTCCAGCAAGACTATATCGGGATGATATGCTTTTACGGCTTCGAGACATTCCTTCCCCGTTGAGGCTTCCAGCACGTCGTATCCCGCTCTTTTCAAGATCGTGGCTGTTAGCAGGAGGATCTCGGGATCGTCGTCGGCAACGAGTACTTTCGTGGTTTCACTCATGTTCTACCTCCCTGCTCACTCCCGCGCCGGGCGAGGACTCCTCGATCGTCGGATCTCCCCCTGTTTCAGTTTGATCAGGTCATCCATTTCCGCGATGTTGTTTGTCAAATCCCACCAGCCCTGTTTGAAGGTGGCGTAGTCGGGCCCCATCATCGCCGAGCCCAACCGGACCGAGTTTGCGTAAAAGAGCCATTGCTTGATCCATTTCTGTTCGATTGCTTCGTCAAAAGGATTGGATTTGTCGGCCAGCTTGGCATCCCAGGCGCCTTGCAGCAGGAGTGTCGCCGCCTTCACCATCTGGTCAGCCTCCGCTATTGAAGCGGCGAACTTGGTAAAATGGCCGTTTGTGAACCCGCTCGCGTGACAGGATTGGCATATCTTCTTCATCTGGTCCAGCCGCCTATCTTGCTCGTCCTTGTCAATCAGGTAAGTGGATGCGGTCTCTCCGGTGAAGGTGGTGGGCAGAGGCAGCCCGTCCCTATTCTTGATGCTATAGGTCTTGCCGCTCTTTGGCTGCGGATGAGCGTAGATAAGGCCGAAGATACGGACCCATGGCCTTGATCCGAAATCGTGATTTCTTGTCGCGACCGTTGTCCCATCGGGCGTGGAGAGGAGACTGTTATGGCAGGTGGCGCAGGTCGGAGCAAAAAAATCTCTACCGACCACCCAGGGCACGTTCTCAAACGCCCACTCCCGCTCCGTGGATAAGAAGATATTTCCATGCTTACTTCCGTGATAGACGTCCCAGGCGGGGACATCCGGCTCGCGGTGGCACTGGGCGCAGGTGTATGGCTTTCGCGCGACGCCGATGGCGAACCTGTGCCTCGGGTGACAGGACGTGCAGGCTCCGAAGCTGCCATCGGGATTGATCCTCCCCACGCCTTGATTCGGCCAGTTGACGAGCTCCGGAAATTGCATGTCGCCGACGTCCGTCGAGATCGTTTTGAGGCCCTTGACGAGAACCTGCGTACCGTGGCACGCGTAGCACGTATCATTCTTGGTAGCCTCGGATGATTTCAGGGCGACGAGCCTCTTGTCCTTGAGCCCCTTGACTCCGTCAATGGCCTCGACCAGGGTTTTGAAAACAGGGTTGTTATCAAGATTGGCCAACGCGTAAGCTTTCTTACTCCCGCCATACTGCTCCGCCTCGGTAGGATGGCAGGTCTTGCAGTCATTGGGAGAGACAACAACGTTGACCTTATAGTCCGCGTGGTCGAAATTGTCCTTATGGGCCGCAGGATTCAAGGTATGGCACTCGTAGCATCCGACAGCCACGCTTCGCAGCGCCTCCGGGACAGACGTCGCTGATATCCGCCTTCCCGCTTCCGGCGTCTTAAGGGCTGTCTCGGGGGTAGTCTTCGCATGTCTGCTGGCGAGCCAGTCCTGAACAAGACCGGGGTGAAGGTCCTTGTGACAGTCGATACAGGCCTTTGTGCCTTCACTCAACGGTACAGAAGGCGGGGCTGCTTCTTTTCCCTGGGCGTGCACTTCCGGGACGCAAAGGAGAAACAGCATCGCGCCTGAAAGCATCACTCTCATGCCATCCATAGTAGCCACCCCCTTCGCCTGATCTACCACGCTCTGCAAAATTCTTTTCTTTGATTATAGAGCAAGCGAGAAGGAGTTGCAATTATAATGCGGTCTATTCAAGGATGGCCCTTCCCGTCCGGCTGAGAGCAGGGTCTGCCGGAGGAAGGCGGTGGGCAACAGATACTGTGGTGATAGAGCGATACTTCATTATCCAGATAGCCTCTCGTTCAGGTCGCATTCCGGCAGCGTACAAAGTTTATGGCGATCCGGCTCATCACCACTTCGCGGTTCTGGTTCATCACTTCCACTAATGACCGGACGATACCCCGATCCGGCTTCGATTGCGAGAGCCTGACTTGCAGCACAGTGACTCGTATTGAAAGCTCATCACGGGGGCGCACCGGCTTGAGCCAGCGCATTTCATCAATACCGAGAGAACCGAGGCTCGCCACACGCGAAAGGTAGTGGTCGACAATGAGGCGCATCGACACTGCACCGGTATGCCATCCGCTTGCGATGAGGCCGCCAAATACGCTCTTCCGGGCGGCATCCGGATCGGTATGGAAGGCCTGTGGGTCATAGCGCGTGGCAAAGTCGATCATCTCCTTCTCTTCCATAAGAATCGATCCGAACTCGTATACTGAGCCCGGCACATAATCCTCAAAGTATCGGTCCTCAGCCGGTGGATTGAACGTAGAATTAGTCATATGTCTCTGAGGAACGCATTTCGGCAACTCGCCCCTTTTACCCTGTACTCAACACTTAACACTTTGCACTGGGCTCTATCTCTTGTTGTATATCTCCCCCACCTTGTTCCACGCCGGTCTGGATCGTTCTATCAGGTCCAGCTCCCCGCAATAGGCGCACCTGAAATATCCGCTCCTGCCGAAGCCGATACCGGGCACTGCCAGAATGTGATTCTTCTGCAACTCCCTGATAAATGCAACATCATCGGGGATCGGTGACTTGGGGAAGATGTAAAATGCACCCTGAGGTTTGTTCACCTCAAACCCGGACTCAACAAGAATGTCGTAAATGGTGTCTCTCTTCCGCTGGTAGCTCGTTATATCAACACTGTTCCTCTGATATCTGCCGACCAGCCTCTGCATCAACGCAGGTGCATTGATGAAGCCGAGAATCCTGTTTGCGAAGATCATCGCACCGATAAGCGGCCTTTCATTCTCGATCTTGGGCGAGACCGCTATGTAACCGATGCGCTCGCCGGGCAGCGCGAGGTCCTTGGAATGGGACGTCACCACGATGGTATCATCGTAAAGGTTAAAGAAATCCGGAAACGGCGTGTTATCATAGAGAAGCTTTCGATATGCTTCATCCGACACGAGATATATCCTCTGTCCCTTATTTCGCTTCTCATCGAGCAGGTAACAAAGCTCCTTCAGTTCGGCCTCATTGTAAACCATACCGGTTGGGTTGTGCGGTGAGTTGAGCAGTACTGCCCTCGTTTTCTTGGTGATGGCCCTGTTGATATTTTCAATATCAAGGTGAAAGTCGACCTTCGTCTCCGCAAGCTTCATCACCCCACCGTGATTACTTATATAAAACATGAACTCGACAAAGAAGGGGTTAGGCACGATAACCTCATCTCCGGGATCGAGGATCGATTTGAAAACGACGTTGAGAGCACCGGCTGCTCCGACGGTCATGATGATATGGTCTCGTGTGAAAGGCAGGCCCGTGTTCTCGGTGCAGAATTGGGCAATCTCCTCGCGTACCTCGTCGTAACCGCTGTTGGGCATATAACGGTGCATACCCGTCGTATCTGCGCAAACCATGCGGCATAGCTCCTCTTTCAGCGCCTGCGGCGGCTCTGCTATCGGGTTACCCAGCGCAAAATCGTATATATTTTCTACGCCGTGTATTTTCTTCAGTTTCTCGCCCTCCTCGAACATGGCGCGTATCCAGGAGGAGTTCTCCATCAGTTTAGCAATCGACTTTGAAATGGTCATACTCACCTCTTCTTTGTATAGCGTTTGCCCGCCCTCAGGAATCCGGGCCTCGCCTTATATATCGTCTCCAGGGGAACGCAGTATGCAATCCTGATGTAGCCGCTCCTGCCAAACCCTCGGCCGGGCACCACGAGGATTCTCTCCTCCTGCTGCATGATCGTGACGAACTCCAGTTCGTCTTTTATCGGTGACTTTGGAAACATGTAGAAGGCACCTGTCGGCTTGACGCACTCGAAACCGGCCTCCATCAATGTTTCGTAGAGCACGTCCCGTTTCTTCTCATATTCGGCGATGCTGACGGAAGTCTTCTGGAGACCGGCAACCAGGCGCTGAAACAGAGCCGGGGCGTTGACAAAACCGAGCACCCTGTTGGCGATCACGAGACCGGAGACGAGGAGTTCCATCTCTTTAACCTGCGGCGAGATGGCGACATAGCCGATGCGCTCACCGGGCAGCGCAAGGTCTTTCGAATGCGAGGTCACCGAGATAACCCAGTCGTAAATATGGAAAAGTTCGGGCAACGTATCGTCTGAGTAAACCAGTTTCCTGTAGGCATCATCAGAAAGGATGAATACCTCTCTTCCCAGCTTTCTCTCTTTGTAGAGGAGGCTCGCCAGGTCTTTGAGGCTCTGTTCGTTGTAGACGGCACCTGTGGGATTGTTAGGGCTGTTGATCAGGATCGCCTTAGTCTTGTCACTCAAGGCAGCTTCAATCCTCTCTATATCGAGCTGGAAATCGGGCTTCGTCTCCACGAATTTGGCAACGCCGCCAAAGTTCTCCACGTAGTTCTTGAACTCCCAGAAGAATGGTTTGGGAATGATCACCTCATCACCATGGTTTAGCATGCTCTTCAAAACGATGTTCAAACCTCCGGCGCAGCCGACCGTCATGAACACGTGATGCGACGTAAACGATAAGCCCGTCCTCCCCTTCAGGTAATCCGCTATCTGCTCCCTCACGTCCTCGTAACCCGGGTTAGGCATATACCTGTGCATCCCTGGGACCGGGTGCGCCACAGCTTCCAGGAGTTTTTCCTGCACCTCGGGCGGAGGTTCAACGTCCGGGTTACCGAGCGAGAAATCATAGACGTTCTCGGCGCCGTAGTCTTTCTTCATCTGGATTGCCGCTTCGAACATCTTTCTCGTCCAGCCCTCCTGGGCTTCGATGAGGGTCATCATCTTTCGGGAAACAAGCATCGAGTCCTCCTTCATAAAAAAGGGCCATGAGACTTTTTGTGAACTCTCATGGCCCTTCCAAAAATAAAAGGCCATGAGTTCATGCACCCATGGCCTTCCTCTCCCTGTTATAGGGGCAGAGTACCCGGGTGCATGCTCCTAAAGTAAAAATAAAAGGATTGAATGCGACCGCACACCCGGTTCATGGTCATTAATCTAAACAATCCACATGCCATTTGTCAAGAGAAATAGGGCTGCTAGCGCTGACCGCGGCCTCCAGCCGCTTGAGGACGCGGAAGACTCGTTTCGCTCGAGGACCGGCCTTCAAGGCCTTGAGGAACAGTTGCCTCCAGGCGACCTGAGGCGACACGCCTCAAGAGGCGTAGCCCTGGTCCTCGAGGCAGCGTAGCTCCGGTCCTTGAGGCCCGTCAGGGCCGGTCCTTGAGCGGCTGAGGCCGCAGTCGGTTTCATTAGACTTTGCCGAGGGTACGTCTGGCCTTTCTGACTCTCTTGGGAAGCCTACGGGCTGTGCCCTTACGCTCCGATCCTCGTGCAACTTCCTCCTCAGCTTCACCCGCAAGCGCTGTCTCAAGTCTCCCGGGCACCATGAAGACCACGCCGTGTCTCTTGGCCTCATCGATAAGCGCCCTGTCGGAGCTGACGACTACGAGTCCAGCCGGCCGGGTCCGTATCAACTGTCTGATTACATCGTCGGCCGTCTCATCCCTGCCGGAGTATATGACCTCGATGCCCTTGTAGTTCGTGCGCGAACGGGAAAGATGCACGCCAGCATAAGCGTCAAAGACCACCGTGACTCTGGCACCTTTATCCTTGCGGTATTCCACGAGCCGGTCAAGGAGATGATCGCGTGCGACCTCGGAGTCCGAGAGCCCGGGCATCCCCGCGAGCGACGTTCTCCCGATGTAATTATAGCCGTCTATGAGGAGGTGAGGAGGCATAGCAAAAAAGAGTGTATAGTGATTAGTGTATGGTGTCTAGTGAAAAAGCCGTTACGGGTTGCGAGTTCCGGGTTGAAACGCGGACGCGCCAACGACCTTTGTGAACCCGTAACCCGTAACCCGTGAACGGGTTCTTACAGGTACGTTAGCCACTTATGATACTCCGGGTGCATGCCCCGGGCCGTCTCAAAAAACTTCTTCTGGATCTGTGACGTGACGGGACCTGGCTTCCCTGCTCCTATCATCCGGCCGTCCACTTCCCGCACGGGAGTCACTTCCGCAGCCGTGCCCGTAAAAAAGCACTCGTCCGCGAGGTAGAGTTCATCTCTGGTGAACCGCTCTTCCGTCACATCGAAGCCCATATAGCGGGCCAGAGCCAGAGTAGCGGCCCTCGTGATACCCGGCAGAATGGAGGTGAGAGGGGTTGTTTTTATCCTTCCCTTCTTGACTATAAAAATATTCTCCCCGCTCGCTTCGGAAACGTATCCTTCTGTATCGAGCATGATGGCTTCGTCGAATCCGAGCGCTACCACTTCTCGCTTTGCCATGATTGAATTTACATAATTGCCGACAATCTTGCCTTTGGTCATGCCCGCATTGACGTGGTGGCGCGTGAAGGAAGATATCTTGGCACGGATGCCTTTTTGCAGACCTTCATCACCCAGGTAGGCTCCCCAGACCCATGAGATGATCGACACCCTTACCTTGGCATCTTTGACGTAAAGGCCCAGCTGATCATCGCCCACAAATACCACCGGTCGTATATAGCATTCCTCGAAACCGTTCACCTTGACGATCTCTTTGCACACCCGGGTCAGTTCCTGCTTCTCAAACGGTATCTTAAGGTCGGCGATGTGGGCCGAGTCGTAGAGCCTCTCCATGTGAGCATCGAGCATCAGAATCGCGCTTCTCCCGTCGTGACATTTGTAACAACGGATCCCCTCGAAGACCCCCCATCCGTAATGGATCGTGTGGGTGCAGACATGGACCATGGCCTCATCCCAACCAACAAATTTCCCGTCCAACCAGATCTTATCAGCCTTCATTGGCCTCCACGGACCCCCTTTTCGTAACGGTCTCGAAGAATCCTGTCGAGAATCCCGTTTATAAAATCTTTTGAATCCTCGCTGCCGAACTTCTTTCCCAGTTCAATCGCCTCATCTATCGCCACCTTCGGGGGGACGTCAGGCGAATAGAGCATCTCGTAAGCGCCTATTCTGAGGATGTTCTTATCCACGTAAGTGAACCGGCTGAGCTTCCAGTGCTCCGATGCCTTTTCAATGCACTGGTCCAGGTATTGCAGTTCTTTGGCGATTCCGACTAGCAGAAAACGTGAGTAATCGACGATCTCTTTCTGGTAAGGGAAGATCTCACAGAACCCTCGTAACGCAGTCTCTGCGTCACCTCCGTTCAACTCCATCTGATAGAGCATCTTCAACGCTAATTCTCGTGCCTTCCTTCTGCGCAAAAAATCTATTCCTTTGGACTTTTACATCCGTAATGCTGAGAATCGTCTCCCCAACCATGTGGTCGGATTTTTCTTTCCGTTTTAACCTTAACCTCAACCTTAGCCTTGTGTTGTTAGAGCTTTTCTTTCAACAGATTCACCATTTCAATGGCTGTCATGGCAGCATCAAACCCTTTATTGCCGGCCTTGGTTCCGGCCCTTTCAATCGCCTGTTCGATGCTCTCCGTGGTCAGTATTCCGAAAGATATCGGTTTTTCGCTCTCCAGCGAGACCATGGCAATGCCCTTGGTCACCTCTGACGCGATGTAATGAAAGTGAGGAGTTCCGCCTTTGATCACGGCACCGAGGCAGATAATCGCGTCGACATCTTTCTTTTTGGCCAATCGCTTTGCCACGAGCGGTATCTCAAATGCGCCCGGCACCTTGTATATGTCGATCACTTTTTCATCAGCGCCATGCCGTTTTAGAGCGTCGAGAGCACCTTCGAGAAGTCTCTCTGAGACAAATCCGTTGAACCTGCTCACCACGATCGCAAACCGAAACCCTTTGGCTTCCAGCTTCCCCTCGTATGTCATAAACCACCTCAAATGTTATTGAAAATATGGCCTAGCTTCTCCTGTTTCGTTCTCAGGTAATGAATATTGTCCTCAGTGGGTTCAACCTCCAGGGGCACGCGTTCGACGACCGAAAGCCCGTATCCTTCCAGGCCTTTGATCTTCCTGGGGTTATTCGTGATCAGCCTCATTCTTCGGATACCCAGGTCGTTCAGGATCTGCGCGCCGATCCCGTAGTCCCTGAGATCAGCCTGAAATCCCAAATCTTCGTTGGCCTCTACCGTGTCTCTTCCTTCGTCCTGTAGGCTGTATGCCTTGATCTTATTCAAGAGGCCTATACCCCGTCCTTCCTGACGCATATAGAGCAGAACGCCCTTGCCCTCTTTCTCGATCATCGACATGGCGGCATGCAGTTGCTCACCGCAATCGCACCTCATGGAGTGAAAAACGTCTCCTGTCAGGCACTCGGAGTGGACCCTCACCAGCACTACATCGCTCCTCCTTGATCTCGCCCTGGACTAAAGCCACATGCTCCTTGCCGTCCACCTCATTCTCATACCCGACGAGCCTGAATTCACCGGCATCGCGAGTGGGCAAGACGCGCATCGACGACCCTTCTGACAAACTTTTCAGCCCTCATCTTATACTTGATGAGGTCGGCGATAGTAACGATCTTCAGCCCGTGCTTTTCCGCAAAAACTTCAAGGTCAGGAAGCCTCGCCATGCGCCCGTCTTCGTTCATCACCTCGCAGATGACGCCTGCCGGCTTCAGCCCTGCCAGTCGTGAAAGATCAACGGAGGCCTCTGTATGGCCCACCCTCACCAGTACACCGCCCTTCCTGGCGATCAGCGGAAATATATGGCCCGGGCGGGACAGGTCCTCAGCCTGGGTCTTGTCATCGATGGCGGTCAGTATCGTTGTGCACCGGTCGTACGCTGAGATCCCGGTGCTCACACCGTGACGTGCTTCAATGGAAACGGTGAATGCGGTCCTGTACGGAGAGGTGTTATCTCTCACCATCAGCGGAAGTTTGAGCTGCCTTGCCCTCTCTTCCGTCAGAGAAAGACAGATCAGTCCGCACGCATAGCGCGCCATGAAATTGATGGCCTCCGGGGTGGCCTTTTCAGCCGCGATCATCACATCGCCTTCATTCTCCCGGTCCTCGTCATCGACGATGATGACCATCTTACCGTTTCTGATGTCCTCAAGAGCCTCTTCAACACTTGCTATAGCCATACTTCATTACCTCTTCTCTACTTTGGACTGCTTGCTTCTTATTTTACGCTCACTGCTCATTGCTTACGGCTACCGGCTGTAACTTGCTGCGCTGCCTCACTTGCCCCTTATGTAGCCGTATGTATAAAGGAAATCGAGATCGATCCCGCTTCCTCGCTCAGCCGTCAGGAATTTTTCAACGTAACGGCCAAGAATATCAGTCTCGATGTTTACTGTATCGCCTGGGACCTTGAGCCCTATGGTAGTCTTAGAGGCCGTATACGGGATAATGTTAACCGTAAATGTAGTATCACTTTGCTCATTTACTGTCAAGCTTATTCCATCCACTGAAACCGAGCCTTTTCGGACGATATACCGTGCGATTTCCTTAGGTACGCCAATCGTGTAGGCTATCGAATCACCAGACTTCTTGATCGCTTCGATCCGGCCGATGCCGTCCACGTGGCCCATCACGATGTGCCCCCCTAACCTGGAATCAGCCCGCATAGCCCGCTCCAGGTTGACCCTATCGTTGACGGATTTGCTATCGAGCGTGGTCGCATTGAGTGTTTCCAGAGAGGCGTCCGCACGAAAAGCGTCCCGCTCCAAGCCGGTGACCGTGAGGCAGACTCCGTCGACTGCAATGCTATCTCCCTCGCCGATAAGGGAGAGGCCCGTGCGAACCGAGAACTCCCACCGTCCGCTCATCTTACTGATGGCGGCGATCGTACCGATATCCTCAACTATCCCGGTGAACATAGCCTTCCACGCAGATATCTTCTTTGAGCCTCCTGACCGAGGTGATATCTATCCGACAGGCATCCTTCAAAAAATCAATCCCTTTCCCATCGATCAGGCTCGGGGCGCTCTTGCCGCCGATCAGTTTTGGTGCATAAAAGATCACAATCTTGTCAGCAAGCCCCTCATCGATGAAACAGCTGTTCAGCTCTCCACCACCCTCAACGAGCACGCTCGTGATCTCCCGCTGCCAGAGCTCCTTGCATACGGCTGAGAGCGCCACCCTGCCGTTTTCTCCGGGGGCGACCCGCACGACCTCAATACCCATCGACTTCAAGCGGCTCTCTTTGTCCTGCCTCGAATCGGGAAGGGTGAAAACAAGCGTCCTGAATTTACTGCCCGTCTTCACGAGCTCACACGACGGCGGTATACGCAGCTTCGAGTCGAGCACAATACGCACGGGGTACCGTTTTGGCTTGCTCACCCTGGGGAGCAGCAAAGGATTGTCCAGAATGACGGTGTTTATGCCGACCATGATCCCGTCCATCACCGAACGCAACTGGTTCGCGTACCCTCTTGATTCCTCATTCGATATCCACTTTGACTCGCCGATCCTCGTGGCTATCTTGCCATCGAGACTCATAGCGCCCTTCACGACAAAGAAGGGGCGTTTTCTCGTAACGTATGTGATAAAGGCCTCGTTCAGCGTCCTGGCCTCGGGCTCAAGCAATCCCACTTTCACGTCGATGCCCGCTTTCTTGAGCATCTCTATGCCTTTGCCGTTGACAACCGGGTTTGGGTCCTGCATGGCCACAACGACTTTTCTCAGACCCGCCTTGATGATGCTGTTCACGCAGGGAGGCGTTTTCCCCGTGTGGCAGCAGGGCTCCAGATTGAGGATCAGCGTGCCTCCGCGCGCACGCTGCCCTGCTTTTTCCAGAGCGACGATCTCCGCATGAGCGTCTCCGGCCTTGCGGTGGTATCCTTCGCCAATGATCTTTCCGCCCTTCACCACAACTGCGCCTACCATGGGATTGGGAGAAGTTGTCCCAAGGCCGCGTCTTGCCAGGGTAATGGCTTTGCGCATGTACTCTGCTTCTGTCATTTTTCTCCCTTCTTGAGAAGGAGGTCCTTCAACTCCTCCATGAATTCCGTAATGTCTTTGAACTGCCTGTAGACCGAGGCAAAACGGACAAAAGCAACTTCATCCAACATCTTCAGTTCATCCATGACCATCTGTCCGATCTCGGTGCTCTTGATCTCTTTTTCACCTCTTTCACTCAAGTTATACTCGATGCGGGAGAGTATTCTATCGAGATTCGCGACCGCGACAGGCCGTTTTTCGCATGCCTTCTTCAGTCCGCCCAGGATCTTCGTGCGATCGAAAACCTCGCGCCTTCCGTCCTTCTTGATCACGAGCGGAAGGCCTTCCTCGATGGTCTCTACGGTTGAAAACCGCTTACCGCACTTGAGGCACTCGCGTCGCCTCCGGATCGTGTCCATCTCCTTGCTGGTGCGGGAGTCGAGCACCTTACTCTCTACGTAATCACAAAAGGGACATTTCATATCAACCACCCGTGAATAGTGAAAAGTAAGCAGTGATCAGTGATCAGTCAACAGTGAACGGTAACGACGAAAAACAGCCTCTTGTCTGAACACTGATCACCGATTGCTGATCACTGGTTTCAACCGGTCACGGTTAACTGTTCTATTATTATACCCGATTCCTCGATCAACCGTGAAGCAAGATCATCAGGATATCCTTCAAGGTAGAATATCCTTGGGAGACCCGCATTGATGATCATCTTGACACATATGGAACAGGGAAGATGTGTCGAGTAGATGTCCGCTCCTTTGATCGGCACCCCATGATAGGCAGCCTGGATAATCGCATTCTGTTCAGCATGGAGCCCCCTGCAGAGCTCGTGCCGCTCGCCGGAGACAACATTTTGCTGCGCCCTGACACAACCGACATCCTCACAATGGGCCAGGCCCATGGGAGGGCCATTATAGCCCGTTGACAGGATTCTCTTCTCTTTGACGATGACAGCGCCCACGCTCCGCCGTAAGCACGTGGACCTCTTGGAGACGATACGCGCTATCTCCATGAAATAGGAGTCCCAGTCAGGCCGAGTCTTTGTCATTGGGAAAAGAGCGACGGATAGAAGGGAAAGCCCGTACAGAGCCCTTTGACACGCTCCAGCATCGTCCGATGGACCTTCTCGTTCTGAGGATCTTTCAAGACCGTGTCGATCATGTCAGCGACGGCTTCCATCTCTTCTTCCTTCATGCCCCTGGTGGTGACAGCCGGCGTGCCGATCCGTATGCCGCTTGCCGTATTCGGACCTCTCGAGTCAAAGGGGATGAGGTTCTTGTTCACCATGATACCGCTATACTCCAAAGCCCTTTCTGCCTCCATGCCTGTAATCCCCTTATCGGAAAGGTCCACCAGAAAGAGGTGGTTGTCCGTGCCTCCCGAAACGATGCGGTACCCTTTCCTTGCAAGGCAGCTTGCCAGATGACGCGCATTCTTTATGATCTGTTCCTGGTAAACCTTGAACTCCGGCGCCATGGCATTCTTCAAGGCAACCGCCTTTGCTGCGACAACATGCATGAGAGGCCCGCCCTGGGTGCCCGGAAATACCGCCTGGTCGATTGCTTTGGCAAACTCCTTCTTGCAGAGGATCAGGCCTCCCCTCGGCCCACGCAGCGTCTTGTGTGTCGTCGTGCTCACAATATGGGCGTAAGGTACCGGGCTCGGATGCAATCCCGTGGCAACAGCACCTGCGATGTGGGCCATATCAACGAAGAGATAGGCCCCCACCTCATCGGCAATCGCTCTGAATCGCTCAAAATCGAGGATCCGTGAGTAGGCGCTGGCACCGGCAATGATCATCCGGGGTCTCTCTTTCAGGGCGATCTCTCTCACCTCATCGTAATCGATCCGCTCGCTCTCCTTTGAAACGCTGTAGAAGACCGGCTTGTAGAATCTTCCGGAGTAATTGGCCGGAGCGCCATGCGTCAAATGGCCACCGTGGGCAAGGCTCATTCCCAGGACCTTATCACCCAGGTCAAGCATCGCGTACATCACTGCCATATTCGCGCTTGAGCCGGAGTGAGACTGAACGTTTGCGTGTTCGGCACCGAAGAGCTTGCAGGCCCGATCGATTGCCAGTCGCTCGATTCCATCCAGGAACTGGCACCCGCCGTAGTAGCGCCTGTCGGGATAACCTTCAGCATACTTATTTGTCAGGATGCTTCCCTGGACTTCGAGGATCGCTCTGTCCACGTAATTCTCGGAAGCGATCAGGATAATGCTGTGCTCCAGCCGTTCCAGTTCCTTCCGGATGAGGTCGTAGACTTCGCTATCCATTGTTTTCAGGGTTTCCATTCTGGTCTATCTGGTCTGTCTAGTTTATCTGGTCTGTCTGGTCTGTCTAGTTTATCTGCTGATCGCCGATCGTCCTAGCGCGTAGCGCGGTCGTCCTAGCCGCAGGCGGCTCGTTCATCCGGTCGTGTCCTTGGACCCTATCTTTTACAGCACTCTTCTTCGAGCTTGCTTATCTTCTCCAGCCTCAGCGCGTGGCGTCCGCCTTCAAAAGGCTCCGCAAGCCAGGCCTTCAACATTTCTGCTGCGAGACCCTTGCCTATTACCCTGCCGCCCAGCACGAGCACATTGGCATCCACATGGCGTCTGCTCTGTATCGCAGTAAACAGGTCATGCACCAAGGCCGCCCTCACGCCTCGTATCTTGTTTGCGGTGATCGACATACCGACACCCGTCCCGCAAACGAGCACACCCCGGTCCACCTGCCCTTCCGATACAAGACGCGCCACCCGTATCCCGAAGTCCGGATAATCGACGGAATCTTCACTTTCTGTGCCCACATCGACAATCGTCTGCTTCTCTTTCTCGAGGATGCCTTTGAGATATGCTTTCAGCTCGAAGCCCGCGTGGTCCGACCCTATGGCGATCTTCACGGTTCAAGGCTCCGGAAAAGAAGGGTCGCATTCGTTCCGCCAAAGCCAAAAGAGTTGGACAGTGCGACGTTCATGGCGTGCTTACGCGCCACGTTCGGCACATAGTCAAGATCGCACTCCGGATCAGGCTCTTCGTAGTTAATAGTGGGTGGACAGATTTGATCCCTGAGACTCAGAATGGAGAATATCGCCTCTATCGCACCGGCTGCACCCAGAAGATGGCCGGTCATCGACTTGGTGGAACTTACGGGAATCTTCTTTGCCCGGTCACCGAACACCTCTTTGATCGCGAGCGTTTCGGTGTAATCGTTCAATTGTGTTGATGTGCCATGGGCATTGATGTAGTCGACCTCGTCCGCCGCCAGATTGGCGTCCTTCAGTGCCATCCTTATGCATCGCACAAAACCTTCTCCATCAGGAGCCGGTGCCGTGATGTGGTAAGCATCCGCATTATAGCCGTACCCTATAACCTCGGCATAGATTCTTGCTCCCCGCGCGCGGGCATGTTCCAATTCCTCCAGAACCACGATGCCGGAGCCTTCTGCCACAATGAATCCATCCCTGCTCTTCTCAAACGGCCGGGAAGCCTTCTCCGGCTCATCGTTCCTCGTAGAAAGCGCCTTCATGGCATTAAAGCCGCCCACGGTGAGCGGCGTGAGATTAGCCTCTGTTCCGCCCGCGACGATCACCTCAGCATCGCCGTACTGAATGATCCTGGAGGCGTCACCGATGCAGTGCGCCCCTGTTGCACAGGCCGTGACGATACAGAGGTTCGGTCCCTTCATACCGTGCTGCATGGCTATATGACCGGGGGCCAGGTTCGCAATGAGCATCGGAATGAAAAATGGAGTAATCCTGTCCGGGCCTCGCTCCATGAGCACCTGATGGTATTTCTCTATTGTCGGCAGGCCGCCAAGGCCTGTGCCCACGACAACACCCACCCTGTCGCTCTGCTCTTTTGTCATGTCCAGCTTGGCGTCATTGATGGCAACCTGCGCGGCAGCAAGCGCATAATGGATAAAGAGGTCCATCTTCTTGACCTCTTTGTGCGACACATAATCCTCAGGGTTGAAATTCTTCACCTCGCCCGCAATCTTCGTCTCGTGACGCGACACGTCAAACCTGGTTATGGGCGCAATTCCTGATTTACCCTGCAGTATCTGATCCCACACGTTGTCCAAACCTGTTCCGAGAGGGGTTACCAAGCCCATCCCGGTTACAACTACTCGCCGTTTCAATTCGACACCTCTTACTCTTTTTTCATATGCTCTTCGATATACTTTATTGCGTCTCCCACTGTCTCGATCTTCTCCGCATCCTCATCGGGAATCTCAATGCCATACTCGTCTTCGAGGGCCATCACCAGTTCGACGATATCAAGGGAATCAGCCCCGAGATCATCGATAAATTTCGCCTCCGGCACCACTTCCGACTCACTCACTCCCAGCTGCTCCACAATCATCTTCTTGACCTTTTCAGCAACTGCCATTAAGCCACCTCCTAAGTTTGTTGAGGGAATATCCCTCCTCACGTATATAGACCTCCGCTTACGTTTATGGTCTCGCCTGTGACGTAGGCACTGTAATCAGAAAGCAGAAAATAGACAACGCGGGCCACATCAATCGGCTCTCCCACCCTTCCGAGTGGTATGGCTTTGACTGTCTTCTCCTTCCACGCCTCGTCGAGCGTATCTGTCATCTTGGTCATGATAAAACCCGGGGCCACGGCGTTCACCCTGATATTCCGCTCTCCATATTCCCGTGCAACGCTCTTCGTGAAACCAACGATTCCAGCCTTGCTGGCAGCATAATTGGACTGTCCTGCGTTGCCCATCAGGCCGGCGATGGAAGAAATGTTGACGATACTTCCGCCTTTCTTCAGCATGTGGCGTATCACTGTTTTGGTACAGGTAAATACTCCCTTCAGATTAACCCTGATCACCTGATCCCATTCCTCTTCCGACATCCTGAGTCAGCAACTTATCCCGCGTGATCCCGGCGTTGTTGACGAGATTGTCAATGCCGCCCATCTCCTTCACGACGGCCGCAACTGCCTGCTCAACCTGCGCAAGGTTCGACACGTCCACCTTGAAATAGGCAGCCCGCACCCCCTTTTCACGCAATTCGGCAGCTGTTGCCTCTCCATCGAGCACATCGAAGATGACCATATCGCTCCCGTGGTCCGCGAGAAACGCTGCGATCGTTTTTCCGATGCCCTGGGCGCCGCCTGTCAGGATCGTAACCTTACCCTTCACAACTGCCCCCTTACAGCGTCGATCTCTTCCATCTCTTCCAGATGGATACAGGGGATATCCGGAGTGATCCGCTTGACGAGGTTGGTAAGCACTTTCTGTGGGCCAACCTCCACAAAGAGCTCAACCCCTTCACGCGCCATCGTTCTCACACTGCTTCTCCCAAAGCACAGGGGAAAACATCTGCCTGTAAAGAAGGTCAACCACCTCTGCCGCTTTCCTTATACGGGGCGGCATCTACATTTGAGACCACCGGGATTTTCATCTCGGAGAGGGTAACTCTCGCCAGTTCGTCTTTGAGCTTTTCCGCCGCAGGCCTCATCAACACGCTGTGGAATGGGCCCGAGACATTGAGAAAAACGGCCTTCTTATATGCACCCTTCAATTTCTCCGTGGCTTCTTTGAGTGCATTGATATTTCCTGAAAGCACGAGCTGCTCAGGCGAGTTAAGGTTGGCAGCGCCCGCCACGTAATCATCATGTGAAATCTCTTTGCAGACCGCCTCAACCTTTTCCACGTCCGGAGCTATGAGCGCAACCATACCGCCCGTGCCCGCCGGACAGGCCTCCTCCATCAGAAGCCCTCTTTTTCGCGTCAGTC
The DNA here is from genome assembly GCA_963821605.1 of uncultured delta proteobacterium. GTDB lineage: Bacteria > Desulfobacterota > Syntrophorhabdia > Syntrophorhabdales > WCHB1-27 > JADGQN01. The sequence continues at coordinate 24,116 of CAWGEZ010000054.1, read as the reverse complement.
TGACACCGTCCTCAAGGCTAAGGGCACCGCTCGCAACGAGTGCCGTATACTCGCCCAGGCTGTGGCCCGCGAGCAAGGCAGGTCTGAAGCCCACCTCTTTTTCGAGCACCGTCCAGACCGCGTAACTGGCAAGGAGGATGGCCGGCTGCGTGTTATATGTCTTTCGCAGCTCCTCTTCCGGACCGTTCATGCATAAATCGGTGAGCGATAGCCCGGCCGCCTTGTCAGCCGCATCAAACAAGGCCCGAACGCTCTCGAAGCGCTCGTAGAGCTTCTTGCCCATACCTACATACTGAGAACCCTGTCCGGGAAAAAGAGCGCCTATTTTCTTCATTTTTTCTTCTTCGAAGCAGCTTCCTTGATAAGCTCAAGCGCGATGACGTTTCTCTGTATCTGGTTGGTGCCTTCATAGATTTGAAGGATTTTGGCATCGCGCATCATTTTCTCGATGGGGTAATCCCTCATGTAACCGTATCCTCCAAAGACCTGGATGGCATCCACCGTGACCTTCATGGCAACGTCGCTGGGGAAGACCTTGCTCATGGCAGACACTTTCGAAAACTCCTTCGGGTTGGAATCGATGTAACGGGCGACCGCATACACAAGGGCGCGCGCTGCCTCAACCTGTGTGGCCATGTCGGCAAGCATGTGCTGTATAGCCTGAAACGATATAATTTTCCTGTCGAACTGTTCACGTTCTTTTGCATATCCTATGGCAGCTTCCAGAGCCCCTTGCGCCACGCCAACCGCTTGCGCGCCGATACCCGGACGCGTACGGTCAAAAGTCCTCATCGCAAGGATGAAGCCCAAGCCCTCTCTACCTATAACACGATCCTTGGAGACTTTGCAATCCTGGAATACCAGCTCCCTCGTCGCAGAAGCCCTGATGCCGAGCTTCTTCTCCTTCTTGCCGAACGTAAAACCGTCCATCCCTTTCTCAAGGATGAAGCCCGTCGCGCCCCTTCCCCCTTTCGAGCGATCGGTCATGGCGATCACCGAATAGATATCCGCCTCGCCGCCGTTCGTGATCCACTGTTTTGTCCCGTTCAAGACATATTCGTCGCCTACCTTTCCGCGCTTCAGTCCTTATCCCTTGCGCGTCACTGCCGGCACCGGCTTCCGTCAGACCGAAGGCAGCGATCCTCTTACCCTTCGCTACGTCGGGGAGATACTTCTTTTTCTGCTCATCGGACCCGCCGATCAGAATCGGATAGGATCCAAGGAGGCTTGCCGCATAGCTCACCGATACGCCGAGGCAGGCCCTGCTCAACTCTTCAACCACGATGCAGTTCTCGAAAGAGCCTCCGCCGAGGCCCCCGTACTCCTCAGGGATACTCACCCCGAAAAGCCCTGCGTCCGCGCAAAGATTCATGATCTCCCGTGGGAAGGTTTCGGTCTCGTCCAGTTCGGCCCTGATGGGCATCACTTTCTCGTCGGCAATCCGGCGCGCAAGTCCCTGTATCTGCTTCTGCTCCTCGGTAAAAAAATAGTCCATGTCACCTCTCCTTGGTTGTGCTCCGGTTTATCTCTGTGTCTATGTCTTGTCTATTAATGGGGCTCGCGTCGCCCCCTCTACCGGCAAAGCCCCACCCGCAAGCGGGTACCCGGCAACGGCACTCTTCACGGGTCAAGCACCGCGGGTTTGCCCGTGGAAATCTATATACTGCCGCATGGCTTCAGTCAAATGCGCAGGGATCTTCTTTGCGGCAAAGTCTTTGGCCATGGCTATAGCGTTTTTGATCGCCTTCTCGTTCGATTTGCCGTGACAGATGATGGAGACACCATTCACGCCGACCAAAGGTGCGCCGCCGTACTCCGAATAATCGACGGTTCGGGCAAGCTCCGCGAAAACATCCGACAGGAGCAAATATCCCAGTTTTCTCCGAAAACTTTTGCGTATCCTCTCCTTCAAGAATGTCGTGATCGCTTCAGCTACGCCCTCGCTTAACTTGAGCGCGACATTGCCCACGAAGCCATCACTCACGACCACATCGGTCGACCCGTTATACATATCGGTGCCTTCGACGTAGCCGACATAGTTGATATTCACACCTCGAAGAAGCGCATGCGCCTCTCTCGTCAATTCATTGCCCTTTGTCTCCTCCTCGCCGTTTGATAAAAGCCCGACCTTCGGGTTCTCTATGCCCATGCCGTATTTAGCGTAGACATGACCCATGATGGCGAATTGGACAAGGTGGCTCGGCTTGCAGTCCACATTACCACCCGAATCCAGTAAGACCGAGAGCGTCCCCTTGGCGTTCGGGTGGAAGGACATAATGGCTGGCCTCTCCACTCCCTGTATCCTTCCCAGGGTGAAGATGGCAAAAGCCATGGCTGCACCGGAATTGCCCGCGGTGACAACAGCCTCGACATCCCCGGACGCGCTGTAGCTCGTAAGCCTTGTTGACTGATGAATCGCGCTTCTTTCGCAAAGCGGAAGAGGGCGACTCGCGCATCTCGACATAGGTGGGTGCGTGAACCACCTCAATCTTAGAGACCGCATCCAGGAGCGACCTGATGCTCTGTCTCATCGCCAACGAGCACCGGCTCGGCTATCTGCTCCCTCCAAGCCGCCTCTGCCCCCTTTACAATAGCATAAGGGGCGTTATCGCCCCCCATTGCATCTACCGCTATCCTGATCATAGCCCCTTATACCAATTCGCCTTCAAGTGTATACCTTCCGGGTACCCACTCAGTGGGTGTCTGCGTCCTTACAGGATGCTGCGCTACGTGACGCTTCGCTAGCGCTACCGCTATCATCTCCTCGCTGCCGCCCGGGGTACCCGGCCAAAGGCTGGGTCGTCCAACTTGAATCCAAATTGGTATCTATAGCTCTTCAACGTCTAAGTATTTCTTACCCCTGTACATCCCGCACTTCGGGCAGACCTGGTGAGGAAGGGCAGGTTCTTTACAGTTCGGGCAGAGGATGACGCCGGGACTCGCGAGTTTGTCGTGGGTCCTTCTCTTGTCTCTCCTTGATCGGGAGGTCTTTCTCTTAGGAACAGCCATGTTGTTCTCCTTATCTGTCTTTCAAGAATGTCTGCAGTTTCTCTTCAAAAGCCGTACCCCTGGACGTCCCGCAGTTACAGGTTTCCGTGTTCCGATTCTTTCCGCAGACGGGGCAGATACCCTTGCAGGCTTCATCGCAAAGGGCTTTGATCGGAATCGCCAGCATTACTTCTTCATATATGTAAGGCTCCAGTTCCAGTTCATCTCCCTCAAAATAGTATCGGTCCATGTCCTCGCCGGTGAGTTCCACTTCGGGAAGCTTCGGCTGGTCACTCTTCGGTGCCAGTTCGATATCAAGATGCGCGCTTACCGGCAAGGGAAACTCCTCTAAACACCGGTCACAGGGAAGCCTCATAGTGCATTTTACGGGCCCCTCGACGCGCACGTTTTCCCCCATCTTGGTCACGGTCAGCTCGTATTCGATGGGCGATTCGAAGGACGAGATCAGCATCCTCAGGCCTTTTGTATCGAGAACCGTCCATTGTGCCTCTTACGGTAATCGACTCTTCAATATCGTGCAGCTTTACAATCATCCGTCGTCTCTCGTTTTTGAGGATAGTAATATAAAGAGTTTACCCTCGAAAATGTCAAGCAAATAAACCCTTTACTGCAACCGAGCTAGCGATGAAAGTTACCCCATCTCTCTCAGAATTGTATCTAATCTGTCCTGGTCCACCGGCAGAAAGACTACTTTCTTTCTCCCTTTTTCCCCCGACACGATCCGTACCTCACTCTTCCTGACCGAGAAGATACTCGCGAGGTAGTCGACGAGCTCCCGGTTAGCCTTTCCTTCCTGCGGCCGGGAGACAAGTTTTATTTTCAAACTGTTGCCCATCCCGTTTGATTTCTCGCTTCTTAGCTCCCGGCACTACCCGTATATCAAAATTCATCTCGGTCCTATAAGCCCACAAGGCTGCTGATCAGAACGGGGAGCAGATATGATTGAATAAGTTGGATAATGACGATCAGGATGAGCGGCGAAAGATCGACCATCCCGACCCGGGTCGGGATGATTCGTCGAGATGCGGTAGGTGACGGGATCAACGAGGTTACATGATGAAACGGACAATCGGGTTGTACGGGTCGGGCCTCACCCAGGAAAGAACAGCCCTGATGATGACGACCCATATGTATATATCCGAGCAACCACGACACGAGCGAGATCAGTTTGATGAACAGCACTCCGGCCATCGACATCTGTCACCTTCCTATAAGGATATTCCCTTCCATCGTCTCTATTCTAACCGTGATGAGATTATTTTCAAGGTCTTTCTGGTAGGGTATGTGGACAGGCAGATACTGCTCGCTGTAGCCTCTCATGAACCGTGCCCTTGTACAGCTTGCCTTCCGGAATGATGGATACCTGCTCTCCGAGAAATCGCCGGTAAAATGCTTCTCTTTTGGTGGCATCCAGCTTTTTGAGCTTGCGCACCCGTTCCTTCTTGCTCGCCTCTCCCACCTTATCACCCATCAGCGAGGCCTTTGTGCCTTCCCTATCAGAATAAGGAAAAACATGGAGATAGAAAACAGAAAGAGACTCAAGAAATCTGTAAGTCTCCAGGAATGCATCATTATCTTCACCCGGGAAACCGACCATAACGTCCATTCCTATCCCGATATCCCTGACCCGCTGCTGCAGCGTGCTCACGATCCAACGTATTTTATCCTGGCTGTATGATCTGCCCATGCGCTTCAAAACGTTGGCGTCTGCGCTTTGCAAGGGGATATGGATACTCCGTGCAAGCTTTTTACTCCCCTCCGCTATCTCAGCAAACTCCTCGTCAATGCAGGTAGGGTCAACGGAACTGAGCCTGATCCTGGCCGGGGTATCGACCGATTCGAGAAGCTTGAGAAGCCCTCTGAATGAGCATCCGGATGCAGGGTCTTTGTAGCTGGCAATGTCGATGCCTGTGAGGACAACCTCTTGCACACCCCTTTCCTTGAGCCGGGCCATGCCTTCCACAACCTCGGCAGCCGGCCTGGAACGGGCTCTCCCTCGCGCATACGGCACTATGCAGTACGTGCAAAACCTGTCGCATCCATCCTGTATCTTGAAAAAGAACCTGGTCCTGTCCTTGAAGGGTCCGTTAATCGCCACGTCCTCCAAAGGAAAATCTCTCGTTCGCTCACTCTTACAACCTGTCTCCCCAAGAAGGTCCACAATCTGAAATTTTTCCTTCTGACCAAGCACAAGATCCGCTCCAAATGGACGCTCCGGGTAAACCTGGGCATGACAGCCGGTGAGGACCACCTTGGCTTCGGGATTCACACTTCTGGTTCTCTGGATAAACCTCCTGATATCCGTCTCAGCCTTTTCCGTAAGCGTGCAACCGTTCACGATAACGAGCTCAGCACGCTCCAGGGAGTCAGGGAGCAGCCCTTCCCTCTTGAGATTCCCGGCGATGACATAAGAATCCCACTGGTTTGACTTGCAGCCGGTAGTGAAGATGAAGAAGTTCATCGTTAACAGAAACCGTGATGCAGTGAGCAGTGAGCAAGTTGAGCAGATACCAGATAGCAGATATGAAACGAGCAACGACGTGCCACTGCAACTGGTTTAAGCGATTGTTGGGGCTGACTGCTGAACTTGCTAACTGCTCACTTTAAACTCTCTTCTTGTAAAACGGTGACATGCTCCTGCAGCCGTCCGACCACTTCGGGCAGGACGTCGAGCACGTAATCGATATCTTCCCCGGTCGTCCCCCTGCCGAGGCTCATCCTCAGCGCCCCCTGACAGACCTCCGGCTCGATGCCCATGGCAAGAAGCACGTGCGAGGGTTCCGGTGAGCCGGAGGAACACGCGGACCCCGACGAAACCGCAACCCCTGCCAGGTCGAGGCCGATCAGCAACGATTCACTCTCCACGAATCCGAAGCTCAAGTTGAGCGTGTTGGGCAGTCGAAACTCAGGATGGCCATTCAACTGCACATCATCTATGCGGGCCATGATCCCTTCCAGAAGCTTCTTGCGAAGGCGCTCGATCCTCGGAGCCTCTTCAGCCATTTCCCGATGCATCACCTCGCAGGCCTTCCCGAGGGCCGCTATCCCGATAAGGTTCTCGGTTCCGGCGCGTCGTCCGGCCTCCTGGTGCCCGCCGTGAATCAGATTGTCGAGATCAAGGCCTTCCCTCATGTAGAGGATACCGACTCCTTTAGGCGCATACACCTTATGTCCGGAAAAGGCACCCAGGTCCACATGCATCTCATTGACGTCGATGGGGATCTTGCCCAGTGCCTGGACCATATCCGAATGGAAGAGAACGTCTGCCTCATGCGCTATGGCGCCGATCTCCTTTATAGGCATGAGCGTGCCTGTTTCGTTATTGGCATGCATGACAGAGATAAGGATTGTTTCTTTCCGTATCGCCTTTTTCACGTCATCCGGGTCCACGACGCCGTATCTATCGACCGGCAGGTACGTCACATCAAAGCCCCGCTTCTCAAGGTACACGCAGGTATTGAGCACTCCCGGATGTTCGACCCCTGTCGTTATGATGTGATTTCCTCTGTCACGACGGGCAAAGGCCACGCCCTTGATGGCATGGTTGTCAGCCTCAGTGCCGCAACTCGAGAAAACAATCTCCTCGGGGTTTCCGTGTATCATATCGGCTATACATTCCCTCGCCTGCTCGATATACGGGCGCACTTCTCTGCCTGCCCAGTGCATGCTCGAAGGGTTCCCGAACAGCTCGTACAGGAACGGGCCGCGTGAACTCCGCCACCTCAGGATGGATAGGGGTGGTTGCGTTGTAATCAAGATAGACCCTCTTCATCGGACCTCCGTCGAAACAGTAACCAGTAAACAGTTACCAGTTATCAGTAACTGCAAAGGACGCCAATATCCTGCAGCACACGAAGCCTCGGCAGCAGAGCGATCTCATCTTTGTCCTTCGGCCATTGCTCACCGGCCATTAGCGACTTGTCACTGTTCACTGGCCACTTGCCCTGTCACTGTTACGTAAAAGATACATGCATTGCCTTGACCGGGCAGACCCGCACACATAGCTCACAGGCAACACATTTCTCGTAATCAAAATTGACCTTCATCGTCTCCCTGTTAATGTCCAGAGCCTCGGTCGCACACACGCTGGTGCAAAGTCCGCAGTGAACGCACCTTTCTTCATCCCTGTTGATGTCCTGCTCAATCGGTTCAATGCCGATATTGGCCTTTTTCAGATACTCCATCCCTCTGGTAAAATTGGCCTCTTCGCCTTCTATTTCCATTACCATCATCGATTCTGCCTTGGGCGAAATGTTTGCCCTCAGGATGTTGAAGGTAAGGTCATAATCCTTGACAAGCCGGTAGACGATCGGCTTGTCAATCGTATTTCTTTTGAACCTCAGTATCACTCGTTTTCTTCATGTGCTCTACTGCCTCCCTAGTCTAGACAATTGTAAGACTGTGAGCCAGTAAGTCAGTTACAACCTTACATTTGACTCTTTCATCGACGGCTACATTCTGATGTTTTCACAGTGTGGCCAGTCTGATTAGTCTGTTACTGCTACTGGCCACTGTCTTCCTCATACTTTGACAAGATCGAGCGCTCCCCACACCCCCAGTTTGTCACCAAGGATTATCAGGATGCCCATCACTTCCGCATAAGCCTTCCCCGCTTCAAGGGCCTCATGGATATCATCCGGCTTTGTGACCATATTCCCCACGCGGGTTGCCAGTCCGTCCGCAAAGAGAGCCGATGAGGCGAGAATGCAGACAGCGTCTGCCTTGCCGAAACTCAAAGAATGGCCAACCGTGCCCGATGAGGTGCAGACGCCATACGCCTCGTTTCTCGGTTTCAGACGTATCCCCAGTTTGTTGCTGAAGGGAGAGTCTTTTGCGTAAATAAGCACGAGCCTCTCTTTCTTCGTCCGCAACTGAATGTCGCCACCGTTCTCGATGATGTACTCATCACAAACGGGCTCAATATCTTTGCCGACGAACTCGGCCACAGCGCCCGCGACACATGCCATAGGGCCAACGCCAACGGCACCGGATGCGGCAATCATCTGCTTCACGATGTTCGGCGCAAGCGGGTCAGGCTCCAGTGGCACCAGGCTGTGCAGGAAATCGGGCCGCTTCCTGATGTATTCCTCCAGTTGATGCCTGTAATAGATTACCCTGTTCTCTATCACCTCTCGAACATCATGGCTTACGCAACAAAAGAGGTCTGTTTCCTTAAGCTTCACCTCGAAGCAATGGAGGTCCTGCGGCTGTGAGAGCCCTCTGTAGAACCGCTCTTCATACATGGTCCGCATGGTCTCCATGGCCCGCATCGTTCCCATCGCTCTCTTTCTCGCCGGTTTGAGGAAGCTTATCCACCTTCTCTTCGAGCTGCTTTCATCCGGTCTAAGAGCGACCTGATGGCAATCGCCTGGGGATCGGGCATGAACTCCCTGTCGAGCTCTATCCGCTTGTCTCCCTCAACCCTGAAGACCACCTTACCCGGAATACCCACGACAACGGAGTTGGAAGGTATCTCAGAAATCACCACGGAATTGGCACCAATCCGTGTGTTGTCACCGATCTTCACGGGGCCGAGCACCTTCGCGCCGGCGCCAACTACGACGTTATTGCCGATCGTGGGGTGGCGCTTGCCTTTCCGCCAGGTTGTTCCGCCCAGGGTGACCCCATGGTACAGGGTCACATTGTCCCCGATCTCCGAGGTCTCACCGATGACAACCCCCATGCCGTGGTCTATGAAAAAGGCCTTTCCGATGACTGCGCCCGGATGTATCTCGATGCCTGTCAGAGCCCTTCCCATGTGGGACGTGAATCGACCGAGAAAATAGAGCCGGCGGATCCAGAACCAGTGAGCAAGCCTGTAGACAAGCACGGCGTGGAACCCGGGATAACAGAAGAGAATCTCCGGTACACTCCGCGCTGCCGGGTCCCTCTCGAATACAGCCTGTACGTCCTCGCGAATTTGCCTGAACATTGTAAACGCTTATTATACAACGATCTTGACTATATCTGTCAACTAACGGACCCATTCGTGAGTCTGGTCAGACCTGGCAAATCGGTCCGTATTCTGAGTTAAAATGGGAACTGCATGACCCTACCGGTGCGGTTCATACGTCAGAGTGACCGTAATCCTCGATGTGCCTCAATATTGTCAAGAAGTTCAAAGTTGGTGCGCACAGATCCTATTGTCTCCCCGCGCTGAAAAATTCCCGGCTCGCGTATAGGTCCGAGTCGTTTACTTGCTGCCGCAAGATATGCGACTTTCTGTGGATTGATGCCCATGATCCTGGCGCAGGTCGCATCCACGGCAACAAGGTTCCTCCCCATTACGATTACACCGGCATGTTTGGGCTTCCCCGCAATTGGACCGTCGCCTTCCATCCCGACTATGCCGTCAACGATTGCGAAATGCGCTGCGACGGTACTGTTGATGTCAATGATTGACTGCTCGATCCCTTCCCAGTGGAAGACGTTTTTTGGCCAGCCATAAAAGATGCCCGGCATCACACCAAAGAGATTCTTCATCGAGAGGGTAACGCCTACCCAGTGATGGGTCTTGAGTTTGGGCATCGAAACGATCCAGTCGACCTGTTTCAGCGTTTCCGGTAATACCAGGCGTTTGAGGTTGGTCCTGCGTCCGACATTGGGTGTTGTATACCATGAGTCCTGGTTCAGATCTTTGAAGGTGATATGTTCGCTCCTCAAGATATCAACCAACCCGGTGTCCTCAAGGATCAAGAGCGTATCGCGGCAATGTCCCGGGCCGTCGGCCACAATAATCTCTGCCGCTCCGTACCTCCTGAAGGCCTCAACTGCTCCTCGTACGATAAAGGGGTGAGTGTTGATGTGCGTCGCACCTGGATGAGATTCAACAAGGTTAGGTTTGAGAAGGATTCTTTTTCCCTCTATTTCCTGTTTCGCTACACCAAGCTCCTGCAGACCAGCACCGATGATCGCTGTAATGTCGGCATCGTAGCCGCAGGCTTTAGCGATGAAGGTGTCGGCAGTCCGCTTTTCAACAGTACAACCACCGCTCACTAACGCAGTTCCGCCACCCATCAGGCCCGCGCACCCTGCAAGAACTGCGGTCAAGAATTCACGTCGATTCATGAAATTCAAAGATTCCCCTCGTTTTTTCATCCTCGGTCTCCACCTCTTTCGAGAGATTTTGAGATGTCACCTTCGACGAAGAAAGACGCTATAAGGAGGGAAAGAAGGGAAGTCCCATAAATCCCGTACTTCCCTTGCAGGTCGAGGCTTTCGAGTATCCAGGCCCGGCTCTGAGCAGGCTTTTCTCCCCAGGCGCTCAGCCCGATCAGCGCCCAACAAAGCGAAAATGGGCTTCTGCATCGTTCCGACTCTTTTTTGAGATAGTCAAGACTCTTGCGTATCTCTACCCTGTCTATTTTCCCGACAAGGGCTGATAGGGCAATTCCGGTACTTCCAGACTGTGGATACAATTCCTGGCCATACACGACCGTGCTACCATAATTCCATCCTCCGTGCGGCAGTTGGCGATCCATCAGCATCTTCACAGCCTCTTGCGCCCGCGGGTGCCCCCCATAGCCTGCTGCACGGAGTGCCAGTAAGGCCAGCGCCGTTGGTTCAACCCAGGAATACGTGTCCTCAATCCAGGGCCACCCCTTGATCGACGGATCATCGGCAGCCGGGCTGTCCGTAGTCTTTTTCCAGTGCCTCCCGGTCGTATTGAGCAAGAAACCGATTGCAAGAGCCTGGGCATTTCGCTCTGCCATGGAACCTTGCCACGCGAGAACCGCGAGAGCCGTGGGCCAGAATACTCGCGGATATTCTTTCAGAAAGGCTGATCCTGCCATCTTTCAACTGGCTCGCGGCCAGACGGATCCTCGCAGCAACCATAGTGTTTCTGTCCGATCCACCTGCTACGGCCAACGCTATTACAGCCCATGCAGTTGCATCGACGCGATACATGGCCTTGGGCAACTCAGCAAAACCACCATCCGGCAGACGTCTCTCATACAGACTCAGAAAAGCTCTGTCTATATCCCTTTCATGCATCGTTTACCTCATGCGGTTCAAAAAAGCTTTCGAGCCAAGGCCCGCACTTACCCTCTTCGGAGCAAACAGCATTGTTGATCAGCGAGCTTGGCCACCGCAATCCTTCCAAACGTAATGCCGCCTTCCTTAATTATCGGCTGAAAGCATTTAGTACTAAGCCGTCAACTAGTACAGTGAAAGTACCCGCCGGCCTGCCTAGGAGCCTGTCGAAGAATTCACTCTATACATGAAGGTTGAAAGAGCGCTTATGGTCATGTCTCCGTCAGGTTCGGTCATCGATCCGCTGTTGTTGCTGAAGATGTGAAGTTCCATGTGGTACTGCGGCATGTCCACGGACCTCTTTCTCCTCCGTTCCCTCATGTCGTTGCTTGTGCAAGCCCCCATCGGTAGAGCTTCAGGAGGTTGTGGGTCAGGCAGATGAGCTGCCATTCTGCTTTGACGTTATCGAGACCACGGAGAAGGAACTGCGGAACCCTCGCACGTCTTTGATCTGGCCAAAGACGGGTTCGACGGTTTCTTTTCGCTTCGCGTACGCCTTCCTCCCCTTCTGTGGTTCGCAGGAGCCGTTCCATCCTTTCCTTCATGGAGAGCTGCTTCGGGATCCTTCCACGGGGAGGAGTGGATTGCACGTCGGTGTGTCGCGTGTTTCCGGGAGGGATAAGCGTATGTATGCCTTTCGCCTGCGCATGGGCGATGTTCTCTTCACTGTAGTACCCTGCGTCGGCGCTCAGTTCCTTCGGTACGGCGTTGCAGTTTTCTTTCACCTCGGCAAGCATCGGCTCAAGCTGTTTCTTATCGTTTGACTGGATGGTCACCTCGGCGGCAACGATGATCTGGGACGTGGCGTCAACCGCAGCCTGGGCATTGTAGCCTTGCATGAACTCTTTGGTGGACGAGTCCTTCATGATCCTGCTTTCCGGATCGGTAAAGTTGATCTGATCTTTGGGCTTCGGCTGCTTTTCTTTCTGTGAGGGTTCGGCCTCGTTGGCGACCCGCTCTTCAAGGGCTTTCTTGGCTTGTCTGATTCGTGCCAGTCTCTTTTCTCTGAACTGCAACTCCTCGGGGAGTTCATCGCCGCGTATGCCCTTGCCGTAGCGCTTGTCTTCTTCGGCGTCGACGGACTCGGCTTTCCGGAGAAGCTCGTTCACTTCGCGTTCCAGTTCTTTCTCCTTCTCGTTCATCCTCCCGTAGCTCATGGCCTTGTGCTTGGAGGCGTTCGCTTTTATCTTTGTGCCGTCAAGGGCCACATGGCCGAGCTTCACCAGTTTGGCCTCTTTACAGAGGATGAGGATCTGGAGGAAGAGACCCTTGAGCGCTCCCAGATGGTTCTTTCTGAAATCGGCGATGGTGTCATGATCGGGATGGTACCCTGCGGCGAGTATCCTGAAGGCGATGTCTTCGTAGGTCCCCCTTTCTATCTTTCTGGAGGAAGGTATCCCCATGCAGTAGGCATAGAAGAGCAGCTTCACCATCAGGGCGGGGTGATAGGGAGGCTGGCCCTGCAGCTTCGTGCTGTAGTCTTCTCAATCTCATCGAGGTCGAGTTCATCGACCACATCCGAGACAAAGTAGGCGAGGTGACCCTCGGGCAGCCATTCCTTGAGGGATGGAGGCAAAAGGAAGAGCTGGTCGGGATCGTAGGTCTTATAGTTTCCACTCACGGGCGGCTCCCTGTTTTTTCCTTATTTTACAGGGAATCAGGGGGCTTTGGGAAGAAGAATATTCCGACAGGCTCCTAGTAAACCGTTCCAGCTGTGACTTGGAATGTAGTCGGCTACAGTCATCGCCAGCTCTATTGTCACTCTCGCTATCGACTTGCACGCATCAATATATTTTCGTCGGAGCAACATCTGAGCACGGCTCCGTATCCCGTGAAAAGGCCTGTGTATCAAAGGAACCGAATTGAGTCCAGAATGCGCCCTTTGGCTACATGGCTTAATGCTTCCTACGTACAAAAAATAGCCCTACCGGTAATTGTAACAGGCTAAAGACAAAAGTAACCTGTTATCATGGTTGCAGGGAATCACATAATTGCTGCAAGGCACGGTTACAGAAATTCAAAACTGTTAAGAAAAAAGGAGGTAACAAGAATGGAAAAGATGAAAAGGTTTTTGAAGGACGAGGAAGGCGTGACGGCTATCGAGTACGGTCTGATCGCGGCCCTGATCGCTGTGGTCATCGTTACTGCAGTGGGCCTCATCGGAACCAACCTGAACACCAAGTTTACCGCAGTTAACACCGCACTGACGGGGAGCTAAGGCTGTACGGGAGATGCGCTTCCCTGGGTCAAGGGTCCAGAGATGTGCGTCTCCCAAAAAAACTAAACGAGGTAAGAAAAATGGAAAAGATGAAAAGGTTTTTGAAGGACGAGGAAGGCGTGACGGCTATCGAGTACGGTCTGATCGCGGCCCTGATCGCTGTGGTCATCGTTACTGCAGTGGGCCTCATCGGAACCAACCTGAACACCAAGTTTACCGCAGTTAACACCGCACTGACGGGGAGCTAAGGCTGTACGGGAGATGCGCTTCCCTGGGTCAAGGGTCCAGAGATGTGCGTCTCCCAAAAAAAACTAAACGAGGTAAGAAAAATGGAAAAGATGAAAAGGTTTTTGAAGGACGAGGAAGGCGTGACGGCTATCGAGTACGGTCTGATCGCGGCCCTGATCGCTGTGGTCATCGTTACTGCAGTGGGCCTCATCGGAACCAACCTGAACACCAAGTTTACCGCAGTTAACACCGCACTGACGGGGAGCTAAGGCTGTACGGGAGATGCGCTTCCCTGGGTCAAGGGTCCAGAGATGTGCGTCTCCCAAAAAAAACTAAACGAGGTAAGAAAAATGGAAAAGATGAAAAGGTTTTTGAAAGACGAGGAAGGCGTGACGGCTATCGAGTACGGTCTGATCGCGGCCCTGATCGCTGTGGTCATCGTTACTGCAGTGGGCCTCATCGGAACCAACCTGGACACCAAGTTTACCGCAATTAACACCGCACTGACGGGGAGCTAAGGCTTTTGAGGGGACCGCAGGCCAATCGGGTCTGCGTTCCCCCAGTTTATGGAGCATAAGCGTGAAGGCTGAGGCAGCTGAGTTAAGTCGAGCACGAAGGCGGCGATAATAGCTAGTATGTGAAACGCCACATCTTGATATAAAGAACCAGATGAGGTAGAAAGTGATGACCCTTATCGCTGCGATACTATCTCGTTCAGTTGCCGCCGTTACTGATATCCGCTCCAGGCGCATTCCCAACTGGCTGACGTATTCTGCAATGCTGCTCGGCGTTGGCTACCATACCATGGTCAATGGGGCGCAGGGATTCTTTTTTGGCGCGGGCGGTCTCTTCCTGGGGCTCGCCCTCCTTATCGTTTTTTATCTGGCCGGCGGCATGGGTGCCGGCGACGTCAAGCTGATGGGTGCGGTCGGCGCCCTGCTGGGACCGAAAGGTGTTTTTGTCGCCTTCATTTTTACCGCCCTTGTCGGCGGCATTTACGCAATCATACTCCTTCTCGTGCGTTTCCGTGTAAGAGGAACCGCAGTTCTGTTGAGCACAATGTTCAGTTCGTTGCGGTGCGGCACAAGCCTTACCGCCGCGCCTGTCGGCACGAGTGGAAGAACCACCGTTCTGAACTACGGTGTCGCTATAGCAATAGGGGTAGTCCTCTCCATTATATGGAACCTTAAGGGGTAAGGACAGAGTGACGATAACACTATGAAAGAGGCAGCTCTCTTTATTTTTTAAATAAAAAGACCGGGAGTTGAGTGATGGGAAAAAACAAAGCGCTCGTAATACTTGGCATCGGTGTATTAATCGCACTCGTAGCGAGCCTGTTCACGTACGGTTGGCTGCAGAACAAGGGCAAAGTGCAAGCACAAACCCTGGAAACAATATCAGTGGTGGTGGCGTCATCCGACCTTTCGTGGGGCACCATGCTGACCACGGACATGGTGAAGTTGGCGCCCTTTCTCAAGCAGAGCCTGCCCGAAGGCCACTTCGCCAATACCAGCCAGGTGGCAGGGAGAACGCTGATCCACCCGGTTAAGGTGAACGAGCCCATATTTGATTCGAGGCTCGCGCCGACCGGCACCCAGGGTGGTGGCGTTGCCGCAGTCATAACTCCGAAAAAGCGGGCTATGGCGGTTAAGGTGGACAAGGTCGTCGGCGTATCAGGCTTTATCCACCCGGGCAACCGCGTCGACGTGATCGTTACCCTCTCCCAGACAGGGAAGATCACAACCCCAATCACCAAGACTGTTCTGGAGAATGTGCTCGTGCTCGCAACAGGGGCCGAAACGGACAAGTCCGGTAACCGGGAGAAGCCTTCCCAGGTGGACGTGATCACCCTGGAGGTATCACCTGAAGACGGCGAGAAGCTCGCGCTGGCAGCAAGCGAAGGGAAGTTGCAACTGGCTCTCAGAAACGCCGCAGACACGGGCAACATAGTCACCAAAGGGACCACCTTCCCTGTTCTGCTCGGCTCGTACAGTTCGGCGGGCCAGGTCAGCGCCGAGGAGCAGCCTGCAAAACCGAAAAAACAGGTGGCGAAGAAGCAGGTGGCCGAGCCGACACCGCCGGTCCCACGGTCTCCGTTGAACTGGTCAAAGGCGGTACGATCAGTTCTGTGAATTTCAACAAGGGGGAATAGGACCCATGCTAAACCAAAGGATAAACCTTCAAATGAAAAACCTTCATCTAACCAACTGGAAAACCGACGTTTTGCTTCGGCGCCGTTCTTGCGCTCTGCCTGTCTCTTGCATGCGTGTCCGGGTCATTCTCCTGGGCAGCCGATTCGGCGACGGTAAACGCAACTCAGGCTGAAAAGTTGACTGTCACTGTGGGGAAGTCGGTGGTCATCGATAGTGGTACCCCCGTGAAAAGGGTCTCGCTGGCCGCCCCGGACGTTGCTGACGCCCTTGTGCTCTCGCCACGACAGGTCTACATAACCGGCAAGAACCCCGGAGTAACGACCTTAACGCTGTGGAGCGATCCCGACAGGCTGTCGAGGATCTTTGATATTGAGGTCCAGCCCGACATCGCCCGGTTGAAGGCTAAACTCCATGAACTAATGCCCGGGGAGAAGGATGTTCGTGTAATGACCTCCAACGGCGGCATTGCTCTATCAGGCAGCGTCTCCAGCACGGGGAACCTGAGCCAGGTAGAGGCCATCGCCCAGGGCTTTGCGCCACTGGACAAAGACGGAAAACCAAGGATCACAAACCTCCTGGAAGTGGGAGGGGTTCAGCAGGTGATGCTCGAGGTCAGGGTCTCGGAGATGTCCCGCAGCCTCGGCAGACGAATGGGCCTTAACTTCAGCGTCTTGAGTCAGAGTGGGAACCAGTTTGGACTCAGCGTTCTCGATAACTTGGTGCGACTCCCGGGTTCCGGAGCGTTTCCGAGCGGACCCACTTTCCGTGACGGATAACATCAATGGCATTGTCCGTTTTCTCGGGGGCGGAGCCACCTGGACAGTCTTCATCGACGCCCTGAAGGACCAGGGGCTCTTAAAAGTACTGGCTGAGCCCACCCTCATCACGCTTTCAGGCAGGCAGGCAAGTTTCCTGGCGGGTGGCGAGTATCCTATACCCGTTCCGCAGGCATCGTACGGTGCCGCCATCATCACGATCCAGTACAAGCCCTTCGGGGTTGCCCTCAACTTCACTCCGACCGTGCTGAGCAGCGGCAAGATCAGTATGCTCGTGGCTCCGGAGGTTTCAGACCTCGACTTCTCACAGGCCGTTGCGATCCAGGGTTACATCGTCCCCAGCCTGACCACAAGACGGGTCTCTACCACGGTCGAACTGGCAGACGGACAGAGCTTTGCCATAGCCGGCCTGCTGAAGGATGAGGTGCGCGAAAGCGTGAGGAAGTTCCCTCTCCTGGGAGACATCCCGGTCCTCGGTGCCCTTTTCCGGAGTACCACCTTCCAGAGGAATGAGACGGAACTGGTCATCCTTGTCACGCCGCACCTGGTGAAACCGGTCGACATGACCAAGCAGCCGCTTCCGACCGATGCCTTTGTCGTTCCAAACGATTTCGAATGGTATCTCCTCGGCAGCCTTGAGGGCACAGAGACGAAACCAAACCCCGGCGGGGCTTCATCGTCCGGCTCGCCTGCGCCCTTGATGAGACGAGGCGGCCTGGAAGGCAATTTCGGACACATGATGCCGTAAGGCAAATAACGAGGAGGCATAACGATGAGAGCATTGTTACTTATAGTCGGACTAATTGCGATGGGGACGCTCGCCGGATGCACGGGCTACAACACCGGTCTTGTGGCACAAGAGTGGGGTACCTCTTACAAGCTTGCAATCGCCAACCAGACCTTAAACCCCGCCGCGGAGAAAAACCTGGAGCCGGTTTCATGGTATGGACAACAAAGCCGCCGACAAGGTCGTTAACAAGTACAACAAGGAGTTCGATAAACCGCCGCAGGTCCCGGTGTACAGTATGGGAGTCGCCGGCGGTCTGGGCTACGGCGAGTACGGGAAGCCAATACTAACAGAGCAAGGTTAAGGAAAAGAACAGGTTGAGGAAGAGGCTACAATGAAGGTATCAGGAAATCGAGCAGACAGTGAAGGGCGCGACGGTTGTTGAGTTTGCACTGGTGCTGCCGATATTCGCCTTGCTGCTCTTCTCGACCATCGAGTTCGGCAACTACTTTTTTGTCCAACACACGCTCCAGTTCGCCACCCGCGAGGGAACAAGACTGGCGCTGGTGGGAGGGACGCTCAATGATCCCAGGGGAAACCCCATGACCCGGCAAGCCTCGATCATCCAGACCATCAAGGATCATGCCTCTATCGCGGTCAACCCGGATGCGCTGCAAATCAGTATTTTCCCCGTTGGCGCGGGATACACCGATCCGGCTAACTGGGATAAGCACCACTGACCCCGGGTAGCGGCGGCAACTACATGCGGGTGCGTGTGCAGTACACGTTCAACTTCCTGACTCCGCTTATCCAGCAGTTCTTCCCTTCGGGTCAACACGTGATCACGGCAGAGGCGTTGTACAGAAACGAGATGTTCTAATTGCAGGAGAGGGCATGAACGGATTCGATACCTATGAAACCGACACAAAATAACCGCTGTAGATACCTTGGTCAGCGAGGTATTGCAGCGGTGGAGCTGGCGCTGATCCTTCCCCTCATGATCACTATGGCCTTTGTCATCATTGATTTCGGAATGCTCATCCAAGCGAGGCTCGTGGTCGCCAACCTTGCCCGGGAAGGGGGAAGTCTCGCCTCGCGTGATATTCAATCCGCCGGGAACCTCATCACGATGCTTCAGGCAGGGGCAAGCCCCCTGAACCTCAGCAGCAATGGCAGAATCTACATATGGAAAATTCGCGCCGGCGCCACAAAGAAAGACCCGGACCCTTTCATCGATCTGACGGTGAGCGCGAACGGAGGGGCTCTTTCCGTGGCCAGTTCCATAGGCAGTGGCAAGCCGAATCTCGGCCTGTCAGTCCCGCTGTATGACCACCTGGAATTCGACGATAGCCCCGGCAAGAAGACAGCCGACATCAGCGAGATTACCGTAGTCGAGGTCTTTTACAAGTACACGCCGGTCACCCCGATCTCGAAGTTCGTCCCCGGGCTGTTGTCGGATAGTGGCGGCGGCAGATCATATCGAGCAAGGCGGTGTTCTGATGGAAAGACAGTAAGGACACGATGAGAACAACTGCCAATCAGAAAGGGGCGGTGCTGATAATCTTTGCTCTTCTCCTCCTCGTGCTCATCGGGTTCACTGCCCTGGCCATGGAAGCAGGGCGCTGGTACATGATACGGGCTGAACTCTCCAAGAGTGTCGATGCGGCGGCCCTCGCGGGGGCAAAGAACATATCCAACCCTTATGTCGACCCCCTCGCCCTGGCTCAGGAATTTCGGGCAAGAGAACTTCCCGAAGGGATACGCGGGCACCCCTGCCATGGGGACCGCGGGTGCTGCAACATTCAACGCAGTCCAGCTTTCCGACCACCGCATACAGGTCACCGGCTCGGTGACCGCCCTCGCCTACCTGGCCCAGCTCTTCGGAGTCAACCAGGTTGCCACGAGCTGCCACCGGGGTGGCCAAGAAGAACGAGGTCGAGATCATGCTGGTGCTTGACCGGTCAGGATCGATGCAGTATGG
This sequence comes from uncultured delta proteobacterium, assembly GCA_963821605.1. Lineage (GTDB taxonomy): Bacteria > Desulfobacterota > Syntrophorhabdia > Syntrophorhabdales > WCHB1-27 > JADGQN01. Next base: position 4,990 of record CAWGEZ010000054.1, on the reverse strand, counting down.
GCAACGCCATAGCCGACCTGAAGACGGCTGCAAAGAGCTTCGTCGGCTTCTTCCATGACACCCAGGACAAGGACAAGATGGGGCTGATCAGCTTCGCCACCGGGCGTGAAGGTCGATTTTCCTCTGGGAAACAATTACGTCACCGCCATGACAAACAAGATAAACGGCGATGAGCGCGATCGGGCGCCACCAACGCTGAAGATGCCCTGGCACAGAGCTGATGGTCCCGGCGGACTCACCGATCAGACCGGCGTCGCGCCGGACAAGAGAGTCCAGCAGTTCGTCATTTTCTTTACCGATGGGAATCCCACTGCCTTCAGGAGAACGTTCAAACATGACAAGGGTACACGATGGCGTTGCCGTGATGTGTCGGCGAACACGGCCAACTGCGACACGACTGCGCCATACTGAGCGTCGACGACGTGGATGTGAACCCCGACATCGGCAGCGACCTGATGATTCCGGTTGTTGACTCCAACACGTACGGCGACGGGCTGCCTACCGGAACGGTACGCTGCAGTGCGCAAGGCTCCGGCATCACAGCAAACACGACAAGTGGTATGTCTTTCGACCTGCCAGCAGCCCTGTACCGCGGATATCAGCCCCAGACAGCTGCAACATCCCGATGGTAACTCAGATACTCCCAAATATCTGCAGCACCGCAAGGCAGCTGACCCTGGATCATGCCCAGGCGCTCAAAGAACAGGTTTGTAAAGATTTACATCATCGGCCTCGGCGAGTGGACAAGACCTTCCTGTCTCAGATAGCGAGCGGCCACGGCTTTTGAGTACTACGCACCGAGTTCCAGCGATTTACAGGCCATTTTTAATATGATCGCCAAAGACATAAAGCTGCGTCTTGTGCAGTAGACAGGAGAATAACGATGCGAGAAATCTACATTCATCGCGGCTACGACAGCGTCGGAAAGGGGGTAGGCGCAATGGCACCGGACGTTATCTCTCTTCGTTTCAAAATGAAGAATGAAAGGGCCCAGGCGGACTTCGAAGAGGCCTCGCTCCCGTTGGACGGATTTCACATCCAGAAGCCCGGAGAGTTCGGGTCCTGCGACGTGCTCATACTGGAGATAGGGGATGAGCCGGAAAAGGACGCTCCAGTTTGCCACTGCCGTGAAGACGTCGGGCATCGCGAGACACGTCTTCCTGACTGCGGCGAGTACCGACCCGGACATCCTTCTCGGTGCCCTCAGAGTGGGGGCAGGAGGCTTCTTCCCTCAGCCCGTCAACAAAGAAGAGGTACGCAACACGCTGCTCAGGCTCAAGGGGCAGAGAGACATCGCCCCGGCGGGCAAAGGTCCCGTGAAAAGAGGCAAGATCATCGATGTGTTCGGAGGTAAGGGCGGCGTGGGAACGACCACCGTCGCCGTGAACCTGGCCACCAGCCTCATGGAAATGGAGGGCGTCCAGACAGTTGCGCTCGTAGACATCAACGCACCTTTCGGCGATATACCGCTCTTTCTGAACATTGAGCCGCCAATCTTCGACTGGATGGAGGTCTCGAAAAATATAAACCGGCTCGACTCGACCTACCTGATGAGCATCCTCTGCAAGCATGCGTCAGGGGTGTATGTGCTTCCCTCCCCGACCGTCGCCGGTGGATGATCCCAACATCCCGAGGGTCATGGACACGCTCATGAAGCTGATGCGCACTATGTTCGATTTCATCGTGGTGGACAGCGGGACAGGCCACCGATGAGACATCACGGGCGATCTTAAAGCTATGCCGACAAAGTACTGCTTGTCACCGTGTTGAGCATGCCGTCACTCATCAACGTAAAACGGCTGCAGGGTATCTTCCGGAAATTGGGCTACCCTTACGAGGAAAACATCGAGATCGTGGTAAATCGGTTCAACCAGAAAGCGTCTGTTTCCATGGAAGAGGCCGAGGAGACCCTCAACAAGAAGATCTACTGGGGGATCCCGAACGACTACCGCATCACGATGAGTGCAATCAACCAGGGCAAACCTCTTAGCCTGGTAGCGTACGGGGCGGAGACCTCGACGAAGATGAGAGGACTGGCATCGATCATCTCAGGGAAAGACGAGAAGAGAAGAAAGAAGGCTTTCTTCGGCCTGAGATAGGGCTGTAAAGTGAGGAGGTTGCATGGAGCTCATTAAGGAGAGACCGATGGAATTCTTTGTCACCGACGAATACAGCGAGCTGAAAACCAGGGTTCACGACCGCCTGCTCGATGTACTCGATCTATCGCTCATCGATACCCTCGAACAGGACCAGCTAAGGAGGGAGATACGAAGAGCAATAGAGGCGATACTGGCCGAGGATCGGCAGACCATGCCCCTCAACTTCGAAGAGAAGGAGCAGTTCTGCAGGGAAGTTGTGGACGAGGTACTCGGGCTTGGACCGATTGAGCCCTTCATGCACGATCCGACCGTCACCGACATCCTGGTCAACACACACAGGAAAGTTTACGTCGAGAGGTACGGTAAGCTGCACGTCACCGGTGCCCGTTTCAAAGACGAGGCTCACCTGAAGAAAATCATCGACCGGATCGTCTCCGCCGTGGGGCGTCGCATCGACGAGTCCTGCCCGATGGTCGACGCCAGGCTGCCCGACGGCTCGCGCGTCAACGCGATCGTGCCGCCGCTGGCCATAGACGGCGCCTGTCTCTCGATCCGCCGCTTCGCGGTCGAGCCCCTGGAACTGGAGGACCTCGTTACCCTTAAAACCCTGACGCCTGAAATCGGGGAGCTTCTCAAGGGCATGGTGAAGGCGCGACTCAATGTCTTGATCTCCGGGGGAACCGGAACGGGCAAGACCACGCTGCTCAACGTACTCTCCCGGTTCATCCCGGAGGATGAGCGTATCGTGACTATCGAAGATTCGGCAGAGCTTCAAATGAAACAGGAACACGTGGTCCGCCTCGAAACAAAGCCGGCGAATATCGAGGGAAAGGGTGAGGTTACGCAGCGTGACCTCGTGAGAAACAGCCTGAGGATGCGCCCGGACCGCATCATCGTTGGAGAAGTCAGGAGTGGCGAGGTTCTTGACATGCTCCAGGCGATGAATACCGGCCATGACGGGTCATTGACCACCATCCACGCCAACTCACCCCGGGACGCCCTTTTGAGGCTGGAGACCCTGGTGGCCATGGCCGGGCTGAACATCCCCAACGACGCGGTAAGAAGGTACATCAGCTCGGCAATCGACATCATCATCCAGGTTGCCCGCCTTGTCGACGGGAGCAGAAAGGTCGTTTCCTTCCAGGAGGTCACCGGGATGGAATCGAGCATCATCACGCTACAGGAACTTTTCTCTTTCGAACAGACAGGCGTCGATGCAAACGGCTCCGTCAAGGGACAGTTCCGGAGCATGGGTATCATGCCGGGATTCCTCGACCGGTTCAAGGCGCTTGGGGTACCTATCCCCTATGAAATGTTCGATGCCAAACGGGCTCATGCAAAAGCTTAGGAGAGAACGATGAACCTTGTAATCACTGTTGCTGTATTTATTGCCGTCCTCTGCATCCTCGAGGGCATCGTCCTCATGCTGAAGGGCAAGTGGGACCCGGAAGCGCGAAGGATCCAGAGACAGCTTAAGATCCTTTCGGACGAGACGGAGGAGATCCATCAGACCACGGATATCACTCGGAAGCGGGCACTCAGCTCCATCCCATCGCTTCACGCGATGCTCGCGCGGATACCTCATCTCTCCAGGATAGACAACCTGCTCATCCAGTCCAATTTCAAGTACCCGACCAGCGTCTTCCTCCTCTCCTCCTTGCTCCTGGGCTTTATCGGATTCTATGTGGCGCACTTCATGTTCAAGACCTTGCTCCTCTCCCTTCCCGTTGCCGTCCTCTTCTGTCTGATACCGTATTTCGTGGCATCAGCACGGAAGAGACAACGGATGAAAAAGTTCGAGCGCCAACTGCCCGATGCACTCGACCTCGTGGCGCGATCGTTGCGGGCAGGCCACGCGTTCTCCGGTGGGTTGCAGATGGTAGCCGACGAGTTTGACGACCCTCTGGGCATTGAATTCCAGAGGACAATCGCGCAGATCAACTTCGGCCTGAGCACCGAGCAAGCCTTGAAGGCTCTCGCCAGCCGGGTCGACTGTCCTGACCTCAAGTTCTTTGCCGTTTCGGTGATCATCCAGAGGGAGAGTGGCGGAAACCTCGCGGAAATCCTGGAAAACATCAGCAGCCTGATCAGGGGACGGTTCAAGCTGAGGGGGAAAATCCGGACATTGACGGCCGAAGGGAAGCTATCTGCCGCCATCCTGATCGGCATCCCGTTCTTCGTCGCTCTCGCCCTGTCTTTCATAAATCCCGAATACATCAGGGTTCTTTCTACGCGACCCTACCGGGAAGATGCTCGTTGCGGCTGCCCTGATCATGATGGGTCTCGGCGTCGCATGGATGAAAAAAATGATCACCTTAAAGGTGTAGGAGGCTCACATGTTAAATGCTCCTCTCATCATATCACTACTGGTATTCAGCGCCGCAATGCTCTTCGTCGTGGCATTTCTCGTCCACATGGGCTACGTACGGGGACACCAGACGCTTGTCCAGAAGATCAACCAGGATGGCCGCACCGTCACGTTCGAAGAAGCTGGGGCACCTGTTCCGCCTTCTTCGGACTCGGCCCTCAAGGAGTGGTGGCTGGCGACCATGGGTCGTTTGGGGGGCCTCGCAAAGCCCAAGGAAGAGGAAGGCGTCACTCATATCCAGAGACTTTTCTTAAGGGCAGGCTACCGGAGCAAGAATGCCACAGTCATTTTCTTCGGCTCCAAGGTCCTCTGTGCTGCCGGCACGATGGTTTGTGTATTCGCGCTCCAGCTATTGAAGCCCGGCCAGGTGAGGTTTCTGCACCTGGCGTTCTTTTCCATCGGCTTTGCGCTGGTGGGCTTTTATCTGCCGAACTTGTGGCTTTCTCTCAAAATCGCCCGGCGTAAGGAAGCACTGACAATTGGGCTACCTGATGCCCTCGACCTGTTCACCAAATCGGCCCTG
>CAWGEZ010000053.1:0-92400 GCA_963821605.1 uncultured delta proteobacterium | reverse complement strand
ACTTGGTGGGCCGGAGTCAGAAATGGCATATTCCCGAAGTCCATTAAACTATCACCGCGAGTCACCGTGTGGCTGGAAACCGACATAGACAAAGTAGGGGTAGTGATGAAAACGAGCAAGTCAGAGAGACATAAGAAGTTGTGCAAAATCAATGTTTTGGGGGCCTCTTTTAGGGGCATCTATCATTATGAGCAGCACCACTAATACAATGATAATTACATATATTACGGCCAATTAATTCGATTCCCGCCGCCTCCACCATTTTTTCTGTAAGATATTGTAAAAACTAACCTTTTAACATCCCCATTCAGGGCTTTGTCGCCGGTGGTACACAAAGTGGTACACAAAAACCGGGAGAACGCCCCATGTCCAGCCTCCTCAAACGAAACGATTCTTGCTATTCCCGGCTGAGAGTTCCCATTGATCTTGTGCCACTGCTACAACGCCGGCAGATAAGAAGGGCACGTTCGCTCAGGCGATGACCGAGCCACGGAAAGACAGGGCTCCAAGGGGACACCTTGCAAGTCAATCGATGCAGTTTAACAGCAGGGCGGTCCGGTCACGGTGAGAATTTCTGTCTTGTCTTGTTAGAGCTTGCTCACGTCGATTTTCCTTTTGTCTTCCTTGTACGGAGCGCGGGCGACTGTTGCCCGGATCTCCTTCTGCGGCTCACCCGGGTTGCCCCAGATGACGGTGACCTCGGTGCCGGGCTCACTCTGCTCAACATCGATCGTGCAGAGCGAGAGCATCTGACGGAAGTAATAGCTATAGCCTCGCGACGTGGTGATTCCCACGAGTTTGCCATTCTTTGAGGACCTTGTCCGCCCACATGAAGCCCCGCTGATCACGCGGCATTTCCATGTAGTGGTAATGCTTGCCCTGTTGAAAGAGGGAAGCGTAGACGTCGGTAACGTCCTCGGCGTTCCAGACGAGCGTCCTCATCGTCCGCTTGGGATGGGCAGCTTCAGCCTCAAGCGCCTTGCGCCCGATGAAGTCGTGGTCGAAGCTAACTTCCTTAGGCCAGCCCAGCTCGATGGGGTTCCGGTAGTAAGCGCTGACATCGTCGGCATCGAAGCTGCCGGCGATGTTGAAGGTTATGGCGAACCCGGGCATGGCTGCCTTAAACTCTTCAAGGTATTCCTTCATGTCGTCCCCCATCATGGCCGGGATATAATCGGTAATGATCGTCGGGAAGCAAGCTTCCAGGTGATTGATAGGGACGACCCGCCCTCCCAGCCGCCGAATCCCGAATTCCTTTCCGGCTTTCATGATGGCGTCGTATATCGCGCGTCCATGCTTGGCAGGGCCCTGGATCTCGTACCCGAGCTCACCTGCCATACCCTGCCTTAAGGCCATGCACTCGTGGCCGGCAATGCGGATCTTGCCGAAGTGCATGAACTTGATGTCACGGATACTCTGGCCGCACGCTTTCTCGACCACATAGAGGGAGTTCGGGCCGGAGACCTGGAAGTTGGTCAGATCGTCCGGCTCCGAGGTCGCGTTGTACTTGCCGTGGCGCAGCTTGTAGTCGGCCCAGAAGCATCCCCGGCCGAACAGCATGAATTCTTCCTGCCCAAGACGGCTCAGGATACCTTCGTGAATAACGTTCCCATCGTCATTGCAATGGATTACGTGCTTTGCCTGGCCGATGTCAAACTTGGCAAAGCTGTTTGTCGAAATGTCCGAGAAGAGTCTAAGTGCGTCAGGTCCCTTGAAGCGGCGCTCCCAGAGAAAGCTCCAGTCGCCGATGTAACAGGTCTCCTTCCAGGACATGCTCTCGTCCATCCAGTCCGTGTACTCGGGCAGTCCCCACCTCACATTGAAGTAGCCCTCGGGCGTGTTCCTCATGTCTTTGACGCTAATAGCCATCTCAAATTCCCCCCTTGTCTCTTGACTGCCTGCTCAAGGAGTCTCAATATCGTGGATGGTCGCGAGTCTCTCATGCTGTCATTTTATCAAGAGATTCGGAAGCCAGAGTGAAATCTGCGGAACGAATAATAGGATTAATAGACAGAGAGACATGCCCACTATATACGGGTAGCAGCCTTTGTAGATTGTATTGATGGGTACTTTTGTAATACCCGACACTACAAAAACGTTCATGGCCATTGGAGGAATAATGATGCCGATCATGTTGGTAACACAGACGATCACTCCAAACCAAAGTGGGTCAAAGCCTAACTTCACGGCAAGAGGAAAGAAAATTGGGACCGCAAGAACGGTAAAGGCCAGATCTTCGATGATTGAACCTCCGAGGAGAAAGACAAAGATAATAACGATCATAATGGCAATTGGGTGCACCGGAAGGGCACTCAACCAATCTGCAATGATATAAGGCATCTTTGTAACCGCAAAAAAATGGCCGAGAATGGTTGCCCCTGCGAGGAGGATCAGCATCATGCTTGCAATACGGAGCGAGTTCATAACCGATTCTATGAGACCCTTTAAATTAATCTCTTTCTTGATAGCCACCAGAACGAATACAGCAAAGGCACCCACGCTTCCCGCCTCTGTGGGTACAAAGAGTCCCATCATTAGGCCCCCAACGACCAGAACGAAGATGCCAAGGACCCATACCACAGGAAGAAGTGATTTAATTCTTTCTTTCCACGTTGCTCTCTCGCCTCTTGGCCCAATGCCTGGATTTATTTTGCACCATCCGTAAATGGTGATCACAAAGGAAAAAGCAATCAAAAGACCCGGAAGGATACCCGCCAGGAACAACTTGCCAATCGATGTCTCTGTGAGTATTCCATAAATAATTAACACGACACTCGGAGGCATGATGACTCCCAATGTCCCCACGGTCGCAACGGTTCCACAAGAAATTCTCTTATCATAACCATATCTATCCATTTCAGGAACAGCGACTGTTGCAAAAGTAGCCGCCGTAGCAACCGATGATCCGCAAATAGCCTTAAAGGCGGTGGCTGCCACAACTGTTCCAATGGCAAGTCCGCCGGGAATATGACCGATAAACTTGTAAGCGAAATCATAGAGACTTCTTGACATCCCCGCGCTTGCTCCAATTTGTCCCATGAGGACAAAGAGAGGTATAACAATATAACCGTATGATGAGAAGACGGTAAATGTATCCAGCGCCACGAGATTCAGGGCTGCCTGGACATTTGTAATAAGAGCATACCCTATGAAGCCTGCAAGGGCCATTGAGAAACCAATTTCCAGACCAATGAAGAAAAGTACAAACAATAACAAGATGACCAAAAAGGCGATAGTCAGTGTGGTCACGCTTTCACCTCCCCCGATTCTGAAAAAAGGCCACTGAGCAGAACCAGACACTCTACGACAAAGCATATCCCAACACTATAAGCCACAGGGTATATTGGAATCTGTAGAATCGGCGTGACCTCGCCGGCCCTGCTGAAGTTACTTCCAAGGATGAACATTCTCCAGCCAAAGACGGCGAACATTCCGATTCCCAGGCATCGGGTGATGAAATGGAATATCTTTTGCCACCGTTCGGAACACTTTTCGGTCATAAAATCCATTAAGACATGACCTTTATCCAATGTGGTTTGGGGGATGGAAAAGCCGATAGCAATTGCGCCCATGAGCACGACGAGTTCATAGGTGAAGGCAATGGGCATCCTGAATCTTCTTAGAACGACATCGCAGACCGTGAGGACGACGATGGACGCAATCGCTACGCCGGCAATCCAAAGCATGATGCGGCTCAAATATCTAATGGTATCAAAGATGTTCTTCATGGACTAACGAGTCTCCTTCTGCATTAGCGCCATATTCCCTGGCGACATCAAATGAGCGCAGGCGAAATCCTTGAATGATGAGAAGAAATAATACTCTTTCTAAATGAGCCCTTGTTCGCTCATTTAGAATATTTTTTCAGAAGCGACACGGCATCCTCATATACCTTTTTTCCGGGTAAACCCTTAGCTTCCATGTCTGCTATCCACTTTTCATTTACATCCTTAAACTTTGCAGCCCATATTTTTTTCTGTTCCGCACTAAGCTCATGCATTTCTACCTTTCCTTTAGAAAGGTCCCGCCCTATAAGGTCGTTCTTGTCAAAGCTTTTCGCATTTTCCTCTGCAAACCGAAAATCACCAAGTTCTTCCAAGACCTTCTGGATATCCGGCGGAAGACTATTCCAAGTTTTAAGGTTTATCGCGTATCCCATGGGCAAGGAGTAAAAGTTTGAAAGAGTACAGTACTTCACCACCTCAACAAATCTAAAGCCCTTTAAAGCAGCGAAGTCGGTAAGCATTCCGTCTACCATTCCCCGTTGGAGGGCATCATAGAGATCGGAAGCGGGCATGCTGATCGGAGCAGCTCCGAATTCTTTAAGCGTAATCGTCTGTAAAGGGCCTGGGCTCCTGATTCTCAAGCCTCTCAAATCCTCCAAAGTCTTAATAGGTTTCTTGGTTGTAAAGATGTGAGCAGGTTGGATGGTCCAAAGAGAGAGAAGCTTGACCCCGGCATATTCTGTCTTAAGATATTTTTGGTAAAGTTCCCAGATAACCTGCGTGCCTACCTTTGCCGAAGGAACGCCGATAGGAAGCTCCATTACAGTGGTTAAAGGAAAACGGCCCGCCGTATATGACGGGATAAAGTAAGCAGTCTCAGAGACTCCCTGGAGAGCACAATCATACAAATCCCTCGCCTTGCACAAGGCTTCTGATGGGTAAATGGTCATCTTGACTCTTCCCTTGGTTCTTTCTTCGACCTCCTTTGCAAATGGAACGAAGGCCTCGATATGCTCGTGATGCGTAGTTGGCAAGAAACTCGCAAATTTCAATTCTATAGGTTTCTCCGCCGCTGAAAAGGCATTCTGCGTTGCAAAGAGAAAAATAACTAAGAATAACGACATAGACAGCAAAACAACTTTTCTTTCCATTGTCCTTCCCCCTTTTTGCTGTTTATTGAAAAATGGGCTCCTTAGAGGAATAAACACTCCCCACGAAGTCCTTGCCTCTAACGATAGGATGCCTGCCAATGAATGGAAATACCAATATTAGGGTATCCCCTCGGCTCCAGTAGTTCAGCTTAGGGCAGCTGGGATTAACTGGAGTCAAGTGAATACCCCTACTACATGGACCAGGACCCATTACACTGCCTCGTCTCTATTGACAGACTATTGGCATCCTTCCCTGTTTTGAACAGCCCTGAATCGATTCGCGTGAGCAGGTATTGCTCAACGCCCATCACTCAATGGCAGCGCCCCGACTTGGTCGGGCAAAGATTTCGCCGGTTTCCTCCAGTATCTTTATTCTCCAGGGCACAGGGCCTAGCTCTTCTTTATCGTCTTTGATCCATAGTTCTTCGCCGTCCGGCAATGCCTCAGGGGTTTTGGCGATGATGGCTTTTACCGTCTTTGCCTCAAATATATCGCGGTCTACTACCTGTATGATGACGGGTTTCCCGGCCTCAATATCCGCTTTGCGCTCTTCTAAGTACCTGATATACGTTTCTAACTTCATTCTTCTCTCCTTATAAAGCAAACAAACTTAAATAGTTTCTCCTGAAAAACTGACTTTTTCAGGGGTCCGAATCCGCTACGTCTGCGCGAGGCGATCCTAAAGCAAGAAACGGAGCTGCCCTTTCAAGAGGAACTCGGTCAAAACAATGGAAGTTCCTCAGTGATCTTTATAGCCCAAGGCTCTTTGACCGGCACTCCCCGGCTGAATCGTATCCACAGTGTCTCCCCATCCGGCAGTTTCTCTTTAGATGAGGAGACTACAGCCTTGACCTTTTTTTGCTCATAGGTCTCCAAGTCCCTTATAGTCAACTCCATCTCCTGACCATCCTTCAGGTCATCCAGCGCTTGCACGAAAGTATCATATTCTTTTGCCATGAAGTAACCTCCTAATCCTTGAAGCCGTAATTCTTCCAGTTAGCCAATACCTTCTCCTGTATTTCCTTCGGATAGATGGAGTTGAACGCGCTCCTGGGCGGCACAGCGATCTCAACCGGCCAATCGATAGGCCACGTGCAATCATAAATGACACGACAACCTTTTGACCACAGCCTCTCCTCCAGGTTCTGGAACGGTATCAGCGGATTTCCGGTTGCATACGGGCTCGTCCAAGTGCCTCTAACCGGGTGGCACTTAGTGGCGAAAGCATGCCACACTTCTGCTAAATTGTACGGACTTACATCATCGTCGACCACTATCACCTTCGGGACATATGTTCCTGCTTTGCAGCCGAAGATAACGTGACCTATTCTTTCAGCAATATTGTAATAGGGCACTTTGGTCGAGACGATGCATAAAAAGAGCGCGGTCTCGGGCACGAGGTTAACTTCCACTATAGGAAGGCCCTCTGCTCTCAGGGCTCTGCGTATATCCGATCCCCAACCTACGGATTGTACCGTGTGACTGGCTGTGATTGGAATTCCCTCACATACTGCAGCCAGAATGGGATCATTTCTGTAGGTAATGCAGTCTATCTTGTACACTATTCGAGCTGCCCTGGGTGACGCCCTGTAACCGCTATATTCTCCAAAAGGTCCCTCATCCGCTCTCACATGGGGCAGTACATGGCCTTCAATTACCACTTCTGCCGTAGCCGGTACATACAAGTCGTTTGTCTCGCACTTCACCAATTCCACCGCTTGCTTCCTGATACCTCCTGCCATATCTGCCTCATCCGCCCCATAGGGCAACGATGAGAAACTGAGCGCCTGCACTATCGGATCTGTCCCTATGACCGCGGCAAATGGCATCGGCATATTCTTGGCTTCATATTTCCTGAACATTTCAGCCATATGCTGCTGAGGCCCCACGAAGCCACCAAGGGTATTCTTATTGTGAATCATGATTCGGTAACATCCCCAATTTACCCAGTCACTATCGAGATCTTTAGTAATGGTGGTGTGAAGGGCTCCAATATATCTTCCCCCATCCCCTTCGTGGAGCATAAGAGCGGGAAACTTGTAGACGTTTACTTCATCTCCCTTCATTATGTTTTCCTTGCACGGGCCAGTTTTTACTATCTTAGGCTTTATCGGATTTGCCAGCCCTTCATCCCATAAATCCATGAGGGCCTTATGTGTTTCCACATACGGCATATTGGTCGGTATACCTGCAGCAATAGCAGCCTTTTTGATACCACTGGAAAACGGATCCCCCATCAGTCTGAACCCTTTGGGATAGCCTTTAATGTTCTCGAATAAAGGACTTGGCCCATCCGGTGTCTCCTCACATTTTCGTATTATTGCACCAGCTTCGAGATTCCAGTCCACCTCTTGTTTGATCCGGACCAATTGGCCCTCTTTATCCAACTTGTCTATAAATTCCCTAAAATCGTTAAATACCATTTCCTTTCCCCCTTTTTTTGATTCGAGTATTTTCTTGAATCATTTGTGCCCTCGAGGAGCGCGTGATGATGCCGGCGAGGCGCGAGGGATGCAAGGCATCCAAGAAGGTAAGACCTCCGCGAGGCCCATGACGCTCATCTTCGCGAAGCAGTGACGGCTCCCCACGGTATATCCAGATGAAGCTTTATAAAAGTATGTATGGACTGGTCTATACAACTTCATTTTTTTATGATATAAATTCGTCGGAAGCTTGTCAAGCTTTTTTTGTATGGACTGGTCTGTACAATTTAATTTTGTGAGTCCACAGCTTCTGAAAAAGGAGGAAGGATGGGATCCGGTAAAAGAAAAAGAGCTTCTCAACAGAAAAAAGGAGAGGTCATAGAGATAACAAAAAGCCTTCTTCTCAGAAAAGGCGGATCGAAGTCGGTTTCCACTTCCGACGTTTGTGCTGCAGCAAATCTCGGAAGATCGAGCCTTTACCATTACTTTGGGAGCAAGACGAAGCTCATGCTATCAGTTCACTTTAGCTTTATCGAAAAGACCATAAAACCCTACCTGACAGAAGCTGCCGGCATGAATGATCCTTTTGAAAGGCTCACATTTATGGTTCGGTCATTCACCAGCGACAAGATTTGCCGTCACCCTGAACTGAGGATTCTCATTCATGACGAGCTGGTAATGAAGGATAAACAATTTCGTGAAGTCAAGGCAGAGTGGAAAAAACATTATCTTCTCCTCCGGGACACGATAGCCGAGCTCCAGTCAAGAGGGGACGCTTAGCCCGGACGTCAAGGCATCGTGGGCTGCCCTTTTTGTCCTGGGAATGCTCAGCTGGATAACCTACTGGTTCGATTATCAACGGAAGGACCAGATCGCTGCAATGGGTGATGCTGCCCTTCACATGGTTCTCCAGGGTCTTGGCGCCAAGGATCACCTTCTTTTGTCAACATCAAACTTCTCTGTCCCCTCTTCATCGGAATAGAAATGTTCTCTCCGCAGGTTGTGTCAGTTCTCACTTTCTGCGGACCTGCAGAGGCGTCTGCTAAGTTCCCGCCGGCGCTGAATGCCCGCTCGCCGGCGCCCTAGGCCGAGAACCGGCAAGGCTCTTCTGTAGACAAGTTGGTTCACTCACCGTTTGTCTGTGCATATTTTCTTGGTGCCGTTATACTCGCCTTTCGCAGGGCTTGGAATGTGCTTCCTGGTTTGTAATCGGTGCTGTAACGGGTTGTGCCTTCGCATGTTCGCGCTCAATTTGCGTCGTTGACGCTTCCTTCATTGACAAGCAGCGTCGCTCCCCCTAGAATATAGCCAATGTACGAGGAAGATCTTCGGCCTTGGGGCCATTTTTGTGTGCTTGAAGACGCACCCCGACACAAGGTGAAGAGGATCGTTGTCAACCCCGGGCAGAGGCTCTCTCTTCAGAAACACGGGCACAGGAGGGAACACTGGTTCGTGCTCGAAGGCGAGGCCCTTGTGACGAGGAACGACGAAGAGACCCCTCTCTCGCCAGGCGAGGCCATAAACATCCCCGAGGGTGCCTGGCACCGCGTCAAAAACGCGGGAGATACTCCGCTCGTCTTTATCGAAGTCCAGACCGGGGACTATTTCGGTGAGGATGACATCACCCGGGCAGGGGATGACTATGGTCGGGCTTAGCCGGACCTTTCTCGTTGCGGCCCCGGGACAGGCTCGGTCCGGGCCCACGTTAACCTTAAGCTATTGATAATAAAGGATATTATTCGGCGTACCGATTGACTGGGCAGCGTAATTCTGGTAAGCTTAGTGTGTTTCACCCACCAATGGAAAGACAATCAGGTTGGAAAAAGAAGACAAAAGAAGAGATTGAGCAGATTTTTGCGTTCTGTGACGGCTACAAGGAATTTTTGGACCGGGCAAAAACAGAACGGGAAGCCGCCAGATTCATAGAAGGCGTACTCAAACAGGCGGGCTTCGGAGATGGTTCAGCCTCGGGAAAGACCTTCCGCACCAACAAGGGCAAGGAAGTGATGGCATGGTGCCCGGGAAAGGCCGAGTCCCTAGAAGGCTTAAGAATCATCATTGCGCACATCGACGCGCCGAGGCTCGACCTCAAGCAGAACCCGCTCTACGAGGATGTCGACCTGGCATTTTTGCGCACCCATTATTATGGAGGCATCAAAAAGTACCACTGGGTGGCAATGCCCCTTGCTATACACGGCATCATCGTGAAGACGGACGGGAGCGCGGTTGAGGTAGCAATCGGGGAGGATGACCGGGACCCGGTCTTTGCCATCGACGACCTCCTGCCCCACCTGTCGAGAAAGACCCAGGACGAAAAGAAGCTCTCTGAGGCCATAGATGGAGAGAAATTAACCGTACTTTTCGGGAGCCTGCCCTTACTCGGGGAGGAAAAGGACGCGGTCAAGAGTTACATCCTGAAGCTCCTTAAGGAGAGATACGGCGTGGTAGAGGAAGATTTCATCAGCGCTGAGATCGAGGTTGTCCCGGCCTTCAAAGCGCGCGATGTCGGCCTCGACCGGAGCATGATCGGCGCCTACGGGCAGGACGACAGGGCATCAGCCTACCCTCTGCTCAAAGCAATCTGTGACGCAGAAGGCCCGATGCACCCGGCTCTGGCCATTTTCGTGGACAAGGAAGAGATCGGGTCTGAGGGTAACACGGGCGCCAGGTCACACTTTCATAAAGATATTTCTGCACGAGATATTGAGCGCTTCGGGTCGCACGGTGTCGGACGAGATGGTGCAGCGGATACTCTTCAACTCGAAGGCCATCAGCGCCGATGTCAACGGGGCTGTCAATCCCAATTGGCAGGACGTGCACGAGAAGCAGAACGCCTGCTACCTCGGCGGCGGCATTTGCGTAACCAAGTTTACGGGCCATATGGGCAAGGTAGGGGCCAACGATGCCCACGCAGAGTATATAGCTGAGATCAGGCGTCTTTTTTCCAAAGAAGGCATAATCTGGCAGACAGGAGAGCTGGGTAAAATCGACGAGGGGGGAGGTGGAACTGTGGCGAAGTATCTTGCCGAATACGGCATGGATACTATTGATATGGGAGCACCCCTTCTCGCAATGCATTCCCCCTTTGAAATCTCCAGCAAACTTGACATTTACGAGTCATACCGGGCCTTTAAGGCTTTTCTGGTGTCGTAACAATAGGAGGCATTAAGAAATGATTGAAGTTGAAACGGTCAAAATACCGAAGGTACTTCCATTGCTCCCTGTGCGGGACATGGTGATGTACCCTTCGGTGACGCTCCCCTCTGTTTTTGGGCCGGGAGATGTCGATTAACGCAGTCGAGAAATCCCTCTCGACAGACCGCCTTATCCTCGTTGCAGCGCAGAAGGATCTGACGGATGAGGACCCCTTGCCCGCAAGGATCCATTCTCTTGGTGTTGTCTCGCAGATCATGCGCATGCTGAGACTGCCTGACGGCAGGATCAAGATACTCGTCCAGGGTTTGAAAAGGGCCCAGATCGCCCAATATGTCCAGGAAAGACCCACGTACCTTGTGGAGTTAAAGACCATTGAAGAACCGATCATCACCGAGATCACTTTAGAGATCGAAGCGCTGATGCGCTACATAAAAGAAGAGATGGAGAAGGTCGTCTCCATGGGAAGGATGATCCCTCCTGATGTGCTTCTCGTGCTCGACACCATCGATGAACCGGGAAAGTTTGCCGACGTGGCATGCGCCAACCTGGGGCTGCCGGTAGGAAAGGCCCAGGAGATTCTGGAGATCATCGATCCGATTGAGCGGCTGAAGAAGCTCTCGGAGATCATCGGCAAGGAGATCCAGCTCCTCAACATGCAGGCGAAGATACTCTCAACGGCAAAAGAGGAGATGACCAAGAGCCAGAGGGACTACTTCCTCCGGGAGCAGATGAAGGCGATACGCTCCGAGCTTGGCGAAATGGACGAGCGTGAAGACGAGGCCAAGGACCTCAGAAAGCGCGTCAAGAAAGCGAAGATGCCCAAGGAAGTGGAGAAAGAGGTAAAGAAACAGGTCGAACGCCTGGAGATGATGCATCCCGATGCCATCGAGTCGAATATGCTGAGGACATACATCGAGTGGCTGGTCGAACTGCCGTGGGACTGCTCCACAAAGGACAACATACATATAGCCAGAGGTCAAGAAGATACTCGACGAGGATCACTACGGCCTGGATAAGGTCAAGGAAAGGATCCTCGAATTCTTAAGCGTCATCAAGCTGAAAGGCGTTATGAAGGGTCCGATACTCTGCTTTGTTGGTCCTCCCGGTGTGGGCAAGACGTCCCTGGGCCGGTCGATTGCCCGGGCCATGGGCCGGAGCTTCCTCCGGATCTCCCTGGGGGGTATGAAGGATGAGGCTGAGATCAGGGGCCACAGGAGGACCTATGTGGGCGCCATGCCCGGCCGCATCATCCAGGGCCTCAAGCAGGCGGGCACGAACAATCCCGTCTTCATGCTCGACGAAATAGACAAGATCGGTATGGACTTCAGGGGTGACCCGGCGAGCGCCCTGCTCGAAGTCCTGGATCCCGAGCAGAATTGCGCGTTCAGCGACCACTATCTGAATCTGCCCTTCGACCTTTCGAAGGTGATGTTCATCACCACGGCAAACCGGATCGACACGATCCCGCCGGCCCTCGAAGACCGGATGGAGGTCATTTCTCTCCCGGGCTATACCGAACGGGAGAAGCTGATGATCGCGAAGCGGTACCTTATCCCGAAGCAGATGAAAGAGAATGGCCTGAAGAGAACCCAGCTCAGCTTTGGCGATAAGGCCGTGGAGAAGCTTATACGGGACTATACGAGAGAGGCGGGTGTGAGAAATCTGGAGCGGGAGATCGCCTCAGTCTCACGTAAAGTTGCAAAACGGATAGCCGAAGGGAACAAGAAGAAAGTGATGATCACGCCTCAAAACCTGCATAGCTTTCTCGGACCGCTGAAATTCATGCCCGAGACAGCGATTGCAATGGATATCCCCGGTGTCGCGTGCGGCCTTGCGTGGACCGAAACGGGCGGGGAACTGCTCTTTGTCGAAGCCTCCTCCCGCAAGGGAAGAAGAGAGCTCACGCTGACCGGGAGCATGGGCGATGTGATGAAAGAGTCGGCCCAGGCTGCACTCACCTATATAAAGGCCAAAGCAAAGCAACTCGGCATACCTCAAGAAAGTTTCGACGAACTCGAGATGCACATACACGTGCCCCAGGGCGCCATCCCCAAGGATGGTCCGTCGGCCGGCGTCACGATGGCTGTTGCCATGATAAGTGCGCTCACCCAGAAGGTGGTTGCCAGCAAGGTTGCGATGACCGGTGAGATTACGCTGACAGGGCGGGTACTACCCATCGGTGGCCTCAAAGAGAAGACGCTCGCCGCACTCCGGGCAGGCTTGAAGAAAGTGATCATCCCTGAGGAGAACGCGAAGGACCTGGAAGATATCCCGGACTACGTAAAAAAGAAGGTCACATTCCTTCCGGTCAAAGACATGGATGATGTCGTAAAACTCCTTTTCAGCGCGCCGCCACCGAAAAGACGACGCCTGCCCGGGAAGAGGGTCCATCGTGAAAGAAGCCTCCTTTTACGAGAAAGGTGAGAACGGCAGGGTAGACTGTTACCTTTGCAGGCATCACTGCGCGATAAGCGATGGTAAGCGGGGCATCTGCGGTGTCAGGGAGAACCGGAGCGGTACCCTCTATACCCTGGTGTACGGGAAACCCTGCTCCTGGCACGTAGACCCCATAGAAAAGAAGCCCCTGTTCCACTGTTTCCCGGGCTCAAAGGCCTTCTCCATTGCCACGGTCGGCTGTAACTTCCGTTGCCTCCACTGCCAGAATCACGAGATATCCCAGCTGCCGAGAGACCATGATCGAATAGCTGGAGAGGCGTTCTCGCCGGACGACGTGGTCGAGTATGCGCAAAAGGCCGGTTGCCGCAGTATATCTTACACGTACACCGAGCCCACCATGTTCTACGAGTATGCCTACGACATAGCCAGGCTTGCCAAAGGGCGGGGTCTTTCCAACAACTTCGTTACCAATGGGTATATAGAGAAGGAACCGCTTACCGCGATACAGCCCTATCTCGATGCTGCCAACATCGACCTGAAGAGCATCTCTGACAACTTTTACAGCAAGGTATGCGGCGCGCGCGTAGCAGGGGTGCTCGAATCAATCAAGAACTACAAATCCCTGGGCATCTGGATTGAGATAACAACGCTCGTTATCCCGAATCACAACGACTCAGATGAGGAGTTCGAAGCCATAGCCAGATTCATCCGGGACGAGACAGGTCCTGAAACCCCCTGGCACGTGAGCGCCTTCCACCCGACGTACAAACTTACCGATGCGCCCCCCACACCGTCAAAAACGCTGATAAGGGCGCGCCAGATAGGGATGGAGGCGGGCCTGCGGTATGTATATACGGGCAACATTCCCGGTCTGGATGCCGAACATACGTACTGCTACCAGTGCAAAAAACCGGTCATCAAAACGGTACGGTTTCAGCATCACGGAATACAGCATAGATGCAGGCGCCTGTAAGTTCTGCGGCGCTAAAATAGACGGCGTCGGACTTTGACGACAACCCCGAAAACTTCTTTTCCTTTCCTTTTTGTACGATTATGTGGTACGCTGTATCGATATTCACCAATCCGATATTTCTTCTGTTTCTGAAGCGTTCCCGCTTCTCCCAGTTTTCTCCTCACGAGAGACTGCCAAACAGAGAGATACCAGAAAAAGGGAGGCCGCAATGCAAGGAACCAAACTGTTTGTTGGCAATCTGAGCTATTCCGTCGACAGGGAGAAGCTGAAGGAAATGTTCGCTGAGTATGGTGAAGTGGCAAATGTCAATGTCATCGAAGGGAAGGGATTCGGTTTTGTCGAGATGGCTACGCAAGAAGGGGCGGAGAAAGCAAAAGCGGGGCTGAACGGGACACAGCTTCAGGGCCGCACACTGAATGTTGATGAGGCCCGTCCGCAGCGGGATAAAGACAAGGGTAGAAGAGGCGGCGGACCCAAGAAGATACTAAAGGAGATACTGTGTACGTACACGTCGACGACGGCAACATTGAAAAAGCGATTAAAACCCTGAAGCGTCTGATGCAAAAAGAGGGCGTTCTCAAAGAGATCAAGCGGAGAAGCTTTTATGAGAAACCTTCGGAGAGGGAACGACGCAAACAGAGAGAAGCAAGAAAGAGGCGGCTCAAGGCGGAGCGGAGGAAGTCCTGGAAAGCGTAACCCCCTTCGAATTCATGGTTTGGCAGCACAGGTTAATTCCAGGTTTTGAAGATGCACGTTGCGACATGAACTTAGGGAGATACATGGACGCTCAATTTGCGAGATCAGCGCGGCGAGAGATTTCAAACACCTTGTGTACCGCATTGCGGGGTCTGGCCGCACAGGATGCTTCGCAGCCTGCCACGCAACTTCCCCTGCCTGCGGTGGCTACTTTGGCTCGGACCGTAAGAGCGCCAACTCGTTTCGTTCAATTCACCAATTCATGATTCTGGTTCTGACCCATACGCGTAAAGCATGTGAGAGGCGACGGGCGGAGTCTCTCCGACATGAAAGGATTGAACGAGCTTCGCCGTCGCGCGGTCAGAGACCGTGAAACGTTCGTGCTGGCGCAAGTGGTCAAGCCACGACTCAACGATAAAAAACTCAACGTAGCGGGCAAGGTCCGCGGTGTCGTGAAAGAGCCCCCACTCGATCGCTCCGTCCCGGAGGCGAATGCGGCGCATGCCCTGCATGGCACGCGCAAATTCGCCCGCGAGAGCGGGGATCAATCCGGTATTCGACCGTTACCAGCACAGGCCCATGATCCGGATGAGGCTCGCCAATTCTTTCCGTTTCAGACCAGCGCGCGTAAGGTCTCAGATCAAGATTTTCCGCGACCGGCATCCGATAGCGCAAGCTAAACAAAAGAGCGACTCCCAGCGCTATGGCAGCAATGAGGAAGGTAGCCGGGATGTCAACGAAGGAGGCAACCGTGCCCCAGAGAACGCTTCCTCCTGCCAATCCTCCAAAGAACACGATGCCGTAACTGGCCATAACCCTTCCCCTCACCCAGGAGGGGACAGCTAACTGAACTCCGGTAGTCAACGTGGAGAAGAGTGATAGCCACGCGACTCCGCCGGCGCCCATCGCAATGCCCACCAGGACAGCGTTATGCAGGACGGCAAGAGCAACGAGTACCATGGCAAAGAGGAGTTGCGCCAGAGCAACCAGGTGCTCCGCGGAAAACCGCTGACGCACCTTTGGCAAGACAAGAGCTGCCACGACAGCTCCTGTACCGAGACAACCCAGCAGAACACCGTAACCGAAGGAGCTAAATCCCAGCTCGGTACGGGCCAGTAACGGCAGAAGGCCCCAGAGGGCGCTGGCGCAAAAGGCAAAGAGAAATGCGCGAATAAGAAATGCATGCAGCTCCGGTGCGTGGATCACGTAACGCATGCCGGCACGTATTGCACCTAAGAATCGCTCGGTGGGCAGGGCGCTTTCCGGTGCATGGGCCGACGCCACCGGTAGACCACCACGACTATACCAAGGAAAGATGCCGCATTGACCAAGAAGACGGCACCCGGTCCAAAAGCGGCCGCCACGAGTCCGCCCAGGGCAGGACCCACTGCCCGTGCTATATTGAATCCCATGGCCCCCAGTGCCACTGCGCCGTGCAGGTCGGCGCGGGGTACGAGTTCCGGCACAATAGCCTGCCAGGCCGGCCCTGACAGGGCGCTGCCAATCTGAAGGACAAAAGTGAGGACGAGGAGTACCAGAGGAGTCGTCAGTCCACCCACCGTCAGCAAGCCAAGCGTAGCTGCCCCAACGGTCATCCAGAGTTGAAAAAAAATAAGCAGGCGGCGGCGATCAGCGACATCAGCCATAGCCCCTGCGGGCAGGCTGAGCAAAAAGACCGGCAGCGTGCTCGCAGTCTGCATCAACGCAACCATGATAGGCTTCGGCGCGAGGGAGGTCATAAGCCAGGCCCCGGCCACGTCCTGCATCCACGAGCCTATATTGGAAAAGACGGCAGCAATCCAGAGCGCCCGGAAAACGGGTTGAAGGAGAGGGGTCCATGCGGATGTTTTTGGGGACTGCGTATCGGTCACGTGTTTTCTTCCCTAAGGCTCGCGCCCGAGCTGTCACCGAGTAAGACCTTATTTTAGCATATTCTGCGTAGCTTCAAAGTGATTACCCGAAGGTTCTGCAGACGCTGGCACACTCAGACTGCTAAGACCCTTATCCTTACTTGCAACCTGAACCGCAACAAAAAGGCGCCCATTTGGGGCGCCTTTTTTCTAACCTGCACTGATTATTCTTACAGCTTCTCTTCGCCGATTCTCATGCCGTAGAAGGAACGATAGATGAAGACCAGGGCAACGATGAAGAAGACGATGGCAATGCCGGTCTTCAGCGCCTGAGACTGCATGGTGACGGCGATCTCCGTTGCGAGCAACCCGAAGAGCGTCGTGAACTTGATGACCGGGTTCATGGAAACCGATGACGTATCCTTGAACGGGTCGCCGACCGTGTCGCCGACAACCGTTGCCTCGTGGAGCGGCGTGTTCTTTTCCTTCAGATCGACCTCGACGATCTTCTTCGCATTATCCCACGCGCCGCCCGCATTCGCCATGAAGATTGCCTGGTAGAGTCCGAAGAAGGCGATGCCGATGAGGTACCCGATGAAGAAGTACGGGTTGAAGAAGGAAAGAGAGAGCGCCATGAAGAAGATGACGATGAAGATGTTGATCATGCCCTTCTGTGCATAGATCGTACAGATCTTGACGACTTCCTTGCTGTCCTGGATGGATGCTGTCTCCTTGTCGAGCTTGATATTATTCTTGATGAAGACGACCGCCCGGTAGGCGCCGGTAACCACGGCCTGGGTCGCAGCGCCGGTAAACCAGTAGATCACCGCGCCGCCCATGAGCAGACCCAGGATGATCTCAGGCTGCACGAGGCTCAGTTTCGCGACCACGTCGCCGTAAATACGCTCGAGCAGAATGATGATACCGAAGACCATGGTGGTGGCGCCGACCACCGCCGTGCCGATGAGCACCGGCTTGGCGGTTGCCTTGAAGGTATTGCCTGCGCCGTCCGCCTCTTCGAGGTAATCCTTGCCGTTCTCGAAATCAGGATCAAAACCGAACTGCCCTTTAATCTCAGCGGCAATATTGGGCACACTCTCGATTCTCGAGAGCTCATAGACCGACTGCGCGTTATCGGAGACCGGGCCGAAGCTGTCCACGGCGATGGTTACAGGACCCATGCCGAGGAAACCGAAGGCCACGAGACCAAAAGCAAACACCGGGGCCGCAAATGAGAATTCCTTAGGCATGAGGGCCTGTATGGACGGATTAAACGATACGAGATAGGCCATGAGCATCAGAACCAGGATGATCAACCCTTCCCAGAAGGCGGAGAAGTTGCCGGCAACGAAACCGGAGAGGATGTTGAGTGACGCACCGCCCTGGCGGGCCGAGGCCACGACCTCCTGAACATGGCGGGAACTGGTGCTCGTGAAGATCTTGGTAAATTCCGGTATAAGGGCGCCGGCGATCGTACCGCAGCTGATGATGATGGAAAGTGCCCACCAGAAGGAAGCATACTTCGGATCGGGCAGGTCACCGAGCAGCGTGTAGCTTGCCCAGAAGGTCACGATGATCGAGACCGCGGAGGTGATCCAGACGAGGTTGGTCAGAGGGTGCTCGAAGTTGAACTTCTTTGAGTTCCCGTATTTGGCCATGAGTGATCGCCTGGTTGATGAAGTAGGAAACGAGGGAGGTGAGGATCATCAGGATACGCATTGCGAAGATCCAGATGATCAGCGTTCCGCCCATGAGCGGGTTGGTCGCCAGAGCCAGCGCGAGAAAGGCGATCAGGGCAACGCCGGTGACGCCGTAGGTCTCGAAGCCGTCCGCAGTCGGTCCGACGCTGTCGCCCGCGTTGTCGCCCGTACAGTCAGCGATGACACCGGGGTTCTTCGGATCATCTTCCGGCAGATGGAAGACGATCTTCATCAGGTCAGAGCCGATGTCGGCGATCTTGGTGAAGATACCGCCGCAGATCCTGAGCGCGCTGGCGCCGAGAGACTCGCCGATGGCAAAGCCGATGAAGCAGGGGCCGGCCAGTTCCTTCAGGAAGACAAGAATGCAGATCATGAAGAAAAGCTCGACGCTCACAAGAAGAAGACCGACGCTCATGCCGGAGCGCATGGGGATGGCCACCACGTCGACCGGTTTGCCCTTCAGCGCCGCGAAGGCGGTTCGCGAGTTTGCCCTTGTGTTGATCCTCATGCCGAACCAGGCAACACCGTAGGAGCCGAGAATACCGAGGATCGAGCAAAAGAGAATGAGGACAATGCTGCCAAACGGTGCGTGCTGCAAGCCGGCGAAATAGTAGACCATACAGAGGGCGATGAGTATCCAGAGGATGACAAGGAATTTGCCCTGCTGGGCCAGGTAGGACTTGCAGGTCTCCCAGATGATGTCGGAGACATCGAGCATAGATTTGTGCGCCGGCAGGTTCTTTGTCTGGTTCGACTGGATCAGACCAAAAATCAGACCGATGATGCAGACGAGTAAGCCGAAGTACATGATCGATATCCCGCCTAACGGAGCCCCCCAAGATCGTAAACTGAACTTTGGTGAGATCGGGCACGACTATATCTGCCTCGCCTGCGAAAACCGCAGGTGCCAAGAGACAAGCCCATGAGGCAAAGAAAAATAGAGACAATTGGAAGCTTGTGATTCTGCATGAACCTCATGTGAAACCTCCTTAAACATATTTTTTGAAGATTAATTAAAAAATTCACATGCCGCTATTAATCTAACTATTATTGCATACACCCTGTCAACAGTTTTTAGGCAGGCTTCAAAAATCGCTGTACTCCCGACAACCAGTGAAGTCCTGCAAATGGAGGGTCTGGTTGACCATGGAGAGGGTGATCTCATCCCCGGTCTGTTCGGCGAGGGTAATGCTTGCCGGATCGCACTTTACTTTCCAGAAGAAGCGGTTCGACACACCGAGGAAATGAAGGGCGAGCAGCTTGCAGATCACCCGGTGGGTTACGATGACAACAACCGGACCATCCGCCGTCGCTTCCTGGAGACCCTTTCTCACCCTCTTCCTCACCTGGGCCAGCGTCTCCGCCCCTTGTACGCGGAACCGGTGCGGATATTTCCTCCATGTATCGAGCGGTTGCGGGAACCGCTGCTGAACGGCTGCAAGGGAGAGCCCCTCCCAGGGGCCAAAGTCCATGTCGATGAATGCGTCATCCATCTTGATGGGCACGCGGCTTGCCTCGCTTATTTTGGAAGCGGTCTGCTCGCGCCCTGGCCAAGGGGCTGGAGTAAATCGCGGAGATCCCCTTGTCAGCAAAGAATGCCCCGGTGCGTTCAGCCTGCCGGAGACCTGTATCATTCAGAGGAATATCCTTCCTGCCTCTGAAGACCTCTTCTTTATTCCAGGTCGTTTCACCGTGTCTCACTACGTAGATTTTCATAGCCTTCCCGATCCTTTCGGTTCGCGTAAATGGTGTAGAGATGGCTGTAAATCCCTCCGTTGGCCAGGAGCTGCGCGTGCGTACCAACTTCAGCGAGCTGCCCATCGTGTATCACAAAGATCCGATCCATCTCAGCCATGGTGGCCATACTGTGGGCGATTATGATCCATGTGGCCGAGGACAAAGTCCTTATTCAGGGCCTCCTTGATGCGTCCTTCCAGGTACGGGTCGACCCTGCTCGTAGCTTCATCAAGAATGAGATAGCGCGGTTTGTACGCCATGACACGGCCAATCGATATGAGCTGTTTTTCTCCTTCGGACAGGTTGACGCCATCCTCGGCGATGGTCTTGTTCAGGCCCTCCTCAAAGAATCCTTTCAGGGCAAGGCCCAACTCTTTCGGGAGAGAACTTTCATCGTCAATGAAAAGATTTTCTCTGACCGTTCTCGGAAATATAAAAACGTCCTGAGACACGATGCCGAAGGCGTTGCGTATCGCTCCGAGGGAGTAATCGCTCCATCGGTTTGCCGCCGATGTCGATCTGCCCTTTCGACGGTTTGTAGAAGCCGAGCAGGAGGTTGATGAGCGACGTTTTTCCCGAGCCGGTAAGGCCTATGATCCCGACGCGCTCCCCTTCCTTGATCGTAAGGTTTATCCGTTTGAGGGCGTACACGTCGTCCTGTTCGTACGAGAGCCACACATCCTTCAGCTCTATGTCGCCCTTGACCTGTGTCTCGTCACCTCCCTGCTGCTCCCTCTCCATGGCATGGAGCTTGTGGAGCTTTTCGAGGCTTGAGAGCGCGTTCTGATACAGGTTGTATTTCTCGCTCAGGTCCCTGATCGGATTGTACAGCTTTTGGGAGTATTCTATGAACGCGACTATCGTTCCGAACGTGAGCACACCCAGGCCATAATAGAGCAATACCAGTCCGCTTGTCCAGAGAATGGCGAGGACGGTGAGCACCCCGACAGATTCCACCAAAGGAAAATAGAGAGAAAGGTAGAAGATCACCCTCCTGAACGCCTGTATGTATCGCTTATTCTTTTCGTCGAATGTGCTTATCTCCGCATCTTTCCGGTTGAAAGCCTTTGAAATGTAAATGCCCGCAAAGCTCTCCTGGAGAAACCCGTTCATCTCCGAGACGCTCTCCCGCGTGTCGCGGTATGCAGCCGAGAATCGCTTTCTGAAAAAATTGGTCAGCAGGAAAAGAATAAAGAAGAAAACAAGAACAACGCCGGTGAGCGGTAGGCTCAGGTAGACCATGATGCCCAGGATACCGGTGATGGTGATGACGTCGGCAAAGGTAGTGACAATCCCGGATGTTATGAACTCATTGATATTCTCCATGTCGCTGGTCAGATAGTTAAGGCTCTTGCCATGGGGGGTCTTGTCAAAATAAGGTACGGGAAGGGCCATTATGTGAGCAAAGGTATTGAGCCGCATCTCTTTTATGACGCTCTGGCCAAAGAGCTGCGTCGTATAAATCTGGAAGTAGAGCGCGCCATACTCCATCCCGATGAAAGCGAGATAGCAAACTGCCATGAGCGAGAGGCCGTAGAAGTCCCGGTGCGCAATAAATCTATCGATCGCTACCTTGAGGATGTAAGGAGGCGCCATCCTTGCTACCGCAGTCAAGAGCATGAGTACGAGCGCCGATGCCGCGATCCGCTTGAATTTGACGATATACGTGAAGAGGAACTCCCTGATGATGCCTTTATCCACGGCCTGCCTTCACCTCGTAGAGCAGTTTCATATACGGGCTTCTCTCAAGAAGCTCACCCGGTCTCCCTTCATCGATAATGCTTCCGTCAGACAAGACGAGCACCTTGTCGACGAAGATGACCGGAACCGGCCTCGTTGAGGTAATGATCACGGTCATCTCTTTGATGAGCGGCCAGATTTTCTCCCAGATCAGGTGCTCCGTATAACCATCCACATGCGTAAACGGGTCGTCGAGGAGCAGGATGTCGGGCTTCACCGCGAGTGCCCGCGCCAGGGTGAGTCTCTGCTTCTGACCGCCGGAAAGCATCACCCCTCGCTCGCCCACAACCGTTTCCAGTTTCTTCTCGAACCTGTCGATCTCCTCCTTCAACTGGACGGCATCGACCATTGCCTCTCCACCTCGCCGATCCGCAAAGATATTCTCTCTGATCGGACAGCGAGTAAAGGAAGGGCTCCTGCGGCACGATGGCAATGCGCCGTCTTCGGGCACTCGGGGATAGCTCGTTCGCATCCATGTTGTCGATCCTGATTTCCCCGTCGTAACCTTCATCAAGGCCGAGGATCAGGTTCAGGATAGTCGACTTACCGCTGCCGGTAGGCCCTATGAGAAGGAGCTTCTCTCCCCGCTCCACCGTGAAGCTCACATCCTTCAGGATGTGGCGCTCCCCTTTCACGAGACTCACATGCCTGAATTCCAAACGCCCCTCGATCCGTTCCGGTGCCGCCCCAACCTCCTGCTCGACCGGGTAAGCATAGATCTCTTCAAGCCTTTTGACGGAGGCAACGCCCCGCTGGTACAGGTTCATGATCCACGCAAGCGCCACCACCGGCCACATCAGCATCGTGTAATATGCATTGAGCGCGATGAAGTCTCCAAGGGTGATCCTCCCGTACATCAGGAAATAGCCGCCTACCCACATAACCATCAAGGTGCCCATGCCCCCGAGAAATCCGACCGCGGGGAAGACCATGCCCCATAGGCGCGTGGAGGCGAGATTCTTCTCCATATACTCGCGGTTCAACTTCTCAAATCGGTTCTGTTCCTCGTCATGCAGGAGGTAGTTCTTCACCAACCTGATGCCGGTAAGCACCTCGTTGGCACCCTTGGAAAGCCTTCCGTACGTGTCCTGCACATCCTTGAAGATTTTGTGGAGCTTTTCCATGTATCCTTTGATGAGTATAAATAAAAGACAGAGCGGAAGGATCGCGAGCAAAGCGATGAGCGCATTGAGCCGGAGCATCATGACGAGGCTCAGGAGCGTCGTTGCCACGGTACTGGAGAAGTGGAGAATCGACATGCCGACCATCATGCGCACGTTCGTTATGTCGTTCATGATCCTGGCGATGAGGTCGCCCCGATGGTGCTCCTTGAAGAAGCCATAGGGGAGCGATATCAGATGGATATAAAAGTCGCGTCTCAGCTCATACTCTATTTCGCGGGAGCTGTTCAGGATTTTCATCCGCGACCGCCACCTGAGAAAGGCCTGCGTGAAGGCAAGCACGGCACGCGATCCCGATGATATGAAGCACCCGTGCGCGCAAGCCCGCCTGGAGTCCGTCTACGGCGTATTTAATGAGGAAGGGGATTGTAGCTGAACAACAGGAGGCGAGTAGGAGGGTTACTACACCCTGGGTAAACTCGCCTTTATACTTTCTGACGTATGGTGCGACGAGGGATAAATCTTTAAACACATACGCACTACTTTTTTGAACCGGGTTTCTTGACTGCCTTCTTTATGACGACGTAGCCCTGTCTCGGGCCCGGGATAGCACCCTCGATCATCACGATGTTTGTGTCGCCTCTTACCTCGACTACTTTCAGGTTTTGGACGGTGACCTTCTCAGCCCCCATTTGTCCCGGCATCTTCATGCCCTTCATAACGTGCGCAGGGGTTGTGTTGGCGCCGATCGAGCCTCCGTGCCTGAAGAACTCATGCGTGCCGTGGCCGCCCGGAGCACCCGCGAAGTTGTGCCGTTTCATGACGCCCGCAAAACCTTTTCCTATAGAGATACCCGAAACGTCCACGAAGTCACCGGGCTTGAAGATGTCCACAGGTATTTCACTTCCTATTTCGAAGGTCCCTAATTCTTCTGCTGTGACCCTGAATTCGCCGAGCTTTCTCGACGGAGCAACGTTGGCCTTTTTGAAATGGCCCGCCTGCGGTTTATTTACGCGGTTGAGCTTCTTGATCTCATCAAAGCCTATCTGAAAAGAATTATACCCATCGTGCTCGGTGGTCTTCTTCTGCACTACGCGGCAGGGTCCTGCCTGCACCACCGTCACCGGTATGATCGTTCCGTCTTGCGCGAAAATCTGGGTCATGCCGAGCTTCTTTCCAATCAATCCAAGTCCCATGGTCTCACCTCCAAAGCCCCATTATTATAGCGAAAAAAACCGTGAAGTCAAGCGTTGTTGCTTAATCAAGCAGATTTAGGGCCTGAAAACCCTGCTTGTCGAGGCTCTCGCCGGGCCTGCTGAGAAAAACGCTTCAGGGGCGACGCGAGCCCCCGGCAATGAATTTTCACACGCAATCCCGTGGAAATCCATCTAGCGAGCACGACGAGTGAGAGGGGGAGGCCGGGTACCCGCTGCGGGTGGCTTTGCCGCGGGGTCCCACGAGGGTGGACGGGAGGCTCCGACACGGACCGTGGAACATCTGCAGCTTGCGGAGCTGTGGGCCGTGAGGGGGCGACGCGAGCCCCAGTGATAGTTTACTTGTAAAGTATCCTGCGTTATAATTAAGAGTAAACTAGTAGAGTACAATGTTTGATTTTTTGGAGGAACAACGATGAAAAGGCTGCTTTTCTGTGTGATTCTCCTCTGTCTTGCTGCTGTAAGTGTGGGTTTTCTTGGTGGCGTGGTGTACGCCCAGGAGAATGTTCCGAGGATGACCAAGGAAGACTTGAAGCCGCTTGTTGGCGACCCGAATGTGATTGTCATTGATGTGCGCTCTATGGGTGATTGGCAGAAGGATACGCTGATGATTAAAGGGGCGGTCCGGGAAGACCCCGTGGATGTGACGTCCTGGATGGACAAGTATCCGAAGGAGAAGACCTTCGTCTTCTACTGCTGCCTGAATCAGCGAAGCAACGAGCGCCAGTGTGGCGTCGAAATTTCAGCAAAAGGGTTATACGAAGGTTTATGCGTTGAAAGGTGGCTGGATCGAGTGGTTGGGCGCCAAATACCCGACTGAGCCCAAGAAGTAGGTTCATGCCATGCAGCGGTGCTTCATCGCATCACATGGGTGTAATCGTAATGCCTTGAAAATATTGCGGGAAAGGCCATGGAGAACGAGGGGGCAGGAATGAAAAAGAGAGTGTATGCCACAGCCACAGCGTTCTTGATCTGTCTCTCGCTGCTTTGTCTGCCTGCTCACGCCCAGACCCAGGACGAATCGCTATTCATAGCAAAAGATGCGCTGAAGGCAATGATCGGTAAAAGTGACATAACGCTCGTAGACCTGCGGTTCGGGCCCGACTGGACCGACGCCACCCTTAAGATCAAAGGGGCGACCCACGAAGACCCCATGAAACCGGGTCAGTGGATAGACAAGTATGCCAAAGACAAGCTCCTTATCTTTTACTGAACCTGACCTAAAGACGCAACCAGTACCAGTTTGGTACGGATGCTCAAAGCTAAAGGCTACACAAAGGTCCTTGCGTTGAGGGGTGGCTTTAATGAGTGGCTTGCTGCTAACTATCCGACTGAACCAAGATAGGTGATCCATGATTACGATGCCTCGCTCAGCGGCCCTGCTTCGGATCTGCCTGGTCTGGATATCTCTTATCGCCGGTGATCTTGCGCTCGCGGCGCCGCCGGAGGCGGACAAAATAACCAAAGAAGAGCTATTACCGCTGCTGGGTAAACCGGACGTGACTATCATAGACCTGCGGTTTGGTCGTGAATGGTATGACAGTAACATCAAGATCAAGTGTGCAGTCCGTGAAGACCCTATGAAACCCGGTCAGTGGATGGACAAGTACCCAAAAGACAAAATGCTGATCCTTTACTGCGACTGACCCGACGATGGAACCAGCGCCAGTTTGGCGCGGGTCATGAAGATGCGGGGCTTTACCAAGGTTTACTATCTGAAGGGCGGCTGGGCTGAATGGACCGCCGCCAAGTATCCGACGGAACCGAGAGAACCCAAGTAAGAACTGATAAGAACGTAATTCGTTGACGGGTTGATACGGTGGTCCCAGGTAAAAACGTAATTCGTTAATACGTTGCACGTCGTTGACACGGCCGTACCGTGCTAGTAACGTATCAATAGTCATGCTTGTGCTTGCCCGTATCAACGTGTTTAACGTGTCAACGTATCAACGGTTCTACGTTCTTTTCACCAATTCCTGCAGGGCAAGTAAAGACGCGTCGATACCGATTACGTCCTTTACTTCAGGGACTTTTTCTTTCAGAAGCTTCTCTACCCACAGACCGAGGGCAAATTCACCGCATCAGTGCAAACGGCCTCCAATCAGCTTCAACGTCACGATCCGTTTTTCTTCATCAACCTCCATCAGTTCGGCATGCCCTTCGACCAAGTCTTCCAGCCTGGGCTCAAGCTCCTGCACGGCCTGCGCGACCTTCTCCTTGAATGTCATCGACAACGCTCCTCTGTGCTCATATACTCATAGTATAAGACATCATGCCCTCTGAAACCACCGCGTTCTCAAATTGTCGCTATTATGAGAATAAGCTTGCGATCCGTGCGGAAATAGCGCACCCGGAAAAATAGAGAGCGGCAGGTCGATGAACCCTGCCGCTCATGCACTGTATGCCTTTTCGGCGTTTGTTACTTACTGAATTTTCTTCTCGCAATTGCGAGCCCAATTATGCCAAAGCCCAGAAGCAGCGCCCCCAAGGGTTCTGGCAACGAGACTGGCGGACCGGCAGGCGGCACTACGCACGCACTGAAGGTCAGCGCCACCGCTCCAAGAGCCCCCGGCCCGGTCCTGCCGGAAATCAGGAGTACCAGAATTGCCGGTTGAGGCGCCAGTCGGTCGGGCGAAGTCGGAACGTCCGTCTCCGTTATGTCCTCCGCCTCCCATCCCATAAGCAAGGTTTGCAGATAGGCACATGCAGAAAAGGAGCAGACCCAATGTCACAAGCTTGATGTGTCCAGCCCTTATCTTCACTTCACCCTCCGTCCAGCATTTTGTAGGTACTATACAAGCTTAATACCTTATGCTGCCCACCACAATACCTTTTTTGGCTATATTTTATACACTTCTGGTTTAGTACACTTGGTCAGGCGGCTCTTATGTCGCGACTTATCGCCTGACGCTCGCACGTTCTCCTGCTATAGTTTCGCCAGCGCTGTATCAAGCTGCTTGCGCAGCCGTGCCTTTTCCTTTTCTCCCGTGATGAAATCCCACGGGAAGCGCTCGTCTGATGCCCGCTCTCTGTTCACATAGAAGCTGAGATTGATCGGACTTTCTCTTTGAACATTTGCAAGGGTCACGCCTCCGGCCAATGACAGAATAATATCCTGCACCCTTCTGTCCCCGCGTGCCAATACCCCTTGCAGAAAGCTGTACTTTACCGACTCGTGCGTGAAGTAAGTATTGGCGGCCTTGCCAAGACCTCGCTTCAGCACCGTGAGTTTCTCTTTGAGCGAGCCGACATCATCCATGGGGAGCCACTGGAACGGCGTCGCCGCTTTTGGGACGAATGGGCTCGCGTGAACCGTAATGCTGCCTACGGTGCCGCGTTTGGCGCCCTGCCGTATCATGAGGTGCATGATATGCTTCGCCATCTCAACGATCCTTTCCACATCTTCCAGGCGTTCTCCGTAGAGCCCGATCATGAAATAGAGTTTCAGGTGAAAGGACTTTACGGCCATGATCGCTTCGATGCGCTCGTAGATATCCTCGTCTGTGAGCGGCTTGCCGATCGATCTTCGCAGCCTCTCCGCTGCGGCCTCTATGCCAAAGGTCAGCGTCTTCACCTCCTCGCTGACAAGCTCTATCACTTCAAAGGGAACCTCGTCCATCCTGAGCGAAGGCAGATGGGGGCGGATCCCCCGGGCTTTCAATTCTTTGATCAGGTCGGGTAGCTTTGGGTGGAAAGAGACACCCCCGCCGATGATGCCCACGTCTTGCACGCCCTCATCGACAGATGGCAACCGGTCGTACACAAAAGGGCCGATAGCGCCCGTGAGACAGAAGGGGCATCGGGAAGGACAGCCCCTTGTCCCTTCGACCAGGAACATGTTGGAGAACTCTGTCTGCTCCGTGATGATGGCGGATGTAGCGAGGCGGCTGCCCTTATAACGCTCAATCCTGGCGCGAAAAGAAGCCGGTTCGAAACCGGCAACCGTGCCGTCCTGCCCGTAAGAGACCGTGAGACGCCCGGGATTGTAAACCCAATCGGACTGACTCAGTTCGCCGATCAGCTCGGCCCGACCTCTTTCCCGATGCGCGAGATAGTTGTCGATAAAGGCCGGGATAGTCGCTTCGACGTCGCCCATGATAAAAAGATCAAAGAGTCCGGCAAGAGGCTCGGGGTTTGCCATGACACAGATGCCCCCTCCGACGACAAGGGGATCACCTTCCTTCCTCTCTCGTGCCAGCGGGCCGAGATGAGCACGGGAGAGCATCGCTGCAGCGTTGATGTAATCCATTTCAAAAGAGAAAGTGATAAAGACGAGTTCGAAGTCGCTTAGGGGGCGGCGGCTCTCAATAGATGTTGGCCCGAACCCGGACCCGGCCTTTGTTCCGGACATGCGCCCGGATGCATAGCCACTTTCTCCCTCGAAAAAGGCCCGCTCGCAAACGACTTCGGGCAGGGCGTTGAGCGTCTTGTAGAGTAAGTGGACGGCAAGGTTTGACATGCCGATGAAATAAGTATTCGGATAGACGATACATACAGGTAGTTTACCGGCCCACTTTTTGACAATGGTTCCGCGTTCGGTTCCATCTACGTGGGGAAGTGCAACCTTCTCTGTCCTGCGTGTCCTCCGTGCCAATCCTTCAGCCTAATCTGCCTGCTTCCTCAAGAACGTGGGGATATCGTAGCGATCATCGTCAAGATCGATCGAGGCATGTTTCGGTTTTGCCTCCCTGTAATCGATCTTCACGTTCTTCTTAACGAAAGCAGGTATCGTTCCATTTTCCAGGAAGAGGTTCTCTCGCTTAGACCGCTCGCCCCGCTCGGCCTTCTCGGGCTTCTCCTGGCTTTGTACCGCTTCGTCACCGAAACCGGTGGCGATGACCGTAATCCGAACGGAATCTTCCATCGACTCATCGAAAACGAGGCCCCATATGACCCGGGCATCTTCGTGGGCCTGTTCCTGGATCAACGTGGATGCCTCCGTGACCTCGTGTAGCGTCATATCCGTATTGCCCGTTACATTGATCAGCACGCCCTTGGCTCCATGGATCGATATGTCCTCGAGGAGCGGGCTCGAGATCGCCTTATGGGCAGCCTCGACAGCGCGCCTATCGCCTGTGCCCAGGCCCACGCCCATGATTGCCATGCCGCGCTCGCTCATGACCGTCTTCACATCCGCGAAGTCGACGTTGATGTGGCCGGACGATATGATCAGGTCTGATATGCTCCGCACCGCGTAAAGAAGCACTTCGTCAGCCTTCAGGAATGCGTCTTTGATCGACATGTGCTTGCCGCCGATCGACATGAGTCTCTGGTTCGGGATGGTGATAAGCGTGTCTGAGCGTGCCTTGAGGTTCGTGAGCCCGTCCTCAGCCTGGAGGGTCCTCATCTTCCCTTCAAAGGGAAAAGGTTTGGTCACCACCGCAACGGTCAAGGCATTCAGCTCTTTTGATATGTCGGCGATCACCGGTGATGCGCCCGTGCCCGTGCCTCCCCCAAGCCCGCACGTGATAAAGACCATGTCGGCACCCTTGAGGCATTCGGCGATCTGGTCGGCATCCTCGAGGGCTGCCTGCCTGCCCACCTCCGGGTTGGCGCCGGCCCCCAGGCCCCGGGTCAGCTTACTCCCGATCTGTATTTTTACTGCCGCTTTATTCATGTTGAGGGTCTGGACGTCCGTATTGATGGCGATGAATTCCACCC
Source organism: uncultured delta proteobacterium (assembly GCA_963821605.1). Lineage (GTDB taxonomy): Bacteria > Desulfobacterota > Syntrophorhabdia > Syntrophorhabdales > WCHB1-27 > JADGQN01. Next base: position 62,856 of record CAWGEZ010000053.1, on the reverse strand, counting down.
CCTGGAGGCCTGCCTCGACCATAGTGTTGATGGCATTGCAGCCGCCGCCGCCCACGCCCACAACCTTTAATTTCGCGGAAAAACCGTTGGTCTCGTCCATATAAAACATCTCCATGGTACCTCCTTAGAAGATATCTTTAAACATCGCTTTTACTTTTTTGATGAAACCGCTTATCAAGCAGCATCTTGAACATGTCTCTGCGCTCGAACCGGACTTTTTTCCCTCTGTTTTCCTTGAACCCATGTAAGACGAGACCGACAGCCGTTGCATACGTCGGGTTATTCACAACGTCGACCAGACCGCCGATGCCAACCGGATAGCCCCTCCTCACGGGAAGGCTGAAGACGCTCTCTGCCAGCTCGATCACACCCTCCAGATTGGCGCAGCCGCCCGTCAGCACGATCCCTGATGCGAGGAGCTTTTCACAACCCGACCTCTTGATCTCATCGTTGACAAGGGAAAGGATCTCCTCAACCCTTGGCTCGATGATGTCGGCGAGCGTCTTGCGCATAAGGGTCCGCGGCTTCCTGCCTCCAACACTCGGCACCTCCACCGTTTCATTGGCGCCGACCATCTTGGACATGGCACAGCCATACTTTTTCTTGATCTTTTCTGCTTCCTCAAGGGGCGTGCGTAATCCGATCGCTATATCATTCGTGATGTGATTGCCCCCGAGAGCAACCACGGAGGTATACCTGATGCTGCCATTGGCGAATACGGCAACATCGCTGGTGCCCCCGCCTATGTCAACAAGGGCCACGCCGATCTCTGTCTCTTCGGGCGTAAGTGTGGCTTCTGATGAGGCCAGCTGGCTCAATACGAGATCATCGACGGAGAGGCCGCCGAGATAGCAGCATTTCACGATATTCTCCGCTGAGCTCGTTGAAGCAGTCACGATGTGCACCCTGACTTCCAGCCTCACCCCGCTCATGCCGATCGGGATCTTTTATCCCGTCCTGATCGTCTACGATGAATTCCTGGGGGATCACATGGATGAGCAGCCTATCTGCCGGTATGGCCACGGCCTTGCCCGCGTCGATGGCCCTCGTGATGTCGTCCCTGCGCACTTCCTTCTCTTTGATTGCCACCACACCGTTGCTGTTGAAGCTCTTGATGTGTGCTCCGGCGATGCCCGCCACGCAGTCGCTGATCTTTATGCCCGCCATCAACTCTGCCTCTTCCACTGCCTTCTTGATGGCGTTGACCGTGCTGTCGATGTTCACGACAACGCCCTTGCGCAAGCCCGTGGAAGGGTGGGAGCCTATCCCTGCTATGTTGACCTTTCCATCTATCATGCGCGCTACGACAACACAAATCTTCGTGGTGCCGACGTCGAGACTGACGAGAAAACTGCCTTCGTCTGCCATACTAACCCTTCCTCTCTCTTATGATCGCTCCTTTGTCGAAGCGTGCATCGATGCACCTGATGAAAAGCCCCCTCCTGCGAACGTCTTCCAGCACCGCCGTGGCCCGTTTCAGCCTCGCCTTCTGATCCTCTTTTCCGAGGATGACCTCCACGCCGTCACCGAGATAGACGAGCGTGATACTGCCCTCCGTATCGATCACCTCCGAAATGGAGTCTCTCTTGATCGCCTTTTCAGCCATCCACGTGCTCACCTGATTAAAAACGCTCGTGGCCGCGGCCTGATCTTTGGCGTGAATGACAAAGAGATGCTTTGTATCTTCCCTCGCCAGTGGCCTGAATGGCGTGCCGGTTTCGTCAAGCACCTGGACATCGCCCGCCGGGCTCACCCAGAGGGCGGAGGCAACCTTCTCCTTCACCTCGATCACGAGAGAAAATGGATAGAGACGTTTGATCGACACCTCCCTCACAAAAGGATGGGCGAGCACGGTCTCCTTGATCCTGTCCACTTGTGTTTTGAAGATGCTTTCTTTAAGGAAAGGATAGGCCCGCTGCATGATTTCCCCGTCCGTGAGCTGGGTGGCTCCCTTGATCTTTATGTTCTGGAGAGAAAAGAGCGGCTCGTCCTTTGAGAAGAAGTAGACAACGGTAAGGACCGAGAGCAGGCAGAGTGGGATGATGAAGAGGTAACGGGCCAGACGCTTCATGCTTTGAGCCCCGCATTCATAAGGATTGCTTCCACCAGCTCGTCAAAACTCCGATCCAGATGTGCCCACGCTTTCGGAACGAGTGACGATTCTGTCATGCCGGGTGATGTGTTCACATCGATGACACTTGGTGTTTTTCCATCGAGGAGCATATCAATGCGCACACATCCGGCCAACTCACAGTGGTTCCAGATCCGCATAGCCTGATCAAAGGCCTTCTCCTCTATCTGCGGGTCGAGCGCGGCCGGGACGAGATAATCTGTCATGCCCTTGGTATATTTTGCCGTGAAATCGTAAAATCCACTCGCCGGCTTCACCTCCACAATGGGAAGCGCGATGCCGTTGACTATGCCCACCGTGATTTCCCTGCCTTCCACATACCTCTCAACCACCAGTTTGCTGTCGAAGCCAAAGGCGCCTGTCAGGGCCTGCTGCTTCTCCTTCTCATCCCTGACGATCGATATGCCTATGGTTGAGCCCTCCCGCGCCGGTTTCACCACGAAGGGCAAAGGAAGAGTCGCGTCACTTGGGGATTTGCAGATGACATACTCGGGTGTGGGCACATCAAGACCTTCAAGAACGAGCTTCATGACTGCCTTGTCCATGGCGAGCGCTGAGCCCAGCACGCCTGTGCCGGTATAAGGGATGCCGATGATTTCGAGAAGTCCCTGGATCGTGCCGTCTTCTCCCCACCTGCCGTGCAACGCGATAAATCCCACCTCTGCGGCTTCCCGGCGCAACCGCTTTGCTATATCCCTGTCCACGTCGATGGCGATTGCCCTGTAGCCTTTCCGGATGAGGCTCTGGAGGATGGCATTTCCGGATCGGATGGAGATTTCTCTCTCCGACGAAAAGCCTCCCATCAAAACGCCTATCTTTCTTTCTTTCAGCTCCTGCCTATCCATCACAGCCCCAGAGTTCGACCTCTTCTTCCATCCTCACACCCGCCTGCTCGTAAACCTCCTTCTTCACCTTCCGGACGAGGCTCACGACGTCAGCCGCAGTGGCATTCCCGAGATTGACGATGAAGTTGGAGTGTTTCTCCGATATGCACGCATCACCGATGCGAAAGCCGCGCAAGCCCGCTTTGTCGATGTATTTCCATGCGGGGTTTCCGCTGACATTCTTAAACACGGATCCGGCCGAGGGAAACTCCATCGGATGTTTCTTCCATCGTTCTGCCCAGACGTACTCCATCTCTTTCTTGAGATGGGCCTTGTCTCCGTCACGCAGCTCGAAGAGAGCGCTGAGGATAGACTCGGATGAGGCAAAGCCCGAAGTACGATATCCGAACCCACACGCCTCCTTCTCCCTTTTCTCGATGCGCCTCAAGCTATCCATATACGTCACAGAGCGCAGATGATCGGAGATATGGGCCCCGAAGCTTCCTCCATTCATCTTGATCGCGCCTCCCACTGTTCCGGGAATCCCGTACAGCTTTTCGAGGCCCGCGAGCCCTCTCTCGACGGACTCCCGTATGAAGCGCGCCAGCGACGTCCCGCCGGCCACCTCGACGATTGCCCCTTCAGCCGTTCTTTTGAAATGCATCAGCCGCACTTTTGTCATCCTGATGATCGCCTCATCAAGGCCTTTGTCGCCCACAATGATGTTTGTGCCGTTCCCGAGAAAGCGTCTCACCACGCCTTTGTCTTCAGCGATACTGATCACCTTCGCGAGGTCGGCATGGTCAACCGGGTAGACCATGTATCTCGCAGGACCGCCAACTTTCATCGACGTATACCGCTTCATGGGAACATTTATCAAGACCTGGCCCCTGATTCCTTTCCACTCCATACTTCCATGAGCCTTTCTCCGACCTTGTAAACGTCGCCGGCGCCCAGCGTTATAACCAGGTCACCCGGGGACACGATCTGAAGGACCGCGTCGACGACATCTTCTTTGGTCGGTGCAAAGAGTACGTTCTTGTGGCCGCTTTTGCTGATGCGCTCCGCAAGGATACTTCCGCTGATACCCTCTATCTTCTCCTCGGATGCAGCATAAATCTCGGTAACAATGAGCAGATCGGCTTCGTTAAACGACGTAACGAATTCCTCGAGTAGTGCCTTGGTCCTCGTGTACCGGTGCGGTTGAAAAGCAACTATCACCCTTCCCCTCCAGATATCACGGATTGCGGCAAGGGTCGCTTTGATCTCTGTCGGGTGATGGCCGTAATCATCTGCCAACGCCCATTCTTTATGCCACTTCACTTCGAGCCTTCTATGGATGCCTGCAAAGCGCTTCAACGCCTCCTGCACCGTGGAAAACGGAACGTCCAGTTCTATGGCTACGCCGATAGCCGCCAGCGCATTAACCACGTTGTGAATACCGGGCATTGCAAGGACCACCTCTCCCAATTCTTCTCCCTTGAATGTCACCCTGAAGCTGGTCGTAAAACCTTCCTGTTTTGTGACCTCGGCCCTCAGATCTGCCTGCTTCGAGAGGCCGTAGGTCATGTATCTGCGCTTCAAAGAAGGGATCACGCTCTGCAGTCCCGGGTTGTCGATGCAGAGAATGACAAGGCCGAAAAAAGGTACCTTGTTGAGAAACTTGACGAAGGCATCCTTGATATCCTCGATGTCTTTATAGAAATCAAGATGCTCCAGGTCGATGTTCGTGGCAACGGCAAGGGTGGGGAAGAGCAGGAGAAAGGTCCCGTCGCTCTCATCGGCCTCTGCCACGAGGTATTCGCTTGAGCCGAGCTGGGCGCTCGTCCCGAGGCTATTGAGCCGCCCTCCTATGACACACGTGGGATCAAACCCGGCGGCATCGAGAATCGAAGCAACAAGAGATGTTGTAGTGGTCTTGCCGTGGGCGCCGGCGACGGCGATGCTGTATTTCATCCTCATCAGCTCCGCGAGCATCTCTGCTCTCGGTATGACAGGGATGAAGCGGCTCTTCGCCGCCTTCACCTCAGGGTTGTCAGATTTTACTGCGGAGGAGACAACAACCACGTCTACCTGGGTCACGTTCTCTTCTTTGTGGCCGTAGAAGATCTCAGCCCCCAGGGAGGCAAGCCTTGCCGTGGTCTCCGTTTCCCGGAGGTCGGAGCCCGTCACCTTAAAGCCGAGATTGACAAGCACCTCGGCGATACCGCTCATCCCGATACCACCGATGCCGATAAAGTGTATTTTCTCTATCTTACGAAACATGGCCTTGAATCCCTTTCACTATGAGTTCTTCCGCTTTCTCCACGTAAATCGTTCCCATGTTCTCAGCCATCCTTGCACGCAATTCCGGATGTTCATAGAACTCTTTCAAGACCGAATGGAGCTTGCCTCCGGTCAGCTCGTCATTGCTGATCACATAGGCACCGCCGATCTCCTCCACGTAGGCCGCATTTTTCCATTGGTGTGCTCCGGCGGCGAAGGGATACGGCACGAGCACGGCCGCCTTCTTGAAATAAGAGAGCTCGAAGATCGTTGAGGCACCTGCCCGTGAGATCACCACGTCGGAGAGGCAGTAATATTTCTCCATCTCGTCCGTGAACGGGAATACCTCGTGCGGAATTGTTACCGTCGTGTACGCCTGCCTCACCTTCTCGTAATCATCATTGCCTGTCTGGTGATATATCGCCGTGTTCTTGTAGGATTCGAGATGCGGCAGGAGCAAGAGCACTGCCTCGTTGATGCTGCGCGCCCCCCGGCTGCCGCCGAAGACGAATATGTTGAATAGGTCGTCGGTCCCGGAATGCAGGAACAACCCCGGAAGCGATCCGCAGCTTCTTTCGTATCGGGTTGCCCGTATGAAGCACGCTCCCCTTCGAGATACTCTCCCGTCTTTGTGAAGCTGACAAAGGTTCTGTCCGCTATGCGGGAAAGCACCTGGTTCGCGAGACCCGGGACCACATTCTGTTCGTGGAGAAAACGGGGCATACGAAGGAGAAACGCGGCGATCATAACAGGAACGCAGGTAAATCCACCCATGCCGATGACCGCATCCGGCTTTTCCCGGCGCAGTATTCTTGCGCATTGCAGAACGCCCTGGACGAGGCGGGCCATGGTCAGCCATCTTCCGGAGCATACTTTGTCCCAGGAACGGACGTGCATCTATCGTGAGCAGGCGGAATCCGTAGGCCAGGGATGATCCTTCCCTCCATACCGTGCGGGGTCCCGACAAAGAACACCTTGTTCGCGGCATCAGCCGCGATGAATGCTTCGGCCACGGCAAGGCCCGGAAATATGTGACCTCCGGTACCGCCAGCAGCAATGAGAAGCTTCATGATCCTTTCCCCTCCTGAAGCGTCACTCCTACAAGCGGTGCGAGAATAAGGAGCGCCGCAATAGGCTGATAGAGCAAGAGCCCCTTTAAGGAAAACCCCACGGACAAGAGAATGTCGACCGATGCATAGAGCAGTCCGAAGAAAGCGATCGTCCAGGTGGGACCGGCCTTTCTGACGAATCCTATGAAGGTAACAAGAAGGAGGAGGAAGGCACAAGCCAAGACCAGGTACCGTTCCACGCCGTCGAGCTCTAAATCCGCACCGTAGATAGTTACCTTCTTCAGATAGAGAAAGATCAGCACGGCCACCACGTATGCTCCTGCAAGAGGCAGGAGCTTGGTCCTCTGCAGAATGAAAAGGAAGAGGAGGATCGTGATCGACAGCGGCAGGAATAGTTCGACGCTCCGTATCATTATGAGGTTCAACGACGCCGAGATGAAAAGAAGCGACAGGGCAAGGACCTCCTTATAGAGGCCTTTTCCTTTCTCGCTGATCGTAGTCACATAGAGGCTGAGACTAAAGAAGGTCAGAAAAATTCCGGTGAACCGGATAACCGGTTTTGTTCTGAGCCCCGGAATAAAGCAGGAGCGCAACCGACAATGCAAAACAGAGGCAGATCAGGGGGTACTTGGCGCCGATAACGTATTTCGACGGAGCCTTTGACACGATGAACGCCACAGCCACAGCAGCGCAGAGGAGAAGCGTCTTGACCACGTTCATGTCGCGGAAGAGGCTGTAAAAGAAAAGACATGAGAGCAGAAGCAGGGCTATTCTCTTCACAACGCCTCCACGATCCGCCGAAATTTTTCGCCCCGGTCCTTATAATCCTTGAACATGTCGAAGCTGGAGCACATGGGTGAAAAGAGGATGGTGTCTCCGGGTCCGGCAATGGCAAAGGCTCTCTCGACCGCCTCGGAAAGGGTAGCCGCTATATGAGTCGGCAGGGAAGCGCCCAACTCTTTTTCTATCTTCTCCTTTGCCTCACCAAAGAGCACGAGACCTTTGATGCTGTCCGATTGCTCTGCAATGACTTTGTAACTCCCGCCCTTGTCCTTGCCGCCCGCGATCAGGATGACGCTGCCCGTCATGCTTTCCAGGGCTCTCCTGGCGGCGTCGACATTGGTGGCCTTCGAGTCGTTATAAAAGCGCACGCCATTTTTCTCTCTCACAAACTCCATGCGGTGCGGCAAGCCCTTGAACTTCCGGAGGGCCTGTTCTATAACGGGCCGATCGATACCGTAAATATGGCTTGTCAGCAGCACCGCCAGCAGGTTCTCACTGTTGTGGATACCGACGAGCGGGGAGAGATCGCGTCTGTACCTGAATTCCTGGCCGCTCAAACGAACGACGAGCGTGTCTCCGTCGAGGAATGCACCTTCGGTCAGACTCTTCCGCGTTGAGAAGTAGAGACAGCGCGCCTCCAGCCTGTTCTTCCCCGCCAGATCCGCAGTAAGGAAAGCGTAATCTTCAGAGGTCTGATTCTCGAAGAGCCTCCACTTTGCTGCTACGTAGTCCTCAAAGGCGGTGTAACGATCCAGATGATCTTCCGTGATGTTAAGGAGGATCGCGACGTGCGGCCGGAAGCGCTCTATTGTCTCAAGCTGGAAGCTGCTTATTTCCGCTATGACGAAACGCGCCTTCTGACCTTTCAGCACATAATCAATGAGAGGTTTCCCTATATTCCCGCCGACGAACACGTCTTTGAAGGCGGCTGTGAACACCTGTCCAAGGAGCGTTGTTGTCGTTGTTTTCCCGTTTGTGCCGGTAATGGCTATGATCGGCTCCTTGATGAACCGTGATGCCAGCTCGATCTCGCCTATCACTCTTTTACCCTTTGCACGCGCTTCCAGGAGGAGAGGCAGATGGCTGTCCACACCGGGACTCACAAGTATCATCTCGTGGCCGAGGAAATCATCTTTTGAGTGTGGTCCAAAGTGACCCGCGTAAGGCGTGCCATTCAGTTCCGCAAGCGATGCGGCGAGCTGCTCCTTACTCTTTACATCGGTCACCGTCACCTTCTTACCAAGGCCCGCGAGAAACTTCACGAGTGAAACCCCCGTCTTTCCAAGCCCGACAACAAGCACACGATCGGGAATGTCCAAACCGGTTGCAGGTTGCAGGTTGCAGGTTTCAGGTTTATCTACCATCGCAATCCATCCCAGTGGCACACGACCATCTTTCTGTCCGCACTCGCGGTATCTTGCTTGTAACGTGTAACTTGTAACCCGTAACGGTTTTCATATCATCTCAGCTTCAGCGTCGTTATTGCTATCAGCCCCAGTATCACCGATACGATCCAGAACCTGGTAACAATCTTTGCCTCGTTCCACCCTTTCAATTCGAAATGGTGATGTATGGGTGCCATCTTAAAAACCCTCTTGCCGCGGCACTTGAACGAGACCACCTGTATGATCACCGAAAGGGTCTCCATCACAAAGATGCCGCCGACGATGACGAGGAGAATCTCCTGTTTTATGATTACTGCAATCGTACCGAGCCCGGCGCCGAGAGCGAGCGAGCCCGTGTCTCCCATAAAGAGCTCCGCGGGGTGGGCATTATACCAGAGAAACCCTAACCCGGCCCCCAGCATGGCTCCGCAGAGTATGGTCAGCTCACCGGCACCTTTCACATAAAATATCTGAAGGTACTGGGCAAACTTCACATTGCCGACGAGATACGCAAAGAGAAGAAAGGTGGCGGTCACTGTGAGGACTGGACCGATTGCGAGCCCGTCGAGGCCGTCCGTGAGGTTCACGCCGTTGGATGAGCCCACGATGATCAGGACACAGAGGAGAATATAGAAGATGCCCAGGTTCGGGGCAACGTTCTTGAAAAAGGGTACGGTGAGTTGCGGAAGGAATCCCGACTCGGAGTATATGATCACGCTGATGATCAGGGCAACAAGGATCTCGAGGAGGAACTTGGTTCTGCCTGGCACGCCCTTGCCGTTTCGATTCCTAAGCTTCTTCACGTCATCGACGAAGCCGATCGCTCCGAAAAGCACCAGAGCAGCTGTCACGGCCCAGATATATTGATTCTTGAGGTCTGCCCAGAGCAGCGTGGGAATGATGGTCGCCACCAGAATGACGAAACCGCCCATGGTCGGGGTCCCTCTTTTTGCCTCGTGTCGCTCCGGTACGTCTTCCCTCTTCTCTGTCCTTATTCTCCATTCGTTCAGTTTTCGAATGAGGCAGGGGGTCAAAAGAAAGCTGATGATGAGGGCGCTCAGAATGGCGAGCACCGTGCGGAAGGTGATATACCTGAAGACGTTGAATACGCTCAGCTTGGCGTGGAGCGGGTAGAGGAGAGAGTAAAGCATCTAGAGTAGTTCCCCCACAACTTCGTTCATGTGCATTGCCCTTGACCCTTTCACGAGAATCAGATCGTCCCGTTTCGCCAGGGCAGCCGCGTAAGCGATGAGAGCCTCTTTGTCATCAAAGAACTTGGCACGCCCGTTATTCATCTCATCGCAGGCGACCCTTGCAGCCTCTCCGAAAAAGAGTATGCTCGACAGGCTGCTCTTTTTGAGGAACCGGCCCAGCTCCCTGTGGTACTGCACATTTTTTTCGCCCAGTTCCTTCATCTCTCCGAGGATCGCGATCTTTTTCCCCTTGCAGGGCAGCTGCTCCAGAGTGTCGATTGCCCATTCCATTGAAGAGGGATTCGCGTTATACGCGTCGTCAATGATCGTGTAGCCTTTTTTCGATCGCAGGGCTCTGAAACGGCCGGGATAAGGCTCGAAGCTGGCCACCCCCTCCCGGATGGTTTCCTTGGGCACGCGGCAGACGTGGGCAATGGCAACAGCGGCCACTATATTGTAAAGGTTATGCGTACCGAGAAGGCGTGTCGTTGCGCTTACTTTTTCCCCCTGCAGGATGAGCTCGAGGTCAAAGCCGTCAAGACCCTTCGCCTCCTCCCGCGAGAGCATAAAATCTGCCTGGAGTTCTACACCGTAGGTGTATGCACGGCGCACGGGACTGTCTGCCACAGGCCTAAGCGCCGGATCATCGACATTGACAAAAATGGCCCCATTCTCTTTCGTGCGCTCAAAGAGGCTCACCTTTTCCCGGAAGACACCGGCAATGTCGCCCAGTCCTTCAAGATGAGAAGCGTGGACATTCGTAATGGTTGACAGGTCGGGCTCAACGAGTTCTGCCAGCACCGCTATTTCTCCTGGATGATTCGTGCCTAATTCAAGGATGCAGTATGCAGGCTCTCCGGCTATGGAAAGGATCGTCTGCGAAACCCCTATATTGTTGTTGTAATTCTTTTCGTTGTAGGCCAAAGAAGCAAACCCGCCCATGATATGGACAAGGAGTTCCTTCGTTGTGGTCTTGCCGTTGCTACCCGTGATGGCGATGAAGGTGGCGCCAAGCTGTTTCCTTTTGTACCGCGCAAGGTCAAGAAGTGCCCTTGTCGTGTCTTCGACAAGGATGATCGTGCCGCCTGCGTGTTCACATACGGCTTCCCGACCCTTTTGGCAGAGACTGCCGCCACCCGACTTCATGTAGGCATCAGCCACAAAGAGATGCCCATCGAAATTCGGCCCGATGAGAGGGATAAAAAGTTCGCCTTGCTTTATCGACCTCGAATCGGTCGATATTGCGGCAAACTGCTCCCGGTCAACACGCAAGGCGGTCCCATGCACTGCCTTCAGAAGTTCGTCAAGCCGCCACACGAAGCCACTCCTCTATTACTTCCCGGTCGCTGAAGTGATGGACCTCAGTACCGATTATCTGGTAGTCCTCATGTCCCTTTCCGGCCACGAGCAGCACATCGTCGGAGGTCGCCATCCGGACGGCTTCTCCTATGGCTTCCCTGCGGTTTTCGATAACGCGGTACGCATCGCCGACGAACCCTTGCCGTATCTCCTCTATGATGGTCAACGGGTCTTCGCGCCTCGGATTGTCAGACGTGATGATGGTGAAGTCGGCAAGGTCGGATGCGATCCTGCCCATGAGAGGTCTTTTCGTCTTGTCCCTGTCACCCCCGCAGCCGAATAGCACGATCAGACGGCCTGCGCAGAGCCGTTTCAGTGTCTCCAGGGTCTTGCGCAGCGCATCCGGCGTGTGGGCATAGTCAACAAAAATGGGAATCCTTCGTCCGTTCTCGATGCGCTCCAGCCGGCCGGGGACCCCTCTCAACGCCTCCAGCCCCTTGCGGATCAGATCATTGGGGATGCCTGCCGCATGGCCGAAAAGAGCGGCTGCAAGAATATTTGCAACATTGAAGAGGGCGATAAGCCCGGACCGGATGACCAGCTCCTTACCCATGAGGGAGATGGCGAGGGTCAGACCGCTGATCTCCTCCCGCACCGAGATGGCAAAGGCATCTGCCGTCTTGTCACGCACGCTGTAAGTGAAGTTGGCAATCGGCGGATCGCAGAAGAAGTCGCCCGCACTCGGGTCGTCTTTATTCAGTATCGCGTATCTCTTCTCCTTGGAGCTCTTCGCGAGATGCTCATGAAAGAGGCGTTTCTTGGCCTTCTTATACTCTTCGACATCGTGATGGTAGTCGAGATGGTCATGGGTAAGGTTGGTAAAGATAGCGCCATCGAAGTCAATGGCCTCCACCCGTCCCTGGTCGAGCGCGTGAGAAGAGACCTCCATCACCACAGACCTGACGCCCGCATGCCGCATTTCGCTGAACAGCCGCTGGATTTCTGTGGACTCCGGTGTGGTGGTCTGCCCTTTAACTACATGGCCGTTATACCGATAGGAAATGGTGCCCATCACGCCGACCTTCTGATCCGCCGCACGGAGTATCGATTCGATCAGATAGCTGGTAGTCGTTTTGCCGTTCGTGCCGGTGATACCGGTCACGTGCATGGCTCTCGACGGATAGCCGAAAAATCTCGCAGCCATCCTTGCGAGCACGATCCGGGGCTCACGGGTAAGCACCACGCAAGGGAAATCCCCGGAAAGCTCGGTATCAGATACGATGACGGCTGCTCCTTTCCTCACTGCTTCCTGTAGGTAAGGCTTGCTTGCTTCAGTGGCGAAGAAGATAAAGCCCTCCTTCACCTCCCTCGAATCCTTCGTAATACCCGTTACGCGCTCCGGCATCTGCCCCTTAACAGAGAGAAGAGGCATGTCGGCTAAGAGCTGTGCGAGGGTCATTCGCTGGCCAGCCTCCCATAGATGGCGCATTCCGGATTACCTTTGAGCCTTTCGAAAGGCTTCGGATGCTGGTCGACGACGAAGCCGCTGCCGTGCACCTTGATTCTGGCGGTATGCGCGGCTAGGTTATCGATAGCCAGTTTAATGGGAAGACCGGCGAGATTCGGCATACGCCACTCTTCATCCTCTTTTTCCGTACGCATCTTCGCGGCATCCGCTGAGGATACGAACTGGAAGCCTCCCCGGCCGCGAAGTACACCGCCTTGCGCAAGCACCAGTGGAAAAAGGTCGTTACACTCCTCGGGCACAAAACGATCGTAAAGAGAAAGGAGTTTCTTCTTTTCGATCAGGTATCCCCTGCCCAGCATACTATCCTCGGGACTCAGGTCTTCTCTGATATCCACGGCTTCCTTTCTCAAGAACTCTTTTATGCGATTTTTCCCTATTATGCTGACGAGGTGTCTTATGCCGTTTTCATCTTGCTGTTTCAGGATGTCGAGAGGCTTTAACCAGATACTATTTTGCCCATCCTTCTTTGAAAAAATCAAAGTCTCCCGATCAACCCATCCCTCCTTTATTGCATAGCAGGTGATCGGTATTGAGATGAAGAACCGCGGCTCCACCCGGGAGCTTCCCTTTCCCGGTAATGGCAGAAGAAGCGTTTTCCGAAGCTTTAGGAGCGTCAACGTTGCGTGGCGTCCTGACGAGCGCGGCAACGGAAGCAGGAGAGGCCTCGGGAACCGATGCGCTGGTGGGAGCGGAGCTAGCGGCCTTCCCTTCCACGATCCCCATCGGTACGGGCCTCGGCCCTGTTTGGCTCGAGTGATCCTTGCAGATTCAGCCCGTGCGATGGCCCGTGGGATTTCACAGCTATCCTTTTCATGCTCAATTTCTCAGGGATCCGGAAGGCGACAGAAACGTAAAGGAGGCAGATAACCAGATATACGGCTAGTGCCCTCCTGTTGGTTGCCTTGTTCATCTGAGAACCAGTACCTCTTCCTCTTTGGGCTTCTTCAGCCCCAGCCTTTCCCCGGCCGCGAATTCCACGTACCCCTTCTGCGTGATCGCGAGGAGTTCCATCTTTAAGTGCTGGTTGGTCTCTGTCACCCTTTTCTCCTCGCTCAGTCTATCGAGAAATTTTCCCTTGTTGTCGTCGTAGGCCTCTCTGATGAAAAATGAGATGAGCGTACAGCTCACAAAGGCGAGCACCACCACGAAGGCGAGCAGGAATAACGAGCCCTTGCTCTGCTGTTTCTTAAAAGCCCTGACCGAAATCTCTCGATTATTTCTCATGTGTCGGCCTCCCTAACTTTTCTCTGCTATGCGCAACTTTGCACTCCGTGATCTCGGATTCCGCACAATTTCGGGTCTGCCCGGTCGTATCGGTTTTTTCGTGAGAACGGTGAGTTCGGGGGCCGTTTTGAAGATAGTCTTCACCATCCGATCTTCGAGGGAGTGAAAGGATATGACACCCACGCGACCGCAGGGGGCAAGAAGGTCGATCGCAGCCGTGAGTCCTGTTTCCAGGTTCTTTAGCTCCTGATTCACCTCCATGCGTATTGCCTGAAAGGTTTTTGTTGCAGGATGTATTTTCCCTGTGCGACGGGCGACCCTGGCCACGATCTCGGCGAGAGCCCGCGCCGAGGTCATCGGTCGCCTTTCTCCTCTCGGCCACGATCGCACGGGCAATCCGCGCTGCCCTCCACTCTTCACCGTACTCGGCGATGATGCGTTCTGAGAGCTTCGTACGTGTATGAATTGACCACCTGCAGGGCGGTCTGTTTTTGACGTTGATCCATTCTCATGTCAAGAGCATGCGTGTCTTTGAAACTGAAGCCCCTCTCTCCTTCTAGTTGGAACGTGGAAACCCCAAGATCAAACAGTACGGCGTCGACGGTTAGTATCCCGTCGTCGCCCAAGATCTGCTTGAGTTCGCTGAAGTTTGCTCTCTTCAATGTCACCCTATCCTGAAAGGGCGCCAGGCGCTCCCTGGCGACCGCAAGAGCCGTGTCGTCCAGGTCGATTGCATAAGCCCTCAGGTTGGGATATGTGTTCAAGATATTGTATGTGTGGCCTCCACCTCCCGCCGTGGCATCTACGAACAGTCTGTATTCAGGCCTAATCAAACCCTGTACAATTTCGTCGAGAAGAACCGGTATATGAGTGCTGCCCATCAAAGCCCGAGATCAGAAGCTATATCCATCATCTTCTCCCGATCGGAGGTAGCTTCTTTCACAATCTCGGCCCAAGCCTCATCAGCCCAGATCTCTATCTTCTTGTTCATCCCGACGATTACCACATTCTTTTTAATGGCCGCGTAACTCCGCAAAGACTGGGGTATGAGAATTCTTCCCAGCCGATCAATCGGACATTCGGAAGCACCGGAATAGAAAAATCTCAGGAAAGCCCTTGCCTCTTTCTTGGCTGAGCTGGAGCTGGCGGCGATATGTTCCTGGACTTCTGTCCATTCCTTGTCCGGGTAGGCAACTATGCACCCATCGAGATTGGTGAGGATCAGCTTCAGATCATAGTTGGCCGATAGTATCTCCCGGAATTTTGCCGGTATGCTTAACCTTCCCTTATCATCTATGGCATACTCAAAGCGTCCGGAAAAGGTGCTTCCCACTTTATAACACTCCTTCCCACATACTAGCCAATATAAAGGCAAGACGCTGTTTTGTCAAGGTCTTTTTCGGGTTTTGCGTCAAGCGAGGGCGCAGACAGCAAAGGGATTTGATCGGGGACGAACAGATATGCAAAATAGAAGGCCCCGGGATACCTTTCGGCGCCCCGGGGCTCTAAGTGCAACGCAAGTGGACCAGTTTGCATTCAAAAATAGAGCGAGGCGACTAGGAGGATAGCGACGGAGGCGTACTATTAGTACGTCGGAGTCGTGCCGACGAAGGCAACGAAGCTATATGAATGAAGGCGAACTGGTCCTATTCGAGAAAGCTCTCCAGCCGCTTCCGCCGGGACGGATGTTTCAGCTTTCTGAGCGCCTTCGCTTCAATCTGCCGGATCCGCTCGCGCGTGAGGCCGAAAACGTCACCGACCTCTTCCAGGGTGTAATCTGTCTTCTCGCCTATCCCCAACCGCATCCTGATGACCTTCTCTTCCCTCGGGGTCAGCGTCGAGAGCACTTTATCTATCTCTTCCTTGCAGGAGATGCCGACCAGTTCCTCAAACGGCGACGGAGACTTCGGATCAGCGATGAAATCGCCCAATTTCGAGTCATCGTCGCCAATCGGGGTCTCTATGGAGACCGGTTCGTTGGAGACCTTCATGATCTTGCGCACCTTCTCCAGAGGCAGCCCGGCCTTGTGCGATATCTCTTCCAGGGTGGGTTCCCTGCCCAGCTCCTGGTAAAGCGAGATGGTCACTTTCGTAATCTTGTTCATTGTTTCGAGCACGTGGACCGGCACCCTGATGGTCCGCGCATAATCTGCAATCGCGCGCGTGATCGCCTGCCGGATCCACCATGTGGAATAGGTGGAGAACTTGTAGCCCTTCTGATAATCATACTTCTCCGCAGCCTTCATCAGGCCCATGTTGCCTTCCTGGATGAGATCGAGGAAGGAAAGCCCTCTGTTGAGATACTTCTTGGCGATGTTGATGACCAGTCTCAGGTTTGCCTTGATGAGCCTGTTTTTCACTACCTTCAGGTCTCTCTCGATCCGCTCCATCTCTACCAGGTTCGCCTTGGTGATCTTGGCCTCTGCGTCGTCCATGAACTTCAACCGCTTGATGATTCTCCGTGTGATCTCTTCAAGCACCTTTTTATGGAGGTTCAGGTTCGCCGACGTCTCCTCCATCTTTTCCTCAAGCGCCTTTTTCTTCTTTTCGAGCTGCTTCTTTGTGAAGGGATCGGTCTTGACGCATCTCCTTTTTCAGCTGCTTGTCTCTTTTCGAACTGGTTCTTCAAGGAGCTGATGAGCGTGACCGTCTTCTTCTTGTACTCCTCTTCGTCCTTCTTGGTATAATTCATTTCATCGATGTTCTTCAGCACATCGATGATGTTCACACCGCCTTTTTTAATCTGCGTCGACAGCTCCTGCAATTCAGCTATGGCCTGAGGCAGCTCAAAAAGCAGGCCTCTGATCTTGTTTTCCCCGACCTCGATCCGCTTGGCAATGTCGTATTCCTCTTCTGAGGTGAGGAGCGACACCCTTCCTATGTCCTTGAGGTAGGCCCAGATTATATTGTCAGTCTTTTCAGCCGGAAACCGTTCTACTTCTTCCCACTCCCGCTGCTCTTCCTCGGGTGCCTCGACCTTCTCCTTCATCGTGTCGACGACATCGATGTTCGACTCGGAGAGGAAATCGAAGATGTCCTCTATGTCTTCAGGGGAGCAGATGTTTTGGGGCAGAAAATCGTTGATCTCGTCGGGGGTGAGATACCCTTTCTCCATCCCGATGTCAATGAGAGTCTTAACCTGATCGTAATTTTTTATGGTCATGTGGTCTTCTCCGGAATGCAAAAAAATGCCCTCTCTTGCTCGCAAGGGGCATTGTTCATTCGTGACAGATTGTCTTCTTATTGTACTACCTGCAGCTCCTAATTAGAATATAGTCATCACTCGCCATTTGTCAAGTCCGGTTTTTCGCGTTTGGGGCGGAAGCCCATGCCTGCATTGTATCCGGAGCAGATTCTCTGTAAGCAGGTCTCTCGAATTCTTTGTATCCAAAAAATGGCCAGATTCAGGTTATCGGATCAGACAGGAGACCCCATTAGCCGTATAGTTACCACACGAGTCGGCTAATCCCCGTTCTCAGCCAGTACAGACTGGGCAAAAAGATGCTTGACAAGAAAAATGGTGTCGTGGTAGAAGAAGTACCATGCTCGGAAAGCCGGAAACAAAAGCGCTGAGAATATGGTGGTGGTGCTATCGATAAGATGTGAGGCTGCCGCCGTAAGCTCGGCCATGAGCGGTCTCGCATCGCTCATGGCCTTTTTTTTGGGCCATGAGTCAGCTCTCATGGCCCTTTTTGTTTCTGGCCGCCTTACGGCCGGGCAAAAACAAAAAAGGAGGGTAATATGGACACAAAAATTATGCTTGAAGAGAAGGAGATGCCGAGGCAATGGTACAACATCGTGGCAGACCTGCCCAGTCCCCTGCCCCCGCCGCTCCATCCGGCAACCATGCAGCCTGTCGGGCCGGATGACCTTGCGCCGATATTTCCCATGAACCTTATTGAGCAGGAAGTAGCGAGCGAGCGCTGGATCGACATACCGGAGCCGGTGCTGGAAAGGTTGCTGCTCTACAGGCCAACCCCGCTCTACCGGGCCCGGCGTCTGGAAAAATTTCTGGGAACCCCTGCGCACATATACGTGAAGGCGGAGAGCGTCAGCCCGGCCGGGAGCCATAAGCCGAACACGGCCATAGCTCAGGCCTACTACAACAAGATTGCCGGCATAAAGAGGCTGACGACAGAGACAGGGGCGGGACAGTGGGGAAGTGCCCTTTCTTTCGCGTGCAACCAGTTCGGCCTGGAGCTGAAGGTCTATATGGTCAGGGTGAGCTTCAACCAAAAGCCGTACCGCCGGATGATGATGGAGACCTGGGGCGGCAAATGCGTGCCAAGCCCGAGCCCCGACACCGCTGCCGGCCGCCGTTTCTACGATCAGGATCCTAACCACCCGGGCAGCCTGGGCATCGCCATCAGCGAGGCGGTTGAAGACGCGGTGACGTCAAAGGAGACGCGCTACTCTTTGGGGAGCGTGCTCAACCATGTGCTCCTGCACCAGACGATTATCGGGCTGGAAGCCCAGAAGCAGCTTGCCGCCGTTGGTGAATACCCTGACGTCGTGATCGGCTGCGTGGGCGGAGGCAGCAACTTTGCGGGCATCGCCTTCCCCTTCGTCAGGGACAAGATCCACGGCAAAGAGGTGAGGATAATCGGGTGCGAGCCGGCCTCCTGCCCTACCATGACGAAGGGCTCTTACGTCTATGACTTTGGTGACACAGCCGAGACAACGCCGCTCTTGCCCATGCACTCACTCTGCCACACCTTCGTGCCCGCCCCGATCCATGCGGGAGGGCTTCGCTATCATGGCGTGGCCCCGCTGGTGAGCAAGCTGCTCGTGCTCGGACTGATGGAGCCGAGGGCATACGGGCAACTCCAGACCTTTGGCGCCGGCATTACGTACGCAAGGACAGAGGGCTTCATCCCTGCCCCTGAGACGAACCATGCGATTGCCTGCGTCATCGACGAAGCGAAAAAGGCAAAGGAGGAAGGCAAGGAGAGGGTGATCCTGATGAACTATAGCGGCCACGGACATGCTCGATCTGGCCGCTTACGACGCGTATCTCTCCGGCAGGCTTGAGGAATCTGTCCTGAAGGATGAAGAGATCTCACGGCTGGTAAAGGATATGGAAAAGTTCCCCAGACCCAGCGTGCCCTAAGAACGGTTGACTGTTGAGTTGACTGGTGATGAGATTATGTTTGACTGGCTCTAAGACGCTATTGGTTCACCAACTAGTAGTTCGTCAGAGCTAATCAACGTGTAACCATCACCTGTTATTACTTGCGGGAGCGGGTCGTAACATGGTAGATTTCTGCGACCCGGCTCCTCGCAGGGCAGGCGAAAGGTGGTGTAACAGATGTGGCTATCGAAGCGCGTGACCAATGTCAGACCGTCAGGTGTGAGAAAAATCTTTGATCTCGCGCGGACGGTTAAGAACCCGGTTGACCTGAGCCTGGGAGAGCCCGACTTTGACATACCGGACGAGATCAAGGAAGAGGGCATAGCCTGGATACGAAAAGGCTTTAATAAGTACACGCCGTCCGGCGGTATCCCTGAACTGCGCGAGAAGCTCCTCCAGTACCTCAGGGGGAAAGGCATTTTCTGCGAGGATGTCATTCTGACCCCGGGCGTCACGGGAGGCCTTCTCCTTGCGCTTCTCGTGACCATGAACCCGGGTGACGAAATCGTGATCCCCGATCCCTACTTTGTGCTGTACGAGTACCAGGTCCTTCTGCTTGGCGGGAAGCCGGTCTTTTTTGACACATATCCCGATTTCACCCTCAAAGAGGAGGCCTTGAGGGGCGCCATCACTGAGCGGACGCGCGTCATACTGATCAACAGCCCCAATAACCCCACAGGCAACGTCTACTCAGGGCAAGAATTGGAGATGGTGGCCCGCGTTGCGCGGGAGAAGCACCTTCTCGTCTTCTCCGATGACATCTACCATGCCTTCAACTATGAGGGAGAAGAGTACCGGCACTATTTTGGCCAGTATCTACGAGGGTTGTCTGACACTTCGGCGGCTTTTCGAAGGATTGGGCCATGACGGGCTGGAGACTGGGCTACGTTGCGGGCCCCAAGGAGATCATCGACAGCATGGTTACCATGCAGCAGTACGTCTTCAGCAGCGTCAACTCCGTGGCGCAGAAGGCAGCGCTCTTTGCGCTGGACTACAAGACTGACGCGCTGATCGAGACCTATCGCAAGAAGAGGGACCTGATTTACGAGGGTCTCAAGGACAAATACAACGTCGTGAAACCGAAAGGGGCCTACTACATCTTTCCGCGAAGTGCCCGGAGATGACGGCGACGCGTTTGTGGAAGAGGCGTTGAAACGAAACCTTTTTATCATCCCGGGCAGCGTTTTTTCCAGCCGGAAATCGCACGTCCGTATCTCTTTCGCGGCTAGTGAGACGGCCATCACGAAAGGGATAGAAATACTCCGCTCCATGGCCTAGGAAGGGCAGCAAGTCAAAAGTCCATCTACTTCGTTCCGCTGCACCGCGTGTCGCTCCGACGTACCTCCAGGTACGCCTCCGCTCCCCACGGCTTGCGCGCCTCGTATCTGGAGCTTTTTACTTGCTGCCCTTAGTGCAGGCCGCCTTTTGCGCCTACCTTCGTCCTTACAGGATGCTTCGCTATTGCCCTTCGGCCTGCTCTACTTCGACGTACCCCAAGGTACGCCTTCGCAGCCCAGTCCTCGGCGCGCCTCGTTATGCATCAAAACTCAGCCTGGCATCGAATCACGTCTGGGGGCTGCCCAGCCTGCGGTTCGCGGCAGCTCGGAGCTTCGCGGACCTGAAATTCTTTCATGGTGGTCACTTTTTGCTTGCTACCCCGGCGGCCTGACTATGTCTAACTGGCGGGCTGCATGTATCCAGCGAGTGAAAGCAGGCGTAACCGTTGCGTGCAGTCGCTTTACTACCATACGTTCTTGACAAATTTTACAATGATCAGGGTAACCAGAAAGAGCAGATAAAAGCTCAAAAAATAGAGAGCGACTCTTGCCATTGGCGTCATCTTTATTCGCGGCATAGCACACCTCACGTCTTTTCATGTTCGGGTTGCATCAGGTCGCTGTAACGAATCGCCCCGAGCAGATGATCCTGCGTGTCCACGACCGGCAGCATGCGGTATCGGTACTTTGTAAAGATCTCTTCAAGATCCTCCCGGGTCTTATCCTCTTCGGCAGCGACCACGGATGAAGACATAACATCACTCGAGACGTGCATCGTCCGGGGCAAGAACAAGTTCCCGAAGGTCGACGACTCCGACAAGCTGCCCTTCCTCAGTCACGACATAAATGTAGGAGATCGTGTCAGGATCAAGCCCCGATGTTCCTGATGGCCTGTAAAGCTTCCCCGACTGTTGTCTCTTGCTTAAACACAAGATAGTCGGATGACATGAAGTCCCGGGCCCTCGCCTCCTGCTCGGAAAGTAACTGCCGGACCCTTTTCGCACTCTCCTCGGGGAGCAGTTGCATAAGTTCCGTGACGTCATCGTGGGGCAGAACCGAGAAAAGGTCTGCCAGCTGGGGGATCGAGAGCTCAGCAAGAATTGCCTGAGCGCGCTCTTTGGGGAGGTCCTCGATGAGCTGCCGTTTCGCCCTCGGCTCCGCATGCAGCAGCGATTCCGCTGCCTTTTCAGGGTCCAGGGCGGAGAAGAAGGCTTCCTGCTCTTCGCCGGAGAGCATCTCCAGCACGTCGGCAAGGTCCTCGCCCGGCAACTCTCTCGCCTGCTCCTTGGTTATGGAGAGAGAAACCGTGTCGGTCTTGACCGCATCTTCGAGGGAGAAGGGCTGCACGTACCGCCACGGGATGAACTTGTCGGTTATCCAGCGAAGACTGCCCAAGCCCCATTTTCTGCAGGAACCCGTTGAATGAAACGTCGACATGGATAATGATCAAGCGCGCCCTCGACTCAAGCATCTGCACGTCATTGACCACCTCCACGCGCCGGCCGTCCGTGTCGAGGATCGTCCGTCCCATAAGATGCTCATTTATCAATATCCATCCCGGCTGATCGACAAACGGCGGATAGGTTGCGGCTCCTTCAGGGGGCTGCACCACAATGGTCTTCTTACCGATGTCAACGACTTTCTCCCAGGGTATGAATTCTGTCGGCTTTCCCCACCCGTGCTCCATATAAATACCAACCGCGCCCGGATAGGGATCGCGAAGATGGAACACAAGGTCCGAGAGCTTCCCGAGCCGATCTCCGCTGACCGTTGCAACCGGTCGGTTCAGGAGCTCGGAGAACCAGAAGAATCGAAACTCCTTACTGCTTATGGCATCTGCAAAGCTCAGATCCTTGCTCACTGACATGAGAACCTCCTACCCCTGCCCAAGAAGGCCGGGAAACAACACAGAAATGCCAAAGAGCGTAGACATAATGATGACGAACCCTGTGATGCTCCAGTTTGCAGTATTCTGCCACCGCGTGTTCACGTGCTCCCCCATAAGGGCCTCGTCATTGAGCAGCAGGATGAGGAAGAGGAGCGCCGCAGGCAGCAGCGTCACCGCTATCACCTGGACGAACATGGTGATCATGATCAGAGGCGCTTTCGGGATCAGCACGACCGCCCCTGAAGAAGCGAGGCAAAAAAAGTAGATCACGTAGAACCAGGGGGCGTCCTTGACGCCTTTGTTGAGCGAGTGGGCCCAGCCGAAGACCTCGCCCACGGCCCACGAGGTAGCAAGCGAGATGCAGAGGGCGCCCAGGAACCCTGCATCGAAGAGGCCGATGGCAAAGAGGGCACGCGCCCAGACTCCTTCCCGATGGGGCAAAAGTGGGACGATGGCTTCCGCCGTCTGTCTCGCGTCCTCGACCACGATGGGCGGGTTGTGGTAATAGAAGGCTGCGCCGGTGGTGATGACGATGAATGCGGCCACGACGCAGGTGAAGATGGAGCCCGCAAGGGTGTCTATCTTGCCAAACCTGATGTCCTTTATGTCGAGCCCCTTGTCGACGACTGCGCTCTGCTGAAAGAATATCTGCCAGGGCGTGATGGTAGTGCCGATATTGGCCATGATGATGAAGAGCAGGTCCGCCGTGAGGCCCTGTGGAAGATCGGGAGCGTAAAAACCCTTAAACACCTCCCCCCAGGCCGGCGCACTTCCGGTCTCCATTGCCCAGAATGCGGCCGGGATATAGACGAAGTTGAAGCCGCAGAAGAGGAGGGTGATCTTCTCGAATGTCCAGTACCTCCCCGAAAGCACAACGATCATCAGAATAGCGGTGACGGTGATAAAGGTGATTATGGGGGGTACGCCGAAGATGGCCATAGCCGCGGTCATGCCGATATACTCGGTGACGAGGGTGCACCAGTTGATGATGGCCAGGTCGAAGAGCGAGAACCAGCCCCAGAATGGCCCGAACCCGTCGAAGATTGCCTCGGCATGGCCGCGCTTGGTGACCGCTCCCAGCCGCACGGTCATCTCCTGGATGTAGTATGCCATCGGCACGAGTATGAAGAAGATCCAGAGCAGACTGAACCCGTATTTGGAGCCGGTGACTGCGTAGGTGGCGATGCCCCCGGCATCGTTGTCGGCGATCATGGTGATGACGCCGGGACCGAGAATAACGAGAAAAATCAGAAGCCGGTTCCGGAACCTTTCTAGAAGGTGAATGCTCTTGCTGATCCAGTACATTACCACCCCTCTTTCAGGATTGGGTCAAACGCTTGCAGTCAACCGTTCAAAGATTGGAACAGAGGGGAATCACGTTAAGGGGGATCTCCTCAAAAACCGCTTCCGGTCTCCGAGGAGGTCGGAGCAGATCAGGAGATCTGAGCGACGAAACTCAGAGGCTGGAGCGGTTCGCTCCAATCGTCAGATGGGTGACCGCCAGGGTCGTCTTCCATAACCTCTTCACTCCTGTAATGAATGTTTTCAGTAATTTATAATTCCAATGCCCCGTGGTGTCAACAGAAAAGTTTCCGCATGCCGGTCTTCGGGAGCCGCATGCGCTATTCCTCAGTGCGCACAAACCTGAAGAGAAGCGGCATCACCAGCAGAATGATGCACGTACCTATCAACATGCCCCCCACAATGACGATGGCAAGAGGTTTCTGGATCTGGCTGCCGACACCGTGGGCCAACGATGCAGGGAGTAAGCCGAGAGAGGCTATGAGACCCCCCATGAGAACCGGCCTGAATTTATCACGGACCGTTTCAAGAGTTGCCTCTTCTTTCTGTTTTTTCTCCTTGTAGACTTCGATGTAGTGGGTGATCCATATGAGCGTATTGAAGATAGAAATCCCGATTACCGAGACAAATCCGACTATCGCGGATATGCTGAGCGACTGTCCCGTCACCAATAAGACTGATGAGTCCGCCGAAAACCGTACAGGTGGGAGCAACAATGGTAAGCAGCACGTTTCTCATATTGCCGTAGAATATGTAAAGCAGAATAAGAATGAGAAAAATCGCCAATGGAATTGAGATAGTAGAATCGCAGGAAGGCTGCTTTCATTTCGTTGAATATGCCGCTCCACCGCATGTAATAACCTTCCGGTAGCTTGACCTTCTCCGCTTCCTTCTGGGCTTTTGCCACAGTCCCACCCAGATCTTTTGAAACAACGCCGAACTTTATGGGGATATACCGTCTATAATTTTCCCGGTAGATGAATGAGGCCCCCGTATCGTACCGTATCGTGGCCACCCGCGAGAGCGGCACAGATCCCGCCGGAGGGCAGCACTATAGGGATGGTTGCTATCTTTTCCGGCTGCTCTTCGGTAGATCGTAGGGGAAGCTTACCTGTAAGTGCAAACCTTTTCTCCCCTTCGATAATCTGGCTTGCTACCTTGCCGCCCAGGGCTGCGGAGACCATGTCCAGAACCTCCTGCGACACTCAGGCCCACGGCTGATGCATTTTCTCTGTTCACCTCGATCAGGAGATTGGGCTGGCCCAGTTCCCTGAAAATACCCACATCCTCAACGCCAGGCACTTTTTGTATCTTTTCTTTGACCTCTCTGGCCAGCCTGTCAAGTTCGGCGAGGTCCTCTCCGAAAATCTTGACCGCGTTTTCTCCTTTGACGCCGCTTGTCATCTCTTCGAGGTTGTCCTGCATATATTGCGAGACGGTGATCGTCGCATTGGGAAAGAGCCTGGTAACCTTTTCCCGCATCTCATCCTCCAGCTGCTCCTTTATGTTCACCCCTCTTCCACTCACCGTACGGACGCAGGCCCACATAATATTCGCTGTTGAAGGGACCTGTTGCGTCCGTACCATCTTCCGGCCTTCCCACGCGCACGGCAACCGTCTTTACTTCCTGGAAGCCCATAAGCACATCTCTTACCTTTTGCGCATTTTCATGGGTCTTGCTGAGCGCTATGGAATAGGGGAAGGTAACCCTGACGTATATGTTCCCTTCATCCATTTTGGGGAGGAACTGGGTGCCGATCACCTTGAACCCGACCAGGAATCCCGCAAACACGACGACGGACGCAATTAGAAGCACCAGACGGGCCTTCTTGAAAAGTGACCTGACGAATGCGACGTAATAATCCTGCATTACCTCGAAGAATCTGAATTCTTTTCCCTCGTGACCCTCCAAGAAGGTATGGATTGATGCGGCCAAGGTAAGTGAACGTCAGGAGGAGGGTGAAGAAGAGGGCATACGCATAGGTCTTCGCCATGGGTGAGAATATCTGCTTTTCCGCTCCCTTCATGGTGAAGATGGGAATGAGGGCAAGAACGATGATGAGCACCAGAAGAATGATCGGGAGTGCCAACCTCTCCTGTGGCCTTAACCAGAGCCCTTTCTTTGGTGGCCCTTGTCGGCAGTTGCTCTTATGCTGTCTGCGAAACTCTGACGTAATTCTCCGTGAGAACAAGGCTGATATCTGCGATGATGCCAAAGTCGATGGCCCCGATTGAGAGCAGGTTTGCCGAGTCCCCCATCACCGTCATCACCGCGAGCGTAACGGCAAGAGAGATGGGTATGACCAGAGCGGTGATAATTGCGGCACGCAGATTCCCGAGGAAGAGAAAAAGGGCAACCGCCACCAGCAAGACCCCCAAGGAGGCCGATTCCAGTACGCGTTTGATCACAGAGGTAATCAGGCCCCACCGTTCATAGTAAGGCACTATCTTGATGCCTTTGGGAAGTATGGTATTGTTCAGTTCCGCTATCTTTTCGTTGACCGACTTGATGGAGGGAATGCTCTTCTCACCCCGCCTGAGGATAACATTTCCCATCACCACATCGTCGTGGTAGTTGTGTATGACAATGCCGGTCCTCGGGATGTTCCCGAGGCTCACCTGGGCTATATTCTTGATGAGGACAGCCTTTCCGTTCTTGTAAGAGACGACATTGTTTTCTATGTCCTCAAGGCTCTTGATGAGGCCCAGACCTCTGCACCATGTAATACTGGTCGCCCAGTTCGACGGTTCTCCCCCCACGTTGATGTTCGATTTGGAAAGGGCATCGATTACCTGCGAGAGAGTAATGCCGTATTTTATAAGGTCCTCAGGGATCACCTTGACCACGTAAGCCTTGATAAACCCGCCGTAACTCGCCACATCTTCAACGCCCTGGGCGGTCTTGATATACCTCGCCGACGGTCCAGTCCTGGAGCGTCCTCAGTTCCATCAGGTTGTTGGAGCCGTAGAGAACGTACTGCATCACCTCGCCCATGGGGCTGGCGATAAGGTTGGGCTGCACGCCGTCCGGCAGGGACGTGTCCGCCAGCCGGTTGATCACCTCCTGTCGTGCCTCCCGGTACGGGATATCGTAGGAAAACTTGCACTTCACATCGGACAGACCGTAAAGAGAGACAGAGTTGATCCTCTCCAGGCCCCGCATGCCGGCGAGGCCGATCTCGACGGGTATGGTGATCTGTCTTTCCACCTCCTCGGCTGATTTCCCCTCGTATATGGAGACGATCTCGACTGTCGGAGCGGAAGGATCAGGAAAAGCCTCGACATTCAGCTCTCTGACAAGAAAGAGAGAAAGACCGAACAGCGTGAGTGAAAGCATCAGGAACAAGACCGCTATGTGTACTTACAAATACGATCCAGCGTCTCATAGGTTCTCCACTGCCATTTCTTCTCTCGGATCTTCCTCATGGCCTTCTCCAGGTCTATGGCGGTGAGGACGATCTCCTCTCCGTCCTTGAGACCTTCTACGGCCATGAGACTTTCCCGAGACTTCAGTGACCGGCTTTATCTCTTTGAGCTCGCACTGCTGTCTTGGTGGTGCTAGTTGGGCAGTATACATAGAACTTGCCGTCCCTGTAGACATGGCTGACTTGGGGATGAGGGGGAGGCGCCCTTTCTCTCCTTCTATCTTCAGCTTCAGGAACATGTTCTGCTTGAAGAGGAGCTCTTTCCCTTTCCAGGATGCGGATAAAGGTCTTGACGGTCTTTGAATCCATGTCGGAGACATCGCTGACGTACGTGATGACGCCTTTAAAGGGGACGTTGAGGGAAAGGCATCCACGTAGAAGGTAACGTTACTCCCCTTTTTCACCTTGGCGTATATCGGTATCGTAGATGTTGGCCACGATGACGATGCTCTGCGGGTCTGCCACGGTCATGAGGGGGGATGCGAGTATCGACCCTGTCGCCGACGTGGGTCTGGATATCGACAATGGCGCCGCTCATGCGGGGCCTTGATCAGCACCGTGTCCTGACGGGCTTTGAGCGCATCTCCGTCCGTGGCGTAGCCATAGAGACGGAGCTTGTGCTTCAAGCCTTCCGAAACGGCATTGAGCTGGTTATAAGTGGCTTCTGAGTTGAGAAGGTCATTTTTCGTAATCGCCCCGATCTCGAAGAGCTGTTTGTTCAGATTGTAGATGCGCTCTGCCTGCTTCAGCTGGGTCAGGTTCGAGAAGTAGTTTGAGAAGGTATCGGTCACCTCAGGGCTCGAAATGGCAACAAGGGGGTCTCCCTTTTGTACCCTGTCCCCGACCTTCACGAAGATGTTGCTCATTGACCGCCCTGCGAGGTACGGGCAGTACCTTTGCGGTTCCCGCAAGGTCCGGCTGGACGCTTCCTGTTGCCTCGATATAGGTCTGTATCTCGGCCGCGGTCACCTTGTAGGTTTTGAGTTCCTCCTGACTCGTCCTTTGTTGCCTGGCCGGACCTGTGTTACAGCCCAGGGTGGTAAGGAAAAGCAGGATCAGAACGAATGATGTGGATCATTCGGTTGGTCATCGGGTGTCTCCCATCGGCTACGGCGCGCGTCCATAGCCGGTATCTATTGATGTCTTGGTTTCACGTCTTGAGGGCCTGGTATCAACTTATGTATTACGTGTGGTTGATGCGACCCTGACAACGTGCTTTCTGCAAAAAAACCGGCTTCACTTTCTCAGAATCAGGCGGGGGGTGCCCTGTACTTGTTGAGGGAAACGATTGACGAACTGAAGCCGAGCGCCAGTTCAGGCGGTCGAATGTACTCTACTGTATGGTGCAAACCTAAGGTAAGGCCCGGCTGGGCGTCCACCGCAAAGTGTATATTATTGTCCACACAGGACGGACAGCGGGAATTCAAAGGGCCGCGCGCATTCTCATGTGACTCGACGGTCAAAATGCAGATCAGGAAAATGGTGAGCAGGAGGAAGGAGGTTATGGTGAGGAAGCGCTTTGGAACAGTCATCACACTTGGCTTCTCGGCCAGATTTCTTTTATAGCATAACGGTTGCCGAATGTAAATGGCAATGATTTCTTGTTCTTGCGAAGAGGATTGAGGAAGAGGTCGGCCTCGCGTGAAAGCGTCAGATGACAATCACCCGGTCAGGGTCAGGTAACTGCATGATGAAATCTATCACTTCCTGAAAGTCGCCGTCTGATAGATCGGAACCTTTCGCAAACCGCAGGTAATTTTGACCGCCCTGTCCGTCCGGGGGAAAGGTAAATGCAAAATCGATATGATCTTCCGCCACGAACACGTAGGCCAGGTTCTGTAAGTTGATGACATAGCCCTTAATCCTGATAAATGGCGTCATAAAGCACCTCCTCTAATACCAGTTGGACTTCGTTGACCGGTATACCCCTTCGATGATAGTAACATGTTGTCGCCGGTCCCGGTAGTCAGTTTCTGTCTCCGGTTCTATTCCTCAATATGCACGTATCTGAAAAGCAAAGGGACTACTATCAGAATGATGCCTGTGCCGATCAACATCCCGCCTACGACCACGATTGCAAGCGGCTTCTGCACCTGGCTACCCACGCCACGAGAAAGAGCAGCAGGGAGGAGGCCGAGGGACGCCACGAGGCCGACCATAAGGATCGAGCGGAATTTTTCCGTAACGGTTTCCAGCGTCGCCCTTTCTTTGTTCTTATTCTCCCTGTAGACCTCTATGTAATGGTTTATGACAATACAGGTATCGAACGTTGAGATCCCTATGACGGAAACGAAACCGACGATTGCCGATATGCTGAGCGACTGCCCGGTGACCAATAGGCTAATAAGGCCGCCGAAGACGGTGCAGATCGGGGCAACGATTGTCAGGA
Organism: uncultured delta proteobacterium; assembly: GCA_963821605.1. Taxonomy (GTDB): domain Bacteria; phylum Desulfobacterota; class Syntrophorhabdia; order Syntrophorhabdales; family WCHB1-27; genus JADGQN01. Next base: position 33,742 of record CAWGEZ010000053.1, on the reverse strand, counting down.
GCACGTTCCTCATGTTGCCGTAAAAGATGTAGAGCAGGATGATGATCAGGAAGATGGCCAGCGGGATTGAGATGTAGAATCGCAGGAAGGCCTCTTTCATCTCGTTGAATATGCCGCTCCATCGCATGTAGTAACCTTCGGGCAGCTGCATCTTTGCGACTTCCGCCTGGGCCTTTGCCACGGTTCCGCCCAGGTCCTTTGACGCCACGCTGAATTTGATGGGGATATAGCGTTTGTAATCCTCTCTGAAGATGGATGAGGCGCCCGTGTCGTAGCGTATCTTGGCGACTCTCGAAAGAGGCACGACCCCTCCGTTTGACAACAGGATGGGGATATTCGCTATCTTGCCGGGTTCGTTTCTGAATTCGTAAGGGAAGCTCACCTGGAGCGCAAAATTCTTGTCCCCCTCGATGATCTGGCTCACCACTTTGCCACCCAGCGCAGCAGATACCATGTCGAGTACCTCCTCCACGCTCAAGCCCACAGCGGATGCGTTCTCGCGGTCAACATCGATCAGCAGGTTCGGCTGCCCGAGTTCCCTGTAGATGCCGACTTCTTTGATGCCCGGCACTCTTTCTATGTGCTGCTTAGCCTCCCGCGCTATCCTGTCAAGCTCATGGAGGTCCTCCCCGAAAATCTTCAGCGCATTCTCTCCACCCTTGACGCCCGAGGTCTCCTCCTCAAGGTTATCCTGCATATACTGCGATACGGTAATCGTCGCATTGGTGAAGAGACGCCGCAGCTTCTCCCTGAGTTCCTCCTCAAGTTGCTCCTTGGCCGACCATCTCTTCCACTGGCTGTAAGGTTTCAGATCGACATAATACTCGCTGTTGTATGGGCCGGTCGCCTCAGTACCATCCTCGGGCCTCCCCACACGCACGGCCACTGAATTGGCTTCCGGAAGGGCCATCAGCACATCTCTCACCTTCTTGGCATTTTCATGCGTCTTGCTCAGGGATATCGAGTACGGGAAGGTGATTCTTATGTAAAGGTTCCCCTCGTCCAACTTCGGTAAGAAACTGTGTCCCTATCACATTGAAACCGATGACAAAGCCTGCAAGGATGACGACAGAGCTGATCAGCAGGACCAGTCTCGCCCGCTTCAGCAAGTATTCTATAATCCTGCCGTAATAACTGCCCATCTTCTCGACGAATCTGAAATCTCTACCTTCGTGCCCTCTCACAAACGTGTGGATCGATGCCGCGAGATAGGTGAAGGTGAGCAGCAGCGTGAAGAAAAGGGCATAGGTATACGTCTTTGCCATCGGCGAGAATATCTGTTTTTCCGCCCCTTTCATCGTGAAGATGGGGATGAAAGCGATCACGATGATGAAGACCAGCAGGATGATCGGGGTACCAACCTCTCCCAGGGCCCGGACAAGCGAGCGATCACTGGGGCCGTATTTCGGACCGTGTTTCCTCGAGACCCGTATGTAGTTCTCGGTCAGCACGAGGGCAATGTCCGCGATGATGCCAAAATCTATAGCGCCGATGGAAAGCAGGTTTGCCGAATCTCCGGTGACGGTCATCACGGCAAGCGTAATTGCGAGCGAAATAGGAATGACGAAGGCGGTGAGCAAGGCAGCCCTGAGGTTACCGAGGAAGAGAAAAAGCGTGATGGCTACGAGGACTACGCCCGAGGTTGCGGTTTCGATGACTTTCTTGATCACTGTGGTGATCAGGTGCCATCGTTCGTAGTAAGGCACGAGCTTTATGCCTTTCGGAAGCATCGTGCTGTTCAGTTCGGCCACCTTTTGGTGAATCGATCTGATGGAAGGGATGCTCTTCTCCCCCCGCCTGAGGATAACGTTTCCCATCACGACATCGTCATGATTGTTATAAATGATGATCCCGGTTCTCGGAACGTTCCCGAGGCTCACCTCGGCGATGTTCTTTATGCGCACGGCCTTTCCGTTCTTGTACGAAACCACGCTCTGCTCTATGTCCTGGAGGCTCTTTATCAGGCCAAGCCCTCTCACCATGTAATACTGGTCGCCGAGTTCGATGGTCCGGCCTCCAACATTGATGTTCGATTTGGAAAGGGCCTCTAAGACCTGTGACAGCGTTATGCCATACTTCACGAGTTGCTCAGGGATCACTTTGACCACGTAAGCTTTAATGAACCCCCCGTAGCTCGCCACGTCCTGCACGCCGTGCGCCGTCCTCAGGTATCTCCCGACGGTCCAGTCCTGGAGGGTCCTCAGTTCCATCAGGTTGTTGGAGCCATAGAGTACGTACTGCAGCACCTCGCCCATATCACTTGCGATGATATTCGGCTGGACCCCGTCAGCGAGGGTGATGTCGGTCAGCCGGTTGATCACCTCTTGTTTTGCATCCCGGTAAGAGATGTCATACGAAAACTTGCACTTGACGTCTGACAGGCCGTATATTGAAACGGAACTGAGTCTTTCCATGCCCCTCATACCGGCCAGCCCGACCTCCATCGGTATGGTAATCCGCCTTTCCACTTCTTCAGCAGACTTGCCTTCGTATATGGAGACGATTTCGACTATCGGGGCGGAAGGGTCAGGAAAGGCTTCGACGTTCAGCTCTCTGACAAGAAAGAGCGACATCAGAAAGACGGTGCCGCTGAGAACGAGCACGAGGCCGCTATGCGTCGATACGAATACGGTCCAGCGTCTCATCATGGCCTTTCCAGGTCTATGGCGGTGAGGACGATCTCATCTCCCTCCTGCAAACCTTCCACGGCCATCTGCTTTCCCGAGACTTCGGTGACGGGCTTTATCTCTTTCAGCTCACACTGCTGCTTGGCGGTGCTCGTGGGGCAGTACACGTAGAACTTGCCGTCCCGGTAGATCATGGCTGACTGGGGGATGAGCGGGAGGCGCCTCTTTTCTCCTTCTATCTTCAGCTTCAGGAACATGTTCTGTTTGAAGAGATCTTTCTTTTCGAGGATGCGGATAAAGGTCTTGACGGTCTTTGCATCCATGTCTGAGACATCGCTGACGTACGTGATGATGCCCTTAAAGGGGGTAGAGGGAAAGGCATCCACGTAGAAGGTAACGTTACTGCCCTTTTTCACCTTGGCGATATCGGTATCGTAGATGTTGGCCACGATGACGATGTTCTGCGGGTCTGCCACGGTCATGAGGGGGGATGCGGTATCGACCCGGTCGCCGACATGGGTCTGGATATCGACAATGGCGCCGCTCATGGGGGCCTTGATCAGCACCGTGTCCTGACGGGCTTTGAGCGCATCTCCGTCCGTGGCGTAGCCATAGAGACGGAGCTTGTGCTTCAAGCCTTCTGAAACGGCATTGAGCTGGTTATAGGTGGCTTCTGAGTTGAGCAGGTCATTTTTCGTGATCGCCCCGATCTGGAAGAGCTCTTTGTTCAGGTTGTAGATACGCTCTGCCTGCTTGAGCTGGGTCAGGTTCGAGAAGTAGTTTGAGAAGGTATCGGTCACATCAGGGCTCGAAATGGCAAGAAGGGGGTCTCCCTTTTGTACCCGGTCTCCGACCTTCACGAAGATGTTGCTCGATTATCCCTGCGAGCTGGGGCAGTACCTTTGCGGTGCCCGCGAGGTCCGGCTGGACGCTTCCCGTCGCCTCGATGTAGGTCTGTATCTCGGCCGCGGTCACCTTGTAGGTTTTGAGTTCCTCCTTATCGTCCTTTGCTGCCTGGCCAGACCTGTTGTTACAGCCCAGGGCGGTAAGGAAAAACAGGATCAGAACGCCTGAGAGGATTGTGCGGTTGGTCATCGGGTGTCTCCCGATCTTGTTTGTCCTGCAGCTTGTCCCGCAATCTGTCCCGTGTAAATACGTATCATCAGATCTTCGTTGAGAGCTGATTGGGTGAGTGCCTGGTTGTACTTTGTAATGAAGTCTCTGTAGGTTTTGCGCGTGTCAAGCAGCTCCAGGACGGTTATACCCCCGAGAGCAAACGCTTGCTCACTCTTTTGCAAAAGCTCTTCCATCTCCATTTTTCTCTTCCGATATGCGTCGAATATGGTGAGGCCCGATGAGTAATTGTTGAGAGCCTGCCGTATATCCGTCTGAATCTGGCGTCTCACCTTCTCGATCTGAACCCTTATTTGGCTGTATTCCGCATCTCTTTTTAAAATCTCACCCTGGTTCCTGTAAAATAGGGGGATGCTCATACTAAGACCCGCACCACGCCCTGAATCCACCTTCGTCCCGAGGGCCTCATACTCCACGCCGACAGAAAGGTCAGGTATCCGCTGCGCTCTGGCAAGCTTCTGGCCCGCCTCTATTGACTGCATCTGTCGCTGAAGAGCGAGGAGATCAAACCTGTTACCGTACGCAGTCTCGAGGAGACGATCTTCTTTATACTCGGGGAATTCTTCTTTCGCCTGACCCTTCAATGGTCTATAGTTGCCCGCGCCACCGAGCAGCAAATTGAAGACTTCAAGGTCGTTCCGATGCTGGTTGTTAAACGTCGTAAGGCCATTCTCCAGGTCTATTCTGGCCAGTCTCAGCTTGGTGTAATCGATGAGCGAAAGGAAGCCGGCGTTGTGTCTTTTTTCCCCTATGTCAAGCACCCTGTCAAATCTTTTCAGCTCATCAGTCGCCAGATCTATGTTCAGCTCATCCAGGACCAGATTGTAATAGTTTGTGTAAAAGCCGATCAACAAGGTCCGGATGGTATCTTTATGGCTCAGCTTCGTGGCTTCAAGACCTTCAGTTGCCGATTTTATCCGGTAACCCCTCTTGCCCCCGAGCTCGATGAGCTGCTCCAGCCGGTAAGCCTGCATGGTATTGTCTGTTCTCGCGTAACTCGTCGTATACCCGGTATAATTAGCTGAGATATTGGGATTGGGGATGATCTTGGCTGCCGCGAGATCGCCGTATGCTTTATCTATTTCGTATCTGTTTATCAGGATGTCATAGTTGTTCTTATAGAACAGATCGAGGGCCTGTTCGAGCGTCACCTCCTGCGCGCTCGCATAAGCGCTGCTACAAAGCAGTATCGCTGCGAAAAAGAGCACCACTAGTGGAGAGCAATTCGACCTTTGATTATGAAGCCCAGACTTTCAGGACCGTCTGATGAGCCGCACAAGCGGCGCAATCTTTGTTCTCATCTTCCACTTCCTCTCATTTGGCTCGACATCTCAAACGAGCTGCAAATACCATGCCGCGGAGAGGTGAGCGGATGCTGTCGAGATATGAACACTGATGACAGTGACCTTCCGAACCCATTGCCTTTATTGGTCTTCTGACATCTCGAGCACGCGACCGTTTGCGCAAATAGTACCACACCTTTTCGACCCTTACAATAGAATCGTTGCCGCTACCAGAGCCGGTCAGTCACAATCCTGATGCCCATGCCGTAGTACGCGGAAGGCCGGGGTTCGCCCCAGAGCCCTGTGCCCCCGGTCATGTCAAGCTGAAGGTTGTCATTGAAGATATACCGAAACCCTGTTTGGAAGGCGCCCCCGATATCGCCCGCGTACGGGTCGTTCTGGAAGACTTCGAAAATAGCATTCCAGCCACCCGTCACCCGCACCTGCGTACCCAAACCCCAGGTAGCAACCGTGTGAGGATTCGTGGTGGTAAATCCCAGGTTCCCGTGGATGAGCACGCGATCTGCGTCCCCGAGCGATTCGGTCATTGCAATATAGATGAACTCCCTCGACGTGTCGGGTTTGAATGTCTGAGAACCCCAAGGCGGAAACCCACCGACAACGGCTGCCAGTCCCGGCGTTGCATTGGGCTTCGCTGCAAAAAACAGGTATTTGGCCTGCACAAGTGGTCCCTGGAGCGAGAAGACGCGCGACTCTCCTCTCCCGTGCGGAAAACCATCCACCCACCCCACTGTCAGTTCCAGGTTTTCCGTCGGGCCGAAGGCGAATAGGTTCAGATTCGCGACAACGTTCTTGTCCGCCTTCACGGAACTCTCGAGCTGCCCCACGTGGTAACCCACAACCCGCGCATCGTCCGTGACGAATGGACGCACCGCCACGGCTGGACGGGCCGCAGTGAACGTGAAAAGGATAAGCGCTAAGAGGCCAAGAAGATTTGACGGCGATAGCTTCAGATTCATCGGCTGTATGCGTGGTGAGGAACCTTCACGGCCTTCTCTTTGTTTCTCTCAATCTCTTGACGGTAGTCCTTATGTTGATGCCTAGTTATATACCGCTGATAATTTTCTTGTCAAGACAAGGCCCGGGTCGGCTTCGATGATGGGGCTTACGGCCCGGTGCCGGGTTATTCCGCGAGCGCTCACCAAAGGGCGTCATAATGCGGACCGGATCAGGCGTCGGCTGCGCAGGCTGTTGAGGTTGGGCAGGCGGTGTCGGCAGAGGTGCGCCTGCGCCTCCCGGCGACGGGTTGGTCGCTCCTGGAGGAGGTAAAATCCCGGAAGGAAGGTTGCCCGCAGCAGAAGCTGGCCCAGCCTGCCCTGCGGCCATGCCCGGAGGTACTGCACCCGGGCCAAACGGCGTGCCGGGAAATGGCGGAATAGGGCCGGTTGCAGGGACAGGGCTGCCTGGTGGTACAGAGCCGGGAAGACCCGGCTGATTCTCAGGCCTCTGCGGACCGGCCTGTCCGGGTTCGGCCGGACCGACCGTTGCGGGTAAAGCCTCCGGTCCCTGTCTGGACGGCACCTGCGGCATGCCTGGCCGTAGCCGCCCTGCTGGCATTGGTGCGGCGCCGGGAAGTGCGGCAGGGCCAGGTACGGCTCCGGCCGGCGCCGATCCGACGGCAGCCGATTGATTCTGAATGGAGCGCTCAATCTTGTTCATAACGACGAGGAGAGGTTTTGTTGATTCTCCAGGCCGCACGAGTACGTAATTGTATCCCCGCATGATTCTGCTGAGCGCTTCCTCGAGGGTTACATTGGAAAACTGCACGGTGATGCGCTCCTGAGAAGGAACCGTTCCCTTGATTTCCAGGGGGACGTTTTTCGCCAGGATGCTCAGTACTTCATTGAGCGGCACATCCGTTACCTGCAGGGTGACTCTCCTCTCGTCTTTGACTTTGGTGCTCTGTAGATCGTCGGCAATGCTCCCCTGAGGGACGAGCCCGCACAACATAATGACCAGAAGAAAACGTACTGCTTTGAGCAAGATAAGCGCGCGCATCTCGGCAATTATCGTAAGCCGACACCCTGCAGAAGTCAAGCAGGGTGGGGGTTGGGTGATGTCTATGGACTGCAGTCTAAGCGGTGCGACCAAACGGCAACAAGGGCATGCAAATGAAGGCGACTTGGTATAAGATAAAGGATGCTATCCATCATTATCGTCACCCGCAACACAGGGGAACTGCTCGCAAGCCTTCTCGCCTCGATACGGCAGGACACATCCCTGCGGCCCTTTCTCAGGGAGATAATCGTCGTGGATAACGCGTCGAGCGATGGTACAGGCCAACTGCTCAATGAGAATTTTCCCGAGGTCCTTTACCTGAAAAACAATGAGAACAGGGGTTTTGCGGCAGCCGCTAACCAGGGCAGCGCACTGGCAACAGGCGATATCCTTCTCTTTCTGAACTCTGATACGCGCCTCCTCCCCGGGGAGGTAGAGAAGGTGCTCTCTTTCATGAAGGATGATGCAACGGTAGGCATTGCCGGGCCGCAACTCGTTTATGAGGACATGAAGCCGCAGCGCTCTTTTGCCAACGCGCCTTCGCTGCTCCTGGAGGTAGTGCCATTTGTCAGGCCGGCCCCCACGGTTCCGGCGAGAGACGGGATGAAACGAGCAACCTCTTCTTCCGCCAGAGATGTCGACTCCGTGATCGGAGCAGCCATGTTCGTGAGGGCGCAGGTGATGCGCATTCTGGAAGGCTTCGACGAAGGGTTTTTCTTTTTCCTTGAAGAGACCGACTTCTGTGTGCGCGCTAAACAGAGTGGCTACAGGGTGCTTTTTCTTTCGTTCGCCAGGGTGATACATTTACAGGGGAAGACGGTCCGGCGGACATGGGTCAAGGGCCGGATCGAGTACGCCATCTCTCTGTACAAATTCATAAAAAAGTATCACTCTGACGCATACTACAAGACGTTCATCCTCGTCAGGGTTATGAAGAGTCTTCTTTTTCTGCTCGTAGCAACGCTTCTCCCTTTCTTACTCTTCAGCGAGTCAACGAGAAGGAAGTATAGTTACTATGGCCAGCTACTCCTCTGGCACGCAAAAGGGCTTCCTGACGACGCCGGGCTGCGTTCTAGTTCTCTAAAATAAAGAGCACGTCGAGGGTGACCCTGTACTCCACAATTTTCCCGTCCTCGACCTTGGCGCGCATGTCTTTCACTTTGATACCGGTAATCCCCCGCAACGTCTTTGCTGCTCGCCTGAATCCGACGGTGATCGCATCATCGAAACTCTTCGGCGAGCCAGCAATAATCTCAGTAACTCTTGCCACTCTTCCCTCCGGCATGTCTCCTCCATAAGTACTTTTTTTACACACTAGCAGCTTAGGTCTGGCATGTCAACTCTTCCGAAAAAGATTCCGATATTTGACAACCCGTAAAACAATCTGATATGACGTATTGATAGACGTCCGGGGGCGTGGTCAAGCACTACGGCAGCACCTGCTCGTGCGCGCCCACGGGTTCGCGGAAGTCCTGCCTAAGGTTGGCATTCTTGCCGCCTTTGCAGCCCTATTCTTCGTCGTAGGTGTGTGGAAGTTCCGGTTCGAATAAAGATGTATCTGCAGGATCGTATCCTGAGGAGTCTCTGGAACTTTAGATTTACTACTTCCGCATCTGTTACTATAAGTGTATAAAAGGCATACATAGAGACCTATATAAGTTCTATTGTATTACATTACGTTATTTATTATAGTATTCGTAGTATTTTAATTGTCATATATAAGAACTGCGTTTCCGCTAAAACCCATCGCATCTGGGGCATGTTCAAGGCCTTTGGCCCTGGAGCCTCCGTCAGCCGTCCGTAATTCTTTCACCTCGACCCTGACCTCAACCTGTTTTTGCCTGGCATGGAACTTGCTGAAATCACGGCTGAGAAAAGAGCCATACTCCCCGCAGCCCTGCGGGGAGGGCCTGAGAATTGACGAGGAGGGTAACCCTGTGGAACCGCATGACAAACCCATAGCCAACCCGCTGGTTGTGCTCCGTGAAGAGTTTGACGACTGGGCCATCCTGTTTGATCCGGACACAGGGAATGCCTTCGGTCTGAACCCGACCGGCGTCTACCTGTGGAAACTCCTTGACGGGAAACACTCGATCGATGAGATGCTTCAGTCCTTGCGGCAGGAAGCGGAAGAGGTGCCTGAGGAAGCCGACGACCACATCCGGGAGTTCATAGCAGACCTGACCAAGCGCGGGCTGGCAGGACACGAACTGGACGCAGAGATGACCGGCCACGTGGCCCTGAGGACCGCTGCCGAAAGCAGCTTGAGGACTGACCCTGCCGGGCTTTGAGGACCGCTTCCTTACAGGATGCTACGCTATCGCTTGAGGCGAGAGAGAGTCAAGGATATGACTGGGGATTTCTTATTTCCCTTCCGGAAGCTGGAAGTCCGGAAGCTATCCGTTGGTCGTGCTGATTTCATCGGTGGACTCATGGAGCCCGTGAAGTCCACCTCAGCGCGAAACCGAACCTCGAGCGATAGCGGCAGCGGAAGCGCAGCATCCCGTAGGGAAGCATCCTGTAAGCGAAGTATACCTTAAGGACGCGGTCCTCGAATCACGCCAAAGGCGTGATGGTCCTCAAGCGCAGCGCTCCTCAAGCGCAGCGGTCGCATTGCATGGAGGTGGACTATGCAGGTCATGAAGACCCCGAAGTCCGTGGATATTGACATAACCGACCGGTGTAATCTGCGCTGCAAGTACTGCAGCCATTTCAGCAGTGCCGGCGACGTAGGCAAGGACCTCCCGACGGAAGAATGGCTTGCCTTCTTCGAAGAACTGGGTCGCTGCGCTGTCATGGATGTGACGCTCTGCGGCGGTGAGCCCTTCATCCGGGAAGACCTTCGGCAAATCATCGGAGGCATCGTCCGGAATCGGATGCGCTTCAAGATCCTGAGTAACGGCACCCTGATCACTGACGAGATGGCCGCCTTCCTTGCCTCAACCAAACGGTGCGACAGCGTGCAGGTCTCCATCGACGGCTCCGTACCGATAACCCATGACGCCTGCCGGGGCAAGGGCAGCTTCCGGAAGGCCATGAACGGGATAAAGCACCTTCAGCGCTATAACCTGCCGGTTACCGTACGGGTAACGATCCATCGCAAGAACGTGCACGATCTCGAAAACGTCTCGCGGCTCCTGCTCGAAGAGGTAGGTCTGCCAGGCTTTTCCACCAATTCCGCCTCCCATCTCGGCCTCTGCCGGAAGAATGCCGAGATAGTCCAGCTTACCGTCGAGGAACGCTGCCTGGCGATGGAAACGCTGCTTAGGCTGAGCGCCAAATATAACGGTCGCATCAGTGCCGCCGCCGGCCCCCTGGCCGAAGGCAAGGGGATGGCTGGAAATGGAGCAGGCCCGTAAGGAAGGACGAGAGATGGCCGGCCGCGGCTTTCTCGTCGGTTGCGGTGGTCCCATGAACCAGATGGCTGTGCGCGCGGACGGTGCCATCACCCCTTGTGCCCAGATGCCCCACATGGTGCTGGGCCGCATAAACCAGGACGATCTCCGGGAGATCTGGCAAACACCATCCGGAGCTGAACAGGTTCAGAGAGCGTCGTTCTATTCCGCTCTCCAGCTTTGAGTTCTGCTCGGGCTGTGATTACATGAACTACTGCACGGGCAGTTGCCCTGCCTTAGCGTACACGATTACGGGCAGCCTCTACCATCCTGCCCCGGACGCCTGTCTCAGGAAATTCCTGGAAGAGGGAGGAAGGCTGCCAAGACTGGAGTGTTGCGCGTAAAAACTAGGACTGGTTCAATTAGTCTAACTGGTTGAATTAGTTTCATCGGTTCGATTGGTTAGATGGATCGGGTGAAGAGAGCTGACGGTAGGGGATGGTCATGGCGACCGTGAGAAGATTTGAGGAGTTGGAGTGCTGGCAGGATGCGATGAAGTTTGTGCGGATCTGATATATGGGATTGCAATGAATGACCGATTCCAAAGAATCGAGTCTTTTAGGGTCATAGGTCAAACGAAGCGGCGTGTCGGTCAGCGTGCCTCAGAATATAGCAGAGGGTATCAGCCGAACAACGCAGCAAGGAATTTATGAAGTTCCTGATTACGTAGCGAAGCTTCATCCATTGCCGAGCTTACCCTACGGTTGAGCCGTCGAAACTGTTCGGATGATGTGACGCTGGACTGGAAATACAGAATGAATGCGAGATGGTCAAAGACTGAACATCAGGCCAATCATTCGTTGGAAGAAGGTCAACAATTTTATGTCCATATCTGAACAAAGCCTCGAAGCCAAAACCAGTCCTCAAGAGATAGCATAGCGGAGCTAATAATCCCAATGCACCATTAAGGAAGCATCCTTGAAGGAGCGCAGCTTCCGGTCCTCGAACGAAGTGATCCTTCTTACCATCTCAACTGCATCTACTTCTACCTCACCGAGGGCTGTAACCTCGCCTGTCGCCACTGCTGGATAGCGCCGAAGTTCCAGGGAGGAGGGAAAAGTTACCCGGCGCTCGTCTGTGGAACTCTTCGAGTCGATCATTCAGCAGGCGAAACCTCTTGGCCTTACCGGCGTGAAGCTTACCGGTGGTGAGCCGCTCCTTCATCCCCAAATCAAGCAACTGCTCGAGATCGTGCGAAAGGAAGATTTGGGACTCACCGTAGAAACCAACGGTGTCTTGTGCACACCCGAGCTGGCTCAGGAACTAAGGTCCTGCAAGAACACGTTCGTCTCGGTCAGCATCGACGGAGCGGATGCTGAGACGCACGAGTGGATGCGGGGCGTTGACGGGGTCGTTTGAAGCAGCACTTCAGGGCATCAGAAACCTCGTGTGCCGCTGGCTTCAGGCCCCAGGTGATCATGAGCATCGTGCGCCGCAACAAGGACCAGATGGCGGCCGTGGTGCGTCTTGCGGAGTCGCTGGGTGCGGGCTCCGTCAAGTTCAACCTTGTCCAACCCACCGCACGGGGTGAGAAGATGCACGAGCAGGGAGAGGCGCTGACCATCGAAGAACTGGTAGAGCTGGGCGCATGGGTTGAAACCGCGCTTTCTTCCTCGACCGAGCTGCGTCTGTTTTACAGCCACCCTGCAGCTTTCCGGCCCATGAGCAAGATGTTCGGTGATGGTCAGGGGTGCGGGGTGTGCGGCATTCTTGGTATCATCGGTGTGTTGGCCAATGGTTCGTATGCGCTCTGCGGAATCGGTGAGACGGTGCCGGAATTGGTCTTCGGCCATGCCGCACACGATGCCCTCGCCGGCGTCTGGTATAACGCCCCCGTGCTCCGAGAGCTGCGGGAAGGCCTGCCCCACCGGTTCGAAGGCGTCTGCAGCGACTGCCTCATGAAAACCATCTGCCTCGCGAGTTGTGTGGCACAGAACTATTACCGTAGCAAGAATCTCTGGGCGGGGTTCTGGTACTGTGAGGAGACGCGGGCGCGAGGGCTGTTTCCGGGAAGCAGAAGAGGAAGAAAAGATGACCGCCCTGGAGGGCATGAGGACCGACCCCTGAGGGCAGCTCAGGGAGCGCCGGCATAGCCGGCTTGAGGACCGACCCCGGAGGAGCCTTGAGGATTGCCGGCCACGCACGGCCGGGAGGTATGTATGCCATTTCGTTTCAAGTATGACAAGCCGGTTCTGTATGATCTGGCTAACGCAACGGCGGCGGGAAGCTGGACATGCTCTGCAGGGCCCAATGTGGGTAGTTGCTTCGGCGGCAGTTATGCCGGTGATGCCTGTTTACAATATGGCTCGTTCACAGGTCGCAGCTGTTCCGACACAGGTGGATATGAATATTACAACCAATGTCAGAATGGTGCGCGTGACACTACCCAATGTGTTGCCGGTACTTCTACGTAAGTTGTCGCGGCTCGAATCAACTGTGCCGCAGGATTTGATTGGTTACAGTGGCACAATTGGTTAGAGAATGGTGATTAGGGTGATCGGCTGATAAGGGGGAAAGGTTGATGTCCATTACCTCAAGCGAAGCGTACCTCAAGCCTGCTAAGAAGGCGGTCTTCAAGGCCGCAGGCCGGTCCTCAAGCGGTAGCGTAGCATCCTGTAAGGAAGCGGTCGCTCTTTCGTTGTTCTACAAAGGCCCCAGTATGAACCCGGTGCTCAACAGCCCTGATGTCCTGCACGTTGTGCCGTATGATGAAAGAAGAATACGATGCGGAGACGTTGTGGTGTTTCGCTCGCCCGACGGGGGCTGCAACATCGTCCACCGGGTGGTGTCCATCAACACGGAAGAGATACGGACGAAGGGTGATAACAACGGGCACGCGGATTCATGGGTGCTGAAACGAGAGAACATCATGGGCCGCGTCGATTGGATCGAGAGAGGCGATACAAAAATACGGATCTACGGCGTCTTGGCGGGCAGGACCCAGGCCGTAGCGTTGAAACTAGTGCGTGCGCTGGGCTCAAGCGCTTGTTGTCTGCTCAGACCTCTTTACGTCTGCCTGGCGCAAAACCGGGTCTTGAAGAGATGGTTTACGAGCCGCGCAGCCATGAGAATTATCTCGCTGAACCGGCCCGAGGGCGAGGAGCTTCAACTCCTGGTCGGACAGCGTGTGATCGGCCGGCGCCCTGCCGGGACGCGCGTTACTGGCTCATTCGGAAGCCGTTCATGTTGTTCGTGGACGAGACAAGCCTGCCGTCAGGAGATTAGAGTGATTTAACTGCATGCATTGGGCTGATAAGACTCACAAAGTTGTGAAGGCTTCATTCGAGTACGCTTTCCCATGGTTATTTTTACGTGCTGGATTGACCGGCAGAATGCATTTTAGTACAATTTTCCTAATACTTCTGTCTATAATGTGACACCGGCGCATAAATGAGGAGCGTCTCTTGTCCGAGGTATTGCGAAGGTTAAGGAGGTGCCACACGACAGAGAGATCGTAGTTTTGGATGATAGTTCGCTCGATGACACGAGGAGCTCTAACCGGAGGCGCTCAACGGTGGTGACATCAGGGTTGTCTTCCACGAGAAGAACGCCGGCAAAGGTGCAGCGTCAGGAGTGGTATAAAGATTGCTACAGGCGACAGTATAATCATTTGGGAACAGGGTAACAGCAAGAAGCAATGACCCGGGCGTGCAACTGGCACGGCGAGAAGAGCGATAGCGGAGCATCCTGTAATGACGCAGCCAACAAAGGCACATGAATGAAGGCGAATTGGTATAAAGTAATGCTGATTATTATCGATAATATAAAGGGGAAGTGCGGGCAGCATCAGGCAGGGTGAGAAGTAGTAAAGCATGCGGGAGGACATGCGTCAGGATGTTTAGCAGGACATCTATCAGGACCGGGCGCCTGTGGCGGAGGTCTGGCCGCCTCCGTTCATAGCGCCGGCTTCACCTTGACCGAGTTGATCGTGGTAATCGTCATGGCGGGCATACTCGCAGCAACTGCTGGTATGAAATTCGGGTCGTTTGCCTCCAGCACAAACCTCAGGACGGCGATTGACCAGGTGGCCGGTGACCTGCGGTTCGTCCAGTGCCGCACGATGGCCACTATGGCCTACACCGCTGGAGCGTATACCAACACCGTCTCGTTTCCGGCCGGTGCAAACACCTACTATCTCGGTGGGCAAGTAAAGAGCCTTCCCTCCGGGGTGACCATACAGAGTGGCCTTGACCGTCACCTTTAATTCTCTGGGGGAATACCAGACGACGACCGACGGGGCCACTTACACTTAATTCCCGGGGCATGACGGGCAGTGTCAAAATTTACGCAGTCTCCGGCAATGTGGAGGCATATTGAACAGCAAAGGCTTCTCGCTTCTCGAAACCGTCATGTTCATAGTACTTGCCGCGCTGGTGATCCCCATATTCTATCTCACCACGCAGCCGGTGATAAAGGAGATGATGACACCGACATCGTATATCAAGGCCCGTTTCGTGGCAGAACGGAAGATGGAAGAACTGATGGCCTACACGTACTCTGACCCGGCGCTGAATGTAGTGAGCTTTGGTCCGTCGAGCAGTGCCCACCACTGCCGGTTTTCCTGCTGCTGAGTACGCCGGCTATCAGCGTGCAATGGGCGGTCACCTACCTTGGCTGCGGCGCAAGCGGGGGGAGCTGCATAGGATATACCGACCCGTCTCCTGTTTTGAGTCCGACGTCGAATCCGGCGCGAACTACAAACAGGTCGACGTGACCGTCACCGGGCCGTCGGGCGTGTCGTACCGAGCATCGAGCGCTGTAACGGCGAGATACTAGGACCTGATATGAGCAGAGGGTTCACCCTCGTAGAACTAGTGATGACAGTCGTCGTACTCAGCATCTTGAGCGCCTTCACCTTTTCGGTAATCTGGCAGTACTCAGATCTCTACGCGGACACGAAAAGTGGTTACATCTATGGCGAGTCAGCAGCTAGTTGCGGAACGGATAACCAGAGAGTTGCGGGATGCTAATAACGTGTATAGTGGTCCCTTCGGTACTGCCAATCCCGTCCCATATATCAACTTCTCGCTCACCCACGGCACGCCTGCGACAGCACTTACCCTTACTGGGTACAGTACTGCACCTGCACCCCTATCGGGCGGCACCACGACACTCCTCTACAGGGTCCAGACTTAATTCGGCGAGTGGCGGCGCTGACTCGAACCGTGTGTCAGTCCTGGCCCCCCGACGCGGGGCCAGGATCGCTTGCCTCACCGCCTGCGCTAATAGCCGCAGCATCACGAGTTTCCAGGTCAGGTATTTTCAGGGGGGCAACACGCCGGACAATGACAGTTACGAGGTCACGCTTGGCTTGAAAAGCGATCAGGCGGCGAACAGCCCAACCATAACGTTGCTGACCCGCATCTCGCCGAGAAACCTTCCTCCAGGCGCAACGGTCCCCGGGAGGGCCTTCGATGGAGCCTATTATGACGAGATTAAGTAGCCAGCGGGGTGTCTCTCTCATGCTCCTCATCGTCATGATCACCGTTTTTGCGGGAGTCGCAGTAGGGGTCGTGACACTCCTCCGCGCAAGGCACGAGAGCTACCCCTATCAGGTCCAATCGTACCAGGCCTATACCCTCGCTCACGCGGGGATCGAGTTTGCGATCAGGTACGCCAGGGAGAATACTCAGCGGCAACGGGGATTACTCGACCCTTCTGCAGAGCTACTTCCCGTCCGGCGGTCGCCAGTTCAAATTCGGCAACGGGACGTTCACACTGACGTACGTGCCCAGTAACATTTGCGGACAAGACGCGTTACTCTCTCGGGGTATATCCGGGACTGCCACCAGGGAGGTCAAACTTTCACACTTCGGCTCATTTGTTCCGCAGGCAGGTGCGGCTCTTGTTACGATCATCGGTCCGATAGGCACTGAATACATTATGACGATTGCTCAAGACGGCGTGTGCTATTCCGGGAGCAGGATTATCGTTCAATATCTGTGATCCCACGCTCGCCAGTCTTCCCAATACGTATGGGGACGCCGTACGGCCAGATTGAGGGGCTGTACCCCGCTTATCCCACCTATCGTCGCCGCAACGCTGGATGGCGCGGGGAAACAGGTGACGCTCGCCGGGGTATTACGCCACCGCTACACTTCGCGCGGGGTGGCTCTGGGACGCGGCCTGCGGCGTTCCGGGCAGCAGTCCGTGCGTTCTGTGTAGCAGTGTGGGGACTCCCCCTACGTGTACTGCAGGGGCTGTGGGCAAGTACGTTGCTGCGGGCCAAACGCTGCCCGCGTGGGACGGAAACATCAGTAGCGCCCCCGCCCAGTCCTTCCAGATCATCCCCGTTGCCCATAGCGCGTATTCCTACGCCCGCTTTCCCACGAGCGGCAACGACGGTCGTGGCAGGGGACCGGCCGCGCACAGGAGTCCCCTGCGATTCTAATTTAGTCACGTGCTGCGACCCCAATCCGAACACGTGCGGGCCGACCAACCCCTGCTGCACCGGTTCTTACCCTCCTAGTCCCTGCTGCAAAGCCCCTCAGGCCTTTGCGGGACTAAATGCCCCGGGAGGGGCCCAATCTTATCCTGCCAACACCTGCATTGACCCCCGATCCTCCCCTACTGCCTCATCTGGCAGCTACGGGGTTTGGTTGGACAGGACCGACTTTACGTGCAGCGAACATGATTTTGCGGGTGGCCAAGGCCATATATTTGTCAACCTGCTCGCGTCAGGGGCGGGTCTTTCAAAATGGAGACCTTAGGTGACATCACCCCGCCCGTGACGCTTTTATGTTCACTTTCCGTACCAGCCAGCGAAGTATTACGAATGCCGCTACCGGCAGCGACAAGTCGATGGCAATTGTCCTCGTGGCATGCAGCTCGCAATACCCTCCGCAATATGTCACCTGGGTCTATCACGGTAACGCACTGATGTGGTGCGGGAAGGCGAGTATCAGAAAAACGCAAACTGACACAGGATTTGCGGAAACTTAATGGGCCTCGCGGTGGCGCTTCCCTGGTACGCAGATTGCGTTCAGTCATCGTCGTACCTTGTCAAGGACTGACCCCCTCTTGCTTCTCCCCGGAAGGGATCTTCTTATCCTATGGGGAGGGGTTGCCACTCAGGTGTTTGGTTATAAGCCAACAACGCGTTCTGGTTCACCTCTCCCCCTTCGTGCCCTTACCGGAGTGAACGCCCAGGGTCTATCCACCTGATCCCGCATGACATAGTAAGATGCCCGGGTCAGCTTATGGCTCAGTGCCTTTATGGCCACGATCTGGTTCGTCCTGGCCATATTCGTCTCATATTAGGTCCGTACCGTCTCGTGGAACCTGCGGACAAACTGGGCAGCCTCGATGTAGACCCAGGAGAGATACTTATTCCCATTCTTCCCGTTGCCGTGTCCGGTGACCTTGTCGGCCGAGATACGGGTGCTCTTGACACAGCGGCAGTACGAAGAGTAGTCTCCCACTTTCGGGAAGCTGCGGATATCCCCACCTCGAGGATGATGGTGAGGGCGAGGATTGTGCCGATGCCGGGCAGGGTGATGAGCTTGGCGAACTCCCTTTTTTGCCTTCAGCTTTTTCGTGATCATCGTTTCCATCCCTGAGATTTCTTCCTGCAGATGGCGGATGAGACCGAGGCTCACCAGGACCGCGGTGCGCATTTCCTTGTCGGGTAAGAACCGCTTTACCTCGGGAGCCTCCAGCTTCTTTACGTCAACACTTTTCATCCTGAGTCCGAGATTGCGGAGAAGGGGGAATTAAATATAGTTGACTGAAAGGTGCAACGCCCGGCCCCAGAGCAATTGAGGATTATCGGTAATCATCACAGCAGAGTGGCCATACATGTAAATCCTTGTTCTTTCATAATGAATCTTCAGCCTGCTGTCGAATGACCGGCATTCACAACGCTCTCACGAGCTTTCTTGTGTCGAGAACAATGGAAACGACTGACCCGCAGAAACGGTGTCCGGCACGTACCCCATCTTTCCTAAGCCAGGCGGGCGTATCTAATCCAACCAAAGTCCGATTTACAGCAGCAGGTGTTCTCTGTATAATCAAAGTAGGACGGATCTATCTCTCGGTCGCGACCGACGTCGTCATTCGTCGAGGCTGGTCGCATCTCAAGGGGCTGCCGTTGTTCAATTTAAGGGAGGATCATGTCAGGAATAATGCAAAGGAAACAACATCCCCAGCGTTTGCCCCGATCGACAGCAAGAACGGGGAGGCAAGATTGCAAAAGCTCTGGAGCCTGATAGTCTATATGCTTGTCGTCATTTGTTGCGTTACCCAAACGGTTTCGGAATCGAAAGCGGGAGAGGAGGCATCCCCGGAAGGGAGTTGGCGGCGTATCGACGAGACCGTCATCTATAGGAGTAACGCTCCGACGAAGGTCACCGTGATCGGGAACTCTGTACTGGTTCCGGTAACACTTGTCTACCAAGGCAATCAGGTTGACGTTCAGCTTTTGCTGGATACCGGCGCCTCAGGAACAGTCATTAACACTGAAATCGCGGATCGGTTAAACGTGAATCTAAGCACAGCGAGAAAGACGCGAGGGAGGGTCCTTGGAGGGACCGGTATCGAGGCCCACCAGGTTACGTTAAGTCGTATAACTGTTGGTCCTCACACAAAAGAGAGCGCTGTAATCTTTGTCGTTCGGCATCAAGGTCCTCCCGCGAAATATGACGGGCTCCTGGGGATGGATCTATTACGCGGCCTGAAATACATTGTTGATCTCGAAAAACAGATCATAACATGGGAGTAGTCAACCGCCTCATTGCCTTCGCAAACTTTCGGCGCGGGTCTCGTCAGGTGGGTCAATAATGCGCAAAACATAAATCAGAAAAGAGTCCCGGGGAAACCGATTTTCACTTGTAGTGTAGAGACCATCGAACAAAAAATCCGCAAGCGTCTGGGCAAAGGCTTGCCATTTCGTGTAGAATATTTCCATAGCCGGCTCAGGTATCACGAATAACGGAGACGACTTCGAATGGATAGTCCGGTAACGGCTGATATCCCGAAAGAAGACCTGGTCAGGATCATCCGGAAACTTCTCAAATCCAACCTCGATCTGGATTTTCTGCTGCAACTGGAGAAACAGGATCTTAAGACTCTTGTTGCCGCGGTGAGGGAAGGAGTCCAGGGAACCTACTGAAAACAGACGCATGGTGTACCCAGATGGAGAGCCTCTTCTGGGATACAGTCACATAGGCTGCTGACCCTGGCCCCAAGAAATTAGTTCAGAAAGTGGGCCCTGTCACGGGCCGGCAGACGCAACCCCTATTGTTTCGGGGCAGCGCCCGACAGGATGCTGCTTGACTTACCTTACCCACCACTAGAGGTAACAGCCGCTTCCTGCAATCTTTGGCATGGAACTGCTGCCTGGGACTTTTCCGGACGAAGGTCACGCCGCACGCGCACGTGGTTTCGCCATAGGTACGCTCTATCATCGGCTCAACATGGGTGCTGAGGAGCCTCGAACAGGCCTTGCAGTAACCCAGCCCATTTTCGGTGTCCAGGTCATCGCCGCATCGGGAACAGATTAGAGAACCCGATCTCTTTGGATGATCGGCATAGAGCCGGTTACCGCATGCGAAGCATCTGTACACCTTAATGTCATGGTAACTGTCATCGACCATGTACCCGGAGCCGCATTTGTCGCATAGCATCTGCTTTTCCCCCTTGTACTGTTCGCCCTTTCTTTACTTATCTGCTGGAAGTGGCCTCGAGCCAATCGCCTAACGGTTTATTTCTTGTCGGTACAAGGGTTTAATGCCTTTGGAGGGCCTAAAGAGACGTCCACCCCAGGCGCACGGGACAATGGCGGCCGGCCAGAGGAACACATGGCGTCAGTTCCGCATGTGCTTTGCAAACAAACCGTGGCATACGCTGTTCGTGTTGTGACACAGACCCACCCTGTCTGGCAGATACATCGCTGAAATCGCACGTTATCCCTTGTCGTGCCAATCAAGCGGTGAAAGGGGAAGGTGTTCCATCGTGTGCCGGTAGAGAGCCCTCTGGATGGCCCTACGAAGCTCTTCTTCGTCGACGGGTTTAAGGATCCATCCGGACGGTTCAGTGACCTTGGCCCGATCAAGCGTGGTCTGGTCTGCGTGGGCGGTGACGTAGATCACGGGGCAGAAATATTGGGATCGGATGGCTTCAGCGGCCTGGACGCCGTTCATCGGTCCCTTCAGGGCAATGTCCATAAGGACAACATCGGGGCGCTGAGCCAGAGCGCTCGTAACCGCGTCCTCTCCGGAAGCTACAGGCCCGATCGGCTCATAGCCGAACTCCTGGACGGTATGGCAGATGTCCATACCTGTAATCTTTTCGTCCTCGACAATAAGTATCCGCTCGTGTGCCATTGCGTCCTCCTCACGTCACGACACTCAGGTCAACAAAGACCCTCCCCCTTGGCTGTGCAGCCGCCTTCAAACGAGCCCGGACCGAAAGGGTCTCTTGGCAGCCGAGCATCAGGCTGCATGAAACCTCCCGGTATCTCTGGGGAGATTTCTAGCACTTGCCGCTGCCGAGCTGGTTGGCGCTGCCTTCGACGTGGATTTGTTTGGAAAGGTGGTCGTCGCATCTCCTCGCACCCCTTGCTTTGTCACGTGCCGGAGAGATGCGCAGCCGCTGCCGGAAGACGGAATCGTGAAGCAGACCTCTGCATCACCCGGCAGCCCTGCGACCCTATCCGTGTATCACGGACTTAGGCCAGTAGCTTTGCGGCCCATCCTTTCGGATAGTTTGCCCTTATCGCGTTATCCGTTATCGTCGTCATGTTAAAAAAGTTAAACCACCACCGACTAAAGTCGGTGGGTTTAAAAGCGTACCGTGGGCACGAGGCGTCGGCTAAAGCCGACTTTCTTCTCAAGGGGCAATGTTGAAGTCGTCGTCATGTGTTTCAAGATCCTGGGTGGCTATGTACTCCATGATAACCTCGTCGGTCACGTTGCCCGATGATGCCACAAAATACCCCCTGCCCCATAGGTGGCGGCCCCAGAACTGGCTCGCCCGAGTTCCTTGAACTCGGATAAGAGTTTGTAGGACGTTTTGCCTTTGAGGGATTGCACGAGCTTGCTCACCGAGAGGAAGGGCGGCACGGAGAGAAAGAGATGCACGTGATCCCTGGAAATAGAACCTTTGATGATATCGATCTCGTTGCTCTTGCATATCTCTCGTATGAGATCCCTGAGCCGCTCCGCTACCTGTCCGTAGAGCACCTTCTTGCGGTACTTCGTGCTCCACACCACGTGGTACTTGATGTCATAGACCGCGTGAGA
This sequence comes from uncultured delta proteobacterium, assembly GCA_963821605.1. Taxonomy (GTDB): domain Bacteria; phylum Desulfobacterota; class Syntrophorhabdia; order Syntrophorhabdales; family WCHB1-27; genus JADGQN01. The sequence goes on along the minus strand of CAWGEZ010000053.1, from coordinate 12,044 downwards.
AGTTTTACGGTAATTCTGCACATTGTCATGTTACTAAAGTCTTCGCCTAAAGGCGAGGGGTTTTCTCCCCGTGGGAGACACTAATAGGGCCGCCGTTGAACCTATGGAAAACGATGCCTGGTATACGATGTTCTTGTAAGGATACAAAACCCGCGCGTCACTGGCACTCAAATTGCAAAGGCTGCCGTATGTCCTCGGATAGGTACTGCTCTCTGCGGGGCCATAGAGGTCATGCCATGAAAGACGGTGACAAGCCCATAGGCAATCCTTTCGTCGCGCTCCGAGAGGAGTTTGACGACTGGGCTGTTCTCCTTGACCCCGATACGGGCCGTGGCTTTGGTTTGAGTCCTACCGGCGTTTACCTGCGGAAGCTTCTTGACGGGAAGCATGCCCTGGATGCCCTCCTTGAACATATCCGTAGCCATGCGGACAACGTGCCCCAGGACGCGAGCGATCAACATCAAGGCATTTGTCGGTGGGTTGTTTGCAGAGGGACTCGCCGCGTCCGACTGGACGTTTTCCCTTCTCGACAACGCTGATAGGACCGGACTCCGCCTGGAACAGGGTGCTTACTCTTCCCTGAAGCAGTGGATGCGATGAAGATGCTGACCTATGAACCCCCCAGATTGGTCGACCTCGCGGGACACAACGTATCCGGCAGTTGCTGCAACTCCGGCAGTAGCGACACTGGATACTGCAGCCCTGGGGGCTGCGCAGACCATGACTGTTCCGGTGGTAGCAGCACCAGCTCAGGGTGGTGTACGGGTTTTGGGACCTCAGCGTACGGCAAATGCTGTGCAGGAACTTCGCCCGCAACGTACAGTGGGTGCTCGATCGGAAGCTGTCCGTCCCGAATATACTGCAACTGCTCTCCCGGCACTGCCGAAACCGCGGCGGCGCCGTGCACGGGTGGTAGCGGGGCGACGGGATGCTAGAGGGCACCATAACAGATTAAGTTGATAATTCTTGACCGACCCTTTCTGTTAATTCCGTCCCGAAGCAAAGCTTTCTTTTAGCGAATGCATGCGGCATAATAAAGGACTCAAGATGCCCATGAGTCTCAAAGAAACACCCTCTTTATACGTCATGGCGGTGGATGCGCAATGCGGTCAACAGCAATGACGGTTTCGGTGCAAAGGCAGAGCCATATCTGGCGAGCCGATCGCTTAACGTGTTGAAGAAAAGTGAAAAAGGACTGCTGACACTCAGTTCGGCAGTCCTTTTCTTTGGGGAAGATATCTTCCGCCAGGCAGATCATAGTGAGTAATTCGTAGTCAGTTTTGCTACTGATAATAGACAATGTCCTCGACCGTTATCTTGCCCTTTGCCAGCCCCAGCCGCATAGCTGGGGTTTGCTTGTTCTTTCCCACTTCCACAAAATTGTAGAAGACACGAAAGATATCCAGCAGTTTGCCGACCATAACCGGTTTGTAGGGGCCGTAGCCAAACCAGCGGCGACCCGGGCTGGCCGAACTGCTGATCGGTCTCTCCAGCAGCGATAATCTCCTTCGGACCTGCATGAAGAAGCGGTCAATAGCATGGAGGCTGGCCTTGTTGTAGAGCCAGGCAAGATGGTCCTCATCATACCCCTGGATATCCGTCAGGTAGCACATGGCCTTTTCGGGCTCTCCCATATTCGGGAACGGATGTTCCACCCAACGATCCTGCCACTTGCCGATGTTGACCATCTGGGCCATCTTCTCCTTTATCATCAGAAGTTTTACCTGCCCATCCTTCAGGTCGGGATGCAACTGCTTCATGGCTCCATACGGCGCCGATTGTCTGCCAGGATCTGGCGTTTTTCGTCAATGGTCGCCTCGGCGTTGATCCGCACGTAAAAGGCGTCGCAGCGTCCCTCTCTGATCCTATCGGAAAATGCCGACAGACAAGCAGCCCGGAAGGCTGAGTCCTGATCGAGAAAAAAACGGACCTTCTCTGTGTTATCGAGAAGCTTCCTAAGAAAGAAAAAGTGCCCGTACATGGTGTATTCTCCACGCACCTGCATACCATCTTTCGGCAGAGCAAGATCGTCATCCAGATTGTCGAACACTTCGACATCGTCCCTCTTGTCAACATCCTCATAGGTAGCAGCTATATTACCCCTCAGAGATCCTGTATGTATGCCAAATCTTTGGGCTCGGGTCTTCTTGATGGCCTCGATGTAATCCCGCCGGAGCCAGAGACGGGCATGTTGCCTGTAGGCCGGCCTTACTTCGTAATCACCTGAGGCAATCGCATCCCTCTCTATGTCGTCCGGATCCAGTGAGGGGTCAAAGTTGAGATGTAGGCCGAGAACATAACCGGTCGTGTTGTCAGCGCTGCCGACAGCACGGAAAATGATGTTTCTCCGGTCGTCGGCGTCCGACCAGTTGATCATATAGTCTTGTCGATCGACTCCGATATAGAGGCGGGCCAGTGGCATGGTGGGAAGATTGCGTTCCCTCTCAGCCGCAAAGGCAATGCACTGCCGATGAATAAAATCGATCTTCCGGTAGAGAGTGGACATGGTGATCCCTTCCACCTCGCAGATACGGCGGAAAGGCACCTTGTTGACGAGAAGACGGAAAATAGCGGCATTTTTGTGGGGTTTTCGGTGCCGGATCGTGGGCGATGAAGCGGTAACGAATGTTCTGCCGCACGCCTTGCAACGATAGCGTATAGATCCTGCTTTTGTCCGTCCGAACGAGTGATAGTGAGTCTTGCCTTTCTCTCTATCTATATGGTGGTTCGGGCAGTCCTGGTTTGGGCAGGTCGGGATAGCTATGGTATCAAAAGGCTTCCAAAAGCGGCTCAGCTCTTCATGGATGGCTTTGTTACTCTTTATCGTTGGATATTGGCCGCAAAAACTGCACCGAAGCATGGGCGTGCCTCGGCCTGAACCAACTACGCTATAAGTATCCCTACCACGTTCCGCTGCTCCTTTGCCTCTGGGCTGTCTCTTCGTGCTTGCCGGAACCCCGAAATTCTGGCACTGTGGATTCTTGCAGAAGTTGACCTGAATCGTGCCGACTTCTACCGGCACACGTTCATCGAGCTGGTTTGGTCCTTTGAGCAAAAAAATCCCCCTACCAGATTCTACCTGGTAGGGGGACAAATGTTAAGAAGTTTTCAACACGTTAAGCGATCGGCTCGTCAGCAATGGCTCTGCCTTATTCATTTTTGAGAACGAGGAAACGAAAGTAGGATGCGTCAGTGGTGCGTATTTCTACCCATAACTGTTAACCTCCAAAGTCAGCTCAGAGTGACGACTTGTAGGGAAATTTTTCGCTTGCTTGCTGAACTCGTTAACATCAGATTTTCTCAACCAGCAGAGGATTACAGCTTGCAATCATGGTGCGATGTCCGAAGAAAATGCATCATCCCGTCACACCCTCAACTAAGACAATGCGGCGTGTGCAATGTTTTCATACTGATACAGAACCTCTGCGTTGCTGGTACGTAAATTGCAGAAAACATTTTGTGCGCTTCTGACGGTAAGGCGATTACTATCAAAAAGGGCAACGTACTACCGTGAATAACCCTAAGAAACCCATAGCCAACCCTTTGGTCTCACTCCGGGAGGAGTTTGACGACTGGGCCATCCTCTTCGACCCTGATACAGGTAACGGTTTTGGCCTGAACCCCACCGACGTCTATGTGTGGAATCGTCTTGACGGGGAGCACACCATAGATGATCTCCTCAAGGAGATCCGGGCCGATGCCGAAGGCGTGCCCGAGGAAGCCAGAGATCATATCGCGGCATTTGTTGATCAACTGGTTGTGGAGGGGCTTGCCGGGTATAACAGCACTGGGTGCGGCTTTCTTAACGATGCGGATAGTCCGGAAGAACGTTCCTCCTCCCCTGGGGGCGGGAGCGAGGTGAAACCATTCATCTATGAATCCCCGAAATTGGTCGATCTAAGGGGAGGAGGGAGTACCGCCCGTGGTGATTGCCAGAATGGGTCAGGTGACTCCGGGCACTGTGGGACCGGGGGCGGCGCAGGTGCTAACTGCTGGACTGGGACCTCCCCCGCGTATCAGTGCATCGGCGGGAACTCAGCGCCGAATAACAGATGCTGCACGGGAACTTCGCCCGGCTGGTCTATGAGTTGCTGGCCCGGAAACTGCCCATCAAATTGCAGTGGCTGTTTCGGCGGCCACACGTCAATATGCTACAATGGCAATTACGCCACATAATGGGCGAGATCTAATTCTTAGGCTCGTTACCTCTTTTGATCGGTAAGTGCGCCATGACCGTGGTGCATTTCTATATAGATGCAACACTTGCTCGTTCTCGACCGGCACGATGATGTGCCCTGTACCGACGGAGGAGGTCGGACAGAAGGGGATCGCAAAGCTTTGCTGGGTTCCACCGGCGAGGTAGCATCAGCAGCGCGATCTGAAATGTACCGGATTGAGGCCATCACCGCAAGGTCGGGCTACCGCAGGATGTATGGTGAGACAACGAATCTGTGTCGGAAGCCTCTGTACTTAATGAAATACCTCCCTCAGTAGTGTGATGGCACGGGAGGGCAACGCGGCGTGATCCGGGTGGGTTTTACCGTCCCATCTGGAAGGTACGAATAAACCCGTACCTGGGAGCAGGCTACTCCTTCTTATCTTGCTCTCCAGGGCCGCCAGGGGTAAAGCAGGCACCTAACCATCCGAATGGGTTGAGGACGGGAACATGGGAACCGCATCTCGTCTGCCTGTAATAATACAGGCTATCCGTGGAGACCGGGGAAGGACGGATGTGGGGCGGAGCCCTCGTAGTAGTCTGAGGACGGGAAAGCCGTCCACATGGCGAAGGGGGGCAGGAGATCGAGGTGTTTTGAAGCCGGGGGAATACTCTGTGTACACAGAGTAAGGGCCGTTAGGTCCTATCCCCAACGTGCGGAAAGACGCTCTCAGCGGTGTAGCTGAGGTATGCCGTGATCTCTGGAGAGCCGAGTGCGTAACTAATGTTGAGCAGTCATTAATGTTGAGAGAATCAACTCATCTGCAGTAAGTCTCGGCCTTGAGCGGTCCTCCACTTCACATTTTTGATCAGCCTCAAAAGCCTCCTATATTGTGAGAAATTCTTTTTAAAGGAGGCTCGTATGGTCTCAGAATTCTCGCCCAAGCTCCATCAGCGTTACAGTTCCCTGCCCATTCTCGGTTCGGTCCTTGATGAGTTTGCTGCGTGGTCCCGCCTGCAAGGATACGCGTTGTCGATGGTGAGCTATTACTTGGGGAAGGCGCGGCATGTGGACGGTTTTTTTCGCCAGCTCGGTGTCCAAAACCTGGGAGACCTCACGCATGACCATTTTGAGGCAGCGTACAGTCACTACCACCAGCATCGTCCAAAGATTTGTGGGACGATCCATCGGATCGAGCAATTCCTGGAAGAAACCCGGCAATTGGCTCCTCGTTGCCCTCCGCCCAGGACTCCTGTAATGTCCGAAGTGGACCGTTTTGTGGACTACTTGCGAAACGTCCGCGGCCTGGAGCCACGTACCATCGAATTCCATACCTGCTATGTAAAGGAGTTTCTCGGCCACCTTGACTATGATCTCAATACCAACGTGATCGCGACACTCGCTGTGAAACAGGTCGACGACTTTCTGTGCGTCTGTGCGAAGAGACTCAATCGTTATAGCCTGCAACATGTCGTAGCCTCTTTACGGACCTTTCTCCGGTTTCAACATGAACAGGGTATTCTCCGAAGCCCGCTCCACACGATGATTGATACCCCAAGGATCTACCGGTTTGAGCAGATCCCTCACGCTCTCCCCTGGGAATCGGTCAACGCCCTGCTTCACGCTATTGATCGGCGTGCGACGAGCGGCATGCGCGACTATGCGGTGCTCTTTCTGATGGCTGCCTACGGATTGCGGAACGGTGAAGTCGTTGGCCTTACCTTGGATGATATTGACTGGAGGGCCGGTATACTCCGCATACCGCAGCGCAAGACGCGTAACCGGCTGCTGCTTCCGTTGACCGATGCGGTGGCGGACGTCGTGATTGCGTATTTGGAAAGCCGGCCCAAACTTCCCTATCGCGAGCTGTTTCTCCGTATCCGCGCCCCTCATGGCCCTTTGGGACGGACAGCTGTCAGCGATATCTTCCGGCACCGGGTCCGCGAAAGCGGCTTGGACATTCCCTTGCGGGGCTCCCACTGCATCCGCCATTCCTATGCGGTACACCTGCTTCGTCAAGGCGCGCCGGTCAAGGCCATCGGCGACTTGCTCGGACATCGAAGCGCCGCAAGCACCTGCGTCTATTTACGCCTGGCCGTTGAGGATTTGCGGAGCGTAGCCCTGCCCGTGCCCCGGAAGAGAGAGGCCGACCTCGACATCCAGGGAGCAAATGGTCTGTCCGGGAACCCGCACCCGCGGGAAGGCGCCTGTTTCGTCCCACAGATCGACGCCCTTATCGAGCTTTCTCGCGGAGGAGATCGAGGGCTACCTCAAGCTCAAGCGCTCGCTGGGACGAATCTACAGAAGTGAAGCAATCAAGCTTCATGCCCTGGATGCCTTCCTGGCAACCCGGTACCCCCTTGCGAAAGACATGACGGGGGAAATGTTCACGCAATGGGGTGCGGCCTTGGCGTATCTGTCTCCCACCGTACGACGGAGACACCTGGAGGTAGCGCGCAACTTCTGCCGCTATCGGCGCCGCTTGCGGCCCGAGTCCTTTCTCCCCGATTCGCTGGAGTTCCCGCCCAGGCACCCGCAACCTTCACCGTATATCCTTTCCGAGTCAGAAATGGCCCGCATGCTCGAGTCTACCCGCTCTCTGTACATGAAGCGCTGTCCGTTACGATCCGAGACCCTCAGGATAGCCTTTCTTCTTCTGTATACCACCGGGATCCGCTGCGGAGAGCTTACGCGCCTCACCCTGGGGGATATCGACGCAGGCCAGCAAACCCTTCTCATCAAGGCCAGTAAATTCCACAAGTCGAGGATCCTTCCCCTTTCCGAGTCCGTCGCTGCCGAGCTTAAGGCCTACCTGCGCCTTCGGCACAAGAACGGGCTGCCGATGGACGTCACCGCACCGGTTGTGTGGCACGACTATCGCTGTCCCAAAGGACGGGGGTATAACGGTCGGAGACTGTTCGCTATCTGGGCCACCCTTTGCGCCTCCTTGAAGATCCTCACCGCCCAGGGAAAACCGCCCCGCTTGCATGATATGCGTCACTCGTTCGCGGTCAATGCCCTCCTGCGGTGGTACCGCACCGGTGAGGATGTCCAGGCAAAGCTTCCTCTGCTGTCCACGTACCTGGGGCACGTCTCCGTGGTGTCCACCCATTACTACCTGACCTTTATCGAAGAGCTCCGTTGTGAGGCGAGCACACGGTTTTATCAGCACTGTGGCAACGTCGTCAGGCCCAACCCGTCGGGCGAAGGGGGTGCGCTATGAAGAGCGAGCGTTCCCATGCCCTCGGAACGGCCTTACGAAACTTCTTTGACACCTACGTGCGGCAACTGCGAGGAATGAGTGCCCACACCACACTCAGTTACCGGGACAGCCTTAAGCTTCTGCTCCTCTTTGTGGCTCAGGAAAAGCATACGGCCGTGTCTGATCTTTGTATCGAAACCATAGGCGTTGCTGAAATCATTGCCTTTCTCAATCATCTCGAAACCAGACGAAAGAACGGCGTGGGAACGCGTAACATTCGTCTTTCGGCCATCCACAGCTTCTTCCGCTATGTTGCCACCCTGTACCCGGAGTATCTTGAGCAATCCCAGCGGATTTTGAGCATTCCCTTCAAGCGCGCGGCCACGCGTACCATCGAGTACCTCGAATTTGAAGAGATCAGGGCGGTCCTTGACGCGGTTGACCGTTCCACAGCCGATGGCAGACGGGACTATGCGCTTTTGGCCCTCATGTTCAACACGGGCGCCCGTGTCCAAGAAATTGTTGATATCAAGGCCACCGATCTGGAACTCTCGAAACCCTCAAGCGTACGTCTCTATGGCAAGGGGCGCAAAGAACGCATCTGCCCGATCTGGGCGGAAACGGGCCAGGTGGTGCGGGAGTATCTCGAGGAGCGAGGCGTGAATATGAGAGAGCCGGTCACCGTCTTTACAAACCATCTCCGCGGGCCGCTTACCAGGTTTGGCGTCCGTTACATCCTGGCAAAACATGTGCGTAAGGCGGCCGGGGTCGGATCATCCCTCGCTAAGAAGCGCCTCCATCCTCATAGCATGAGGCACAGCACCGCCGTCTATCTCCTCAAGTCCGGCGTCGATCCAAGTTCCATCGCTCACTGGCTGGGCCATTCGAGCGTTAATACGACGAATAAATACGCTACCATGGATCTGGAAATGAAGCGAAACACGCTTGCCAAGGCAAAGCCCCTGGGGGACAAGACCAACCCAAACCCTTCATGGAGGACACGCCCGAATATCCTGGCATGGCTGGACTCCCTGTGAGGCCGATCAAAAATGTGAAGTGGAGGACCGCTCAAGGCCGAGACTTACTGCAGACGAGTTGATTCTCTCAACATTAATGACTGCTCAACATTAGCTATGTATCCGGCTCTCCGGAGACCACGGCATACTTCAGCAAATCTGCTGAGAGCGTCTTTCCGCACGTTGGGGATGGACCTTAACGGCCATTACTCTGTGTCCACAGAGTGTTCCCCCGGCCTCAAAACACCTCGGTCTCCTGCCCCCCCCTCGCCAATGTGGACGGCTTTCCCGTCCTCAGACTACTATGAGGGCTCCGCCTCGACATCCGTCCTTCCCTGGTCTCCACAGATAGCCTGTATCATTAGAGGCAGACGAATGCGGTTCCCATGTTCCCGTCCTCAACCTCTGGATGGTTAGGTTTCTGCTTTACCCCTGGCGGTCCTGGAGGGCGAGGATAAGAAGGAGTTAGCCTGCTCTCAGGTACGGGCTTAATCGTACCTTCCAGGTGAGACGGTAAAGCCCACCCGGATCACACCGCGTTGCCCTCCCGTGCCATCACACTACTGAGGGAGGTATTTCGTCGAGACGAAGGCTTCTGGCACAGATTCGTTTTCCTCACCATACATCCTGTGGTAGCTCGACCCAGAAGTGATGGCTTCCGTCCGATACAGTTTAGATCGCTGAAGTCGTTGCGTTGCGGATTTCAGGCAGTAACAAACGAAATTCATCCTCCCGGATTTTTCAAAATCTTTAGGTCGCAAAAATAATCGCTTCCACCCGCAATTGGTGAATACCGCCTGCACCATCAGCAGTGAGCATTACCAAAGAAAAGAGAAGGCATCGACTGGAAGACGAGAGGCACGGACATACCGAAACCGACTTCCTCACCGAAAGAAAGCTACCCCGACCCTGCCTTGAAGTTGGTAGGCGTGAGCCCTCCATTCCTTTGGTAGGCCAATAGGATTAAGTCGTTCCACTGCATCGAAATAGACCATTGGCCGATTGCCTGTTTAAAAGTTCATAACTATGATGTGACTAGGGCGGAAAATCAGCCTGCTATCGTACGGTAGGCGAGGACTCTCGCCACCGAAGGGGACGGGCGCACCAGGCAAAAAATGGTACGCATCGCTCTTGCGACCCCTGTCTAACGTGCAGCCAGGTTGGATTCCGCCCTGCTTATCTATTCCATGTTGCTGCCGTCCCACCCAAGGAGAGTCCATGAAGTGGTTTCTTTATGCAGCATTGGTAGGTCTGGTCTTTATTCTTGCGGTTCTGGTGGGGACGGTCGTATCGGCCATGTTCCTGGATGGAGTGGAGCTTTGAAGCTCAATACTACGGTTGTGCAGCCTGTAAGTATTTCCCTTCTCGCCTAACTGCTCTAGAGCCTCTCAGAACGCTGTCGTAAGGATGAAAGGCAAGCCCTTTCGAGAGAAGAGCCTGTGAGGGCCTGTGCAGGAGATGTGACACGAAGAATGGACAGATGGGCCAAGGCACACCCTGCCGCTGATGCCCCCCTTTAGAAACCGAGTACTGCTTTCAAGGTGTCTATCTCATTGGGCGACAAGTTCGGGCTGTCTGGCACCTGTAAGAGTAGTATCTCCTAGAACGCCAATTCTGTAAGATTTGAATGAGGACGGTCATTTTTGGGGTGCGGCTGTCGCCTTTTTTTTCACCCTGTCGTTGTAAATGCTGATGACCTTATCTGTAATATAAATCGAAGAGCTCATATACATTACGTGGTCGATTGGCACGATGATAGAGAACTTCTCAGTCTCGCCCACTTGTCTTATAATGTCTATCATATCTTTAAGTATAGCGTCCTGAAGCGCAGCCCCTTTCTGGCTTACCTCGGTTTTGATGTCAGTTTCTGCTCTTTGATAATCTCTAAGCTTGGCCTGATACTGTCTTTCCCTCTCGACGCGGGCTTCCGGTATGACGGTCGTTGCCTGTCGCTCCAGCGCCTCCTTCACTTTCGTCAGTTCATTTTGTCTCGCGGCCAGGTCTTTCTTCATGTTCTCTTTTAAATCGTTAAATATCTTTTGCGCCTCCTTCCCTTTTTCTGACTGCATGATCACCTTTTCAGGGTCGATGGATCCAATTCTTAATGCCGGTGTCTGCTGGGCCCTCAATATTATGGGTAAGCTTAGAAATATTAGACATGATACCGTGCCAACTATCAAAAACCTTTTCATACGACCCCCTTATCTATCTTGTTCTATGAACAAGCCTTTCTAGCAAAGAGTTCTGTGCAAGTCAAGCGAGCTGTGCTTGATTTGCTAAAGTGCTTATTATATTTATGTATCTTAGCTTACACACATCCCACTGGTAAGACCAAAGGCAGATCAAGGATAAGCTTGAGGGTATTGACACTGCAAAGTCTAACACGAGCAAAACTTTATTACTACTTTACTGCAATTCTAAAAGGTTGTGCAGTACCGTCCCTGACCCACGGGATCATAACCTTCCCGAGTAATTCGCTCGTACGGTGGGTGCAATTCTGCTGAGAGAGATAGTATCCGGTACAAATACCCAACTAAGCATTCCGGCCGGTTAATGTCGGCTAGCGGCCTGTAGGGAGGAAAATTGCCGACGTAATAGATTCCGTACACGCCCGGACCAATAAATACATTTGTAGGCGGTAATGGGTGAACAGGAGTATTGCAGAAAAAGTCGAGCGCGTCTTTAAGTACACTTTTAAACTTCTCTGAGTGGAAGACGTGCTCTTTATCGTCAAAAGCCGGCGCCATCCTTACCAATATCCTCTCATCTCACGGCGTTTGCTTAATGAATTCTTATTGAAGCGATTATAGAACGATTAAGAAAGTCTATTCAAGAAATAAATTCTGCGGTTAGCCTGGTACGATCAAAAAGTAATAGATAACGTAATAATTAAAAGTAGTTATAACCTGTCGGTTATCTTGCTAAACTATAGGGCGCGGCTGAGGACGAAAAGTCCTTTTAATGATTTAGGCGGTTAAAAGCCAGAATCCCAGCCGCTATAGCCTCAAACATGCGCGTGAAATAGGGATGCTTGTTTTTCCTTTCTCTCTCCAACTGATGGATCAGGAATTGGTAGCGGGCCACGGCCAGTCCGGCGATTTCCATTTTGTTAATCCTTGTTCCGAGGGCCAAGAACTTTTTCAAATCGCTGAGAGTGTAAGGGCAAATCCGCAGCTTCCTTTTCTTTGCGCACCGCTCGATTGATGCGACAAGGGCATTGAGGTTCCTGGAACTCCGGGATGAGTCGAGCTTCTTTAGAACAAGCGTGGTAACGCCATGCTGATCAATGAGACTCATGAGCGTCTTTTCCACGCATTTCATCTTATCCTTCGACCACTTTCCCTTGAGCACCTTTGATTCCCCAATAGACCAGATCGGGACCACGAAAAACCGCGAGCCCGACGTACTTCGTCCCCGGATTAACCGCCAGGATGTTAACTTCTTTCTTTTTCATATGGTTATTGAAAATGATTAAATAGAGCGTACTCTTGATAGAATGACACGGCCAGTCCTTGGGGCTATCGGCTGAGCGTTTTGGCAAAACTGCAATAGTGATTAACTCTCTTCTTTGCATTGGATACGTTCTTCTTTACTTCTAATTCAATGTTTGAAATCCAGATAGAGGCCACTGAATAGGAAGGCAACGGGAGTCCGGTAGACAATTTCAAG
>CAWGEZ010000052.1:0-61562 GCA_963821605.1 uncultured delta proteobacterium | reverse complement strand
AACATGGCGCCTTTCGGGACTCCGGTTGTGCCCCCGGTGAAGAGAATCGCACCAACGTCAGCCCTGTTCCTATCGATCGCGGCAAACGATCCGGAACCGAGGGCTTCAAGATGCGCGAGGTCCACATCCCCACCCGGACAGATCACCTTCTCAAGCCCTGCTTGTCCCTTCAGTCTTTGCATCTCCGGGAGTTTATTTTCACTCGTGAAGATAAAGCGCGGCTCTTGCATGGTTGACGAGAAGCGCCAACTCATCCCCGGTGAGAAGTCCGGAGAGTGTAACAGCCACAGCCCCGGCCTTGAGCACGCCGAAATAAAAGGCAACCCACTCAGCAGAGTTCAGCGAGCAGAGGCCCACGTGCTCGCCCGGCTTGACCCCCAGAGCGATCAGGCCCGTTGCGATCCTGTTCGCCTGATCGTTCAGTTGCGCGTACGTGAGCTCAAGTGAGCCTTGACGGATGGCAGGCCTGCTCGGAAAAAAGAAAGCGGATCGTTCCAGGTTATACGCGAGATTCATATGGACCCCCTAGAGTTGACTTAGTGAAACAGCTAATAGATAACTCCGATGCAATGGCGTCACACATCTACTGTGAAGATGGGTTACGTGAAATCATTTGCTGCCGAACCTCAGTCACAAATTCCGCCGGCGAAGAAACAAACCTGATAATGCATCTACTCTGTCCGTCATAGACGATCGTAATCTTGCCAAAATCCAGCATTGAGCCGAGAGAGGGCTGATAGAAATCGATGGCAACGATCTCATTGAGCGGGATATCATAGGACTTCAGCAGTGGAAATCCGGCATTGATCAAGACCCTCTTTCGGGTCAATCCTATGTTCCGATCCATACAAGCTGACATATGAGAATATGCCCCAAACAAGACCAAAAGCCATAAGCACCATCGCGTGAAATCCCTGAGACTTCAGGGCCAGCCCGCCGATAATGATGACGAGTATCGGCCCGAGAAACATAGCCCAGTGACATTTCGTGCGGTAGATGATCGTTTCATCCTTTGTCAGTTTGCTATCGATTGAATTCATATATCCGATCTCTCTTCACGTAAGCAAGTGAGCCTGCCAAGAACGAAACTCAGCAGGCTCACTTGCTTACCAATCATGATCCCATGCAGAAGTCAGGCCTCCATACTGGTTATCCTTTACCCATGAATAGATTGGGCAGCCATAGAGCGACCTGCGGAAAAACAAAGAGAATCAGCAAGGCCAGGACAAGGGCCGAGAGGAAGGGAACCACACCCTTATAGATCGTTTTGAAGGGAATTCCGGTTATATTACCCTAATATGAAAACATAAATCGCTACGGGCGGAATAATACCGCCGATCATCAGGGTAACGCAGATCAAGATGCCGAACCAGATGGGATCATAACCGAGTTGGACGGCCGTCGGGAAAAAGATCGGGGTGGCAAGCACCATGAATGCCAGGTCATCCATGATAGAGCCGCCTATCAGGTAGATGGCAATTATCAGAAGCATGACAAAGAAGCCCGGGATAGGAAGCGCGGAGGCCCACTTTGCGGCGATCATCGGGATTTCCGTTATTGCAAGGAAATGGCCGAAAATGGCAGATCCGGCAATAAGCATGAGAACCATAATAGACGTTCTCAATGCCCCCTTGAAAGATCCGATGATCATACCTGAATTGACTTCTCCCCGCACAAGAGCCAGAAGAAAAATTGCCACCGTACCTATCGTGCCTGCCTCTGTGGGGCTGAAAAAACCCGTTATCATTCCGCCTATGACGACGCCGAAAATGATGACAACAATCAATGCGTCGGGGATTACAGCGAACCTTTCTTTCCAGGTTGCCTTTCCCGCCCTGGGAGCTATCTGCAGGCTTCAAGCTTACCCATCCGGCTATGACTGCCATAAAAAGAACCGATATCATGAGCGCCGGTATAATGCCTGCAAGGAATAGCCTGCCTATGGATTGCTCAACTTCGAAGTCCATAGATAATAAGCACGGTGCTGGGAGGCAGAATCATGCCTATGGTACTGACCGATGCAATCGTACCGGCGGAAAGTTCCTTTTTGTATCCATAGCGGTCCATTTCAGGCATTGCGAGGTTTGAAAAGGTTCCGACGGTGGCGAGGCGTCGATCCGCACATGGCCTTAAAGGCTGTCGCGCCTACTACGGTTGTCATTGCAAGTCCGCCCGGTATATGACCGAACCACCTATGCGCCCCCAGGTAGAGTCTCTTTGCGATATTTGAATTTGAGGCAAACTCCCCCATCACGATAAAGAGGGGAATTACCGTATAGCTATATGTTGTGAAGTTGTCGAAGAAGTCCTTAATAACGAGACTGGAGGCTGCCGGAAACGTCATGAGAAAGGTGAATCCGAGAAACCCGACCAGTATCATGCAATAGGCCATCTCAAGCCCCGTCAAGAAAAAGGGCCAGCAGCAGTATAATTCCATATATTCCAACTGAGACATCACTCATTGTCTGCTCCTTTCACCGTCTTTATCAGATCGCGAAATACAGTGAAACTCTGCAAGAGAAAGCTGAGTGAAAGAGCAAAAGCGAATGGGTAGTATGGTATCTTGAAACTGGCCGTACGCTCGCCCGATCGCCTCACCTCCATCCCATAAACGAAGAAATTGTACGCAACAAACAGGAACAGGAGAATGCCTATGCATCTCGTGACTATGTTTATGGTTCGTTTCTTTCCCGGGCTGAGCTTCTCCGTTATGATATCGACAATTACCTGGGCCCCGAGCAATGTGCCATAAGGAATCGAGAACCCGAATACGATAGACCCCCCGTATTGTATGAATTCCATAGATCCGGTAATCGGATGGCCAAAGTTCCTCAGGATGACATCAAAGAGGGTCAATACGATCATACACGCCAGTACAACGCCGGCAATAACGTATAATGACTTATCAATAGTGACAATCCCTGCCATGAAACGCTTCATCGCCTGCCTCCAAATTTAGAAAAGAACCAAACCTGAATCTGTTTTTTCATAGCGTTATCACTATAGTAATGGGGGGCTGCGATATCACAGCCCCCCATAATGAATAGAACTACTACGGATTTTTCTTCAAGAAGTCCTGGCAGAATTTCAATGCTTCATCGCCAGGGAGCCCCTTGGCCTTCGTCATCTTGACATAGTCATCCAGGATGGGTTTCATCTTTTGAGCTGTGAACGCCTCATCTTCCTTGGAGACCTTGACGAACGTTACGCCCTTTCCTTTGGCGAACGCCACGGCCTTACTATCCAATTCAACCCACCCCTTGCCGAATTTCTCGGCATATTCCTCGTTGATCTTTTCTATTGCCTTTTGATCGGCCGGAGATATTGCATTCCACTTAGCCTTGTTCATAATAGCATACATGGATGTCATATAAGACATGGGGTAGTCCTCAAGTACGGTCTTGACAACCTCGCCGATCTTGAATCCCTGTAATGCTTCCAACGGGAAAAGGCATCCGTCCACAACACCTCTTGAAAGGGCATCGTAGGTTTCAGTAACCGGCATGGTTACAGGAGAAGCGCCGAGATTCTTTACTATGTCTGCATTTTCTGCATTAGCCTTGATCCTGAGTCCTTTTAAATCGGCAATCGATTTAGCCGGGTTCTTTGTAAAAATGAAACCCGGGGCCGCACCGTGGAGAAACAGAACGTGTACGTCATCGAACTCTTTCGGTTTGAATTTCTTATAATATTCATTGGCCAGTCTGGTTGCCTGTAAGCCGCTCTTATATCCCAACGGCTGCTGCAAAACTTCGGAAAGCGGCAGTCTGCCGGGTGAATATGCCAATAGATTCGTGCCGACATCAACCACGCCCTTTACGGTGTTGTCATAGACCTGCATAGGCGGTGAAAGCGTGTTGGCCGCGAATACAGTTACGGTTATCCTTCCTGCAGTTGCCTTCTCAACATCCTTACCCCACTGATCGAACGTCTTCGTCCAAGGGTGTTGCGGCGGCCACATAACGGAAAGCCTGAGCTTCATCGCCTTCTCCTGAGCTTGAGCGGCGAGGGGAACGAGGGCAAACGCAAAGAAGCCAATCACCAGCAACACACAAAATAACTTCCTTCTTCATGTCTTACCTCCTATTTGTGATATTAAATCGATTGATCATCGACTCCCTGCCAGCAATTATATCACCTCTAATCAAATGCTTTTCTAAATGGTATAATATTTACACCACCTAATATTTTTGTC
Source organism: uncultured delta proteobacterium (assembly GCA_963821605.1). Classification (GTDB taxonomy): domain Bacteria; phylum Desulfobacterota; class Syntrophorhabdia; order Syntrophorhabdales; family WCHB1-27; genus JADGQN01. The sequence continues at coordinate 57,367 of CAWGEZ010000052.1, read as the reverse complement.
AATAGAATATTTTATAAAGTTCTTGAAAAATCGTTATTGTCTAATATAGACTGGAACTATCCAGATCGATGCAGCTTTCAAACCGATCAAGCAATCCCGCGTATCCGGAGAAGTAACCGAGCAGCTGAAGCAGTCGATTCTTCTCGGCCATTTCAAGTCAGGCGAGAAGCTACCGTCGGAGCGGGAACTCGCGGAACAGTTTCAGGTCAGCCGCGTTGCTATTCGGGAGGCCTTACGGACGCTTGAGAATTCAGGTTTCATCACAACGCGTCAGGGGGTTACCGGTGGCACGTTCGTCACGGAATTGACCTTTCTACAACTGAGCAACGCCTTCCTGGATCTGTTTCTGGCTGAAAAGATCTCTATCCCCGAGTTGTACCAGGTCAGACTTCTCGTGGAGCCCGAGGTAGCCCGGCTGGCTGCGCAGAGGATTACGCCCGAATATGGTGCAGCGGCTCGAAGACCTGCCTTAAGGCTGAGGAGCAGCCATCGACCGGGCTCCCTGAAGACCTGGACAAAAAGACAGCAGTTCATTTCGTGCTGGCCGAGATGTGCGGCAACCGCTTTTTTGAGGGCCTTGTCAGGTCTGTCATGAGCTTGACCCGAAAGATCATAGAAGCGGTGCACCCTGACCAGCCCCCCTTCTTGCATCCGGCTGGAATGCACAGACCTATCATTAAGGCAGTGCTGGCAGGCGAACGCCGACGCGGCGGCGGCAGCCATGCGAAAACACGCCCTCCAATTCGGCAAGACCCTCATGGAAATGGAGTTTGCCTTTCGGAAAAGACATGCCTCATCGCGGTAAAGGAGCCACCGGGGTGATGGGTTCTTCCAGCCTGTCGGCACCTGTTCAGGAATGTTTGCTACCGCATACTGCTTATCATAATTTGCATTGACATGTGTATGCAAAGGTGGTACGTTTCTAATTAGTGCATTATTTCACGAATACGCTTAACCGAAACCGTTCTATGCAGCATTGTCCAGCTCATTTTGTTAAGAATTATTGCGAAGCCTGGTATTATTGCCCCGTACTTGCTCAGTACATATTTTCTCGAACTTCACTCAATAAGTGTTCAATTTAAGGAGGTTAGGCTATGTGGCAACTGAGGAACGACGAAGCAGCACGGGTGGAAGCGGCTATACAGCAGGTGCTGCCACCCTGCCAGGTCAAATGCCCCATCAAGGAATCGATTCAGAGATCAAATGTAATGATCTCCCTTCTGCCGAATGACCCGGAGAAGGCAAAGGAAGGAATAGTTCAGATTGGTGAATTCCTCTACGACAGGAACCCGTTCTTTACCGTTTGCGGATACATTTGCGGCATCTGCGAACGGGAGTGCAACTACAAGGAGAAGGGCGGCTCGATAAAGAGGCGCCTCCTGAAGCACTTCCTGTCAGACACATTCACCCCCTATCTTTCGAAGAAACCTCCTCTCGATCTCAAGAAAGACAAGGGCAAGGTAGGCGTTATCGGCGGCGGCCCTGCTGGATTGTTCTGCGCATGGGAACTGTCGAAGAAGGGCTACGAGGTCACTATCTTCGACAATAACAAGAAACTTGGCGGCGCAGTGCGCTATATCCCCAAGTACCGTCTCCCCGAAGATATCCTGGATTCTGCGGTTGACAACCTCGTGAGGATCGGCGGCATCAAGGTCGAAAAAGAGGTAAAGGCGAACGGCAGCGACCCAGTAACAAAGCTGAAGGAACAGGGCTACCAGGCCTTCTTCGTGGCTACCGGCACTCCCCTCCCACGGGCCCTCACCATGGGATTGAAGGCTGTCGATTGGTCTGGCCTGCAGAACATTATGTATGGTCTCGACCTGCTCGGCGAAGCCGGTCAGGGGAACATTCCTCCCGACTATTTCAAGAATAAGAAGGTCGATCGTGATAGGCGGCGGTAACGTCGCCTTTGACGCGGCGAGGACAGCCGTCCGTCTGGGTGGCCAGGTGACGGTCGTCTGCCTCGAAACGTGGGACAAGAAGACGAAGGACGGCATCCCGGCTGATCAAGAGGAGATAGAAGGGGCCCACCAGGAAGGTATCCGCATCATCTACTCCCGGGGTGTCGGTGCGTCAACGGGAAAGACGGCAAGTTCGAGAAGCTCGACTGCCCCAAGTGTACAAGCGTTTTCGACGAGAAGGGTTTCAATCCCGAAGTTCGACGTGCAGATTGCACCGAGATACAGGGGGACGTCCTCCTTATCACCATCGGTCAGGCCTGGGACCGGGTCTGCTTCTGCAGAATGCCGGGCTCTTTGACGACAGAGGCCGTTTGGCTGTCAACCCGCTTACCCTTCAGTCGCAGAAGAGAAGCGAGGTCTTTATAGGTGGTGATGTAAGGAGAATCGGCTTCATGGTCGACGCCATGGCGGAAGGGAGGCAGGCGGCCGATTCCATTGACAAATACCTGAGAGGAGTCAACCTCGACCGATGGCTGTCAAGTACGAGGGAAGCAAGCCGCCCATGAGAGAGCTTAAGGCCGAACCTGCGGCCAAGTGGACACCTCCGGAGAACAGGGCTGAATTTCGAACCCTTTGAGATCGGCTTCACCCTGGAGCAAGCGATCACAGAGGCGCGGCGATGTCTCCAGTGCGGCCCGTGTGTGTCGTGCAAGGCATGTGTCGCAACCGGTATTCAGCCGGAATTGCCCACCATCAAGGTCGATGAGAACCATTGTAGTGGTTGCGGCGTGTGCGTGGCAGCCTGTAACTACAACACCGCCCACTTGAGGGAAGTACCGATCGAATCTCGAAGGACGCGAAATCGGTGTAAAGCGTGTTTCCTACTCAGACCCGGTCCTCTGCAAGGCATGCGGCATGTGCGTCTCCGCCTGTCCGTCCGGAGCGCGGGAACTCTCCTTTGTTTCCCGACTATCGAGCAAGGGGAAGATCCTGACGAGCCGGGCGTGGTCTGTTTCGCCTGCCGGTTCGGCTGGGGATACGCCGGCAGACGGGCCGGTGAGCCAACCTCGAATCGCTCGTGCCCGTGGTCTGCATAGGAAAGGTCGACGCAACCGATATTCTGGACGCCTTCCAACAAGGGGCGGAAGGCGTTCTTGCTCGGCTGCGGCGAAGGAGACTGCCACTTCCAGGACGGCAACCAGGAGGCACGCAAGAAGATGTACCTGCTCCAGAAGGTCCTCGAATCCTTCGGGATCGAAAAGGAGCGTCTCGAGGTGATTACGGCCATCGATCCGCTGGGCCAAAGGGTCCCCGGTATCATAAACAGCCTTACCGACAAAGCTGAAAGGGTCTTCGACCGATGAAGAGCTAGGAGGGAGAGATGGCAGATAAACCTAAGATAGCGAATATGCTGGTTTGGCGGGTGCGGCGGATGCGACGAGGCGGTCGTCGACTCAAGAGGACATTCTCAACTGGTACGACGCCTATGACATCATCCTCTGGCCGGTGGCCCTCGATTTCAAGTACCATCATATTGAGGCGATGAAGGACGACGAGATCGCGCTGAGCATCATAAACGGCTCGGTGCGTAACTCGGAACACGAGGAGATTGCCCACCTCCTCAGGAAAAAATCACAGCTCGTGGTGGCCTTCGGCGCCTGCGCCTGTCTCGGTGGTACACCGGGCATGGCAAACCTGACAACGCAAAGAAGACATCTTCCAGTGGGTCTACACCGACTGCCCCGACGGTCGTCAATCCGAACGGAACGTCGCCGCAGACACTCACGAAGAAGAATGGTTTTCAACGATCTGACCCTTCCCGACTTCTACACCCAGGTGTCCCCCCTGAACCATGTGATCGATGTCGACTACTACCTACCCGGCTGTCCGCCACCCCCTGATCGGATAAGGGATATGGCCAGGCGGCCATCAGCGGTGACCCTGCCGCCCAAGGGCTCGACCCTGGCGCCCGACCGGGCCCTCTGCGATGTCTGCGAGAGAAACAAGACAAAGCCCGAGACGATGGCCATCTCCCAGATCAAGAGGATTCACGAGATCGAGGCCGACTTCACCACCTGTTTTCTGGCCCAGGGCGATCGTCTGCACGGGACCGGCAACGCGCGCAGGCTGCGGCGAGGCCTGTATCAAGATCAACATGCCGTGCCGGGGCTGCTTCGGCCCCGTGGAAGGGCGTTGCAGATAGGGCGCCAAGTATCCTGTCCGCCTTTGCATCCCTGATTCACGGCAAGACAGAGGATGACAGAAAGAGACGTCGCTCGACAACTGGTCGATCCGACCGGCTACTTTCTATCGTTTTACGACCGCATCCTCTCTTTTGCGCACAAAGAAAAGAGAGACAACAAAGAAAGGCGTGAGGTGGACAGATGGGTAACCGAATTACGATAAACCCGATTACAAGGCTCGAAGGTCACGGCAAAATCGAAATCTTCCTGAACGACCAGGGAGATGTGGAAGACGCTTACATGCAGGTAACAGAGCTTGCGTGGTTTCGAGCGGTTCTGTATGGGAAGGCCCGCCGAAGAAATGCCGAGGATCGTTCCCAACATCTGCGGCGTTTGCCCGACACCTCACAACATGGCGTCCACCAAGGCCCTCGACCAGATATATGGCGTGGCGCCCACACCGACGGCGAAACTCGTCAGAAAACTTCAATACAACGCGAACTATCATTGAAGACCATTACATCCACTTCTTCTTCCTCGGCGGCCCCGACTTTGTTATGGGACCTCAGGCCAATCCTGCAGAAAGGAACATTCTCGGGGTCATCGGCAAAGTAGGCCTCGACATCGGCAAGAAGGTGATCGAGGTACGGAGGAGGACAAGGGACATCATCAAGCTGATCGCCAGCAAGCCGCCCCACCCTGAGGGTGGGCTGCCGGGTGGTGTACCGAGAGGGATCGCAGAGGAAGAGCGAACGGGCATCATCGACACAGCCAATCTCTCGGTCGAGTTCGCCCAGTTTGCAATGCAACTCTTTAAGGACGTCGTACTCGGCAACAAGTCCTATCTGGATCTCGTCCTCAGCGAAGTCTACAACCTGAAAACGTACTATATGGCCCTCGTAGACGAGAACCGCAAGCAGAACTGGTATGAGGGCATGCTGCGGGTCATCGACCCTGACGGGAAAGAGGTAGCCTTGTTTCATCCACGGGATTATACCGATTATATCGGCGAATGGGTCGAGCCCTGGACCTATATCCGTCTGACCCATCTCAGGAAACTCGGGTGGAAGGGCCTTGTTGAGGGACCGGACACGTCACTTTACCGGGTCGGTCCTCTCGCACGGTACAATGTGGCAGACGGCATGGCAACGCCACTCGCGCAGAAAGAGTATGAATATATGGTATCAGTGCTGGGCAAGCCTGCGCACCACACCCTGGCCTACCACTGGGCGCGCCTGATCGAGGCGCTGCAGGCGGCTGAAGACATGCAGCGGATTGCCAACGATCCGATGCTCACCGGCAAGGACATTAGAAACATGAATTTCCAGTTCACCGGCAAGGGTATCGGCTGCGTCGAGGCATGCAGAGGCGTACTGATTCACGACTACGAGACGGACAATCAGGGGCTCATCAACAAGGTCAATCTTATTGTGGCAACCCAGCACAATGCGGCGCCTATGTCCCTCTCGGTGAAGAAGGCAGCCCAAGCATTTATAAAGGGCGGCAAGGTGGAGGAAGGTCTGCTCAACATGACGGAGATGGCCTTCAGGGCCTATGACCCCTGTCTGGGCTGCGCAACCCACGCCCTAGCCGGAAAGATGCCCCTCGTGGTTAATATCCGGGATCATGAAGGCACGGTACTGGAGACACTGACCAGGGGTTAATGGGGCAGGAAGGCAGGACCCTCATCCTGGGACTCGGTAATCCGATCCTGGGTGACGACGGAGTCGGCATCGCCATCGCCCGGGAAATAAAAGAGCGCTGGCCGGCAGACCCGTCTACCGACGTTATCGAAGCGAGCCTCGCAGGCAGATTTCTGCTCGACTTGATTACCGGCTATCGAGACCGTGATCGTCGCTGATGCCATCATAACGGATGAACAACCCAGGCCGGCTCAGTCTACACGATCTCGGTCGAAGACCTTGGGGCGGTGGTCAACCCCTACGCTTCCCATGCGCTTGATCTAAGGACCACTGTAGAACTGGGGAAACAGCTTGGCTACGAAATGCCTGACACGATCCGCATCTACGCGGTGGAAATAAAGGAGAACACGGTCTTTCGTGAAGGATTGAGCCCCGAGGTAGAGGCGACCGTTGTGCCTGTTGCCCGGAGAATCATGCAGGACCTGGGCAGAGCCACAGCAAGAAGTAAGCAGTAAGCAGTGAACAGTGAAAGAAACACACGTCCGGTGATGCCACCGCAAAAACCTCGATCTTAACCTCATCTGCTCTCGGTTACTGCTCACTATTCCTGCTTGCTGTTCACTGCTTACTGCTCGCTGACGTGTGCTGGACATGCCGTTGTGCCTCTATGCTATCATAGCTGAAAGCCCATGAAAGCAGGCTGCCATGGGGGCGCATGGAAACGATACATCTCACCAGTAACACTCTTCAAGATTTCGCGACCGAAGTTCGCCAGGCGACCGGGGAGGACATGTACCGCTGCTACCAGTGCGGCAACTGCACGGCGGGCTGTCCTTACACCGAGTTTTTCGACTACCCTGTAAGTCAGATCATGCGGATGATTCAGACGGGACAGAGGGAGAAAGCGCTCAGCTCACGGGCGATATGGCTCTGCGCCACCTGTGAGACCTGCACTACACGCTGTCCTTGCGAGATCGACGTCGCTGAAGTAATGGACGGACTACGCAACATTGCCTACAAGGAGAAACGATTTACCGAGAAGGATATACGCACCTTTTACGAGGCCTTCCTCACATCGCTCAGGCACCACGGAAGGATCTTCGAGCTTGAGATCATCGCCCGATACAACCTCAAGTCAGGGCACCTCCTCACCGACGCGGACCTGGGTCCTAAGGTGATGAAGCAGCTCCACTTCCTGCCGAAGAGGATAAAGGGCAGGGACGACATCGCCCGCATCTTTAAACGATTCATGGAGAAGAAATAGAGCAATGATTGAGAGAGAGTACGCCTATTATGCCGGCTGCTCGCTTGAGGGGACCGCGTCATCCTACGACCGGTCGATACGCATAATCCTCAAAGCCCTCGGTGCGACGCTCAGAGAACCTGACGATTGGAGCTGTTGCGGATCCACCCCCGCCCATGCGCTGGATCACATCCTCGCGGGGGCGCTCGCTGCGCGCAATCTCGCAATCGTCGAGCGCATGGAAATGGCCACGCTTACCACCCCGTGCCCTGCCTGTCTAACCGCGTTCAAGAAGGCGCACGCGAAGGTCGCGAAGGACAAGGCTTTCAGAGACGAGGTGAACCAACTCCTCGATGCTCCCTTACAAGGAGGGGTAAACGCCAAGTCCACACTTCAGGTAATTTACGAGGACGTGGGGCCCGATGCCGTCGCGTCGAAGGTGACCACCGTGCTTCCCGATCTCAAGGCAGCCTGCTACTACGGCTGCATCCTGAGCCGTCCGCCGCGCCTCGCCGCATTCGACGACCCCGAGAACCCGGTCTCCATGGACCGGCTGCTCGCTGCCTGCGGCGTGGATGTACGTGACTTTGCTTTCAAGACAGAGTGCTGCGGTGCCGCGTTCGGCGTCCCGAAGAAGGAGATGGTGCTCCGGCTCACCCACAAGGTCCTGACCATGGTCGCAGGATTGCGGTGCAAACTGCGTGGTGGTCGCATGCCCGCTCTGCCAGCAGAACCTGGACCTTCGGCAGGCGCAGGTGAACCGCGCCATGGGCTCATCCTTCTCCATCCCCATCCTCTATTTCTCTCAGGTGCTCGGGCTTGCCTTCGGTTTCTCGCCTGAAGAACTGGGGCTCGACAAGCACATAGTGAGCGCGGACGCACTCATCCGCTCGGCAAGACCGAAGGGTGCGGAGGAGCAACCCCGGCAGTGAAGGAGAAGGTCAAGAAAGAGCAGGCACAGGAAACGGCGGGAAAATCCGGGGATAGCCCCGGAGCGGAAGATACCGCCTCGGCAGCAAAGGAGGCCTGATCCACAATGAGAGTCGGTGTATTTATCTGCCACTGCGGCAACAATATCGCGGGTACCGTGGACGTGGCCAGGGCCGCTGAAGAGACAGCGAAACTCCCCCATGTCGTCTATTCCACCCATTACATGTACACCTGTTCGGAGCCCGGCCAGGACGAGATCAAACAGGCGATCAAGCGGGAGAACCTGGACCGCGTCGTGGTTGCTGCCTGCTCCCCCCGTATGCACGAGCTTACCTTCAGGCGCACGGTCGAAAAGGCAGGCCTCAACCGGTACTTTTTCGAGATGGCGAACATCAGGGAGCATATCTCCTGGATCGGTGAGGACAAAGACGCTCAACACGAACAAGGCCATTGAAGCCGTACGCATGGCTGTGGAGAAGGTTGTCCGGGACAAACCGCTCTACTCGTCAGCCTTCAAGGTCAACAAGCGGGTTCTCGTGATCGGCGCGGGTGTCGCCGGCATGCAGTCCGCCCTCGACTGCGCGGACGGCGGGCTCGATGTGGTCCTCGTGGAGAAGAGTCCGGCCATAGGCGGCATGATGGCCCGTCTCGACAAGACCTTCCCCACCATCGATTGCTCCATCTGTATCCTCGGACCGAAGATGGTCGACGTGGCCCAGCACGAACAGATCAGCCTGCACGCGTACTCGGAGATCGAGGAGATCAAGGGCTACGTGGGCAACTATCAGGTGAAGGTACGCAAAAAAACTCCCTATGTCGACTGGTCAAAGTGCACGGGCTGCGGCGAGTGCATGGAGAAGTGCCCGACCAAGAATGCGTACGACCGGTTCAACTTCGGCGTCGCGCCGACGCGCGCCATCAACATTCCCTTTCCGCAGGCGATCCCGAAAAAGGCGACGATCGATGCCCAGTACTGCCGCCAGATCCAGAAAGGTAAGTGCGGCGTTTGCGCAAAGGTCTGCCGAGCCAAGGCGATCGACTTCGAGCTTGAGGACCAGTTCGTCACCGAAGAAGTGGGGGCGATCATCGTGGCAAGCGGCTACGGCCTCATCGACCAGGAACTGTTGCCGGAGTATGGCGGCGGCCGTTATCCGGACGTGATCACCGGCATCCAGTACGAGCGGCTCCTTAATGCATCGGGACCGACATCGGGCCACATCCAGAGGCCTTCCGACGGGACCGAACCGAAGAGCATCGTTTTTGTCTCGTGCGCCGGGTCACGCGACAAATCGATCGGCATCCCCTACTGTTCGAATTTCTGCTGCATGTACATCGCCAAGCAGGCGATCCTCACGAAAGACCACATCCCCGACTCCCAGTCCTATGTCTTCTACATGGACGTCCGCGCGACCGGCAAGGGGTACGACGAGTTCACACGCAGGGCGCAGGAGGATTACGGCGCGAAGTACGTACGGGGACGCGTTTCCCGGATCTACCCGAAGGGCAAGAAGATGATCGTGCAGGGCGCTGACACGCTCCTCGGGGCAAAGGTCGAGGTCGAGGCCGACCTCGTCGTCCTCGCCACAGCGGCCACGGCTGCACCGGGCGCTGCATCGCTCGCCGAGAAGCTCCATATCTCGTATGACACGCACGGCTTCTACGTCGAGAGCCACCCGAAGCTTCGCCCCGTCGAGACGAACACCGCAGGTGTCTACCTGGCGGGAGCGGCCCAGGGTCCGAAGGATATCCCCGCGTCAGTCGGCCAGGGCAGCGCCGCAGCAGCCAAGGTACTTGCACTCTTTTCGCGCGACATGCTGGAATCAGACCCTGCCGTCGCCCTGGTCAATCAGAACGCCTGCGTGGGATGCCTCAAGTGCGTCAAGACATGTCCCTTCCAGGCGATCAAGGAACAGGAACTGCGCGGAGGGAAAGTCGTCGCCAGCGTAATCGAAACGGTCTGCGCCGGCTGCGGCGTTTGCACGTCCACGTGTCCCTGCGGGGCCATTCAGCTGCAGCACTTTACCGATAATCAGCTCCTCGCGGAGGTAAACAGCCTATGTCTGTCGTAGAAGGAAAAGAGCTCCGGATCGTCGGATTCCTCTGCAACTGGTGCTCGTACGGCGGCGCCGACACGGCCGGCGTGAGCCGTTTCAAGCAGCCGACCGACCTCAGGATCATCAGGGTCCCATGCTCCGGAAGGGTCGATCCGCTCTTTGTGGTCAAGGCGTTCATAAACGGGGCTGACGGCGTCCTCGTCTCCGGCTGCCACCCGCGGGACTGCCATTACTCGGACGGCAATTTTTACGCGCGCCGCAGGCTCGAGATGTTGAAGCGCTTTCTTCCCTTTGTGGGCATCGACGCGCGCCGCTTCCACTACACGTGGGTCTCTGCCTCGGAAGGGCAGCGCTGGCAGCAGACGGTCACCGAGTTCACGACGCTCATCCATGAGCTAGGACCGGCGCCCGGCTTTCCGCAGAACCAGACGGTCCTGAAGGAGGTCAGGGCGTGAATCTCGAGAGGCTGAAGGAAATCGTTCGGACTGTGCTCCCGTCTGTTGACGTGGTGATCGGCTACAGGAAAGGGCTCGACGCCCTCCATCCCGTCCCTTGTTTCGTGACGTCACCGGAAGAGGTCGACGCACTCGTCCTCAACCCCGCCTGCGTCCATAACCTCGCGGCGTATCTGCCCGTCTCTGAAGAAGAAAGCGGCTGTGGTCGTCAAGGGCTGCGACAGCCGGACAGTCGTCCAGCTGGCCCAGGAAGGCCTGATCAAACGCGAGAACGTGGTGGTCATCGGCGTTCCCTGTCAGGGGGTCGTGAGCGCGCGCAAGGTTCTGAATGCAATCAACCACCAGCCGGTCATCGACGCCGTATTCGAAAACGACACGGTCGTCGTGAAAACGAAGAAAGGCGAAACGCGGCTCACGTTCCGTGATGTCGCGTCCGACAAGTGTCTGACCTGCCGGTACCCGACGCCTGTCCTCAGCGACCATCTGGCGGGCGAGCAGGTCGAACCGAAGGTCGACGAGAAGACGGCGTATCAGGACATCCGGGAATTCGATGCACAATCGCTCGAAGAGCGAAGAGCTTACTGGCTCAGCGAGTTCGACCGCTGCATCCGCTGCTACGCATGCCGCAACGCCTGCCCGCTCTGCGTCTGCAGGGAATCCTGCATCGCCGAGACGCGCGACCCGCACTGGATGAGCCAGAAGGCCACGCAGAACGAGAAGATGATGTTTCACATGATCCATGCCATCCACCTCGCAGGCCGCTGCACAGAGTGCGGCGAGTGCGAGAGGGCGTGTCCGATGGGCATCCCGGTGGCGAAACTGAAGAAGAAGATCAATATGGAGATGAAGGAACTCTTCGGCTACGAGCCCGGCATCTCGATGGATGACAAGCCGCCCATGTACACATTCAAGGTGGAAGAGGAGAAGATCGAGGAGCACAAGATCCGATGAAGAAGAGCGCCTATCTTAAGAAGGGAAAAGAGAGGGATCTCATAGACTGCGTTGGGCACGAAGGCGCGACTCTTTGTCGCCTGCCTCGAGGGCGAGGCGGTCATCTTCAAACCAGTCGAGCCCGGTTGCACGCTCTGTCTCTCCCGCCCCGCCGTGAGCCCGCCCAAGGGCGTCATCTATCCCCAGAGCGAGACGCTCTTCTCATTCAGGTTCAAGAAGGACCCGGAGGACCACGCGCCGGACGCTGGTTGATCTGGACGACCGGATCGAGGCGCCGGAAACCATTATCTTTGGCGCCAGGCCCTGCGACGCACGCGGCATTGCCATAATCGACCGGGCATTCTCGCAGACAGACACGCCCGATCCTTACTATCTGGCGCGGCGGGAGAAGACAACCATCGTTACCCTCACGTGTCCCGAGCCGTCGACCGGCTGTTTCTGCACACGGGTAGGATGCGGGCCCTGCAGACACGAGCGATTCCGATGTCATGATGACCGAGGTGGAAGACGGCTACCTGATCGAGGCGCTGACCGAGCAAGGGAGCAAGCCACTCCTCGAAAGTCCGATACTGGAAGACGGAACCGCTTACGAGGCGCGGGCGAAGGAGGTCCAGAAGGCCGTCCACGAGCGCATGGTGAAGGAAGCAGGAGAGACTGATACCACCCCGGTCGACCCCGAAACGTTTCACTCACAGGCCTTCTGGGAAAAGGCGGCTGAACGATGCCTCGGCTGCGGGGCATGCACCTATCTCTGTCCCACGTGTTACTGTTTCAACATCACGGACGAGCAGGTCGTCGACAGGGGCGAGCGGATCAGGAGCTGGGATGCCTGCATGTTCCACCATTTCACCCTGGAAGCGAGCGGGCATAACCCGAGGACTGCGAAAGCCCTGCGGCTCAAGAACAGGGTCGGCCACAAGTTCGTTTACTACGGAGAGAAATACGACGGCATCACCGCCTGTTCCGGTTGCGGCCGCTGTATCCGCGGCTGTCCGGTGTCCATGGAGATAAGCACCATCGCGGCAGCGCTTAAGAAAGGACAACGAGCGGAGGAGCAGAAAAAGGCATGAGTGATACCCCCAAAAACCCTTATCTGCCCGATCTTGCGACCGTCATCGGGGTTATCGACGAGACGCCTAATATAAAGTCGTTCCGCGTGGTCCTTAATGACGAGGAGAAGATGAAGCGCTTCTCGTTCGAGCCGGGCCAGGTGGGCCAGCTCTCGGTCTTCGGCGTCGGTGAGTCGACCTTCGTCATCAATTCTCCACCTACCCGCACGGAGTATCTCCAGTTCAGCGTAATGAAGGCGGGTGAGGCAACAGCGGCTCTCCACGAGCTCTCCGTCGGAGACCAGATCGGCGTCCGAGCCCCGCTCGGCAACTGGTTTCCATACCAGGAGATGAAGGGAAGGAACATCCTTTTCGTCGGCGGTGGCATCGGCCTCGCGCCGCTTCGAACTCTGATCCTCTTCATGCTCGACACACGCAAGGACTACGGGGATATCACGATCATATACGGGGCACGTTCCCACGCCGATCTCTGCTACAAGGAGGATATTGAGGCCTGGGGTAAGCTCAACGATGTCGAACTGATCCTGACCGTCGACGCCAACTCCCCCGGCCCACCCATCCGGGAAGGCTTCGTTCCCACTGTCCTGAACGAGGTCGCGCCGAAACCGGATAATAAAGTCGCAATCACCTGCGGCCCACCCATCATGATCAAGTACGTACTGCAGAACCTCGCGCAGCTTGGCTTTAAGGCTGACGATGTGATCACGACGCTCGAGGCGAGGATGAAGTGCGGGATCGGGCTGTGCGGTCGTTGTAACATCGGTAGCAGATTCATCTGCAAGGATGGACCCGTCTTTTCGCTTGCGGAACTCAAGAGGCTCAAGTTCGAGATCTAGCGAAGCCTCGAATACCCGTAAAGAGTAGAAGCGAGCGAGCCGAAGGTGAAGCATAGGGCGGAGGGGAGGCTGTCATGAAACCAGCCGGGCAAAAACAGAAAGTGCTCTTTTACTGTCGTCACAATGCTGTCTGCTCTCAAATGGCGGAGGCTTTCCTGAAGCTCTTTTTTCCCGAGGGATACGAGGCGCACAGCGCCGGGATGATGGCAGCAGATATACATCCCACCGTAAAAATAGTCATGGCCGAGATCGGCGTCGATATGTCTGGGCAGCGTTCGAAGAACGTTGAGGAGTTTGTCGGAACAAAGTTTGATTGTGTAGCCCTCGTCTGCGGCGGCCCGCCGGAGGAATGTCCCTTTCTGAACCGTGCAAGAGAGAGCCTGCACTGCAAGGGCTGCCAGGGATGCTGCAGATTTTTTCCTTTTTTCCCATCCGGCGAGAAGGTGCTGCACACCCATTTCCAGGACCCGACCAGGTTCGTGTCTCCCGACAATGACGCTATAGACGCCTTCCGCAAGCTGCGGGACGATATCAGGGGATGGGTCATCGAGACCTTCGGTTGATTCTGGGATGAACGGTGAAAAGATTGGCCGGGCCGGACCGCACAGTCTTCTCCGTTGCACCCGCAAGCGGGGTACCCGGTTCGCTCCGAAAAGGTCCTTCCGGCCTACGTATTCATTTGGTGTCGGGTGATTTCTTCACAGGTTCCGCCCCGGCTTGAGACGGCGCGGATTGCCCTTCGGGGGGTTCGGCTTTTCATCTTGACCTTAACCTCAACCTTAACCTTGTGTTGTTAGAGTTAGGGGCTGAGGGCGTGGAAAAATGGTTGACAAACGTATACAATTACGATAAAAACTTTGTGAAATTTGTTTCATAACGAAAAGGAGCGACTCATGAAAGACGTAGTGATAGTTTCGGCAGCAAGGACAGCAGTAGGCACATTCGGACAGAGCCTCAAAGATGTACCCGTAGTGAAGCTGGGCGGTCTTGTTATTAAGGAGGCCCTCAAGAGGGCCGGATTGAGACCGTCGAGGACAAAAGATAGAGAGTTTGCACCAGCCATCTTCGATGGAAAGCTGGACACAGACCTCGAGGCAAAGTATTACGACTACGATAGCTCGCTCAAAGAAGCGGTGATCGATGAAGTGATCATGGGCAACGTCCTCACGGCCGGACTTGGCCAGAACTCAGCGAGGCAGGCGTCCATTTTCGGCGGCGTTCCCAAGGAAACAAACGCATACACCGTAAATAAGGTGTGCGCCTCGGGATTGCGTGCCATCGTGAACGCGGCCCAGGCTATCAAGGCGGGCGATGCAGAGATCATCGTTGCCGGCGGCATGGAGAACATGAGCCTGGCGCCCTTTTCTCTGCCGGCAGCGCGCTGGGGAGCGCGCATGTTCAACACCGAGCTCGTTGATCTCATGGTCCTGGACGGTGTGTGGGAAATCTTTTACGGTTACCACATGGGACTGACCGCGGAAAACATCGCCGTAAAGTTTGGCATCTCGCGCGAAGAGCAGGACAAGTTCGGCGCCATGAGCCACCAGAGAGCAAGACAGGCCATAAAAGATGGTATCCTCAAAGAAGAGATCGTGCCCGTTGTGATCCCCCAGAAGAAGGGCGATCCCGTCGTGTTTGAGATCGACGAGAGGCCGATGGATACCTCCCCTGAAAAGATGGGGAAGCTTGGTACCGCCTTCAAGAAAGATGGAACCGTTACCGCGGGCAACGCTTCGGGCATTAATGACGCTGCGGCAGCAGTCGTTGTCATGTCGCGGGACAAAGCGAAGGAGTTGGGCCTCAAACCGATGGCCCGGATCGTATCGTATGCTGCGGGCGGTGTTGACCCTGCGTATATGGGCCTTGGACCGGTTCCGGCAGTCAAGAAAGCGCTGAAATACGGAAATCTCACCCTCGACAAAATAGACATGATAGAGTTGAACGAGGCATTCGCGTCGCAGGCCATTTCCAACATCAGAGAACTGAAACTCGACATGGCGAAGACGAACATGCACGGCGGCGGTATCTCCATTGGCCATCCCATCGGCTGCACCGGCGCCCGGCTTGTGACAACCCTCTGCTACCAGATGAGGCGGCTCGGACTCAAGTATGGCCTTGCCACGATGTGTATCGGAGGCGGACAGGGCATGGCCATGATCATAGAGAGGGAGGCATAACCCATGCCTTACGAGAACATTATTCTCGAGTTGGAAGGGCCCATCGCGATTATAAAGTTCAACAGGCCGAAGGCCATGAATGCCCTCAATTCCGCGACGCTTGATGAACTGAAACATGTGGGCAGCGAGGTGGCTCTGGCAAAAGAGATTAAGGTGGTGATTGTCACCGGCGCAGGGGAGAAGGCGTTTGTGGCGGGCGCAGACATACAGGAGATGAAGGATATGACGCCTGTCCAGGCTACGGCCTTTTCCCACAAGGGACACGCGGCACTGGGGATTCTCGAAAATATGAGAAAGCCCGTGATAGCCGCAGTCAACGGATACGCCCTCGGCGGGGGCTTTGAAGTCGCTCTCGCCTGTGATATGATTTACGCATCTGACAAAGCGCGGCTTGGTTTTCCGGAAGTGACCCTGGGGATCTTCCCCGGTTTCGGCGGGACCCAGAGAACTGCGCGGCTCGTTGGTACAGCAAAGGCAAAGGAACTGGTGCTCACCGGGAAGGTCATCACCGCGCAGGAAGGTTTTGAGATGGGACTCTTGAACAAGGTAACGGCTCCCGATCAGCTGATGGCCGAGGTGCGAGAGCTTGCGGCAAAGATGCTCGCAGCCGGACCCGTCGGGATTGGGCTTGCTAAGTACCTGGTAAACAAGAGCCTGTCTCTTGATATCGACTCGGGTCTGGAATTGGAAGCGAATACGTTTGGAGTCTGTTTCGGAACGCAGGACCAGAAAGAAGGCATGACAGCCTTCGTTGAAAAGAGGACACCAACCTTTCAGGGTGAGTGAATAACAAATTCTTAAGGAGGACACTGTGAAGATCGTAGTGTGTCATAAAACAGGTTCCCGATACCGAAGCTGAAGTGAAGTGGGACCTCCCGAAGGGCACGATCAAGAGAGAAAGTATGGATTCGATTACGAACCCCTTCGACGAGTTTGCGCTGGAGGAAGCACTCCTCACAAAAGAGAAGTATGACGGCGAGATCGTTGCGATTACCATGGGCCCCGATAAGGCCACGGACGTGCTGCGAAACGCCCTGGCACTGGGCGTGGATCAGGTCTATCATATCAATGACCCTGCCATAGCAGGTTCAGATACGCTCGCAACATCATATGTGCTTGCAAAGGCCATCGAGAAAGTGGGCAATGTGGACGTCGTCTTCTGCGGAAAGCAGGCAACGGATGGAAACACGGGTATTGTAAGTCCTGAGCTTGCCAGCAGGCTCGGGTTCAGTCAATTGACGTTTGTTGCGAAGGTAGACGAGATCGACGCTGCAGGCAAGAAGATAAAAGTGCAGCGCGGCATCGAGGGCGGGGTTGAAACCATCGAAGCGAAGCTTCCCGCTGTCGTGTCGGTCTTGAAAGGCATCAACGAGCCGAGACTCCCTAACCTGATGGGAATCAGAAAAGCAGCCAAGGTACAGATCCCCGCGTGGGATTGCGATGCCATCGGAGCGGCAAAGGACAAGGTCGGCACAGAAGGTTCTCACGGCAAAGTGATTGAACTGACAACGCCCCCTCCGAGATCGGCAGGAGAAATGCTCAAGGGAGAGATGGATGAAGTGACGAACGCTCTTGTCGACAAACTCTTGGACCTGAAAGTAATTAAATAAGGAGGGGATGACCATGGCTGACGAATATAAAGACGTATGGGTATATATAGAGCATAAAGATGGAGTCACAACCCCGATGTCGTATGAACTCCTGGGGGCGGGTAAGATGCTGGCCGATACCCTTGGATCAAAGGTCTGCGCCTTCGTCATTGGAGAGAGCACCGAGGAAATAGCGAAAAATGCGGGCCACTACGGCGCTTCCACGGTCTACACTGTAGACGGCGCTTCCTTCAAGACGTTCAGGCCGGATGCTTTTGCAAACGCCGCAGTATCACTCGTCAATAAATTTAAGCCAGACATAGTGCTGTACCGTGCAACCACCCAGGGGCAAGACCTCTCGGCAGCGACGGCTGCCCGGCTTGAGGTGGGTCTCGGGTCAGACGCCATCAACCTGGAAATCGATGCCGGCAGCAAGGCGATGAAACTCACGAGGGCGGCCTTCGGCGGCAACTTCCTCGCCACCTACATGAATACCAGATCAAAACCTCAGATGGCGACCGTGAGACCAAAGGTCTTTCCGATGCCCCAGCTCGACACCGCGAAGAACGCCGAGGTGATCAAAGAATCTTTTTCGATAGCGGAAGACGACGTCAGGACCAAGGTGCTCCAGTTTGCCCAGTCAGAGGCCGCTGTGAACCTGATTGAAGCCGACATCATCGTGTCCGGCGGACGTGGCCTTGGAGGCAGTGAAGGATTTACCATAGTAAAAGCATTGGCCGACACGCTCGGTGGGGCAATGGGTGCATCGCGCGCGGCTGTTGACTCGGGCTGGATCCCTGTCGAGCACCAGGTGGGACAGACAGGCAAAACAGTGAAGCCGAAGATCTATATTGCATGCGGCATTTCCGGCGCGATTCAGCATCTGGCCGGCATGAGGACGGCAGACTGCATCGTAGCAATCAACAAAGATGCCGAAGCCCCGATCTTCAAGATCGCCTCGTATGGCGTCGTAGGCGACTACAAACAGATAGTGCCGAAACTGATTGAGCAGTTCAAACAGAAACTGACTAAGTGAGATCAGAGGAGAGGGGGGAGAACCCTCCCCTCTCTCCTCCTCTCGAGAGGACTTCCATGATCGTTACATGCCCCTCCTGCGGGCGTAAATTTAATCTTCCCGATGATGCCATAAAGTCTCCCTATCAAAAACTGAAGTGTTCCAGATGTGCTCATATCTTCATGCTCACGAAAGAGGAACAGGCGCCCGCGAAGACAGAGCCCGTTGCCAGCGAGATCGTGGTGCCGCCTGCCGTACCCGAGCCTGAGGCCCTGGATGAAGAAAGACCGCGTAGACGAAAGGGCCCTGCGATCCTTCTCATCGCACTCGTTCTGCTGGCGGCGATAGGTGGGGGCTTCTACTATTGCTGGATGAATTATACCGATCTCTTCGGCATGTCGATGGGGGCGAGCGACAAACGGCTCTCGATAAAAAATCTGCAGGGACAGGAGATCGTAACAAAAGAAGGTAAGGTCTTTTTTATCTCGGGCATAGTGAGTAACGATTCCACCAAACCCCGGAAGTTTTTGATACTCCGGGCCAAGCTGTTTGATAAGGATGGGGTTGTCCTCTCAGAGAAGGATGTCGTTGCGGGCCTGGCCTTCAGCAAGGAGACGGTCGCAGCCATGCAAAAACCGGATGTCGAGAAGAAGGTGAACGATTTTAAGTTGTCCGGTGAAGAAAACTTTCAAGTGGGAAGCAAGAAGCAGATCCCGTTTTCCGTCGTCTTCTATGACGAAGGCTTTGAGAGGGCCAAAGAGTTTACCATCGAGATCATAGAGTCGCCGATTCTATAAATCCGCTCCTGCTTATTCGGATAATTCATTTGCATGCAACTCGATTAAGCCCTAATATAAGTGTATGGAATATATTGATCTGAAGGGGATGAGTTGTCCCCTGCCAGTCATCGAGACGAAGAAGCTGGTTGAATCGAGAAAGGTGCTAGAACTGAACGTCGTGGTGGACAATGGACCCCCTCGGGAGAACGTAACACGATATCTGGAGTCTCAAGGGTACTGTGTGAGCGCCGAAAGCGACCAAGGCGATACAGCCGTGCTCCACGCTACAAAGACAGAAGGTGCTGAGGCCATTTCCGTCCAAACGGGCAAGAAGGTTCTGGTGCTTATTGATGGGGCAACCGTCGGCAGGGGGGACGACCTGTTGGGTGCGGTGCTTATGAAGTCTTTCCTCCACACCCTTAAAGAGATCGAACCGCGCCCCTGGAGACTCATCTTCATAAATGCAGGAGTGAAACTCGCCGCGGAAGGGTCTGAGCTACTCAACGTGCTCAGGGAGCTTGAGGGCCTTGGCGTCGAGATACTCTCGTGCGGGACCTGTCTCGACTTCTTTACGTTGAAGGAGAAGCTTATTGCCGGAAGGGTCACGAACATGTATGACATAGTCACCTCCCTGGTCTCCGCCACCAATGTAATCAGGCCTTAATGATATACCTTGACAACGCGGCCACATCATACCCAAAGCCTGACGAGACCCTCCACGCTCTTGTGGACTTCGTGACGAACGTCGGCGGAAATCCCGGCAGAAGCGGTCATCCACTCTCCATAGAGGCAGCGCGCATCGTCTTTCAGGCGCGGGAGAAGCTCACAGCCTTCATCAATGGGAAGCACTCCGAAAGGCTCATCTTCACGAGCAACGGGACTGAATCACTCAACCTCGCGATCCTCGGTCTCATCGCACCGCACGACCATGTCATCACCACATCACTCGAGCACAACTCGGTTATGAGGCCGCTCGACTTCCTGCAAAGAAAACAAAAGGTGGAAGTCACTACCATCCCCTGCTCTGAAAAAGGGGAACTTGACCTTGAGAAGCTGAAGAAGTCGCTGAGGAAGAATACGAAGGCTGTCATCATCAATCATGGGTCGAACGTAATTGGCGCAGTCCAGCCCATCCGGGAGATACGGGAGTTGATCGGCGACACGATCCTGATCGTTGACGCCTGCCAGACGGTGGGCAATATCGCCGTCGATACCAATGCGCAGGGCATCGACATCATCTGTTTTTCATGTCACAAGTCCCTGCTCGGCATTCAGGGTCTGGGTGCGCTCTACACACGGAAAGGGATCGACCTGCAACCGATCAAGTTCGGAGGGACAGGAAGCAGATCTGAATTCACAAGCCAGCCCGAATTCCTGCCTGATAAGTACGAGTGCGGTACGCCGAATACGCCGGGGATTGCAGCACTCCTTGGAGGTCTCACCTTTATTGAAAATACGGGCTTGACCGCTATTATCGAGAAGAAGAAAGTGCTGCGCCGATACGCGATTGAAAAACTCTCCGAGCTTGACAGCATCATCATCTACGGCGATTCGTCAAAGGAGGATAACCTTCCCATCATCTCCTTCAATGTACGAGGGGCGAGCCCTTCTGACGTCGGTACCGCGTGCAACCGGGCAGGGATCTGCGTGAGAGTCGGTCTTCATTGCGCGCCCGTCGCACATCGCACTATCGGCACCTTCTCTCAGGGAACGGTGCGCGTTTCACCCGGATATTTCAGTCGTGCAGATGAGATCGATCAATTTGTGGAGGTGGTCAAAACCATTGTCAGAAAAAGATAACACCGCCTATTTTTTTCTTTTTCGTACCATCCATGATGTACTCAAAGCGGAAAGCGTTCTGAAGAGTCAAGGCACGCTCTTCGAGCTTGTTCCCGTGCCGCGCACCCTGAGTTCCGACTGCGGCGTCTGCATCACATCGCAAGCGCGGTCCTGACGACATCGTCGTCGCTGCTCTCTTCGCTTAACGTCGATAGATGCTTTCTTCCTTAACGGGAAAGAATTCCTGCAGATCGTTCCCGATGGCCCGGCGTCCGTGCGTGACAAGGAGCTCGACCCAAGGGAGAACGAATGACGGTGTTCGAAATCATCTGGATCGCCGCGCGGTGTCTGCCTGTTCATCTGGTGGCTGTATCGCCGTATCCGCAAGCAATAAGGCCCGTTCCCAGAGGTGCATACCCTGCCGAGGCTCATTTAACAGGGTGTCATTTTGCGCCACTCAAAAAAAATGCGAAAAATTTGCACTTTATGAAAGAAAACTCTTGTACAGTCAGTGCAGTTATGATATTAAAAGATTGCGTGCTTGTAGAAGCGCGTCAAATCTAACTGTCTTAAGGAGGAGTGTGTATGACAAAAACAGATCTAATCGGTAAGATGGCGAAGGATGCAAAAGTCACCAAAGCAGCCGCAGCCAAGGCACTGGATTCCTTCGTCGACGGCGTGAAGAAGTCGCTGAAGAAGGGGGATAAGGTCACACTTATCGGTTTCGGTACGTTTTCTGTCACGCAGAGAAAAGCAAGAAAGGGGAGAAATCCGCAGACTGGTAAGGAGATAAAGATTCCTGCCAGAAAAGCCCCGAAGTTCTCAGCGGGCAAAGCCCTTAAGGATGGCGTGAAGTAGAAGTCAGGCAAGAAAGATGTACGGGAGGGTGCCTTGAGGCTCGTCACAGGCATTCTCCCGTTTCACCAGTCGGTGATCTGCCGCTGACCACTCGCCTGCCGTGTCACCTTGTCGTGAATGTGAGTTGTGCTCCAATCTACCTGAGCCGCGCTGGCCCGACTGGAGTTCTAGTCAAACATATTTAAGTTCGCCCCTCAAATCTCGTGCTTACAGGATACGGCGCTATCGCTACGGGATGCTGCGCTATGGCTATCGCTATCCCAAACAATTTTCCAATACTCAAGTTCACAACTCAGAAGACCGTGCGATACGATAGTTAGTCATGTTTTGGAACTTGAGATTTGGCGCTTTGACGCTGTCTGAGATTTGGTGCCCCCACAGGATGCTGCGCTATGGAATTTGGGATAGCGCAGCATCCTGTGGGGATTGGAATTTGGCGTCACTAGTCCCCGTGACGGGTACATAAGTCACGGGGACTAGGATATCCTCGAAAGCCTCACTCGAACGGGCGGCTATCTTTCTCTGTTTTTCCTCTTTCTTGCGTGCTTAGTAAGAGAGTTGCAAAGGAATTAAAGGTGAGTCGAGGTGCATCCGCAACTTGAACATTGCCGCTGAACCATGAGTTGCTCCTGGAGTTGCTCTTGCTCCTCCGGAAATTAGTGTGAAGCTCGCAGTCCTATGGGCGGCGAGCTTCACAGCATCAAACATTGTCAGTACGGGATGCTTTCCGTATTATTCAGGTTAGAAAGGAGATGCGACCCCTCTCTTCTTCTCCTCCGCCTTCCAGTAAGCAATGCGCTCTTTGATATAGCTTAACCAGCCGTCCACGTCTGCTTCTTTGAAGCCCTTGGAAACCATAGTCTTCTTATATCGCTGCGAAGACCGGCTGAACAGCCTTTATCCATTTGGCGGCTTCAGCATCAGAAAGGTCGATAATCTGTCCGCCCGCCGTCTTGAAGACGTCTCTTCCCTCGATATCCATCGTGTTCCAAAGGACTGCCTGTTTCTCCTTGGCCTCGAAGGCTACCTGAGTCATGACCTTCTTGACGTCGTCAGGCAAGGCGTTCCATTTATTCTTGTTCATCACGAAGTAGAAGGTGTATCCTGTTCCAAGCTGCCAATCTGCCGTTACGTACTTCGTCACGTCTGCGAACTTCCAGTATTTGAGAGTGGACAAATCCACCGTCACGCCTTCGATGACGTTCCGTCTCAAAGAATCGTACACATCTCCCATTTCAAGGGGGACCGGAATAGCGCCCAACGCCTTGATGACCTCGCTCATCTGCCCCGTAGCCCTGACCTTAAGTCCCTTGAGCTCTTCGAGCGTCTTGACGGGTTTGCTTACCGTCTGAAGAATCAATGGTCCGGAAGTATTTATGTAAAGAACCTGGACTTCACTCCATTCCTTCGGGGTGTACTTGTTGTAGAAATCCTGCGTTACCTGGGTTGCCACCCAGCCACTCGGGAAGCCCTGAGGCTGCTCAAATACTTCCATCACCGGGAAGCGTCCCCTCGTATAGGAAATATGAGAAACGCCAAAATCGGCAATGCCCGTTACGACGCCATCATACATCTTTACGGGATTGAGCAGTGTTCCACCGGGATAGTACGTGATTTCCACCTTTCCATCTGTGCGCTTCTTGACCTCATCGCAGAACCAGCCGGTCAGCAGCGGACATCGGGTGGGTGACAGGAAGATAATTTGCGGCCTTGAGCTTGATCACATCAGCGGCGCCTGCAAACGAGAAAACACCTAATACCAGAAAAACAGTTACCAGCAACAACGATACAGACTTTTTCATATCAATCCTCCTCCGATGCAAGACTATTTAGTATTTTACCAAACAAGTCGTCATAGATCACCAATAGATCATTATCTGTTGTGTCATCACCCCCTTTTGCGGGCAACTCCCTCCTACTCCTAAGAAAAAAGCCCTTCACGTATTCCACGTTCGCATATAACCAATACCCTCTCAAATTCCGCATTCCGTCTCTCTTCAACCTGCCGCCTTTCTCTGCCTTAATCGCTCCTCGCTTACTTGAACATAAGTGAGGGCAGCCAGAGAGCCAGTTGTGGAAAGAGAAGCAGGAGGATCCACATGAGACCAAGAGAAATCAAGAATGGAGTCACACCCTTATAAATTGTGCCCATAGATTCCTTGGTAATGTTTTTTACCACGAATACGCAGATGGCCACGGGAGGGATGACTACGCCGATCATCAGAACAACGCCCAGGAGAATCCCGAACCAGATAGGATCAAAGCCGAGTTTCAGGACTGCGGGATAGAAGATCGGGGTGGCAAGGATCATGAAGGTGAGGTCATCGATGAACGATCCCCCGATTTCATAGATTATGCAGATGAAGATCAGAATCAGGTAGCGGTTCAAGGGCAAAGCTACGACCCAGTCCGCGATGTTCTGAGGTATGTTGGTGATGGCAATAAAATGGCCGAGAATAGACGATCCTGCCACCAGCATGAGAACCATTATTGCCGTGCGCAGGCCCTCCTTTACCGATATCATGTATTTCTTCCAGGTCATGTCCCGTTTCACGAGTGCCAGAAGCAGGACCGCAAAGGTACCGACGCCGCCGGCCTCGGTAGGGGTAAAGAACCCTTCCATTATTCCGCCAACCACCAGCAGAAAAACGAGCAAGACCCAGACAACTTCCGGAAGAGAGCGAATCCTCTCGCCCCAGGTAGACCGGTCCGATTTGGGCGCCACTGCGGGATTGATCCTTGCCCAGCCATAAATGATGCCGAGAAAAAAGAGGGCGATTATCAGTCCCGGGAGAATGCCGGCCACAAAGAGCCGCCCGATGGACTGCTCAGTAATGATGCCGAATATGATCAAAGTAACGCTGGGCGGTATGATGACGCCGAGGGTTCCCACAGTGGCAACAATGCCCGTGGAAAGCCTTCTGTCATAGCCATACCGGTCCATCTCCGGGATTGCGACCCCGGCAAAGGTCGCCGATGTGGCTGCCGACGAACCGCAAATTGCCTTGAATCCTGTAGCTCCTATCACGGTGGCCATGGCAAGACCGCCGGGAATATGACCGACGAACTTATGGGCAGCCCCGTAGAGCCTTACCGCGATCCCCGCATTAAACCCGATCTGGCCCATGAGGATGAAGAGCGGGAAGACGGTGAATCCGTAGCTTGTTATAACGTCATAGACATCTCTTGAGAGCAGATTGAGGGCGCTCTCAAAACCGTTCAGGTACCCAAAGCCGACAAAACCGATCAATGCCATGGCAAAACCTAACTCTATACCTGTGGCGAAAAGTAGAAGGAGCACGACAAGGCCTGTGATGCCTACCAACATTTCAGTCATGCTCGCCCCTCCAGATCGTCGTGATATCGAAGACAAAGACAAAACATTCAATGAAGCAACAGACTGAGATACAGTAGGCGAGCGGATAAAAGGGTATCTTGATTGTGGGCGAAACCTCGCCCGAGGCATGGAATCTTGCTCCTATCTTGATCATTGTATACCCGATGCAGACAAAGAGAAAGATACAGAGAATTCGTGTGAACGTGTTCATCAGATTCCTGTTTCTCGGCGAAAGCTTATCGACAAGGAACTCCATGTAAACGTGTCCTTTATCGAGCGAAACCTGGGGAATGCCGAAGCTGATCACTATACCCATTAAAAGAGATACGACCTCAAATGTTCCCACAAAGGGGAAGCTGACTGCCCTGAGGACGACGTCAATAACCGTCAACAACATCATGACGGTGAGCGCCGTGCCGGCAATGAAATTCAGGACTTTGCATAAATATTTCAGCAAGTTGAACGGGCCATCCATAACGATCCTGATCCTCCTAACGCACTATGGGATAAAGTCTTGAAAACAAGAAAAGGCTATTCCAGCGGCTAAACCGCTTTCTTTTTTATATATGATAATATAAGTTAGCTGTCGAAGTCCAGTTCCGCATCTTCCCTACGACCATATCTGCTGACTCTTTCGTGCAGCTTCTGTATCTTAGGCAGCCACGAGGGACAGGGCACGTGTATTTCATCCAATAGCTGCAAATGAAGTTTCTGATGGTCTTTCGTATTATAACTTACAGATACATACGGCTTATTATGGAAGGCATTTCATTGTTTTTCAGTTAGGCAACGAACCCAAGCAATGGCAGGGAAAACTACTGACTTCCCTCTCCTTTTCTGGTAGACTCCAAGAGTAATCCAGGGCCACCAACCTTTGCCCATGACAGACAAAAGAAACGCAAGACATGTGCTGGTCAAGACGCTTCGAGACGTCTGCAAAGCTACGGTGCAGTTGGAGAAACTGGAAAACGACCGCGCTTTCATGCAGCAGGCGCTTGATGAAGCGAGGGCATCCTACCGTCAACTGATGGAAGAAGCCGCCTCCCCCCTTCTCCTCGTTGATCCCGAAGGGACCGTACTGGCTTCAAACAAGGCCTCCGAAACACTCCTGGGCTACGGGTCTGAAGAACTCCTGACCATGAATGTAGAGCACCTATACCATCAGGATACATCCCACGAATTTGGACCCGCTTTCCAGCAAGCACTGGAGGAGGGAGCAGGAACCATAAGAGGTCTTTCCGCGGTTCGGCGGGGCGGCCAGATGGTATCTGTAGACACATCATTCATCGTGGTTGCCTATGAGGATAAGAGTTTTGTGCAGGTAACGTTGAACCAGGTAACGGAGCAGATCAAAGCCCAATTAGGTGAAAAGCGTTACGTGCAAGGACTGGAACTACTTTCCCGCACAGCTACAGGACTTCTTGAGGTGCCACATGACGAGGAGATTTACAGGCTTCTAGGAAATTACATCGGTGAGCTCATAGGCGACGGCTACGTAATGATCAGCTCTTTTGATCAGCAATCGAAGGCGTTCTTCGTCCAGGCTGTTACCGGACCGGAGCGGCACGCGGAGATCATCCTGGGCCTGCTTCTGAGACACCTGGTGGGGATTTCATTTCGCATCAGCCAAGACGAGTTGGAGCGGTACGTAACGAGCTGCACGCCTGTGGTAGTCTCTGAGGGACTGCATGGACTATTCCTGGATAAATTACCAAAAGACGTGTATAGCGCCATGAAGGACTTTTTCCTTTTCGGTTGCACCTACGCAGCCGGACTGGCCTCAGCAGGAGAAGTTTTTGGCATGGTTGTGATCCTGATGCCTAAGGGAGCCAGGCTTGACCATCCGGCCCTGGTCGCAACCCTGATGCAGCAAGCATCGGCTGTCTTGAGACACAGGAGAGAGGATGTTATCCAGGCAACACTTAAGGAGCCTGAGCCATTGATAGAAGATTTTCAACGTGTCGTGGCCGAAGAGCTCCCGTATGCTCTGGAGCAATATACCGCAGTGACGGAGCATCCGACGCTCATCGAATCGAATGCGGAGGCGGTTCACCATGCCAAGGAAACGGAGGCTGAGCCAAATTTGACGGAACTCCGACACCTCCTGGGTTACAGGAAGATCCTGGTTGTCGATGATCAAGAGATGGTGCGGGATGTGACGGGTGGTATGTTGAATTATATGGGTTGCAGGGTCGGCTTTGCCAAGAATGGTCTGGAGGCTCTCGCACGTTACCGAAAGGCCTTTGATGCTGGAGAGGCCTTTGACGCAGTGATTCTCGACCTGTCTCTGCCCGGTGCTCCGGACGCGACGGAAACCGTGAAAAAACTCCAGCAGATCTATCCCGCGCGTGAGGGTGCTAGCTTCGACCGGCGACCCCGGTAACCCGGTTGTGGGGCGATTGAAAGAGCTGGGCTTCGGTGCCCTCGTGCTGAGGCCTTACAGGAACGCACAACTCGCTCAAGCGTTGAGCGAGGCGTTGCGTGAAAGCACCTGACTTGCATAAGTAGACCGTTTAAGGTATAAAGGATACAATGGAGATTGAAGTGAGACTATTCGCAACCTTTCGCGATTATCTGCCGCAGGACTCCGCATCGTTCTCATTCAAGAAGAGTCTGGGCAAAGAGATGGCAGTCGGCACAATCACGGAAGAGATCGGTTTGCCTTCAGACGTGCCTAAGATCTTCATTGTCAATGGCAATGTAGTGACCGGGGAATATGTGCTCCATGATGGAGACGTCGTCAGTATATTTCCCCCGGTCGCTGGAGGATAAGAGAAGACAGGAGGAGTACCGGCTATCGTAGCTCGATATTCGGCCGATAACTAATAAGAAAGCCTCACGCCCATCGATAAGGGGTGTTTGCGTATGAAAATAAAAACGGACGAGATCTCACGCATAATCAGAGAGCAGGCCCAGAAAGGGGCCAAACGGAAGGAAGTCACTAAGTTCGATGAGGTCCTTCAGCGGACGATGCAGAGTACCGAAACTCAGGTGCAAAAAGGCTCGGGCACACAAGCTGCAGTCGGCGTTCAAGACGTGCAGGCACCCGGGGTCGGGGCCATTGGAGCCGTAGAAGAACAACAAGGACCGATCCTCGAGCGTGTTGAACAGTTGCTCGATACTCTCGAAGAGTACCAGCGAAACTTGGGGAGCGCGACCACCTCGTCCGAGGCACTCAAGCCGCTTATCAACGATATGGAGGAGCACAATAAAGCCCTTGCCGCTATCCTCGTCACACTACCGGATGGTGATGCCCTGAAGGACATCCTCAATCGCGTGCTCATCACCTCAGTCGTCGAGGTGGAGAAGTTCAAACGCGGGGATTACTCTTAAACTTACCCTACCCTCGGGAATTATTTTCCTACCCAAAGCTCGTTGAGAGCACCCCCCGCTCCTTCCTGTCCGGATAAAATCACTGCACCAAAGCCTTCCCGTTCGACGCCTATCCACGGCACTTCCGGTGACCCTTTTCGTGATGGTGGAGGACGAGCCGGACATCAAGACCCTGAACGTGGTATGCCCATTGCTAATGCATAGGGTACATGTCGCGTAAGGAGGTTCATGATGTCCATCTCGGGTATTTCGTCAGACCCCACCGCCTACCAGAACTATGCGTCGAGCCCGTTTCAGCAAGTCAGGAAAGATTTTACATCCCTTAAGACAAGCCTCGCTTCCGGCGACCTGACTGGGGCCCAGAAGGCCTTTGCGGCGCTGACCCAGGACCTGCAGACTATCCAGAGTGGGCAGCAGGCGGGCGCGAGCAGCCTGCTGGAGAATGACCTTGCGGCAATTGGCAATGCCCTTCAGTCGAACGACCTGGCAGCGGCCCAGAAGGCCCTTGCGACGCTGACCCAGGACATGCAGAAGGTGCGGCAGGCCCAAGGGGGTCAGCAGGGCCTGAAAGCCCATCATCATCGCCACGGTGGCAGCGCGCAGAGCGCAACGTCAAATCCTTTCACTGACCTTGCAGCAATTGCCAAGGCCCTCCAGGCGGGCGACCTCCCAAGGCCCAAAACGCCTTTGCGGCGCTGACCCAGGATCTGGGGAATACGAGCTCGCAGAATGAGACCGCGACCCCGGGCACTGACCTTGCAGCCATTGCCAAGGCCCTCCAGGCAGGCGACCTCGCCGGAGCCCAAAACGCCTTTGCGATACTGATGCAGGACCTGCAGAGATCGATCGCGACCCTTGGCAACGGCACCAACGCACAGACCATCGGCGCCAATATTGATGTCGCGACCTGATGGCAACTTCGAAATATTACTCACCGGGCGCAAAATCTCCTGATCTCTTCGCGCGCTTCAGTTACGCCGTCGGGATATTGCCCATGAGTGACCATGAGTGATCCTGGGTGACCCGCTGTCAAACGAATATTTCTCTATTGGTGATCGTAGCTGATGTTGTACCCGGAGAACCCTTTAAAAGAGATGGGCTGATCTGAGGAAGGTCGCCGTTCCCCAGTCAGGTCTTTCTCTCGATAGCTGGTATCGAATCACGCCGGCAGGACGGACGACCGAACATTACAAATGTCAAAGGACTGCTCTAATTTTATCACCGGTAGTTACCCTCCGTACCCTACTTGCTTCAGTTCAACCTCCCCGCGGTTCCGGTAAGCGGCAATCAATCTCTGTCCGAGGATGGCGGCCAGGTTTTTGTAAATCAGAAGGCCGTCCGTGGGATAATCCTTCACTATCTCGTCGATGGCCCGTTTTGGCACTCTTGACACGGTGCAATCCGTCACGCACCGTGCGTGTGCAAGATACTGATGCGGCTCAACCAGAGCCGACCAGCCGAATATCTCGCCAGGGTAGTAGACGAGAAAGTGTATCTCCTCCTGCCTTCCTACGAACAGGTCTACCTTGCCCTCTTCAAGGATATAAAAGTATTCTGCCGCATCGCCTTCCTGGAATACGAGCCCACCTTCTTTATAGCTCTGCTTCGTCTTCTGCCTGTCTATAACGCCGTTTGCCCCGGAACTCACACCTTCAAACAACTCTGCCTGCCTTATGAACATCTTTCTCACCTCCTTTCATGTGAAGATGCCGTAGCGTGCTAACCCGCTACACCTCAATACGGCTTCCACAGATTGTACTGCATCCTATACAAAGGATAGCACAGATAGCGGAGTCGTCAAGGCAAAATAATCTGATGGCGTCATTTATCCGTTTTGAAATCGTCGGGCAGAAAAGTACCTTCTTCTCGACCCACGAGCAACACGCGAGTCCTCTGCGATCAGACGACCCTCAGATCCTGAGCTGATCTATTGACCACCTCTGCCTTACCATCTGTTACGATGCACGTATTACCCACCGTATGGCCGTTATATCCTTTTCCTGAGCGTGGTTCGACCCACGGGTGAATGACGTAGCACATGCCTGCCCTCAGCTCCGTATCCAGTTTAAAAAAAGATTCAGCGGCTTCGCTTATCTGCAGCGCCCATGCCCGCCTGAAATCTCCGCCCATTGAGGCAGCAAGCTTCGCTACCTTTGTATCGATTGCCGAGACCGTGTTTCCGGGCCGCAGTTCTTCATACGCGAGCTTGTACATGGCCTTCTCGATCTCAAGAAATTTCTTGAATGAGTCTGGTTGCTTGGCGCCCAAGGAGATGGGGCAGCAGAGCTGCGTATAGTATCCCTGATAATTTGAAGTGATCTCAGTAAAGATAATGTCGCCTTTGTTCAGCCTTCTGGCGGTTCCTCCCGAGATTGTCCCCTCCATCTCCGACCAGGAACCGGAGCCGAGAAGGATGAAGTTGCCCCGCTCGGATCCAGCCGCAACCATGGCAGCATCGCAAAGGGCAACCAGCTCCAGCTCCGTGATCCCGGGACGTGCGGCAGCCACAATGGCCGCAAGACCCGCATCGGCGCACACTCCCGATTTGCGCATGAACTCTATCTCTTCCGGGCTCTTGATCATTCTCGATTCCAACAGAATGTCGCCGGCCGATACCAGATTGGCGTAGGGAAGCTCTTTCTGCAACCCGGCGTACACGTAAGCAGGCATGACCCTCATCGTCACGATGCCGATTGTGCCTCTCTCCAGGTCGAGCTCCTTTATCCTCGCCACAACATCTGTCGTATAGTCCCTGATGCGCGTCCCTTTCTTGAACGAGACCGCTTTCATAGGGATCGAGGTGGTCTTCTGAGCCCAGGCAGCCGCAAAGGGGCTGCTCGTAACACCGATAGGCTCTCCAAATAGCGGAAATAGAATATAAGGCCCGTCCGTCAATATGGCTCCGGGTAGACCGGAAACATAACGAATGTCGGCTCCTGCAGAACCGAATCCTCCGTTATGACCGGTGATCACCAGGCAATCTATACCGCGCAGCTGCATTAACTCGCGAATCTTTCGATGTCTTCTCTCATACTCTTGTGCCGAGAATGTCAGCTTCTCCTGCTCGTGCGAACCCTTTTGCACCATCGCTCACCCTCCTCTTCGTACCCTGGTATCGTTCCAGTCTACGGTTTCCTCAGTTTTTCTAGTATTCTCTGATTGTCGTAACCGTTACCAGTCAAACGCCTCTTCTTTTAGCCAGTAACCTGCAACTCTGTCAACGTCATGTAACTTCGTAACCCGTGCCCATGACCCGTGCCCCGAATAGTACGCTCCACCCTTGAGCCAACCGATATACGCCTCAATACCTTGTCTGATGTCACGAGGCGCGAACCCCCATTCATCTCTCATCCTGTTGATATCGATGCCGCTATGGGAAGGCTTGACCCCGGATGCGTCTCCCAGCCGGATTTCAGCTCCCGGCACCAGCTCCTTCACGATCTGGGCAACCGCCGCCATGGTGGGGTTTTGTCCGTCCGCCACGTTATAGATATAGTGTTTGAGCGATCCGGCCAGGTGGACCGAGCAGATACCTTCTCCGGCGTCGCGCGCATAGATCGTGTGACCACGGCTATCCGCGGGGACCTTGCCGGCCAGATCGGTTGGCTTGCCTGCAACCGCATTCTCCACCATGATCCTGATCGGTTCGTTATGCGTTGCCGCAGGTCCATAGACCCTGCCTACCCTGAGACTGGCAATGCTGAGATCATATGCCTTCGCATAGAGGAAGCAGAGCTGCTCACCGGCCTTCTTATTATTTCCGATAGGAGAAAAAGAGACAGGCGGTAATGGCGCATCCTCGCGCCAGACCGGACAGTCTTCGGGCCATCCCCTGTAAGTGTCTACCGAACTTATGAAGGTGAGCCTTCGAAGGCCGAAGAGACGGCCCAGCTCAAGCATGTTGATGGTTCCGGTGATTCCGATCTGCAGCACATCATAGAGCGTTCTCTGGCTTGACGCATCCATGCCTCCCCGGCGCACGTCAACGCCGCTGGAGTCGAACGCAGCGTGGATGATACTGTCAACGCCAAACGTTTTCATCAGGCCGAAGAGAAACGGCAGCTCGGTTATGCTCCCCGTAACCTGTTTCACCTGCTTCCCCCAGTAAGAGCGAAGCAGCGGTGGAGCGGCCACGGCCCGGCGCTGAAGAAGGAGCACCTCTTCGCCTCTCTCGGCCAGACATCGGGCAGCGTTCAGTCCGACGAAGCCTCCTCCACCTGTGATCAGAATCATGGTTCCTCCTTTTCCGGATACCAATTGGCCTTCATTCATCCATCCGTGGGTGCCTTGTCCACAGGTACCCAGCTTTGTTGTCTGCGTCCTATAATTCAAATCCAAATATCGAATATCTAAATCCTAAACAATTTCAAATTTCAAATGTTCCAAACCGAGAGTCGGACTCTGGTCCTTCTTTTAATTTCGGTCATTCGATATTGTTTAGGATTTCGACATTAGGATTTAGAATTTCTCCTGTTTGACTCAACCGCCCAGATAGGCCTTCTTCACGCGCTCGTCCCTGGCCACGTTCGTCGGCACTACCCTCCAGGACGATGGCTCCCACTTCCAGCACATATGCCTTTTGGGAAAGCCTGAGAGCCATACGCGCGTTTTGCTCTACCAGAATAATACTGATACCGCGTCCATTGATATCCCTGATGATCTTGCTCACCTCCTCCACGAGAAGCGGCGATAATCCCATGCTCGGCTCGTCCATCAAGAGAAGTTTTGGGGCTGCCATAAGGGCGCGAGCAATGGCCAGCATCTGCTGCTGACCGCCGCTCAAGACTGCCTGCCACCTGCCCCCGTCTCTCCTTAAGGACTGGGAAAGTGCTGATACATGATCTCGAGGTCTCTCTCTATCTCTGCCTTGTTTCTGCGCAGATATGCCCCCATCTTCAGGTTGTCCAGCACGGTCATGGGCGCAAAAACCATTCTGCCTTCAGGAATGTGGGCAATCCCCATCTTGACGACTTCGTGCGGCGGCAGGCCATCTATGCGCTTGCCCTGAAACCGAATCTCCCCGGACGTGGGCTTCTTCAGGCTGGATATGGTCTTCAAGATCGTTGATTTACCCGCACCGTTCGCCCCCACGATGGAGACCACCGCCCCTTCGTCAGCACTGATGGTAACGCCCTTCAAGGCTTCGGCCCTGCCGTAATGCACCCTCAACGCCTTCAGCTCAAGCAACATGCTCGTCCGTCTCTTTTCCCAGGTAGGCCTCAATGACGTCTTTGTTCTCCATGATCTCTTTTGGAAGGCCCTCCGCGATCTTTACGCCGTAGTTGAGCGCAACTACCCTGTCGCAAAGGCCCATGACTGCTTTCATGTTATGCTCAACGATCATGATGGTGACCCCTTTTTCCCGTATCCGCAGAATGAGGTCTATCATGGTCTGTATCTCCGTCTGGTTCATGCCCGTCACCGGCTCATCGAGAAGCAGCAACTTTGGTTCGGCTGCCAGGGCAATGCAGATACCGAGAATCCTCTGATGTCCGTGCGGCAGGTTGGCCGCAATCTCATGTTTAAGCGGTCCCAGCCCCATGAAATCGATGATCTCCATGGCCTTATTCCTCAAGCTCAGCCTCCTCCTTGAGGGCTGAGGGCGTGCGCAGCAGCCTCTTCCACACGCGTGACCGGTAACTCAGGTGATACCCGGTAAAAACATTTTCAAGCACCGACAGGCTCATGAAGAGGGTTGACGTTTGAAAAATCCTGCTTATAGCCGCGCTGGGCAATCTCATGCGCTCTTAAGCAGCGT
The DNA here is from genome assembly GCA_963821605.1 of uncultured delta proteobacterium. Taxonomy (GTDB): domain Bacteria; phylum Desulfobacterota; class Syntrophorhabdia; order Syntrophorhabdales; family WCHB1-27; genus JADGQN01. The sequence continues at coordinate 23,476 of CAWGEZ010000052.1, read as the reverse complement.
TATATCCTGTCCGTCGAGAATCACCTGCCCCCGGGAAGGCGCAGGAATGCCGCTGATGACATTAAAGAGCGTTGTCTTGCCCGCGCCATTCGGGCCGATCACACCCAATATCTCCGAATCGATGACATCGAGATCCAAGTCGGTGATGGCAGCGAGCCCACCAAAAAACTCTGTTCAGCTCTCCTCACCTGCAGCACAGCCTCTCCTTATGCTCTATCTGTCGGACGAAGAATAGCGACCGATCTGCGCACTCAGTCGGGCGAATGTCTGGCTCCGTGCCCTCTTGCCTGCTTCGCAACAGAAGCTCAACACGCCTCCAGGCAGAAACTTGATCAAGAATAATGATCAGAAACCCGGTGAATATCGGCTCGATCTCTCCGGTGATGCGCAGCATCTCCGGGACAAAGGTCATGATCAGCGCGCCAATGATAGGCCCCAGGATCGGGAAACCCAGTCCACCAAGTATGGCGTAAATGTGTATGTGAATAGTCTTGAAAATGCCGAACGTAGATGGTGTGACGGCACCGATATAATGAGCATAAAAACTGCCGGCCAATCCAGCACCCATGGAAGCGACAACAAAGGAGAGCAACCTGTAGCGATGCAGGTTCACCCCTATCGACTCCGCCAGATTAGGGCTCGAGCCCTATGGCTCTCCATGCCCGTCCCGCCCAGGACGCGTAGAAAGCGGAAAACGCGAGAATTACGAAGAAGAGCAACCACAGCATCAGATAGTAGAAGGATGCCTTGGAAACGAACTCTATCTGGGTCACGTACGGGATAGGAATTGGGTCAGGGGTCGGGATCGCTTCAATTCCCTGGTAACCGCCCAACCAGTTGATATTGCCGTAGATGAGGACGATGAGCATGCCGAGAACCGACGTCAATATCAGAAAGCCGAAGCCCGTGTTTCTCACCAGGAGATAGCCGATGCCGTAAGCGATGATCCCGGTGACGACAACGGACAAGGGCAAAGCAAGCCAGAATGACAAGGCCAGTTTCATCACAGCCAGCGTTGATGCGTAGGCCCCAAAACTCCAGAACGACTGCGATTGCCAGACTGATCAATCCTGTTCTCAGCATCAGCGTAAAGGTCATCGCAAGGATCGCGTTGATCCCTGCCATGATCAAGAGATGGAGATAGTACGGGCTATCCACGAACAGCGGGAACAAGGCAAAGCAGTCGCGAGCAAGGCACGAAACCAGCGGTTTTTCGCCATCCTGTACGCGCCACGTTAAAGCCAACCCCTGCCCCCGCCTTTCCGAGCAACCCTGTCGGTCTGAAAAAGATGACCACCCCGATGATCAGAAAAAGCAGTATCTGCGCCAGTCCTCCCATGTAGTATCCGCCAAAGCTCAAGGTGAGGCCCAACAACAGCCCGCCAAAGATCGCTCCAACCAGACTGCCCTGCCCTCCCAGCATCACAACGAGCAGGACCGGCAGAAAGATGTTCTGCCCCATCTCAGGATGGACCACGTAGACTGGGCGCCATAATGCCTCCCGCAAAGCCCGCGAGGGCGCTGCTGATGCCCAGGGTCACGAGATAGATCCTGTTCGTGTTCACCCCTTGCAGAGATGCGGTGTCCGGCCTGAATGCCACAGCGCGCATGGCCCGCCCGATACGTGTCTTCTCGTAGATGATGAACAAAGCTGCAGTGATGAAGAGGCCGAACGCAGATAAGCAAGAGTTTATCGAGAGCAATGCTGATGCCGCCTACCCTGACGACGCCGGAAAACACCGTCGGCACGCCTCGCACCACCGTACCGAACACGATCAGACCCGCCTGCCCCAGGATCATCATCAACCCCATGGCAGCGACGATCATGGCCAGAAACTGTCTTTCGATATATTGAAGGCCTTGAAAAATGAACCGGTAGCTGAGTAGATCCCAGTATCGTTGTTGCCGCGACAGCGAGTATCAGGGCGATTACGAAGGGAAGCTTCAGAAGCACGAGAGCGGCCCACATGACGTACGCTCCGATCATGTAGAACTGGCCGTAGGCAACAAAGAAGATCTTCGAAACGCTCAAGATGAGCACGAGGCCCGCCGCCAGAATAACATAGACAAGTCCCATCCCCATACCATCCAGGATTAACTGAAAAAATAAAGAGGCCATCGCTACCCTTCAACAGCTCGCCTCAGTCGGCAACCTCACTTCCAGCCAAAGTAAGTCTTATTGAATTGAAGAGCCTCATCCAGTGCTCAAGTGTCCGATGCACCCTGGCCTTCCCTTTCTCCACCTTCTTCATGTACACAGGGACGACCGTGTCAACCGTCCTTGTGTTGCCCGCGTCCGGACGGGCCATCATTATGCCGGCGCCTTGCATCCCTTCGTAGCGCAACCCGCCGCCGATGACCGCGGCAACCTTGTCCGTATCGATACTCTGAGCCTGTCTTCAGTCCATCCATCAGGATATAGAGGGTGTTGATGAAGGTAATCATTCGGGCTGTCCCACTTCCCATACTTCGCGATGTACGCCTCCTTGAATTCCTTTGCTACAGGCGGCGGAGACTCCAGCTCCAACAGCGTTCTCGCCTGCAATCATCCCCTCGATCGCTTCCACGGGAATGATTGCTGGACAGGCGACCTACACTCACTGTCACAAAGCTGAAGAGCTGTCCCTTGTAACCGGCCTGCCAGGCGGCCTTGAAAGCAGAGGCCATCTCCCGCCGTTCCGCCGGCCGTGGCGGAGAACGCATCCGGATTGAGGTTCTTGGCCTTGTGTCCCGACCACGCTCAGGTCCGTTGCCCCGGGAGGATAGAATACGGGCTCGAGCATCCTTCGGCCCAAATACCTCGCTCAGATGCTTTGCCAACCCTGCGCGGATACGGCCCAGTTTGTCATCGGGAAATGCGCAGAGGATCGTCTTTATCTGTGGGTTCTTGTTTGCAAACCAGCCCCAGGTCTGAGGCGCATCCGTGTGAAGCGTGGATCCCTGAAAAACATACTTGTATTTTGTGTTGAAGATTGCCGGCGCAGGGAAACGGCAACAACCAGGACTTTGTTTGCCTCGGTCACGGGCACCCAGGCGTCAACCGTTTCGTCGCCCAGTATGAACTTGACCTTATCCTGGTACACCAATCGTTCAACGGCCGCTCTGGAGACCTCGTGGCTCATCTTGGAGTCGAGGATGATCAAGTCGATCTTGTACCGTTCCCCGCCTATCACCAGACCACCCTTCTTGTTGTACAGATCCGCGATAAGCTCCGCATCCTTCTTGAAGTCAAACGCCAAGTATCCAGCCAAAGTTTGTCACGAGACCTATTTTCAGGGTCTTCTCTTTCGCGGGCTGGGCTTGGGCAGATGCGCAACCAATGATGAGCGCCATGGCCGCTATCACCACTACTGACAGCACAGTACCTTTTCTCTCATGTCTTGCTCCTCCTTTTTTGTAGATGCAGGTTCAAGGCACCTTTTGCCTCTCACTTACCTTTGCCTTGCCTTAGCCGTTAGCCTATCCCTGTTCTCATTTCGTCAAACAGTTGTCACCACCGTGTCTACGTACGGCTGATCGTTGAACCCCGCGTCAAGAGTCCACAACTCTTACCTGCGGCTTGATGTGCTTCACAAGCTGCTTCCGGAATGCTTCCAGACCCTGCAGGCGTTATCTCCGTCATTGCCTTTCGGAATGCCGCCATCTCTTTTGCTGAAGGGCTCTTAGGAGGGAGCAACCGATTTCATTCGATCAGCGAATCCCTTCATCGGGATCACCACTGCCGCCGGTCCTGTCGCGTTGTTCAGCTTTTCTGCCATCAGCTTGCCAACCGCACCCATCTCGCGCGGGCTGCTGCGCGACCGTAAGGATGAGCGCGTTGTGCCGGTGTCGCGCACGGTCTTCTCATACCTGGCAGGAAAGGGTCTATCGGCCCCCCAGTGGAAAGCCCATATCGCCCCCGGCGATACAATTTGCGGAATGCCCTTTCTTCCTGCTGCTTTCAACCTGTGGGTCCGGCAGTGCAGACCCCTCCTGTGACCGTATTGAGCAGCTCGACACCGACTGAGAGATCGAGACTTGCTCCAATCAGGCCGTCCGCTATGCACCTTTCGTACATCCTTCCGCTCATCCCCGTTACGTGAAAGACGGCCACCTCGTAACCCCTCTGTTCGAGGGCGGGCTTCAACTGGCTCATGTAGCGGTTCACACTGCCGCCGAGGGAGGTAACGCCCACAACGTTCTTGTTGTCCACCTTCGAGCGATCATAGAGCTCTGCTGCACCGGAGATGGCCCCCGCGGCCATCTCAAGCACTCCCTTCGATATGCTGTTGAGCCCCCACAAACCGGCGACCCAGGGGAGCATCATCACGTTATCACCGCTTACCATGTCAGGAGTGATCGCAGCAGAATAGGCAACCGTCGTGATGAGCAGCTTCGGGACCCTGATGGGTACAGCTTTCAGTACCGCCAGGGCTAGAGAGGTACCTCCTGATCCGCCTACGGCCACGAAGCCGTCGAGCTTGCCCCGGGCGTAGAGCTCTTTCACGATTTCTGACGCACCTTCAGCCATCTTGCACCATAGCCGGGACCTGCAGAGTCAAGGGCAATGATATCCTCTAAGGTTGATCCGCCCGCTCTTGCCACTTCTTCGCGGCTGATCGTCGGTTTGAAGGGAACAGGACCGAGCACGCCAACATCAATGACGCAGGCTTCCATGCCCCGTCTTTCGATGAGGGCCTTCAGGTATTCAAGCTGGTCTCCCTTCGTATCAAGGGTGCCGAGAATGGCTATGGACTTGGGCAAGGTCACCCTACTTCCAGCCGTAGAAGGCCTTGTTGTATTGATAGGCTTCATCCAGGCTCAAATGGCCGATCACCTTAGGCTTGCCTTTCTCTACCTTCTTCATATACACGGGTACGACCGTATCAACCGTTCTCGTATTGCCGGCGTCCGGACGGGCGACCATCATGCCGTTTCCATTCACACCCTCATACTTCATCCCGCTTCCGATGACACTCGCCACTTTGTCGGTATCGAGGCTCTGGGCCTGCTGCAATCCTGCCAGCAGAATGTAAAAGGTATTCATAAAGGTCATCATCGGGCTATCCCATTTGCCGTACTTGGCAATGTACGCGTCCTTGAATTCCTTGGCCGCAGGCGGCGGTGACGCCAGCTCCGGTGCCGTTTCTCCGGCAATCCATCCTTCGATCGCCTCCACGGGAATGACCGCGGAAACAGCACCCACAGTGAGTGACACGAAACTGAAGAGCTGCCCTTTGTAACCTGCCTGCCATGCGGCCTTGAAACAGAGACTGTCCCCTGCTACGCCACCACCTGTCGGAGAAAAGGCATCAGGGTTCAAGTTCTTAACCCGCGTGCCTACAACACTCAGGTCTGTCTGTCCGGGCGGGTAGAATATGGGCTCGAGCTCCTTGGGACCGAAGACTTCGCCCAACTTCTTTGCAAGTCCTGCACGGATGCGGCCCAGTTTATCATCGGGAAATGCGCAGAGGATGGTCTTTATCTGCGGGTTGCTCTTTGCAAACCAGCCCCATATCTGCGGAGCATCGGTCTGCAGCGTGGATCCCTGAAAGACATACTTGTACTTTGGGTTGAAGATTGCCGGCGCAGGGGAAACGGCAACAGTCAGCACTTTGGCTGCCTCGGTCACCGGCACCCAGGCATCGACCGTCTCGTCACCCACTATGAACTTGACCTTGTCCTGATACACGAGGCGTTCCACGGCTGCCCTGGAAACCTCATGGCTCATCTTGGAGTCAACCGAGATGATATCAAGCTTATACCGCTCTCCGCCTATCATCAGGCCACCCCGTTTGTTGTGGACCTCGGCGATAAGCTCCACGCCCTTCTTAAAATCAAAGCCTAACGACCATCCGAAATTCGTGACGAGACCTATCTTCAGGCTCTTCTCTTTCGATGCCGGCTGGGCATTGGCAGACATACACGGCGCGATGACAAGCGCAAACGCCATTAGTACCACTGTCAACGACAGAACGCCTTTTCTTCCTCTCATACTATTCCTCCTCTGCTCCTTAGTCGTCGTGTCTCATTTCGTCAAACAGTCTCAGCACGGTCTCCACGTAAGGGGGATCGTTGAACCCCGCATCCAACTCCACAACCTCGACTTTCGGCTTAATGTGCTTGAGCAGGTTCTTTCGAAATGCCGGCAACCCCAGAGGGAGTCAGGTTCATCAAGGCCTCCCGGAATGCTGCGATTTCCCGGGCGCTCTGGCTTTTAGGCGGGGGCGGCGCGATGGGGCGGGCCCCAAAGCCCTTCATCGGGATAACAACGGCCGCCGGTCCTGTCGCGTTGTTCAGCTTTTCTGCCATCAGCTTGCCCACCGCACCCATCTCGCGCGGGCTGCTCGCGACGGTGAGCAGCAGCGCATTGTGCCGGTGCGCCGGTCGATCCTTGTACTTGGCGGGCATGGGTCTGTCAGCCCCCCAGTGAAAGGCTTCTATCGCCCCCGGCGATACAATTTGCGGAATACCCTTTCTTCCTGCTGCCTCCAACCGGTGCGGTCCGGCCGTGCAGACTCCTCCTGTGACGGTATTGAGCAGTTCGACACCGACAGAGAGATCGAGGCTCGCTGCAATCAGGCCGTCCGCTATGCACCTCTCGTACATCCTTCCGCTCATGCCCGTTACGTGAAAGACGGCTACTTCGTAGCCCCTCTGTTCGAGGGCGGGCTTCAACTGGCTCATGTATCTGTTCACGCTGCCACCGAGGGAGGTAACGCCAACAACGTTCTTTTGTTGTCCACCTTCGAGCGATCATAGAGCTCGGCTGCACCTGAGATGGCCCCCGCGGCCATTTCAAGCACTCCCTTCGATATGCTGTTGAGCCCCCACAAACCGGCGACCCAGGGGAGCATCATCACGTTATCACCGCTCACCATGTCAGGAGTGATCGCAGCGGAATAAGCAACCGTCGTGATGAGCAGCTTCGGTACCCTGATGGGAATCGCCTTCAGCACCGCCAGAGCGAGAGAGGTGCCTCCGGATCCGCCCACGGCTACGAAGCCGTCGAGCTTGCCTTTGGCATAGAGCTCTTTCACGATTTCAGACGCACCCTTAGCCATCTGCACCATGGCGGGGCCTGCAGAGTCAAGGGCAATGATATCCTCTAAGGTTGATCCGCTCGCTCTCGCTACCTCTTCACGGCTGATCGTCGGCTTGAAGGGAACAGGACCCAGCACGCCAACATCAATGACGCAGGCTTCCATGTCCCTGTTTTTCGATGAGGGCCTTCAGGTATTCAAGCTGATCTCCCTTCGTATCGAGGGTGCCGAGAATGGCTATGGACTTGGGCATGGACGACCTCCCGCTCAGCGCCAATTGCGTACGTGTAACCTTAAGACACCACAAGCCAACATGCAAGAAAAATCTGCGCGAAGGTCAGCCCCGTCAGCTCGGCAGCGGGTAACGTGCCTGCCCCAATGGTCTCCGTTCACTGGAACGTTGGGGACGGCACACTTGCTCAGTCACAACTGTTCTGCGTGTCACGCTGAAGCCTGATGCGATACCGAGCCGACACGGACGGAGTGGACCTCAGAGTACTTCGCGCCGCAGCAAGTATGAAGCCTCAGATGCGCGGCGCTCCGAGCCGTGCGCGAGCGGAGGCGTACCTTGCGGTACGTCGGAGCGACGCAGACGGCGCAGGGCAACGAAGCAGATGAGCCTTCAGACAATGCCGCGCCATACACGCGGATGGCGGCTTCCGGGCACATCTCCTGACAGCAATAACACCGGATACACTTCTTGTAGTCGAAGGCGGGGAATTCCTCGTCAGTCCTGATCGCACTCGCAGGACAGACCTCTCGCGCATATGCCGCACCGTTTGCAAAGATCCTGCGCACATTTCGGTTTTCTGACGAAGAGCCTCTTCATGGTGTGACGCACCGCCCCCGGCAAGTTCCAGCCTACGTCCATCGTCTTGGGCAGCATGAAGTCGCGAATCGGCGGCATGCCGAGGTCAACCACCTCTGCCTCTCCGACCAGACCTTTCTTCAGCGCGAGTCTCAGGAGCGGCAAGGGCGACGGAAGCGCCAAACAGCTCTCCACGAATGCGTCAAGCGCAAGCGCATCGCGAGATACCGCAACAATCCCCAGTTCTCTGGGCCGGCCGCTGGAGGGCCCGTCTCCATCCATCGCAAGGATACCGTCCAGGATAGTTATCGAAGGATTGACAAGACGGTAGATATCTATCAATATTCCGGCAAAGAGAAGGCTCTCCCGGCCCGCCTTCAGATGCCATTTCGCCTTCTCGAAACGTGGAACAAATCCAAACATATTCTTCACTCCGAGCGTCAAACCCATCATGGCATGGGTCTTCAGCTTCGGAAGATTAACGATGAGATCGAAGGATGCAGGGTCCTCGCCGAGCACGAATTCGCGATAGGGAGAGATACCGTGGGACTTCTTGATCACTCTCTTATCGAAGGATGCGACCTTCAATCCCAGCTCGCGCACTGCGCCCATAATACCTGAGTTCCTGAGCGCCTTCTCTGTCGATTCGTATCCGGGGCTATCCCCCACGTAAACTTCGCACGACTTTTCAAGGAAGATTTCTCCCAGGACTCTGACAAACTGAGGATGGGTATTTACAGCCTTATGAGGTGATTTGCCGGACGAGCAGGTTGGGTTTCAGGAGTACCCTGCAGTGATCGAAAACAAGGCCGACTTCCGTGAAAGCACGGTCGAGGAATCTGCGCAACTCGACAGGATCATACCTGTCACATCTTCCCGCCACTATCTTTGACACTGGGCTCTCCCCGGGTAAAACTTACCTGCGTAAAGAGTAACTGCATTCTGCCATCAGGCCCTTCCCAGGTCATCTTCCTTCTTCCCTTGCGGTCCTGGTCATAGATCACGCGGTAGTTCGGTCTCGTGATGATTATCGATCCATTCACCTGCTCTTTCTTCTCCCTTCATGGCCAGATCGTCCATAAAATCCTCGAGCCGCAGGCCATACCTCTCTTCAAAGGCCCGTTTGTCCGTGCTCTTCTCATCTCCGGCCACAAGAAGAAAGTCCTCGCGTTCCTTCTTGACATACGCTATCGTCTGCCCGAACATACCGTAAATCTCCAAGCACAAAGAGGGTGGGGTAATCCATCTGCAAGCTGACCGTGCCGGAAAAGTTCAGCTTCCGCCAGGACATGGCGAGGTCGCCCGATGCCTCGATGTATTCAACAGTATCCGGCCATTCAATCGCGCTCTTTTGAGGAATCGATGCACACGCGGAGAGAAAAACCAAGCCGAGGAAATAAATCCAGACTCTCTTCACTTCTTCTTATCAAGGCCCTTCAACTTCTCTTCGAGGATCTGTTTGCGCTCCCCCTTTGTATCCAGCGTCAGGGCTTTTTCCAGAAACTCCACTGCCCGGTCGGGCTGGCCGAGCTTTAGATAAGCATCTGCCACATGCTCCGCTATGACCGGATCATCGGGCGCCTTCTCGTGTGCCTTCATAAGTTCGTCCGCTGCTCTCTTGTAATCACCCTTCTGATAATAGAGCCAGCCGAGGCTATCCTGGATGTAGCCATCGCCCGGCTTGATCGTCAGCGCCTTCTTTATCATTTCCTCGGCCTTATCGAGGTTTATTCCTTTTTCCGCCCACGTGTAGCCGATGAAATTGAGGGCATTTGCCTGATCAGGGTTTATCCGGAGCACGTGCTCCATGTATTGGAGCGCCATATCCGTATTCTTATTCTTTTCGTGGAGCACGCCGAGCTCATACAGCACGTCAATATTCTCCGGCTCCACCTGCAGGGCTGCGTCCAGCACCTTGATGCCGGCCGCGTAATCGGCTTTCTCCTCATAGAGCCCGGCCAACGTTAGATACAGGTCGATATTCTTCTTGTCCGTCTCGAGCATCTGCCTAATCTTCGCTATGCCATCATCGACGAGCCCCGCCTTGATGTACAGCACCCCGAGGCTTCTTGTCGCCGCCTTTGCTTCTTCAGTCCCCGGCTCAATCTTCAAGAGCTCATCGATGGCCCTCTTTGTATCCCCTAACTCTTGCAGCGCCAGGGCCAAATAGAGCCTGACCTTGTTGTCCTTCGGCCTCGATGCAAGCACGAGATTGAATTCTCGTATCGCCTCTTCATACCGGCCGCGTTCGAGATGGAGCAGACCTATATTCTCTCTGACTGAAACATCTTCGCGATTCATGTCAGACAGTTTCTCGAATTCGAAGATCGCCCGGTCGTAATCTTTCTTCTGCACATAAATCGCAGCCAGTCGCGAGCGGGCCCTCTTATTCTGCGGATTGATCGTGATCACTTTCTCGTAGAGCTCTTTCGCCCGATCGACTTTGCCTTCAATCTCAAATATGGCCCCCAGGTCAAAGAGCGCCAACTCGAAGTTCGGCCTCACTTCGAGCACCTTCATGTAAAACTCTTTGGCCTTGTCATAATTCTTTTGCTCTGCGTAGAGCCTTCCGGAATAGTAGAGCGCCATGATATTGTCGTCATCGTACTTCAGAACCTTCTGGTACGTGGCAAGTGCCCGCTCGTAATCTTTCTGCGCAATATAGATGGAACCAAGATAGATGTACGCATCAGTATCTTCGGGATCGACGTTGATGCAGCGCTCGTAAAGCTCTTTGGCCTTGTCGCTCTCTCCCCTTGATGATTGCAGGCCGGCAAGCAATTTCAGCGTCGTGCAGTTGTTCGGATCGATGCGAAGTGCTTCCTTCAGCTGCTCTTCAGCCTTGGGCAGTTCCCCCATGCCTGTGTAAAGCAAGGCAAGCTCGCTCCGTATGGTAGATGAGTTCGGATCGCTGCTCAAAGCCGCCCTATAGTTTTCTATCGCCTGCTGGTACCTCCCCTCCTGCGCAGCTCTGTATCCCTTAAGGAAGCTCAAATAGGCGGACCCGTTCTCTGCACCCAGGACGTGATGTACTGATGGATGCGCTGACAAAAACCACCAGAAGAAGAATGATGAGTCTCTTCACGTGTCTCCTCGGTATCTATTTAATGGGACACCCACGACCCGCCCTCTCGCGGCGTAGCCCCCGGAGCGTACCCGCCCTCTCGCTCGCCGGCTCGCGGATAGATTTCATCACCCGTGGAAATCTACTTAATCATACACCTTTCCCGCCAAGAGAGCCAGGAGGTGCGGCCCAGACGGTCTCATCGTATCAGGCGACCGATCCGCATCCAGCGAATATAATGGAGCAGATCAGGCGACGTGCTGTCCCAGGAGAAGTAGATGATCATGGCCCTCCCGACGAAATCGTCATACGTGACAAATCCCCAGAAGCGACTGTCGAGGCTCCGGTCCCTGTTGTCACCCATGACGAAATAGGAATCCTTCGGAACGGTCAGAGGAGGCGATATTGTCCCGGCGGGACAAGAAGCCCGGGATCATCGTAGGCTCTGCGAAAACTGCCTGCGGATAATCGGCCTTCTTCCCGTTGACATAAACCAGCCTTATCCTTGATCTCAACAACGTCTCCTTCTTTGGCGATGACCCTTTTTATGAAGTCCTTGGTCCTGTCTTCCGGATATCGAAAGACTACAACGTCCCCGCGATCGGGCTTCCCGAGATGGAGCAACACGATATCGGTGAAGGGCACCTTGACCACATAGCTGAGCCTATTGACCAGCAAATGGTCCCCGATAAGCAGCGTGGGTTCCATGGAGGAGGAAGGTATCTTGAACGCCTGCACCACGAAACTCCGCACGACAAATGCGATGAGCGCCGCAATGATCAGAGACTCTGCGTATTCTCTCCACTTACTCTTTGTCGCCCGCAGTCTGGGTCACGACGGTCCCTTTCTCCAACGTTGCTGAACCTGGATTATTCGGTTTATTAGGTTTCTCTGGTTTATCCAATACTCATCTCCCTTGCTCTTCCGTCCTAAGCTCGTGACGCGTGACGATGATGACATGACGCGTAACAAAATCAGTTACCACCGCGTCCTTTCTGTCACTGTCACGTCTTTATTCTCACGTCTTCTCTATCACGTCCTTACCGTCACGGCTTTTCCGTCACGGCTCTTATTACATTCGTTCCGGTGCGCTCACCCCGAGCATCTCCAACCCGCTCCTTATCACTTGCTGCAACACGTAAAGAAGCATAAGGCGTGCTTTTGTGAGGCTCACTTCGTTTTTCAACACACGTACTTTATTATAATAACTATGGAAGCTCCCTACAAGTTCCACCAGGTAAAACGTCAGCCGGTGTGGCTCAAGGCTTCTCGCACCGCCTTCTATAACCGTGTAGAATCGCAAGATACCCTTTATGAGCTCAGTCTCTTCGGGAAGCACGAGCAGACTCACGTCCGCCTCACTTCCCTCAGCAAGATCTATGCCCTCCTCTCTCGCCAGCCGAAATATAGATTCGATCCTGGCATGGGCGTACTGCACATAGTAGACAGGGTTCTCGTTGGATGTCTTCTTCGCCAGGTCCAGATCAAATTCCAGATGGGCATCACTCTTCCTCATAAGAAAGAAAAAGCGCGAAGCATCTTTACCCACCTCATCCATCACCTCTCTCAGTGTTGTAAACTGCCCTGCCCTGGTTGACATGCCCACCGGCTTACCGTCCCTCAAGAGCGTTACAAATTGTATGAGGATGACCTTCAGGCTCTCCTTGTCTCTGCCCAGAGCCTCAATAGATGCCTTGAGACGTGGTATGTACCCATGATGGTCAGAACCCCAAATGTCAATAAGTATATCAAATTTCCGTGCAAATTTTTGGCTGTGGTAGGCTATATCTGATGCGAAGTAGGTTTTCTCCCCGTCCGACTTAATGATTACCCTATCCTTCTCATCTCCTTTTTCGGCCATCTTGAACCAGAGGGCGCCCTCCTGCTCGTAAAGATAGCCCGAGCTTCTTAAGCATTTCAATCGCCCCATCCACATGCCCTTCTTCATAGAGCGTCCGCTCATGATAGTAATTATCGAACCTGACGCCAAAATCCTCAAGGTCCTTTCGAATGCCTGCCAGCACAACCTCTGCCGCGTAACGGGCCATGAACCGGACAGCCTCCGGCTCTTCTTCCGGGATAGAGAGACCTTCGGCAATCATCCGGCCGGCTATTTCCCTGATATAGGCCCCCTGGTAGAGATTCTCGGGATATTCCATGCTTTCCCCGCGAATCTCTTTCCATCTCAGGTAGACAGACCGCCCCAGCGTTTCTATCTGTCTGCCCGCATCGTTCACATAGTATTCCGTGACAACCTCAAAACCTGCTTTGCGGAGAAGATTTGCAAGAACGTCTCCCACAGCAGCACCGCGACCGTGGCCCACGTGCAGCGGCCCCGTCGGATTTGCGCTCACGAACTCGATGAGCACTCTCCTGCCCTTCGCCGACATCCGGCAAAAACGGCTCTAATCCCTGTTTCGCCACATCCTTCAGGGCTGACCGGTACACCTCATCGCGCACGTGAAAGTTGACAAAACCTTTAGCAGCCACGTCTACCTTTGTGCAGACGCTCTCAAAATCCATGCACTCAATGAGCGCTTTTGCGATAACTTCGGGACTCTTTCGCAGCGAACGCGCCAGCAAAAACGCCAGGTTTGTGGAGTAGTCCCCGTGCTCAAGTTCCTTAGGGATTTCTATGATAGGCTTGATCTCTGTTTCAGGCGGGAAGATGCCTTTTTGGACGCACCGGTCACCTGCTTCCTTGATTATTGCAGCTATTTTTTTTCGTATCATGCTTCTGCCTCTGCCTGACCGCCGGCTCGTTCTGCATCACGTGCTCATCAAGATTTCGCCGTAGAGATCGGGTCGTCTTTCTTTGAGTATAGGCCATTCTCTGCGCACCTCGCCCAGAGACTCCAGGTTCACATCGGCCAGCAGAATGCCATCCTGCTGCCCGGTTGGGCCTCCCAGGAGTTCACCTTCAGGATTCACGCAGAAACTCATGCCGTAAAAGTCCTGTGTTTCCTCGCTCCCCACCCGGTTGACCCTCATCACAAAAATACTGTTGGTAATTGCATTGGCTGTGATGACAGTCTGCCAGATATGTTGCGACTTGAACGCACATGCTGTGGGCGCAAAGACGATATCAGCCCCTTTAAGGGCAAGAATGCGCGTACCTTCAGGGAAGAGGTTGTCCCAGGAAATCTGGATACCTATCTTCCCGTACCTTGTTTCAAAGACAGGGAGACCACGATCGCCCGTGGAGAAATAGAATTTCTCCTCCCAGAGAGGGATATCCGGAACGTGCAGTTTTCTGTAAGTGCCTTTGATGCTGCCATCCGCGTCGATCACGACGGCACTGTTGAAGTACCGGGAATCTTCCTGCTCGAATACGGGGAGTATGATCACAACCCCGGCCTCTTCTGCCTTCTTTCTCATCACGCCGACGGAGGGGCCATCGACCGAATCCGCAGCAGTGAAGGCTTTCTCGTCCCTTCCATTCGGAAACCAGTGCAGGTTGAAAAGCTCCTGGAAGCAGATAATCCGTGCCCCGGCCTCAACAGCCATCTCGGCCATTTTCAGGGCTTTTTCTACATTCCTCTCCTTATCCTTCAAACATGAGAATTGAATACCGGCGATTTTCATGTCACTTCTGGTTGGTGGCAATGATGATGGACCAGGGGTCCAGTCTGGTTTTCTTGAAAACCTCCTTGATGTGAAGGCTGCAGTGGTTGGAGAGCAGATTGGTTGAGATGTCCGATCTCCACCCCCACCTTTCACAGAGGGGAGAGAAAAGCTTTTCCAGTTTCAAAAGGAGGCCGTTGGTGCTGCAAAAGTGGTTCAGGATCACAATGTTCCCGTTCTTCTTGGTTACCCTCTTCATTTCGGCAACCATCTTCTCCGGGTTAGGGACAACGGTGACCACGAAGGCTGCGACTGAATGATCAAAACTATCATCCGCAAACGTAAGGTTCTCTCCGTCCATCTCCAGAAGATGCACGTTGTCGAGCTGCATGGCCGCCTTCTTTCCCTGGGCCTTTTCGAGCATCTTCCGCGTCACATCAACCCCGACGACCGTACAGGACTCCGGATACAGACCGAGTGAAATTCCCGTTCCAACTCCGACTTCGAGTACCCTGTCACCCTTCTGAATGTCTGACCTCTTTAATCCCAGCTTAATTCTTGGCGAAAAAAAGTGAGAAAAGAATAGATCATAGACAGAAGAGTACTTGCCGTAAATTGTGCGTACCTGTTCCCGGTCCATGCGCAGCAAAGGTATCAGATAGACTTTCGGCATGTCAAGCAAAAATCTGATGCTCAACTTTTCTTCAAACACATCTCGTCCCGCGCCAATCAAGGAATTTTGACGGAAAGATCAGGGTTGTCGAGTCGAATTCCCTTCCCATCAAAGTACAGAGAAACCGCCCTGGATCGCCACTCCCTGGCCCCTGGCCTCTTCGAGAAGGGCGGCAACCACCGGGTCGCCGCTCGCGTACGGGCGAAAGGCAGTCGCACCCTTGAAGGCTGCCATAAAGCAAATGGCCGCCTCTCTGCCCTCGCCGGGCATGATCGATGAGTGTCCGGATGTGTCGCTGTCCCCTGAGCGTGGGACAGTCCGGGTACATCGCGTAAGATCCACCCCTCAAGACAGCGCTCTTGACCTCCATGTAAAGCTCGCCTGATCCCTTCTCGTCCACTGAACAGGTAGTCAAGTACGCTCTCGCCGAGCCTGGGATTTCTTCTTTGAAGCCGCCAGCCGGAGAGCCATGGTATCCTTCCTTGCTCCACCGCCTGTTCGAAAGCGCGCATCTGAAATTGGGTATCGATAAGCGCCCAGCCGGCTTCTTCATGTATCGCAAAAAGTCTGTAAGCGGTTTTTCCTCCGCGCGTTGGGAGACAGGCCGCCTTTCTCCCTTCGACAAGAAACTCAAGCAATCTACCCGTGTTATTAATATGGGCATGCTCCGTCCGACCCGAAAGATCGACCTCGACGACAAACCGGTTGAGCCGCCTCCTTATGGCACACTCGACGTAGTCGGGAATGCGTTATTAATAACTGTTCTTCGTGCTTCGTGCTTCGTTCCTCGTTCTTCGTTAGAGCGCCACCCGCACGAAATCAGGCGCCTTTCCTTTGGCCTGCAGCCTTTGTCCTTTACCCTGCTCTTATGCTTTCCACAACCCATGCAGGTTGCAGTATTCTCGTGCGGTCACCGTACCTCCTTTAACCGCAAAAGAGGCCTTTGGATCCTGTCCGGGCGCCAGGTACTGTCGCTCAATCGTTCCGTCCGGGCCATCAATTGCGACTTCAATCCACTCAATGTAGTGCTTCTCCTCCATCGGATGAGGCACGCTGCCTACCTTCACCGTTACCCCGTCCCCGCTCTTTTCCACGACCGGCACGTGCTTTTCCAACGAAGCATCAACCGTGTTCTCACTCATCAGCTTCATCGGCTGGTTGCAGCAGACCAGCACACCCTTCCCTGCATGCAATACCTCAACGATGTTTCCACAAATCTCACACTTGTACACCTGCATTCGATCAGCCATTTCGTCCTCCTTTTTTAGTAGAATGTGATCTTTCGAAACCACTGTGATCCTCCATGTCAAGACAATCCAAGAATATTTTTCTTTCCTTGCCTTCGTTATCAAAATGTATGAAATTTAAGAAACAAGACCAAGAGGGGATACAGACCATGAGTGAAACAAAGGGCCACGAACCGGAAGCAGCACAGCTCGTTGATTTAATTGCGTATCAGGGGGGGTCCATCGTCAGTCGCGAAATCATCAGCCGTCCGACAGGCACCGTGACCCTTTTCGCGTTCGATGCCGGTCAAGGACTGAGCGAGCACACAGCGCCTTTCGACGCGATGGTGTCAGTGCTTGACGGTGAGGTGGAGATCACGATCTCGGGCAACAAGCATGCGCTGAAAACAGGCGACATGATCGTCATGCCGGCCAACCAGCCCCATGCCGTGAAAGCGCTTGCAAAGTTTAAGATGCTCCTCATCATGATAAAGTCGTAAAACAGGACCGAGCGTGACGGTAGAAGCAATAGGACGCGAGGTTGAGACAAGACGTCACGGACATAGCCTCGCCTCATCCTTGGCCGTTGACCTTGCCTCATTCCTGTCACCTTTATCCTCCGCTCTTCATCCTGGTCCTGATCCTTGCGCCTTATCCCAGCCTTTTCTTGAACCGTAGTGCGCTCAACGTCATCAGCACCAACCCGAGTACGAGCAGGGCGAGCATTTGCTCCCAGAGCAGCCCCAGGCCATTTCCTTTCAGGAATATGCCTCTGATTATCACAAGAAAGTATCTCAGGGGATTGAGGTATGTCGCGTACTGAAAGATGGGGGGCATATTCTCGATGGGAAACATGAATCCGGAGAGCAGGATTGCGGGAGCAAAGAAGAGAAAAGTTGCCATCAAGGCCTGCTGCTGCGTCTTGGCTATGGTTGAAATAAAGAGGCCGAATCCCAGCACAGAAAGGAGATAGATGGTCGTTGCGAAGCCCAGCAGAGGGAAAGAACCCTTGATCGGGATGTTAAACCAGAAGACGCCCACTGCTGTGACAAGACACATATCGAAGAATCCGATGGCTGCGAAGGGGAGCGTCTTCCCGAGGATCAATTCTATGGGGCGCAGCGGCGTGACCATGAGCTGCTCGATGGTACCGATCTCCCGCTCTCTGACAACGGACATAGAGGTGAGGGTGAGGCATATGAGCATGATCATGACGGCGATGACCCCGGGGACGTTGTAATTCTTGCTGCGAAGATCAGGATTATACCAGGCCCGCGTTTCCACTCTGATCGGCATTGGTACCGCAGAAACCCTGGTTCCGCCAAACTGCTGCCCATAGCGTTGCAAGAATTCTCGTAACGTAGCTCATTGCCACCATCGTGCTGTTTGAATCGGTCCCGTCGAGGAGCACCTGGACCGTGGCTGGCCGCCCCTTTCTCACGTCAGAGGAAAAGCCGGGATCTATCTGCACTGCGCAGACCGCCTTGCCCCGGTCCAACAGCTCAGCCAGTTCCCGGGGCGACCGGGGATACTGGTCTATGCTGAAGTATCCTGAGGAGCGCAGGCGCTGCACCAGTTCCCTGCTCTCCTGCGTGTTGTCCAGGTCGTAGACGGCGGTTCTAATATTGCTCACATCCATGGTCACAGCATATCCGAAAGCCAACAGTTGTATGATCGGGACGAGGAACATGATGCCTCTCATCCTCTTGTCCCTGAGGACCTGGATGAACTCTTTTATCACCATCCGTTTTACGCGTTCATACCAATTTGCCTTCAAGTGCATACCTTTGTTGTCGCTCGTCCTTACAGGATGCTGCGCTATCGCTCTCCTCGACGTACCCTACGTACGCCTGCGTCTTCGGTGCTCCCTCGGCTGCGACGCCACGGCTCCTCGCTCCAATCGCAAATTGGTCTCCACTCTCTGCACCCGGACGCTGTCTCACCCATCCTCATTCCATCACCTTCTTCAACTTCCTGTTTGCCAGCCCGAAGAGGAGCGTTCCGAATCCCAGGAGCAATGCAGCATCGAAGAGGAAGAAGCTAATCGGGTTTCCCTTGAGAAAAATATCCTTCATCATTCCCACGAAGTATCGCGCCGGAACCACGTAGGACAGTATCTGAAGGGCTTTGGGCATGTTGGGGATAGCGAACATGAATCCGGAAAGCAGAAACGCCGGCAAATATGACGCGATGATCGCGACCTGGCAGGCCAGGACCTGTGATTTGGCAAGGATCGATACGAGAATCCCCAGACTCAACACCCCGAAGAGAAAAATACTGGAGGCTGCAAGGAGCGCAACGAGACTGCCTTTTAGAGGCACCTCGAAAAGAAAAACGCCCAGCCCTGCCGAAACCAGCACGTCGATCAGGCCGACCACAAAGTATGGCAGCAATTTCCCGATAATCAGCTCGGGCACCTTAACCGGGGAAGAGATCAGCTGTTCCATGGTGCCCCGCTCCCACTCACGAGCGATCGTAAGCGAGGTGAGGAGCGCCCCGACCACGGCCATGATAACGGCAATCAGTCCGGGGATGATGAAGTTCTTCGATTTGAGTTCCGGGTTATACCAGACCCTCACCCTGCCGTCGATGATTGGCACGACCGAAACACCCGCAAACCGCCTGATCACCTGCTCGGCAATGCCCGAGGCATAGCCGAGGGCAATCGTGGCCGTATTCGAGTCGCTTCCATCAACGATGATCTGAAACTGGGCATCCTTGCGGGTGACAGCCCTTGACAAAAAGTCTGCAGGGATCGCTATTGCCACGCGCGCCCGGCCTGAGTCGAGATAATAATCAATGTCCTGGTATCGATCCACATATTTCACTATCTTGAAGTATCCGGACGCAGTATACTGCCTCACCAACTCCCTGCTCGCGCTCGTGTTGTCAAGGTCATTTACGACGGTCGTGAGCTTGTCCACATCCAGACTTATCGCAAATCCGAAAATGAAGAGGAGCATAAGCGGCATCAAAAACCCCATAGCGAGGCTGAAGGGATCCCTGGCGATCTGGATCGATTCCTTTCTCACTATTGCCTTTATCCGCTGGAAGCTCACGTTATGAGACCTCGATCAAGTTCACAAAAACGTCCTCCAGGGAGGGCGCGATCTTCTCAATGGTGCGCACCGTGAAGCCCGCGGCCTCCAGAATCGCGTTGATACGAGGCCCGGCCTCTTCCGCACGATCCACCGTTGCATGGAGGAGCGTGCCGAAGACGGCTGTTTCGATGCCTTGCCCGGCAAGAAGCTCCAGCGCATCCAGCGCACGGTCCACATCGATTTCGAGCACGTCTCTGCTCATCGACCGTTCTTTGAGATCCGCCGGCCGCCCGTCTGCGATGATCTTTCCCCTGTAGATGAGCGCCAACCGGTCACAGTACTCTGCCTCATCCATATAATGGGTCGTGACAAAAACAGTCACTCCCGATCTGGACATGGAGTAGATGAGACTCCAAAAGTTCCTGCGCGAAAGCGGATCGACGCCCGATGTGGGCTCGTCAAGGAAGAGTATCGGCGGCTCATGCAGTATGGCACACCCGAGGGCAAGCCGCTGCTTGAAACCGCCTGCTAACGATCTCGTCAGAGAATCTCTCTTCTCTCCGAGCCCCGCCATTTCGAGCACCCACTCCTTGCGCGCCTTCCTCTTCTCTTGAGATACCCCGTAAATGCCGGTGAAGAAATCGATGTTCTGGCCCACCGTGAGGTCTTCGTACAGGGAGAACTTCTGAGACATATACCCGATGCGCTTCTTGATCTCCTCCGGCTGCGCAACGATGTCGTAAGCCGGCAACCGTTCCCGTCCCCCCTGTGGGCATCAGAAGCCCGCAGAGCATCCGTATGGTCGTCGACTTTCCCGCGCCGTTGGGGCCGAGGAATCCGAAGATCTCGCCCTTCGACACGCTAGGTCAATGCCGTCAACTGCTGCAAACGTGCCGAAACTCCGTCTCAGATTCTCCACATGCACAGCTTCAGATGCATCCATCATCGGGCCTCAACCATCGATATAAAGACATCCTCAAGCGAAGGCAGCCGTTCACGCTGCCCTTTCACATTTATCCCCTCTCTTTTCAAAGCAGCATCTATCCCATCGATGATGTTTCCTTCTTCCATCAGAACATGGAGCCGGTCACCGTAAACAGTCACAGAGCGCACCCCGGGCAGCCCGCGGACAACCTCTGAAACAGCTCTTGCATCGGAGAACCACATCTCAACCATGGGCAACTTCGTTGAAGCCCTGACCCTGCCCGGCTCGTCAACCGTCAGCAGGCGCCCCTCATGCATGAGCCCCACTCTTCCGCAACGCTCCGCCTCGTCAAGGTATGCGGTCGATACAAAAATGGTTATGCCGTCCCTCAGCAACTCATAAAGGATCTTCCAGAAATCCCTGCGTGCTACAGGATCCACGCCGTTGGTCGGTTCATCCAGAAAGAGCACCTCCGGCCTATGGACCAGGGCACAGGCAAGACCTAATTTTTGTTTCATGCCTCCGGAGAGCTGCCCTGCGAGCCTCTTTTGAAATGGGGCAAGGTTGCTGAAACCGAGCAGGCGCTCGATGCGCTGGACACGCTCCTGCTTGAAACCCCGTAAAGATCGGCGTAGAAATGAATGTTTTCGATGACGGTCAGATCTTCGTACAGACCGAAGCGCTGGGACATGTAGCCGATCCTCTCTTTGACACGCTCCGGCTCATTCGCCACAGAAAGCCCCGCTACCCAGGCCTCACCTGATAGTGGGCATCATGATACCCACGAGGAGCCTCATGATGGTGGTCTTGCCCGCGCCGTCAGGGCCCACCAGACCAAAGAGTTCACCTTTCTTTACTTCAAGGCTGATATGGTCTACCACAGTGGCCAAGCCAAACTTCTTGGTCAGCCCTATCGCCTTTATCGCACTATCCATTGCTGAGCCCTGATGTTCCGGGTTGCGGGTTACGAGTTACGTGTTCCGAGTTGCGTGTTCCGGTACCCGTTATTCTTAACCTGTAACCGCGCCCTGTGCGCGATAACTCGTAACCCGCAACGAACGTTCGACACCTCACAAACACCCAGAAGTCACTCTTTCACATTGATGCGCACATCTGCCGGCATGCCCGGTTTCAACTCGTTATTTACGTTCGTGACCTTTACCTTCACACCGAATACGAGTTTTACGCGTTCCTCCTGGGTCTGCACATTCTTGGGCGTAAATTCGGCCTCGCTCGATATGTAAATGACCGAACCCTCATACGTCTTCCCGGGGTATGAGTCAGTGGTCACGTCAGCTTTCTGCCCGAGCTTCACTTGACCTATCCTGTCCTCTTTAACGTAGACCTTGATCCAGGGGTTCTCGATGTCTCCGAGCTTGAGCACGGGCATCCCCGCTGCCATGGTTTCTCCCGGTTCAACATATTTCTTCAGGATCACTCCATCGACAGGGGCATATAGAACCGTATCCTCGAACCGCACCTGCGCCGGCTTGGAGCGCAGCTTTCGTCTGTTGGACCCGCATCTTTGCGGCCTGTATCTCCTCTTTTCTGGGGCCCTCCCGAACAAGACTCAACCCCTCGACGCTGCGGCGGCGCTGCGATACAGCCACATCGTACGCCTTTTTTGCGGCTTCCATCCTGTCGGTGGATATCGCCTCCTCCTCATAAAGCCTTGCCGCCCTCTCGTAATCTATTTTTGCTTTCTGCAGCTCCGCTTCCGCCTGAGCGGCCTGAGCCGCCGCCTGTTCGACTTCCTGGGGCCGCGAGCCTGCTACCAGCTCTGCAAGACGGGCAGTACCTTCCCGTAATTGCGCCTCTGTCTGGGCCACCTGGCTCTCTACTTCCCTGCTGTCAAGTATGGCCAATCTCTCGTTCTTCTTCACCCGTTGTCCTTCGTCCACAAGACGCTGCTCAATCCGTCCCGCCGTTTTGAAGCCCAGGTTCATTTCGGTCACTTCCACGTTCCCCGATAGCTTCAGGTCTCCAACTTCCTCCCTGTGCCGCAGCCGATTCACAACAAAGAAGAGCGCGACGACCAGCACCACAACGGCCACAGCAATCAGCCTTTTCTTCATCCCGATAATCCCCCCGCTTCGTCCATTAAATGGGACACCCGCGCCTGCATCTTCCTATGATACACGAGTCTCGCACCAGTTTCCACGATAACAGATAACTGCATGCAATCCGCATGCTGGACTATACACTCAGGACGTTACTCTTTCCCGCGGCTTCACTTTGAAGTCCGTGATTTGGGCTCCTGAGCAGGGTAAAACAGGGCGGACGATAGGACAGGCAGAAGAAGATCAGGTGAAACTTTCACCCCCTACTGTTCACTACGACTACAAAGAAAGCGCGACCATTAGGAATAGAACTGTTCAAGGTAAAACCTATCGCTGAACACTCTGTATGCTGAAGACGAAATGTGAGCGAAGAAACTCTCTAGGAACATCACTGCAGAGCAATATGTCTATTGACACAGAACTTAATGCCTCAGATCAGTGGTCCCGTCCTTGGGGATGGATAAGCCAGGCAAATCGCATCTGTGGCAGTGTGTAAGAAGCAAGGTCCGGATTATCACTGAGTGGATTTTGTGAACGCGGACTCTTGGGCCCAGGTGCGGATGGCCTTCCAGTCGCGAAATGTCCTTCCGGCGTCCCCTTGGAGACTCAGAATCTTTTTGTTGATCCAGGAAAGGTTGTTGTAATCCAGCGCTCCTGCGAAAGCGCCAATTCCTGCCGGCTTTACTTCCGGTATCGCCTTAAGGACAGGGCCTAGATAAGCCAGCACTTTAGCCCTATTCTCTTCGGTTGGCTCGTAAAGAGTCATGCACACAAGAATAGACTACGGGAATCTGGCGCAACACCTCAAGGTTCTTCTTCACGAAATCTACCGCTTCCGGCAGCCACTTACCCATGTAAATAGCACTACCCACTACCACTCCCTCAATATGAACTGAGGTTTAACGGCATTTTTCATCAAGAGAACGTCAACAGCCGCCCCTTTGCTGCATAGTCCTTTCCCGATAGCATCAGCAACGCCGCCGGTGGAGCCGTACTTGCTTGCGTAGGCGACCAGTATTTTCTGTCCGTTATCTTCTTGCTCCACATGTTCCCTCGGAGAAGGCTATTGCTGCGGCATGGCTTGATCCCGCGC
>CAWGEZ010000051.1:0-51958 GCA_963821605.1 uncultured delta proteobacterium | reverse complement strand
CTCAGACACTTTCATGCGGGCAAAGCGACCGTTGTGTACGCGGTCACTGCTGCCCTCTTCGTGGCCTTGCCCATCCTCGTGCTTATCAAGGGTGCCGATGCCCTGCACGTGACTTCGATCAAGAAGGTCTTCGCCGGACAGAATCTCATCTACTACGAGAATTCGTTTTACCAGAATATAGCTGTGGTCAAGACCGAGGACCAGTACACATTCTTTACTGATGGCGCTTCCCGCTGTGACCACTCCTGTTCCCGACATTGTATCTGTCGAAGAGTTTGTCCATTTCTCTCTGCCTGCCCACCCTTCTCCCGAGAACATACTGTTCCTTGGCGGCGGGGCCGGTGGAGCCATCCACGAGGCCCTTAAGTACCCGTCGGTCAGGCAGATAGATTACGTGGAATTAGACCCGGCAATGCTCCGAGACGATCAGGCGCTTTCAGACGCTGCTGACTGAAAGCGAACTGACTGATTTCCGTGTGCACCTCCATTACGTGGACGGAAGACGGTTCATCCGGGAAACAGATTCCCGGTATGATATTGTGCTACTCAATATGCCCTCGCCGTCAACGTTGCAGAAGAACCGCTTCTTCACCGAAGAGTCTTTTGCGCTCGTCAGCCGCATCCTCAAGCAAGGAGGCATCTTTCGTACTCACGCTGCCCGGCTCCCTCGCATACTACAGCCCGGAGTTGAAGGCCGTCAACGCTCCGTGCTGCTCTCGTTGAATGCGGTCTTCCCCTACCATTATGTGGTGCCGGGCGACACCAACATCTTTCTGGCCTCAATTTCACCGGACATCGCAAGAGTCACACCGGAACTGCTCCACGAAAGACTTAAGGCGGCTCAAGTGCCCACGAATCTTATTACGTATGCGCACCTTGCGGACCGCTTCCAGCAAAGAAGACGGGACTGGTTTCGCGCTGCCCTGGATAACGTGGACGCTCTGAGCAACCGTGATTTTAGGCCGTCCGGGGTCTTCTACGAAATAGCTTACGAAAATCTCATGCTTACCCCATCCCTGAAACCCCTGCTCGCCTGGCTACAGAGAGTCACCTTCCCTGTCGGCAGCATCGTTTGTCATCCTTCTTTTCTGCACGGTTGTCCTGATCGGTAAGCGATGGGTCCGCGTTTCGCTCACATTCGCCGTCGCCACAACAGGGTTCGCCGGCATGGTCATTGAATTGATGCTCATCTTTGGCTTTCAGGTGGTCTATGGCTATGTATTCTACGAGATAGCACTGCTCATAACTGCTTTCATGGTCGGCATAGCAGCCGGCAGCCTTTTCATCGCGCGCCGTCTGCGCGAGGCACGACCGGCGCTCTCCATGTTCTTCTCTGTAGAGGCCGGCCTTATACTCTTCACCCTCCTACTGATGCTCCTGCTTTCTCTTCTCGACACACATCTTCTTTCGCGACCTCTAGTGCTGCACCTCCTTTTTCTCTTCCTCTTGTTCGCTTCCGGAATCTTCATCGGCATGGAGTTCCCTCTGGCCACAGGCATCTATCAGTCTACCCATACTCTCGAACGGAGTGTGGGCGTACTCTATGCCGCGGACCTCGCGGGTGGCTGTGTGGGCGGGCTTTTCACAGGCATTCTGCTCTTTCCCGCTCCTCGGGCTTTTCAGTACGTGTCTCCTTCTTGCACTGCTTAAGGCATGCAGCTTCACCTTTTTGCTCCTTCAGCGCAAACGAGGTATAATAGTCTACTAATACCACTTTGTATTCACGCGGAGACCGAGGCGGCAGCGAGGAGCCGACGCAGGCGTACTCGGAAGTACGTCGAGGAGAGCGACGCAGCGACAACGAAGGTATACACGTGAAGGCGAAGTGGTAAAGCAAGTATGATCAACCGGCGCCTTTTCCTCAAGATCAGTCTGTCTCGCCCCTTTTGCCCTGGAACTGGAAGCCAAAGAGCTGCTGCAGCCGGGCGCCTTGCCAAAGAAGCCAGGTTCTATCGAAAACTGAGCGAGCCCGAAGAATGGTGTGGCTTGCTCGCTCTGCCCGCAGGGAATGCACCATACCCGACGGCGAAATCGGTTTCTGCCGCGCCCGGAAGAACAGCAAAGGGAAGCTCTACGCGCTTGGTTACGCTTCACCCTGTGCGGTTCATATCGACCCCATCGAGAAGAAGCCCTTTTTTCACGTGCGGCCTGCAAGTACCGCATTCTCTATTGCAAGTGCCGGCTGCAATCTGCGCTGCAAGTTCTGCCAGAACTGGCAGATCTCACAGGTCTCTCCGCTCGAGACCACAAACGAGCAGCTCCCTCCGGAAGGCGGTCGTTGAGGCGGCCGTGAAATCAGGCTGCGAGAGCATCGCCCATACGTATACGGAGCCAACGAACTTTTATGAGTACATGCTGGACGTGGCGATGCTTGCGAAGAAAAAAGGCATCCTTACCGCGTACCACTCCAACGGCTTTATTAACCAGGAACCGCTGAAGGAGCTTTGCAACTACCTTGATGCGGCCGACATCGATCTGAAAGGATTCAGCCAGGCCTTCTACAATAGGCTCTGCGAAGCAGACTTAAAACCCGTGCTCGAGACGTTGAAGACGCTCAAGGAGCGAGGGGTCTGGCTTGAGATCACGAACCTGATCATCCCGGGACAAAACGACGACCCGGCAATGATTACGGAAATGTGCACCTGGATAAAGGCGAACCTCGGGCCTGACGTACCGGTCCACTTTTCGCGCTTCTTCCCCATGTACAAGATGACCAATATTGCGCCCACACCGGTACCAACCATCGAGCGCGCGAGAAATATTGCCTTAAACACGGGATTGCATTATGCTTATACAGGAAATGTTCCGGGCAACCCTGGCGAAAGCACCTATTGCCCGGGTTGCAAGAAACTGATTATCAAGCGAGTTGGCTACAGGGTCTTGTCAAATGAGATGATACGCGGCAAATGCAAATTTTGCGGGGCAGGTATAAAAGGTCTATGGTCTACCTGAGATTCGTTTGCATACTCGCGCTCTTCTTCGTGCGCGTTCCGGACGTCTGGTCCCAGGCTAAACCCTCGGCCGTGCTCAAACCCGTTGTTGCCGGCGCATTCTACCCTTCCGACAAAAAGCTGCTCGAACAGAAGATTGAGGGCTTTCTTAAGGAAACAGAAGCCAGGCCACAGAAAAACTCCGCGGCCCCATTCGGCCTGATTTCACCGCATGCCGGCTACGATTACTCGGGCAAGGTAGCAGCAGCAGCTTATCGCCAGATTGCAGGCAAGCCATACAAGACGGTTTTTCTGCTCGGCCCGAGCCACTACGCGCCGTTCCAGGGCGTCTCGATCTACCCATACGGCGCCTGGGAAACACCGCTTGGCAAGGTCCCGATTGACGAACAGCTAGCAGCCGCTGTTATGGAGCAGTGCAGCTTTGTCCGATACCAGGCGCCCGCATTCGAGCATGAGCATTCCTTAGAGGTGCAGTTGCCGTTCTTGCAGAAGGTGCTGGAAAACTTCAAGATCGTCCCCATGGTCATGGGAAAATTGAGCGGGCCCGAATTCGCGCGCTTGCGGACCATTTAACCACTCGTGTAGAGCAAAACCCGGGACGGGTGTTGATCATCGCGTCGTCGGACATGTCTCATTATCACCCGTATCATGAAGCCACTGCCATGGACAGGACCACACTCAGACAGATCGAGGCTATGGATCTCAGGACGCTCAGGAAGCAACTGGAAGCGGGGACAGCCGAACTCTGCGGTTCTCAGGCGGTCACAACCCTCATAAGAGTGGCGGAGAATATCGGTGCAAGGGTGAAGGTCCTTGACTATGCCAATTCCGGGGACATCACCGGAGACAAGGCACGCGTGGTCGGGTACAGTGCCGTTGGATTTTACGTTGCTGATCAGCAGTTCGCCCTGAGCGAAAAGGAGCAGAAGATCCTTCTACAGATTGCACGGCGCACCCTTGAAGGACAGGCCGTCGGCAACGGAGTTTCGCGCATGGACGTCGTCGCCGAAAGGCTCATGGAGAAGCGGGGCGTGTTCGTCACCCTGCAGAGAAAGGGCATGCTAAGGGGATGTATAGGGTATATCAAAGCAGTACAGCCTCTGGCGATGGCCGTATCTGAAATGACGATAGCTGCGAGCAGCCATGATCCCCGTTTCCCGGCAGTCGATTCCGCCGAGCTCAAGGATATCCGGATCGAGATATCGGTCCTCAGCTCCATGAAAAGGGTTCGGGACCCGGCCGAGATCAAGGTGGGGCAGCACGGCCTTTACATAGCGAAAGGTGACAATGCGGGACTTCTCCTCCCTCAGGTGGCAACCTCGTATGGCTGGAGCAGGGAAGAGTTTCTCAATCAGACATGCCTCAAGGCAGGGCTGTCACCCGGCGCGTGGAAGGACAAAGATACGCAAACCTACCTTTTTTCGGCTCAGATTTTTGCGGAATAGCTGGGCTAGAAATACCGGTTTGCATTCGAGTGGAGACCGAGGCGGCAGCGAGGAGTCGATAGCGTAAGCATCCTGTAAGGACGCAGGCGTACCTCTGAGGGTACGTCGAGGAGAGCGATAGATACATCCTGTAAGGACGCAGCGACAACGAAGGTATACACTTGAAGGCAAACCGGTATTACAGCATATTCTTGACTCTCAGCTCCAGCTCACTCAGCGCTGATTTGGAAAGCTTAAGGGAACCGTTCACCTTCACTTTGTCGGGTTTGACCTTCTTTATCGCCTCGACTACCGCATCGGACACGGTGAGGCTTCTGGTCATGAAATAGCTGAAGGCCCAGCTTGTGATTTCGTACTTCTCTTTTTCTGTCAGTCCGAAAAGGCGGAACATACATGCTCCAGAACGTAGTGCCCTAATATAGTAGTTCATGATCGAAAAAGCAATGGAAGCGGTCGCACGTCAGACCGTAGACTTCATACCTTCGAACAGAGAAAGAGATGGAGAGCGGCATGAACAAGAAATACGGTGTGATTGTGACTGATGTCCAGGGTTGCTTCACAACCTGGAAAAGCGGGTCACTGGCTGTACCTGGAACCGACGAAGCCTACGTGAAGTCCGTGGAGGCTGCTACACGGCGCCTCAAGGAGGAAGGCTTTTTCATACTGGCTACGCAGGATTGGCACCCACCTGACCATGTTTCCTTCGCGTCAAACCATCCCGGGAAAGTCCCCTTCGATACTGTAGAGATCAGCGGGAGGACCCAGGTGCTGTGGCCTGATCACTGCGTCCAGGGCACCGAAGATGCCAGGCTGCTGATAGACAACAGCCTTTTCGAAGCCGTTGTCAGAAAAGGACAAAATCCACGATTTGACAGTTACTCTGCCGTAAAAGACGATAGTGGCGCCAAAACGGAACTGGAGGCGATCCTCCGTCAACATGGTGTTACGTCTACCGTCATTTATGGAATCGCTACCGATTATTGTGTCAAAGCAACCGCTATTGATCTGATTCTAGCCGGATTTAAGGTAGTTGCCGTGGAGCAGCTTTGTAGAGGTGTCACGCCTGAGACCTCCGCTCAGGCTCTAGAGCTGATGCAAGCGGAAGGGGTCAGCGTTATCAAAGACCTCGACATGCACGAGATCAGGTCGCTCATGTGAAAGGCCAAGCCCCTGTTAGGGGCAAAGAGCAGCGGAGGGACTTAGCTACGCGCTACATATCTCTCGTCGTATTGTCACGGTTGGGTTATCGGAGTCGGAGACCCTTCCCCTTCTTGCTTCTCCGTCCCGCCTTCTGTTTCCGGAGCGCTTGTTTCCGGAGCGTCTGGCTCTTTTTCGATTTGACCAAATCGCCGCTGCCTCTTCTCCTGCTGCTTTTGCAAGCGATTCAGCTCCTTCCTCCGCTTTTCACCCTTAAACTGCCCACGACGTTTTGGCAAGTCAACCTCCTACGTTTTGTGCATTGCTGGAACTCCCTCATCCAGCAACACCCGAATTTTCACCGCCGTGCAAACCCGACCTTAAGCAATGGCCAGCCATTCAGACGCATAGGTCTCGTCTATACTATTCTACCATTAATTTCTTCTGTGCGTCTTTCAAAAGCTCAACAACCGCATTCAGATTTTCAGGCACCAACGAAATACCCTCTGGCGTCGGGCGACAACTCGCCATCATTGATTATCTGATAGACGCGCAAGTCCACGACCTTTGCTCCTTTATGATCGTCTATCGTCACCAGTATCCTATGTCTAGAGTTCCTCGCAATCTTTCCTACTAACACATAAACCTCCTTTTATGCTCGTGTCGAAGATGAGCATGCTTACCCCCTTTCACTCATGGCCGAACCCCTGCATGACTCTGTAGTGCTTAGTGCAGCTAATGTAAGCTATTTACTGTTCTCGTGGAGCTGATACTAGGGAAGGAACATTAAGTAGCTTGAACCGGCACTAATCTTACCACACATTCTGCTGTAATGCCAATGAACCAACAGGCAAGGAAAACAGGAATAGGACATTAAGGTCAAGGTTGAGGTTGAGGCCAGACAGGCAACATATCAAGACTTTGTATTTCTTTACCTTCGCTTTAGTCCTTACCTTTACCTGTTATTCTTTTCCTGCTACGTTCTATTCCGCGATGGGAGTGCGGGTCGACGGAACCCTCGTGGCCTTCCAGCGACTCACCGTGCGGCCGGTCTTTCCTTGTGCTATCCCGCCATCGATAGTGTCGCCGGAAATGCGCCCTTGGAAAGAGAGCACATCTTTGGTCCCCGGCCGGCTCCTCTCCGCCGAAAAAAGAAAAGTCATCACCCCGGAGAGACTGGTTTGTGATGGGTACGTCTCCTCTCCGATGGTCAGAGTCCCCTTCACCTTCTGGAACTTCTGCGTGAGATGAAGGGAATTGCGCTGCTTTTCAGAATCTTTCCACTGCCACGTACCGGTAACATTGGCGGGCACCATGAAGAAATGGAGGGTATGGCCCTCGACCTCACGCGTAGCGTCGTCCTCCCACTCGCCCATGGTGTGGCTGTGCGAGACGATGCGTGTGCCCGGTCTCAACTCCTTGAGAAGTCTCGGTCGCAGCTTCAGATTGACTTCCGGCCAGAGATAGAGCATCACGACCGTGGCATTGCTGATGTCTGTCTCGAAAAGGTTTTGTTCGAAGAAACGGACGAGCCGGGTAACGCCCGCCCGCTCTGCATTCTCTCTGCTCTCCCTGATGCGAGCCGGATCCATGTCAACGCCCACACCCTTCGTTCCTCGCTCTTTCGCCGCCATTATCACGATCCGGCCGTCCCCGCAGCCCAAATCATAGATCAGGTCTCCGGACGTCACGTTGGCCATGTTCAGCATCTCCGAAGCGATCCCGTAACTTGTCGGCTCATAAGGCACGTCGAGTTCCGCCTTCTCCTTAGCACTCGCTTGATGCGCACTGTACAACGTGTCTCCCCACAGAAACGGGGTCAGGATGAGCGTCAACAGGAGGATCGCATACTTTCTTGCCATAGATTAATCTCCTTCAGATCAGGTTTGTCCAGGATAGATCACTTGTGATCCCCCCGAGCAGCCCTACAGTTTATCACCGGATGCTTCTCCTGCCAAATCAATTGTTGGCACAAGTCGTAAGTACCCCGGTTCCATTGATTCAATTGGTTGTATTGGTTAAGACAAATGCGCCGGGAAGGCCCCGTTTCACCGCTGCCATAAGAGCCGATTTGCTTCAAGGGGGACAAGGACTCCTGGATGGCGAGGTATAACTCGTGCCGTGTAGTCCGCAGATGGGCGCGCGGAAGGCACCTGCGCCGTATAGACGTACCCGTGTCCGCCCACCAGTTGCTCCCCGCGCATCATCTCCTGGTGTATCGCCTCGCTGCCATTGACCCCGTCGGCGTAAAGTTCCACCTGTACGCTATTTGGGTCAAGGCCGTCGAGATAGACCTGAACCTCGAATAGGTGCCTTCCTTCGTCACTTGTTACCTTCATCTCGCCGAAGCGCAGATTGGACCAGGCTTGCTCCAGAGCATGCTGCCACTTCACCATTTGCACGCCCATTGCGCCCTTATCAGCAGCGCGCCGGCGGAAAGCCGCGGCAGCAGGGATGTAATACTGCTCGGTATACTCGCGCACAGTCCGGTTGGCGGAAAAACGGGGCGTCAATCGAGCCATACTCTCACGTATGCGTCTGACCCAGGCAGCAGGGATGCCTTTTGAGTCGCGGGTGTAAAACTCCGGGATCACCTCCTGTTCGAGCAGCGCGTAGAGCGCCTCAGCTTCAGCAGCATCCCAGGCCGGATCATCATCATGTTCCTTGCCATCGCCCAGCGCCCATCCTACTTCAGGCGTAGTATGCTTCCGCCCACCAGCCGTCCAGCTCCGAAAGATTAATGCCTCCGTTGACCAGCACCTTCATGCCGCTTGTACCGCAGGCCTCCCATGGCCGTCGTGGCGTATTGATCCAGACATCCACTCCCTGCACCAGTTGCCCGGTCAGAAGCATGTCGTAGTCGCTCAGGAAGATCACATGATTGCGCGCCTCCGGTCGCCGGATGAAATGCTGTCCACTCCTGAATCAAGGCCTGCCCTCCTGGTCCGCCGGATGGGCCTTGCCGGCAATGATGAGTTGCACTGGACGCTGAGGATCGGTGAGGATGCGAAGGAGCCTCTCAGGATCGTGCAGCAGCAGGTTTGGTCTCTTGTAAGTGGCAAAGCGGCGCGCAAAGCCCATCGTCAGCGTATTAGCGTCAAAAATATGCTTTGCAGCCCTCAACCTCCTCGGGTGATGCGCCCGAGGCTTCCAGTTGCCGGGAAAGCCGTGCGCGCACATATTCAACGAGCGTCTCGCGAGCGGAAGCGCGGCACTCCCAGAGCCTGGAGTCGGAAAGCCGCGTATGTCCTCTTCCAGGGTTTCCAGCGTCCCGAGCCAGCGGTCCTTTCCGCATGCTCCTGTCCACAGAGCGTCGGTCTCTTCCGAATCCCAGCTTGACATATGGACCCCGTTCGTAACGTGTCCGATCGGCACTTCGTTCTCCGGCCAGCGCGGAAAGAGCGGCTTGCAAAGATACGTCGGCTCACCTGCCCGTGCAAGCGGCTCACCCCGTTGACCGCCCCGCTCCCTCGTGACAGCCAGGTAAGCCATATTGAAGGGTTCAGAAGAGTCATTCGGGTTCTGGCGGCCAAGGGCCAGCAAATCGTGGAGCGAGATACCGAGCTTGTTCTGCGCGTACCTGCCGAGGTATGGTTCGATAAGGGCAGGAGCGAAACGGTCAAAGCCGGCGTCCACCGGCGTGTGTGTGGTGAAGAGGTTGCCTGCCCGCGTGACCGCCAGTGCGACTTCGAAGGGCTGCCCTGTCTCCTCCATAAAGGTTCGAGCCCGTTCCAACACGGCGAAGGCAGCATGCCCTTCATTCAGATGGCAGACTTCCGGCTTGATGCCGAGCGCGTTGAGCAGGCGCCATCCGCCGATCCCGAGCACCAGTTCTTGATTGAGACGCAGCTCCGGCCCGCCTCCGTAAAGCTCACTTGTAATCCCTCGACGGGTCGGGAAGTTGGCCGGGTCATTGCTGTCGAGCAGGTAGAGCTTCACCCGGCCGACCTGGACCTGCCAGGCGCGCAGCCAGACCGAGTAACCGGGCAACGTGAGTTCCAGCCGCAGCCACTCCCCGTTCGGTGCGCGCAAAGGCGTGATCGGTAATTGCCCGGGATCGTTGTAAGGGAAGAGGGCCTGCTGTGCTCCGTCCTTGTCTATCACCTGGCGAAAATAGCCTTGCTGGTAGAGCAGCCCCACGCCCACAACCGGCACACCCAGATCGCTTGCGGTTTTGAGTTGATCGCCGGCCACATTGCCAAGCCCGCCCGAGTAAATGGGAAGCGCTTCGCTCAACATGAACTCCATGCTGAAATAGGCAACAGACGTCAGGGGCGTCTGCGCATGATTTTGCTGAAACCACGCGGGTGACTCTGCCTCCTGACGCCTGGCCCGCAGGAGGTCATCCACCTTCTTGCGGAAGGCCGGATCGGCCAATGCGCGATGGAGTTGATCCCGCGAGACCGTTTGCAGAACGACCCAGGGGTTATAGGTGAGTTCCCATAGTACGGGGTCGAGCCGCTTCCACACTTCGTCGGCAGAATGGTTCCAATACCAGTGCATATCGAGCGCCAGCTCAGCAAGAGAATCGAATCCATCGACTTCGGTGGGGAAAAACGTATATATGGGACTGCTGACTCGTGCTGTTTTGTCCATGATATTTCGCCCTCCTACTTTTCTTGATAGACTCTAAGTACAATCTGCCCCTGAATCAAGTAATATAAGTGGGCTCCTCGCTGCCGCCCGTGGTACCCGGCCGGAGGCTGGGTCGTCCCCTTGAATGCAAATTGGTATAAGACGCCTGCCCCAGGCGCGTTGCAGGAAAGAAAGGCGCAAAAAACCCTTGACAGAGCGTTTCGCCTTGTAAGACGATAGGAGCATCTGAAAGAACCGGACCATTCGTAAGGATGGCCATTGCACGAGAGAAATTGACTCTTGCTTTCTTGAAGGCTACGCACGATAGGGAGGAAGGAAAATGAATACCATAGAGAAGCTGACCAACGGCACAACCGGCGGACCGGTCTTTGTCTATGTGCAGGATGGTCGCATCGTACGCATAACGCCCATGGAGTTTGACGCCACCGATGCAGCCTCCTGGACCATCGAAGCCAGAGGAAGAACGTTTTCGCCACCCAGGAAAACGTCACTCGCACCCTACTCCTTTGCCTGGAAATCGATGATCTACTCGCCCAAGAGGAACCTCTATCCCATGAAGCGGGTCGATTTCGATCCCGATGGCAACCGCAACTGCAGCAAGCGCGGTATATCGGGCTACGAGCGGATCAGCTGGGACGAGGCAGCGGATATCGTAACGGGCGAGGTCAAGCGGATCAAACGGGAGTACGGTCCCGGAGCCATCCTGAGCACTGCCGGCTCCCACCACCTGTGGGGCAACGTGGGCTACAGGCACAGCGCCTATTTCCGTTTCGCCAACCTCATGGGCTTCACCTATGCGGACCACAACCCGGATAGCTGGGAGGGCTGGCACTGGGGCGGGATGCATCACTGGGGTTTCAGCCACCGTCTCGGCATCCCCGAGCAGTACGACCTCCTGGAAGATGCCCTCAAGCACACGGAGATGATCGTATTCTGGTCATCCGATCCGGAAGCCACCCACGGCATCTATTCCGCCTTTGAATCGACTTCCCGACGCCAGTGGCTGAAAGAGCTGGGCGTGAAAATGGTCTTTATCGATCCCTTCTTCAATCACACAGCCGGCATGTACGCGGACAAATGGTTCGCCCCGAGACCGGAAGCGGGCAATGCCATGGCCTGCGCCATCGCCTTTGTCTGGATCACCGAGGGGCTCTACGACAAGGAATATATCGCAGAGCCGCACAACAGGGTTCGATACCTGGAAGGAGTATATCCTGGGCAAAGAAGACGGCGTGCCTAAGTCTCCGGAGTGGGCGGAAAAGGAATGCAACATTCCGGCACGAGAGATACGCGTCCTGGCCAGGGAGTGGGCCTCCAAAAAGACGATGCTGGCGGCAGGCGGTCTCGGCGGCTGGGGCGGCGCGTGCCGGGCCGCGAGCGGCAACGAATGGGCCCGGCTGATGATCAGCCTCGCCGCCATGCAGGGCATGGGCAAACCGGGGAGCAACATCTGGTCAACCACCCAGGGCGCCCCCACTGACACGCGCTTCATGTTTCCCGGTTATGCGGAGGGCGGCATATCGGGTGACGTGGACAACTCCGCCGCCGGGTTCCGCTTGGTCTACCGCATGTTCAGCTTTGATCAGCCCACGCGCTCAAACATCAATGCCCCCATGGGGCAGCACATCCCCAGGCTCAAGATTCCCGATTGCATCCTTGAACGGTCAGTACGAGTGGAGGGGCAAGGGCTTCTGCGGCCCTTCCATCGAGTCACAGTTCCACAAGTATAAATATCCTGCCGACGGCTATCCCGAGATCCAGATGTACTGGCGCTACGGTGGCTCCTTTATCGGCACCATGTGCGAGACGAACCGCTACGTAAAGGCCTATCAGACCGACAGGCTCCCCTTTGCGGTCAGTCAATCCATCTGGTTCGAGGGCGAGGCGAAGTTCGCGGATATCATCCTGCCGGCCTGCACCAACTTCGAGCGCTGGGACATCAGCGAGTTTGCCAACTGCTCCGGCTACATTCCGGACACCTTCATACAGTGCAGCCACCGGGTGATCAGCCTGCAGAAGAAGTGCATCGAGCCCCTGGGAGAGTCCAAATCGGACTACGATATTTTCGCCTTTCTCTCCGGCAGGCTCGGGCTTTATGACGCCTACACGGCAGGCGGCATGACCGACCTGGATTGGGTAAAGAGATATTTTCAGGCAACCGATCTGCCCAAATACATCTCCTGGGAAGACTTCTTCAAAAAGGGCTATTACGTCGTGCCCTTCCCCGACGGATTACAAGCCCACACCGGCCCTGAGATGGTTTGCCGAAGGTCGTCCGAAGGATACGCCCGACTGGGGTCCCCATCCCGAATCTCAGGAGGAGCTCGGCAAGGGGCTTCAGACAACCTCCGGAAAGATAGAGTTCGTATCATCGAGCCTCAGGAAGTTCGATCCGGCTGACGAGGAGCGGCCTCTGATGCCCACGTATATGCCTTCGTGGGAGGGACATCACACCACGGATCTTTACGAGAAGTATCCCTTGCACCTGATCTCGCCCCATCCGCGGTTCAGCTTCCACACCATGGGGGACGCCAAAGACAGCTGGATCAACGACGTCAAAGACCACCGGGTGCTCAAGGAAGACGGCTACTATTACTGGATCATCCGCATCAACGCGAAGGATGCGGCAAGCCGTGGTATCAGAGAGCATGACCTGGTCAGGGTATTCAACGATCGCGGTGAGGTCATCCTCGCGGCACAGGTGACCGAGCGCGTGCCTCCCGGAACCGTCCACTCCTACGAGTCCTCCGCGGATTATGATCCGGTGGGTAAACCGGGTGCATCGGCAGACCGGGGCGGGTGCGTGAACATCCTCACGCCGAGTCGATACATCACGAAGAACTCTGCCGGCATGGCGCCCAACTCCTGCCTCGTGCAGGTCGAGAAATATCAGGGGGTGGCAGCTATGAAAAAGTGGAACATGATCATCGACGTGGCTAAATGCCATGACTGCAATAACTGTTTTCTCGCCTGCAAGGACGAGCACGTGGAGAACGAATGGCCGCCCTACGCCGCGGCCCAGCCCTGGCACGGCCACCGGTGGATGAACATCATGCGCAAGGAACGGGGGCAGTATCCCCTGGTGGATGTGGCCTATCGTCCGACACCATGCATGCACTGCGACAACGCCCCGTGCATCAAAGCGGCCAAGAACGGTGCGGTCTACAAGCGCGATAACGGGATTGTGATCATTGATCCGCAAAAGGCCAGGGATCAGAAAGCGCTCGTCGATTCATGCCCCTACGGTGCGATCTGGTGGAACGCTGAAGATGCTGTCCCGCAGAAGTGTACCTTCTGCGCGCATCTCCTGGAGGATGGATGGGATAAGCCCCGCTGCGTGCAGGCCTGCCCGACCGGCGCCCTCCAGATGGTCCATGCCGAAGACGCAGAGATGCAAAGCATCTGCGAGACGGAGAAGCTGGAGGTATTGCAGCCCGAACTCAAGACCAAACCCAGGGTCTACTACAAGAACCTCTACCGGTACGCGAAATGCTTTATCGCCGGCAGCGTTGCGCTGCAGGATAAGGATGAGTGTGCCGAGGGAGCCAAGGTGACCCTCACCAATCAGCCGGGGAACGTTACAAGCGTGGTGATAACAAATAGCTACGGAGATTTCAAAATCGACAACCTTGAAGAGAATAGCGGCAGGTACGCGCTCCGGGTAGAATACGCTGGCTACGATACGAGGACCATCGAGATCGATCTCACAACGAGCTGTAATGCAGGGGTGATATTCCTGCAACCGGCCCCGGTTGGGGCGCGCTAGACTTGCATTTTGCCGGGGGCCCATGTATACTGTTTTTATCCGATACCCCTGAAGGGGAGTAGCTAAAAAGATAAGGTCAACATACCGGCATACTGCCTGGCCTTGCCATTGGTTTAAAGCCAATTAGCGAGACCTTTAGTGTGACTTTAAAGTCCATACTAAAGCGTCTCGTTTTTTATTTTACGCAGGAGGAGCGTGTGACCGCATACCTCACATCCCTCGCATTCGTGGTTCTTGCCGAGATGGGTGATAAAACCCAGTTGCTCGCGATGGCGTTCGCTTCGAGATATCGATGGCAAACCGTAATGTGCGGTGTCTTTGTCGCCACACTCGCGAATCACCTCCTTGCTGTACTCGTAGGGAATTACCTAACGAACGTCGTGCCGCTCCATTACATAAAGATCGCAGCAGCCGCATCATTCATCGTCTTTGGTCTCTGGACCCTTCGAGGAGACGAGCTTGAAGATGAGGACAAGAAGTTCACCTATGGCCCTTTCTGGACAGTCGCCATTGCCTTCTTCATTGCCGAGATGGGCGATAAGACCCAACTTGCGACCGTGGCTCTGGCGACCGAATATAGAAGCATCATTCAAATATGGCTTGGGACAACGTCCGGCATGCTCATAGCCGATGCCATCGGCATCGTTGTGGGGGTCGTACTCGGGAGAAGGATACCTGAACGGATTGTCAAGTGGTGCGCCGCATCGATCTTCATCATTTTCGGCGTATGGGGTCTTTATGATGGATTGCCGAAGGATCTATGGACGCTGCCAGTCATCGTATTGGGGGTCGTCCTGATCCTGGTGCTGCTTGGTTACTGGATTGTCCGCGCGAGTACTGTCGGGGGCAGGAAGGGGTGAGGGCGATAGAGGAACCCCTTCTCCCGCCTATACAGTAAAGTACAGACATCGTGTAAGAGCGAAAAAGATATTTCTATCTGGTTGATTGTTTTTTTGCGTCAGATTTCTCCCCGTGCGAACCTTGGGCAGCCTGGCTCGCCGATACATAGTATGATTCAAGGTCCCGCGTTTGGCTATCGCTCAGCGATGAACGGGCACCCATTTTCCGGACAATCCCGGGCCATTCCTTGGGAGAATATTCGTTCGGCCAGTACAGCCTGTGGCAGCCCGTGCACTCGGTCACGGCAAGGGCGCGCCCCCGGCGCAACGCCTCCAAGTCGGTACCGGGGGTAACGGCTCCCCGTTCGACAAGTTGCTCGGGCTGGAGGAGAGAACCGGAGGCTGAACAACGAAGACTCAAGAAGACGACCCCCAGAGCAACCAGAGATAACGCGCCTATTTTACGAAATGAACAACTATCCATCGCCGCATCCTCCTCATTTTAGAGTTGCCATCCGATACCAAGGTTCCACAGGTGAGTTTCTTTTCCTGCATGATCCTGAAGCAGCTGGTAGTCACACTTTATGACAAAGTTAGGGATACGGATAGAAGCTGATACCTGTTGTCCATGCTGTTTGCTCCCCGGCCGGATCACGGGTTATACCATTGGGCATCTTGTACTGTGTATTGAAATCCTCATAACGCACAAAAAAGACCGCGTCCGTTTTCGCGAGCTTTCCCCTCTTCCATGAAGGCGGCCAGAAATGGTAACCGCCTTCCAGATACCACCCGAAGATCTCCTTGGCGGTCCCGTTTCCAATCTCTCTCGCCCCGCTAATCGTCTCATAGGCAAAGACACCTCTGAAATCTAACTTAGAGATGCTGTATTCGAAGTCGCCCGAGTAGATTTGGATATTACCTTTGATCCCGGGATTATCTCCATTGCTTCCGTTATTCAGGCCGCCTAGGTAGGTCGATGCACCCAGGCGCAATGTCTGGCCATAAGGTACGGCGTGCTCGGCAAAAGGATAATAGTCGAGTCGACCCGTGAAAGCAGGCTGGTGAAGACCTGGGGTCCCCTCTATCCGTCCCTCTCTGATCCCATTTGTAGCGTCGAACTTCGATCCGTCAAGTCCTGCAACGAGGTAGGCTTCATATTTTAGTGACCGGTTGATGGAGCCGAAGAGGCCAAATCCATCCGAAAACCACGTTGTCGGGATAATGAACTTATCAAAGAATGGACGTTCCACGCCGTTGAAGGCGACGGGTTCATGCTTTTTGTTGACTATTCCAAGAGGGGTAAGGAACCGCCCTGTACGCACGTTCGCGTAATCCGAAAGCAGGAAGTCCACATAAGCCTGCTCTACTCATAGTTCTCCGTCGCTCCCATTCGAGACAAACGCGTGCTCTACTTCTGTTTCAGAGTGAAACTTGATCCAATCGTTGAAGTCGTACCCGGCGTACAGTACCAACCCGGTGTATGTCGAGACGGTCGGCTACTCCCTGCCCGCCTAAATTGGCATGTATCTCGCCATAGCCACCAAAGGTGAACTTATTCACCCAGGAGGCGGAATCAAAAACCTTCGAGTTGCTCATTTTATCGACCTGGGTTGTCAGTCGGGTGACCGATTCCTCTTGTGCTGCAACAGCGGCCTTCTCCGCGCTGCGTTCCTCTTTCAATGCCTGCAACTGTTTGGACAATGCTTCGATGTTCTTCGCTAACTCCTCAATCCGTTTCTCCTGGTCGGTCGCACTTCTCTCTTCGGCTCCCGTCTGCCCGGAAACCCCGCAGATGAGAAGCCCGACAACAACAAGGACACGTAACAGTGTGGTAATCATGGCGCGCACTCCTTTCATTTGGAAGACGATTGAATAAACAAATGGGATAGCCTTGCCAGCGTCCTTGACGCCTACCCATGTACGTCTTCACTTTGCGGCCCGAGTCCACACCGTAATACGCACCTTCCCGAACCACCCCGTCGGGAAGAACGGTTACCTAAACCTATGCGTGGCTATTAATCACCTCCCTTCATTTTTGCTAAACCTCCTCATTCACGGAATAGAAATACTGACCGACCTTCCCTGGGGCACTTTGCTACAATTCTTCGGTCAAAACCATGAACAATTTCTTCCTTAGCGCCTCGATCTGCTTAGACTTAAAGGCCGCCCTTGTCTTCTCCAATGCTTCGATTGTTTCTACCAGCGTTTCCCTTAGCCGCTGCTTATGGCGACACTCGGAAGAGGCGCACCTGTCCACAGATGGATCAAAGGAGGGTGCGCCTATCTCTGTTCTCTCGCCTGGCCCGGGCTTACATGGAGCTGTACGGTAAGGTCTTCGTATCGTCATTCTCGCCTTTTATGGGCTAGCTGCAACACGTCTTCCCATTATAGCTATTGAGACTCATTCTCAGCACTAGTAAAAAAAATTATTGGCACCTTTTGCAATAGCCAAAAATCTCTACCAGAATCTTCTCCGGTAGAAACTGGTGCTTCTGACAGATCTTTTGCTCCAACTCCCTCAGGTTTTCGTCTTGAAATTCCAGGATATGGCCACACTTCAGGCAGATCAAGTGGTCATGGTCCTTTTCCCCGTGAGTGTGTTCGTAGTGGTGATGCTTTTCTCCGTAAATTGCTTCTTTGATGAGGCCGGCCTTCACCAGCAGGGGTAGCGTCCTGTAAACGGATGCCTTGGATATTCGACTCCCCTTCTTTCTGAGACGGTAGGCAAGTTCTTCAGCTTCAAAATGGCCTTGGGCGGCAAAGGCTTCTTTGACTATTTCTTCCCGTTCCGGCGTCCATCTCAAGCCCTGAGATTTCAGGTAATTAGAAAACCGAGCCTTTTCTTTAATGGTCATCAAGCAACACCTTATTGAGAGTGAGTTTCAATAACAATATACCGAAAGCCTCATTTCTTTGTCAAGACAAAAATTTACAACGTGTGACTTGTCGGCATCAGGTCCCAAGATGGCACACTCCTCCTGATGGCTTGAAACGTCTTGCCGAAGCGAGTATCACGGGGGGCACCCGTGAAACGGGGGGCGTCGCGTAGCCTGATGGAGCAGTCTCGTGGCGGTGCGCAGGTAAAAACCTGCGTTGCGCT
Source organism: uncultured delta proteobacterium (assembly GCA_963821605.1). GTDB lineage: Bacteria > Desulfobacterota > Syntrophorhabdia > Syntrophorhabdales > WCHB1-27 > JADGQN01. The sequence goes on along the minus strand of CAWGEZ010000051.1, from coordinate 34,124 downwards.
CGTCCAATGTGCAGGGAAAGCCATTCATTTTGTCATTTGAGAAAAACAGGCCGCAGGGACCGGCTGCCGCGCCAGTAAGCCTTTAGAGCCTGAAGGGCATATTCGGCACAATTTCTGCATTAATAATTGTGGAAACGTGAGATTTTCCGGAAGGAGATGTAATGGCCTGGTATTGGCAGGTATTCTTGGCAGTCGTCATTTTTGACGTTTTTTTACGCTGACTGCCCTGCTGCGATCGGTGATCTTAGACAGAGTTGAGAGAAGTACTTCGGGAGGTAGAGAAGGGCGGCATTTGACAGAAGGACTCGTTCGCCGGTTTCTCGAGTGCCCATGGCCTACTTTTGAGCCGCGCCGGGCCGGAGGTCAACTACTACCACCCACAGGAGGCTGACCAACACCGTCTAACATCCAACTCGACACGTCCTTAGAGCATATTGTTCGACGAAGAGGACGAAGAGCATCGCAGAACTGCTGTATCCCCGACCAGATACTCGGTGCTGTATGAGTAAATGGTATGCAGAAAAATCTTTCTTACCCCAGGCAAGGGTTCCATGGCGGCTCTCTGTCGATTTTCTTTTGGGGAAACCGATGCGAAAGGCGGCAAAAGAGCTATCCCGGCTCTCTGGTCCCTACCGTGATCCTCATTTCAGCCTTTTTACTGAAAAAGATTTTCGTTCTGTGCTTGACCTGGAGGAAGCGAGGTCCGCGAGGTCCGGAAAGCCTTGTCTGCTGATGCTGCTCGGTATAGCGGGGTTTGAGCAATCCGATAAGAATAGTCTTGTGGGTAACCTGACCAAGACTTTGTTCTCTCTGACCAGAGAGACCGACCTGAAGGGTTGGTGGCGCACCGATTCGCAAATCGGGATTTTGTTCACCGAGGTCGATGTACCAAGTCCTGCTGCCTTGAATGAGGCCCAAACACTTATCAAGCATAAAGTCCTCACGGGCCTTCGGGCGCGACTCGGCGACACGGCAGCTGACCGCATTGCCATTTCATGGAGCGTATTTCCGAAATCGTTCTCAGAGACTCCCGGCGTTGGAGAGCCGTAAGCGGCCATAACACCGCGCCCCACACCAATTCGCATTCAAGTCCCACAGGGATGCTTCCCTACACGATGCTCCCTTACAGGGTGCTTCCCTACGGGATGCTTCGCTATCGCTATCGCTACGTATACCTTCGTTGTCGCTGTGTCCTTATTGGTATCAGACATCGGCTTCTTTCTCCCGTCCATGTCCGATCGCCTTTTTCAGAGGCTTCAGCACTGCAAGCATACCGAATCCCGCACCGAATGCGAGCAGGGAAAGGATGAGAAAAAAATCTGCCTTCGGCATCTTCTCCCAGAACGTACCGAGATAGCCTGCCATGTAGTTGCCCGCAAAGCTTGACAGAAACCACATGCCCATGAGCATCGAGACCATGCGTGCGGGTGCAAGCTTTGTCACGAGCGAGAGGCCGACGGGAGACAGATAGAGTTCACCGACGGTAAGGATAAGCATGCATGAGAAGAGCCACCAGATGCTCACACTCTGTTGCCCGGCAGACACGCGCGCGGCAAAGATCATGACCACGAAGGATCCACCCAGCAGCATGCATCCGATGGCCATCTTGGCGACGCTGGAAGGTTCGCTGCCCCGCCGGGCCTGCCAGGACCAGAAGCTGGTGATGACGGGCGTCAGAAGGATAATCATGGCGGGGTTGAACGCCTGGAACCAGGAGGCCGGCATCTCCCATCCCAGAATGTGACGGTCGGTATTCATATCAGCCCAGAGGGCAAGCGTGTTGCCCTGCTGCTCATAGACCCCCCAAAAAATGATCGCGAAGACCATCAGTGCCACGAGCCCGAGTATCTTGCTCCGGTCATCCCGGCTCAGCGTCTCATGTCGCGGAACGTGGCCTGACGTTCGCCTCGCGATGTAGTCGGGCGCCAGGTGCTTCTGTCCGGTAAGATAGATTGCGAGACCGGCTAGCATGCCCACCCCTGCGGCGCTGAAGCCGTAATGCCAGCCATAGACTTCACCCAGTGTCCCGCACACAAGAGGCGAGAAGAAGGCCCCGAGGTTGATGCCCATATAGAAAATGCTGAACGCGCGGTCACGCCTGTGATCGCCCGGAAGATAAAGGGCGCCGACCTGCGTGGAGATATTCGGTTTGAAAGCACCGTTTCCGAGAATGAGAAAGAGCAGGGCCGGAAAGAACATGGCCTCCAGGGCCATGAGAAAGTGGCCGACGGCCATGAGCACCGCTCCCACGATGACCGTCCGGCGCTGCCCCAGAACCCGGTCCGCGAGCATCCCGCCGAAGAAAGGCGTGAAATATACAAACCCGGTATAAAGGCCGTAGATGTGAGACGCTTGCTCCTGGCCGAACATAAGATGCTTCATCATGTAATAGACGAGAAGCGCCTTCATGCCGTAATAAGAGAACCGCTCCCACATCTCCGTAAAAAAAAGAAAGTACAACCCTTTGGGATGTCTGGCCTGCGTGGCAGACAACAGAGTGTTAGCACCTGACCCGATCATTTCTTGACCCGACCCTTCCTTCCTGTGCTTCTGCGTAACAGCGTACGGGTTCAAGATTGATTATAATACTATCCCAAACATATTTAAAATTCATCGGCGAACGTCATCACGTTCTTGACAACAGAACAACGAATGGGGTTTACTGGACTGAAAGACATCACCTTCCCGTGCTACGCAGCTCAAGGCTAAGAAACAGAGGAGGTATCCCTTATGGTATTCAGAATCGGCCCTAAATCGGAGGTGCTTTTTGGAGAACACGCTTCTGATCAAACGGGCGAGCGGACCAAGACGTTAGGTTGTTCGAAGGTACTCTGCGTCTACGATCAGGGCGTCAAAGACGCAGGTATTGTAGGCCCGATTATTGAGAACCTCAAGAACGCAGGCCTCGAAATAGTCGATTACGGCGGGGTGTTGCCGGACCCTCCGGATACCATGGTGAATCGAGTGCGGTGAGCTCGCAAGAAAAGAAAAGGTCGACGGCATTGTCGGTGTGGGCGGCGGAAGCACCCTGGACACAGCGAAAGCCGTCAATGTCATGTTAGGAAATCCCGGCGCCGGTTGAGAACTATTACATTCAGCCTGGTGCGCCGGGCCACAAGCCGGGAAAACCGTTGGTCTTAGTACCGACCACTGCCGGAACGGCAAGTGAAATCACGCATGTGGCTGTGCTCACCAGAACGGCTCTCGGGTGCGAAAACACGGGATACTGGGGCCTGCCACGATAGCATCCCTGGCCATCGTCGATCCCCTGTTGACGCTCGGGATGCCGCCGGCCTTAACCGCGGCCACGGGCATGGATACCTTTGCTCACGCTCTCGAAGCTTACACGGCCGCCGGTCCAGAACATGATGTCGGACATGCTTTCCGAGAAGGCGATCGAACTGACGGTTCACTATCTTCCCAAAGCAGTCAAGAACGGGTCCGACATTGAAGCCCGGACGAACATGTGCTTTGCGTGCCTCATTGCAGGCATGTCCTTTACCGATGCCAAGACGCACTTCGGTCATGCTTTCGGCCATTCGCTTGGCGCGAGGCATCACATCCCTCACGGCACCGGATGCGCGATTGCCCAGTCCGGAGTGATTGCAATAGTAGCAGACCTCATGCCTAAAAAGGTGCGCCGGGTCGGAGAGCTCATGGGATTGACATTGGGCGATAACCTTTCTTCGGCCGAACTCGGCAAACGGGTCTCCGAAGGAATTGCCGCTTTCAATAAAGAACTTGGCGTCCCGACGTTGCGACAGCTGAACATCAAGGAATCCGACCTTGTCCCGCTTGCCGAAGGCCTGATGAAAGACGTCTGCTTCTTATTCATGCCCGTCAAGCTCGGCATGCAGGATGTGCTGAAGGTGATACAAGGGCTCTACGCCCTCTAGGTAATTTTGCGCGGCGGCGAGGGAGGCCGCGGGCATCGCCTTGAATAAGAAACTTCTTCGGTTATGTTAAAAAATTCGACTACAGAGGACAGGACCATGACATTGACAGGAAAAGTGGCATTGGTGACAGGCGCGAGCCGCGGCATCGGCCGGGCGATTGCCCAACGGCTTGCCCGTGACGGTGCATTGGTGGCAGCACATTACGGGTCGAATGCTGCGGCTGCTCAAGAGACGGTGAAGGCGATTACGGATGCCGGTGGGCGCGCATTCAGCGTGCAGGCGCGGCTGGATGGTTCTGTGAATGAGCTGGATACGATGTTCGCCGTGCTCGACAAGCGGCTCGTCGAGCAGACCGGTGAGGCGCGCTTCGACATACTCGTCAACAATGCAGGGGTTGATCGCACCGGGAACATAGAGGAGATGACACCGGAAGTATTCGAAGAAGTATTCAATACGAACGTTAAGGGACCTTTTTTCCTCACGCAACGGGCGCTCACCCGCATTCGCGACAACGGGAGAATTATCAATCTCTCTTCAGGGTTGGTGCGTGCGGTACGTCCCATAAAAATCGTCTACACCATGACCAAGGGCGCCATCGAAAAGGTCGACGATGGTCCTGGCCCAGCAGTTGGGCTCACGAGGCATTACGGTAAACTCGGTCGCTCCCGGTCCTGTCGCTACGGACATGATTGCCCCCTTGCTGCGGGGCAATCCTAACGCAATAGCTGAGATCGCCGGGTATACCGCCCTCGGCCGCATCGGAGAAACGCAAGACATAGCCGATGTCGTGGCCTGGCTCGCCTCAGACGATGCACGCTGGATCACGGGCAATCATATCGATGCAAGCGGAGGTCAACGCTATTAGGCCCGCGGGCTAAGCCCGGTGCGCCGGGTGCCGTCTCTTGCCCATCCACTTCCGTTTTTCAATAAATTTCTTGACAACCCGCTTCCAGCTCACTACCATTGCCTTATCAACGTCTCTACGCAAATCCACCTCTAACAAAGGAGACTCATATGGGGAAAGAGCATGGTATCTCCGACAGACCCTGAGATACTCATACACTACCACCCGCTCCTCTGCAGCAGCAGAACAACAGCGCATAAGATATATCGCAACAGAGAGTACCGGTTTCACCTTGTCCTGCCGGTTGTTCCGAAGACATGAGTGAGGCGCAGCACGTGTCGAAAACGGAAGTGCAACTTTTACGGATGTGCGTAGGGATTCCAGAGGGACCGGTTCGCCGGGATCAAAATAGACTCAACAGGGGGGATTATGAAAAAGCAGGTCATGGGATTGATTCTTGCAGTCTCATTCATGCTCGCCTCAACTACAGGGGCTTTAGCCCAGGCCGGACCGAACCCGATCAAGATCGGTGGCTCCCTGCCGCTCACCGGCATCTATTCCGAAACGGCAAAGCTGATCAAAGAAGGATATGAATTCTGGGCGGATGACGTGAACAAGCGGGGTGGGCTCCTTGGTCGTCCGGTGAGGCTCACGATCCGCGATGACGAGTCGAACACTGACAAGGCAATAACGTATTACGAGAGAGCGATCACGGTCGACAATGTTGACCTCGTCTTCGGGGGCTATCCTGCCACCTCCAACGTCGCGCTTATGCCTCTTATGGAGAAATACGGCAAAGTCTTTATGGGCATGGGAGGACAGCTTCCCTCGTTCGAGCAGGGCTATACTTATAGCTTTGCAAGCCCGCCTCTGATCAGCGACTGGCCCGCCCTTGCTCTCAGCGGGGTGGTAGAGGAGCTCATACCTAAGGCCGAACGTCCCAACAACATGGCCATCCTCACGATGAACAATGTGATCGGCCTCACGACGAAGCCCAGTATGCTCAGAATGGCAGAGAGGAACGGCATGAAAGTGGTCGTGGACGAGGTATATAATCTGCCTCTTAGCGATGCCACGCCACTCGTGAGCAAGGCCAAAAGCAGGAATGCGGATTTGCTTGTCTGTCTCTCCTTTTTCGACGACGGCGTGATGTTGGCGCGCGCAGCCAAGGCCATGAACTATAACCCGAAACTTATGTTCCAGCTGATCGCCTCAACCATCCCTGCCTGGATGAAGGAGATGGGACCGGAAGGCAATAACGTGATCGCCGGAACGCCATGGAGCTTCAAACTCCCCTTCAAGTATAACGAGCTGATCAATAATGGAGCCAAGGAACGGCTTAAGCTGCCTGCAGCACCCATCTACTTTGGCTTCGGCTTCTGCTGGATGAAGACGCTTGAGCTTGCGGTGCAGGGTGCGGGCACACTCGATAACGCGAAGATCAGAGATTACCTCAGGGCAAATAAGCTTGACCTGCCTTACGGCAACGGCATTACCTTTGACAAAAGGGGTTTGCCCGCTCCCTTCCAGTTTGCGATACAAACAACGAACGGACAGATCGAGCTCATCTGGCCGAAGGAGCGTTGCCACAACAAAGCTCGTTTACCCGAGGCCGGTCTGGAGTAGATGATACAATAGACTAAGATTGGTGTAAGGGAGGCGGGCAGGCTTCAAGGCGGTTCAGTTTGATCTTGGGTGCGTCGTCTTCTATCACAAGAATCGCTTTCCTGATCAGGCCGACGCTCCCTCCTCTTTTGCTTTCGAGCCGAAGACAAGCTCCGCGAGATTGGATACCGCGGCCCTATCCAGCCGCCCCTCATCCACATCTTGTTGCATGATCGACAGTGCCTTTTCCTTGCTTACCCCTTTATGGTAAGGGCGATCGGTCACGAGCGCATCATAGATATCGGCCACGGCCATTACCCTCGCCACTGCCGAGATTTCTTCTCCCTTTATCCCGTCAGGATACCCTGAGCCATCCATTCTCTCGTGGTGATGCCGTATCACCTCGAGGGCGCCTTTGAGGATTTGTTTCAGAGGCTCAGCGACCCGGAATCCCACAACGGGATGGGCTTTGACCATCTCCCACTCTTCGGCGTTCATTGGTCCCGGTTTATTGAGAACCGAATCGGGAATACCGATCTTCCCGATATCATGCAGAATCCCGCCGACACGGAGGGCTTCGATGTCTCTGGGCTGAAGGCCCATCATACGACCCAGATCAACCGCAAGATTCGACACACGCTTGACGTGTCCTTCGGTGTAAGCGTCTTTTGCTTCGACCGCGTTCGCGAGTGAGAAGAGCACGTTCTCGATGCTTACGAGGCTGTCATTCAGCCTCTTCGTTTGGATGAGAGCTCTGATCCTGGCAACCAGCTCAACCTTGTTGGGAGGCTTGCTGATGAGGTCGTCGGCCCCGGCCTCGATAGCGCGGACTTTTGACTCTGTATCGTCGTGCACGGTCATCATGAGTACCGGGATTGTACGGGTCCTGCTGCTCTCCTTGAGTCTGCGACAGGTCTCGAAGCCGTCCATTTCCGGCATCATGGCATCGAGCAAAATGAGATCTATATCCACGCGTTCCACGGTCCTCAGGGCCTCTTCACCGCTTGCGGCCCTGATCACTTCACAGTTGAAGGGGTGGAGCATCGCCTCCAGCAGCATGTTTCTTGGCTCATCTTCCACCACCAGCATCCGCAGCCGTTCTTCGTCGACGGGCTCCCTCGCGCTCTCAACCACGTAAATAGTGCCCCTGCCCCTTACTTTTGCGGAGCTGAGGGCTTCTTTTGTCCTCCGCATCAGATCATCCCTGTCCTGCGCGTTCCTGGAAGAGGCGCATCCGATGCAGACCGTAAGTTCCCCATGGTAGCGCTCGTCAATCGCTGTCCGGATCCTGCTGAGCACTGCCTCGACATCAGAGGCATCGGTATCCGTAAGAAGGAGGACAAACACATTTCCAAGATACCGGCTGGCAAGGTCCGATTCACGGATATTGGCCCGGATCGCCCTTGCTACCTCTTTGAGCGCACGGTCCCCTTGCACCGATCCATGCTGCCGGTTAAAAAGGCTAAAGGCATCGATATCGATCATGGCTATGGAAAAAGGAACAGCATACCTGCGGGAGCGTTTCAGCTCTCGCCCGAGTATTTCGAGGAAAAATCCGTGGTTGGTTAGGCCTGTAAGGCTGTCCGTGAAAGGCGCATCGGTCTCTCTCTCGTAATCCGCCCGCAGATCCGCATATAGAGAGCTAACATGTAGTTCGTGCTCCACCGATTTTCCTCGCTATGTTATCGCCCGGGATTACAAAAAACGTTATGGCCAAAAACTGTTCAGCACCTGCATTTCGTGCTCATCGACTGAGAGAATGGAATGCACCGGATGGTTTTCTCTTTTGCTCTTGACCATAATACCCGCACACAGGTACTATTTGCGGGTTAAAGCCCATCCATTAGTGCGGACAGTGGCCACGGGCGGAAGGAGGGTCATCTTCTCACCGGGGATCACCGCTGCCGAGTTGCAGGGAGGTCATTATGTTCTACAGTTTTGACGGAAGGGTGCCGTCTGTCGGTAACGGCACCTATGTGAGCGAGACCGCCCAGGTGATCGGCGACGTGCGGATAGGCAAGAACTGCTACGTCGGCCACGGGGCAATCCTTCGAGGTGACTACGGCACGATAGAGATCGGAGACGAGGCTGTGATCGAAGAAGGCGTCGTCGTCCATGCACCGCCCGACGAGCACTGCACGATCGGCAACAGGGTCGTTGTGGGCCATGGAGCCATTATCCATGCAAGATCGATCGGCGATTCAGCCATGATCGGTATGGGTGCGATCCTGAGCATCAGGTCCGTGGTAGGCAGCCGGTCTGTCATCGCTGAGGGTGCCGTAGTAAAGCAAGGCCAGCAGGTGCCGGCTTCCGTGGTCATGGCAGGCAATCCGTCGCAGAAGGTACGCGAAATCACCGAGACTGACAGAGACAACGAGGATATGAGCGTCGAGCTTTACAGAAACCTGGCCAAGCGATATCTGGCAAGTCGGTATGAAAAAAGTCAAGCCGGCCGCTGGCCCATGAATCGCGAGATAAAGGGCCAACCCCCCTGCCCTCGCCCTTTGTAAAGAACGGTCCACGACCGAGACAGTCCGGAGACCGAAAAATAGGGGGTCATAAAACTGCAACCCCCTGAACCATTGAATACAGGTTTACTTCCCGGACAGGACTCGAACTTGCAATCTATCCCGTTGCAACGGGACCGCTGCTGCCGAATAGGCAAAAGGCGCTCCACTGGAAGCGCCTTGTATAATCTGGCTCCCCGTTACAGACGGAAGTGGGCAATGGGAGGAAAGGCTCTACTTGTGACAGAATAGTGGGAATTCTTAACCTCCCTGGTATTTAGAATCCTGGTATTTAGCGGCGCCTTCCAAACCTAGATCGGCCAGTTTTTTGATTACGCCAGGCAACTCAGCTTTCGCTTTGCCACTTGCCTCAATTTTGCTGGAACTCCCCTGGAGAGGAATGTCGCCACAGATCTTATCCGCAAACTCACTGATGAGGTTCAGCGCCTTTCTCTGAGCATCTAGCTCGTCGGCTCGTACCGAACCAATTTCTATTATTAGCAAACAACAGATCGCAACCGCAATAGCCGTAATCTTCGACATAGGTTTTGAGTACCAGGATATCCCAAAAAATGTCCTGCCACCCTTCGTTAGTGTATTAGATTGTGAACGGATTGTCAAAGGACACCTATTAAGAATGTTGACGCTATCAGTTGCCGCCGCTGTCATCTCACACTATTGGGACTAGTTATCGTCCATCTCACACAAAATGTTCGAATGCGTATTTCAAACAGGAATAAGCGCTTAGGGGCATATAAGCGCTTCCTTCGAGTTATCCACAGCCCATCCTCGGCCGCTGACAATGCGGGGGGATGGCTGTGGATAACTCCCTCCATTCCCTTCTGCCCTCGGATGGTTAATGCCCCCGTTTATGTAACACGGGGGATGGAAAATACTCGTGATAAATTTTTGGTGCTCTCAGATTATGGTCAGGATTGACGATTCGAATAGCATAATGTTATGCAAAAGCTCTCGGACATGAAAAATAGTGCTTGACAAACTATTGTGATTTGCTTTATGTATATTAAGTAACGTGTGTTAAGTAACTTATGTGAAGTGAGAGGACGACGATATGGATAAGGCTGAAAAGGAGAGACAGAGATTGACCAAGAAAGGCACTATAAGGCTACGCTCTTTCGAGGAGCTTGATTCGGTGGAGGACACATTCGCGGAAAAGGGATTGGTTTCGCCCGGTGGTGCCGCCGGCATGTTGAACGTAAGTCGAGCCTATATTCATCAGCTGGAAAAGAACAAGCGTATAAGGGCCTATAGGATTAAAGAAGAGAAGCTTAACCGCGATGCAAAGAGTCTGCCTCTTATCTGGCGGCTTGTGGTGCTTACGCAAAGAAGGGGGGACTACATTTGGATCCCTGTCGTTGATCTTGAAGAGTATCAGGACGAAATGGAACGAAAGCGCAAGAAATAGGGCTTTGGGTAACGGAGGGCTTCGTTGGATAAACATGACTTCAAACTACTCGTTCATGGAATTGATACCCTTCAGTGTGCTTACTATCTGCAAAGAACAGGAAAGGGCGATATTGATTTTCAATCACTGACAGAAAAGAAAGAATCGAATCCGACAGTCGAAGAGGAAGGACCCCATTCCGATTGTGTTGGGGAATAGCGAATTCCTTCTTCATCCGTATGGTTCCTCGTCGGGATATCCCATAATCCTGAGCAATAGAGATTTTAAGGTTGAAATGGGCGAATTCAACAAACCGAATTTCTTTGTGACATTCACAAGCGAGGGCCTGTGGCGTGAATCGGCCTACTCTCTTCACCAGAAATTCCTGACCTGGGCTGATACTGCGGGTTACGGCCAATATATAGATGAAAGTCTTTCTCGGGTAGACTTTTGCTTCGACTACGCCTTGACGGGGATGGACTTCGACGAAGATTGTTTCGTAAGTTACTCGAAAAAGGACAGCAAGCATCGGGAGAACGGCACGGTGCAGACGTACACTTTGGGGAAGGGGGATATCGTCCTTCGGGTATATGACAAGGTCGCTGAGATCAGGCAGGAAAGCGGAAAGGTGTGGCTTTACACGCTATGGGGTCAAGAGAGTGATGTCTGGCGCATCGAATGGCAGGTCAGGAAACCCATTCTAAAGGGCTTCGGCATCAGGACATTTGAGCAACTGCAGGAAAGACAGGGAAATTTGCTTGATTACTTAGCTCACGAGCACGACACGTTGCGCGAACGGAACGAGGACAGTAATCGGTCACGATGGCCGCTGCATCCCCTGTGGAGGCATCTTCAAGAACAAATTGCTAACCTGTACAGTCTGCCTGTCTATAAGGTCGAGGGAGACAGGATTTAGGCAGGACTCGAACCTGCAACCTACTGGTTAACAGCCAGCCGCTACTGCCGATTGAGCTACCGGGGAATGGTTAAAAGTAAACACCAAAAGCAGTGCCAAGTCAAGACAGAACTGGTTCTTGGCCTTTGAGCCTCTTGTTCAGCCGGTTACGCCCCTGGAGCTGGCCCGGGTAAGCATTAACAAAGTCAGTATTCCCGCGATCTTTTTTCGTCGTCCGGTGCGTTTTTGTTTTTTATGAGGAAGCCCTGGAGGCGCCTGGCGATACCTTCTTCCTCGGGCATACCTCCGCGGCCAGGTGCATTCCAGACGCGTTTCGACTCTTCAATGGCGAATTGGCCGAGCAGGAAAAATGCGCTGCAGGGAGTAGTTGCGACCCAATTGGGGTTACCGCGACCCGCGTTGAGCATCTGGGCCGCGCTGCGCCTGGAATGTCCCAGGGCAAGCGAGATTAACCTGTCTTTCAGCTCGAAAGGGCTCAGCCTTTCGAGCGCTTTTTGCATGGGGCGGGATGAATAAGGTGGCCCTTTCGCTATCCTGGCCCTCCGGCCCCTCTCTCCGCCGGGCGTTGTTGGGGACGAGCCGGGGCCTGTTCCCCCTTCTTGATAGAGGCAACCGATCCTTTTTCTGTGATGCCCACCCAGCTCTTCAGTCCGCTAATGACTGTCGTGAAGGCTTCTTTCCCCTTCTCCGCAACATAGCTGGCCTGCTGTTCTACAGACTGGGCCGTCTTCTTGATCCCGGCAACTGCCGCGTCCAGCTGCCTGGTGAAAAAGCCCGCCTGCGCTTCCTGGACGCGATGCTGCACTCCCAGAACGACCCTTACATTCCGTATTCTGCCCGTCCGGTGGTCAACGACAGAGAGCGTGGCCGATTGCAGCGGCCCTAAAGCGTCGACCCTTCTGACAAAGTCCTCCAGACCCTCGATCGGCTGATTGTCTATCTGCAAAATAATGTCACTGGTCGCCAGGCCTGCTCGCCCGAGTGGACCTTTAGGATCGAGCCAGATGATGATGACCCCCTGATTGACGCGGAAGCCGTACTTTTCAGCCTCCGCAACTGTCGTGGGCTGAACGTTTGCATCGAGCCTGTTGGGCACTGAGGAAGCCAAGACCTTCATCACATCTTCCAGACTCTGCACGTTCACGGTCATGGTGCTTTTCTTATCATCGCGCGATTCGGTTACCGGGGCCGGCTGGATCATCGCACGTGGTGAGTCCTGGATCGTGGTGGTGAGTTCCGGATTGCCTTCCGCGGCCGACCAGCCAATCTGAGGCACCACAAGAAGCGCCCAGATAACGAGCAAGCATAACCAGAACCCGACGCACCGGCACAATAAAGTTCAAACTCCCTCTCATCATCACAGTATTATCGACGTAAACTTCAACTTCATGAGCGTCGCAACCCTTTTCACCAGCGGTTAGCGTTGAAAAAACTCTCGGCGTCCGCTCTATAGTATAACACTGGTATCAGCCTAATAGTATAATACTAATACGCTGTCTTGAAAAGTCAAGCCTCAGCCAGGGCGCATTCAATGTATGGAGAGGGTCCCGGGAACCCACGGCCATACGCCGCAAAATCATCGGCCGCCGGAAGGTGGCTCCATTTGGGCCTCCTTCAAGTTGCCCACAACGATAAGGATCATCTGTTCCGGATGAAGGTACGTTTTTCCCACGCGGAGCACTCCTTCCCTGGTTACCGAGTTAATGAGCGAAGGATATTTCTCCGGATAATCGAGGCCCAATCCGTAATACTCCACCTGGGCCAGGAAATTGGCAAGCTTCGATTGGGTGTCGATGCGCAACGGAAAACTTCCGACAAGATACGCCTTCGCGCGCTGGAGGTCTTCTTGCTGAAACCGGTTCCTTACGGATCACTTCCATCTCCTTTAGAGCAAGGGCGATGGCCTCACGGGCAGACGGGTTTTTCGTCTGCATGACAACCTGGAACGAACCCTGATATTTTTCAGCCTCGAAAAAGCTTGCCACAGAATAGGCCAAACCTCTCTTGACCCGGATCTCCTCCGTGAGCCGCGATCCGAAACCTCCTCCTCCCAGAATATAGTTCATGACGGAGAGACTATAGTAATCGGGGTTGTCTCGCTTCACGCCAATGTTGCCCAGAACGATATTGGCCTGGGTAATCTGTCGGTTAATAGTTATCGTTTGAGGTCCCTTTGCGTAACTCTCGTTAAAGGGCACCGCCTCAGCTTTAGTTGCAGGCCACTTGGCGAGCAAGGGGATCAGTCTTGTTCTTATTTCTTCAACCGTGATATCCCCGACGATCGAGAGAATGGCGCCATTCGGGCGATAGAAAGCCCGGTAGAACTGCAAGACATCTTCCGCCGAGAGCTTGGAGACGGACTCCCGGGTTCCCTCCACGGGATGGCCGTACGGACTCTGGGGAAACAGCGTTCTTCTGAATCTCTTCTCTGCAAGAGCCATCGGCTGTTCATCCGTAGACTGAATGGCACCCATAATCTTCTTTGCTTCCTTCTGGATCTCCTGCTCGGGAAAAGCAGGAACCGTAAGCGCGTCCATGAAGAAGCCGAATCCCTTCTCCAGATCCTTCTTCAGGACCTGCAGCCCGACAACCGCGTAGTCCTGGCCCGCTGAAGAGCTCAGGGAAGCTCCCATGAAATCGAGCGCCTCGTTCATGGCAGTGACATCCTGCCTGGACGTCCCGAGCAGCAGACCCTTTGCCGTAAGGTTGGCAAGGCCCTCCTTGCCGGCCGGATCCAGCCTGGACCCTGCATCAACCAGCAATTGAATTACGACGAATGGCAGTGAATGCTCTTCAGATACGAGAAGCACGAGTTCATTCGGCAGCACAATGCGCTGCACAGGCGGCATCGAGCCTGCCCAGGTGGGCAAGGCCCACAGGCCGGCAAGAAGCGCGACGATGGAGATAATCGCCACCGTCACCTTTTCAGCCGGCCTTGCGGCTTTTGCTAATTGCTGCGATCATGGAACCTCCTTACCTGATCATTCGTCCCGGAGCAGGGGATTCCTTCGGCGCCGGCTTTCCCTCCTGCGGCGGCAGCGGAATGAGTCTGCCTACAGTCCGGTTATCCGCCGTGAGATACAGGTTTGCGACCCGACGGATATCTTCCGGTGTAACCTTCCTGATTGAAGGGAGGTAATCGTCGACAGCCCTCCAGTCGAGCGCGATTTCATGCTGGGCCAGAATCATGCCCTGATAAAAAAGTGATGCCTGGCTGTATACAAAGGCAGATTCCAGTTGATTCTTGGCCTTTTCCAGTTCGTTCCGGTCTACCGGCTCTTTCCGGAGGCGTTCGATCTCCTCATTCAGCGCCTTCTCCACCTCAACAACATCTTTGTCGGGAAGCGGCTGGGCGGAGAGCGTGAAGAGGCTTGGGTCTCGTCGAAAGCAGCGAGTTATCAGCGTCGACCGAGAGCGCGAGCTGTCTTTCCTGGACAAGGCTCCGGTAAAGCCTGGAGCTTTTCCCGCCGGAAAGCAGGGCCGCCAAGACTTCCAGCACATAGCTATCAGGCGAACGCAGGTTCGGGACATGATAGGCCATGACGAGATACGGAAGCTCCGCTTCCCTCTTGGCATAGACGCTTCGTTCCCCGGTCTGCGGCTGGTCTATATCCCTTTTCTGGTCCGGCGCGACACCCTTTGGGATAACCTCGAACGCCTTCTCGATCCTGGGCAGAAGATCTTCTTTCCGGAAATCTCCCACCACGACAAGAATGGCGTTAACCGGATTGTAGTAGATCCCATAATACGATTTCAGATCGTCAAGGGTAAACCGCTCTATGTCCTGTTGCCACCCGATCGTGGGCCAGTGATAGGGGGAAGTCTGGAACGCAACCGCCTGCACCTGTTCCATGAGATACGACTTGAGGATCGTCCTCTGTCCGCATCCTCCGCTCCTCCATCACCACCATCCGTTCGGTCTGGAAGTCCTCATCCCTCAGCACGAGGTTATGCATCCGGTCCGATTCAAGATCTATCAGCACCTGCACCTCTCTCTGAACTCATGTTCTCAAAATATGCCGTAAAATCCTCGGAGGTAAACGCATTATCATTTCCTCCATTTTCAGCGACCAGTCTCGTGAATTCCTGGGCACTGAACTTCTTTGACCCCTTGAACATCATATGTTCCAGCATATGGGAAAGGCCCGTCCTTCCCCATTGCTCGTTGCGTGACCCGACCCGGTACCAGACCTGAAAGGTGAGCACCGGCGCTTTATGGTTTTCCAGGAGAAGCACTTTCAGGCCGTTCGGCAGAATTCTCTCGAAGACCTGATCCTTGAGCCCGGCGATTGAAACAGCAGTGAAGAGAAGACAGAACAAAAGAAAGAAAAATGATTCTCAATCCGGGTTGCGTTATACCGATTTGCATTCCAGCGGAGACCGAGGCGGCAGCGAGGAGCCGATAGCGTAGCATCCTGTAAGGACGCAGGCGTACTCAGAAGTACGTCGAGGAGAGCAACGCAGCGACAACGAAGGTATACACTGGAAGCGAATTGGTATACGGATCACGTGCTACCCCCTTTAGCAGATACCATAAATATAAGCGCACGAAAACAAGAATGCTATTAATTAAGTAATTCTCGCTCGCCCGTGCGTCAAGTCGTACGAACATATTCCAAACAAAATAGAAGAAAGTATTGGCCCCGGGTTGACGCAACCGTTAACGCTGCTTATATTAAAGCATTAGCGATCCACCCAATTCCATCCTCGGAGGTATACGATTATGAAGAGCTAAGAGCATGTGGTATGTTATTGTTATTTGTCATCCTCGCATTTTCCCTTGCGGGGTGCGGCTGTTTCATACAGGCCCAGAAGGGTGAAGCTCCTCCGCCAAAACCACCTGAGGCGCAAGCAGTAGTGGCTCCGGAGGAAAAGCCGGTAGTGCCTGTGGACCCGCACCGCCACCACCACCGCCGCACCCGTAGCAGCAGTTCCAGTCCTGGCCAATATTTACTTCGATTTCGACAGGTACAACATCAGGCCGGGCGATGCGGACATACTGAAAAAGAACCTCGACTGGTTCAAGGCCAATCCCGATACCAAGGTAAGAATAGAAGGAAACGCTGACGAGAGAGGTACCGTTGAATACAACCTGGCGCTGGGTCAGAAGAGAGCAGACTCTGCGAAGAATTACCTCTACCGGCCTTGGCGTAGACGCGAAGATGCTCGATACGATCAGCTACGGCAAGGAAAGACCCGTCTGCACGGAGCATAACGAGGCATGCTGGGCCCAGAATAGAAGAGACGCGTTCGTACCGGTTAAGTAGGACGATGCAGTCAAGGTTGAGGTAAGGACTAAAGCGAAGGTTGAGGTAAGGACTAAAGCGAAGGCCTAAATAAAGCGGCCTTTCTCTGATGTCCCCTCAACCTTCGTCCTGTATCTTTCTTGCATATCTGCGTTAGCCTGAGGCTTCTCTAAAGTCCCCAGCACGTCAGGAGGTCCTGAGATTCCACTACTTCGCCAAAGAACAGGTCGACATTCCTGAGAGACCATTCCTTGGCCTCAGGGCTTGTGCCCTCCGTCAGATCTCTCGGGAGAACGACGTAGTAGTCGCGCATAAACCCATCCCGCGCGGTGGTACTCCACGCAGACATTCGTGGCCACTCCCGTGATAATAAGGGTTTCAACGCGGTTCGCCTTGAGAAACTGGTCCAGGTACGTTGAAACAAAGCCGGAGTACTTGTACTTCGGTATCACGGTGTCTCCCTCCAGCGGGATGACCCCGTAGAATTCCCCATAAGCGGGATCGTATTGTCTCTCGATGCCCCGCCTCGCATAATGTTCCTGCATTGCTGTCCGAAAGAAGGCCGGGAATCTTCGTCATTTTCAGGTGCACGATGAATTTGAGGGCGCTCCTGGCTTTCTCCAGGAATTGGTTTAACCGCGGTGCAAGCTGCTGCGCGGGCAGTACATCAAACCCTATCCTGTCGAATGTCCCGCCTTCACAGCAGTAGTCTTTCTGCATATCGATGACGAGAAGGGCAGTCTGAGCCGGGTGAACTTTGACCCTTAACCTCTCCAGATCCATAATCTCTCAACCCTCCCGGTTCTCCTTGCGCAAAAGATCCGTCTATTGTCCATTTGTTCTCCAACCCTTGACCCGTGACCCGTGACCCGTGACCCTTACTTCGTCTTTTCATTCCCCACAACAACGCAGCTTGCCACGCCCTTGCCGGCGTTTCCGCCGAGATTGTGGGTCAGCCCCAAATGTGGATTTTTGACCTGCCGCTGGCCGGCCTTGCCCTGAAGCTGCTTATACACCTCGTACATCATCCTGAGGCCACTGGCGCCAAGCGGATGGCCGAAACACTTCAGACCACCATCCGTGTTGACAGGGAGTTCACCGGACAAGGTGAACGTCCCTGCATCGATATCGTCTTTGGCACGCCCTCTCGGGCTGAATCCCAGGTCCTCATAGAGTATCAGCTCGTGACAGGTGAAGCAGTCGTGGACCTCGGCAATGCTGATCTCTTTCCTCGGGTCCGTGATACCCGCCTCCTCGTAGACCTTCCTCGCTGCCCGTACGTTTTCTTCTATGTGGACGTAGTCATAATCCT
This sequence comes from uncultured delta proteobacterium, assembly GCA_963821605.1. Classification (GTDB taxonomy): domain Bacteria; phylum Desulfobacterota; class Syntrophorhabdia; order Syntrophorhabdales; family WCHB1-27; genus JADGQN01. The sequence continues at coordinate 16,393 of CAWGEZ010000051.1, read as the reverse complement.
GCCTCATGGTGCCCTGCCGGGCGCCGACCGTAATAGCCAGGCCTTTGATGTAGATCGGGATCTGCCCTGAAGTTTCGGGCCATGTCCGCCCGGGTGACTATGGCCGCAGCCGCCCCGTCGCTCACGCCACAGCAGTCGAAGAGGCCAAGAGGCCACGCCACGATAGGCGCCTTCATGACCTGCTCAACGGTGAGTCTGTTGTGAAAGTGGGCCTTTGGGTTGAGGCTGCCGTTGTAGTGGTTCTTCACCGCAATCTCAGCGAGGAGTCTCTTACCCTCGTCCGGATCCCAGTCCATACTGGTGAAAGTACCTTGTCCCGAGATAGGCAAATGAGGCGGGGGCGCTGTAGCCTGATCCGATACTCGCACTCCCGTCGGGGTTATCACCGATGATGGCCGGGCCCTTTGACCCCTGTCTGTCCCGAATCCTTCAGCTTCTCCACACCGATGGCCAGGGCGACGTCGCAGATCCCCGCAGCGACGGCATAGGCGGCCCCCTGCAGGGCCTCAGATCCCGTGGCGCACATGTTCTCGACCCGTGTCATAGGGATGTACTGCAGTCCAAGCGGCGACATGGTGAGGGCAGTCATGCCCGAAAAGACCGTCCCGAGCCACGCGGCCTGGATATCCTTCGGCCCTATCCCCGCATCCTCAAAGGCTTCGTATGCCGCCTCGACAAGAAGATCTTCTACGCCCGCGTCCCATCGTCTCGCCAAACTCTCGGAGCAGCCCATCCCGATTATGGCTACTTTATCCCTGATGCTTTCCATAGTGATGACTCCCTTGTCTTCTTATAATAGTTCCTGAGTCATGGATCTATAGGACCTCAAGAAATCTACCGGCTTTCGCCTTCCAAAAATAGTTGACGATCCCCTTGCCCTGGGCGAGCCTCCGGAATGTCATCTCTACCGGCATGCCGATCGCGACCTTGTCCATGATCGTAGTCCGTCAAGCTCACAGATCAATCGTCCTCCACCGTCAAAATCGACCACCCCGTTGAGACCGGGCGGATTCTTCGTTGGCTGCAAGCTGGTCGACCGCGTAAGTGAAGAGGCTGCCCTTCTTGTCGGAAAACTTGTATGGATCGAATTCGTCCTTGGTCTGGCATGCCACGCATACACTGACGGTCTGCCCCGATCGGGTGGATCTGCGGCGTCCCGCACTTCCTGCATTTCACCCCGTACAGGGGCGAAACTGTCCTTCCGTTCTCTCCATCGGGTGGCGAGCGAAGGTTCCGCACGTTCGGGAAGGCTCGACGGTTCGAATGGTACGAGGTCGCGCCAGTTGAGGTAGGTACCATAATCTATAGACCTCTTTTTCACCAGCCGCTCCTTCATCATCGGCTTCTCACGTACTCGGGCTATCTCCTCGGTTACGCCAAGTATAAAGGCATCACAGCCATCGCCGTAATTTGCGAAAAGGATCCTGTCACCAGGATGTGCTTCTTCCAGGGCAGCCACCAGCATCACGAGCGCAGACGCAGTCCCGGTATGACCGATGAGGGTAAAGAAGGGGTCCTGGACCTGGGCTGGGTCGAAGCCGAGCTTTTTGCCAGATCCGCATGTTCCCGAGCGTCAGGCGCCGAGAAAACGACCTTGGAGAAATCGCCCGGAGAGAACGAGCAACCCTTCATCAACTCTGCGATGGCCTCCTGCATCAACGGCATGTAGCCTACTTCATCGATAAACCGCCCTTCTCCCGATTTTACGAAGGCGTCGGCTTCTGTTCTCCATACGTCGGTAAACTCACTAAAAATAGAATGACTGCCTTCAATAGTTGCAATGAGATCGCTTGACCCAACCATAAGGGCTGCGGCCCCGTCCCCGAGTAACTGTTCAAATCTCCCTTTCGGGGCGCCGGGCCGGCAGTCCGAGGCCGATGACCGCTACCTGCCCGGCTGAGCCGCTCTTTACGGCGTGCAGGGCTGATTTCAAGGCAGTCGTTCCAGCCCTCAGCGAATTGGTAAAATCGGCCGTGCCGCATCTCTTGTCCAGGTCAAGCACGCTCGCTATGATGGCCGCGCTCTGTTTCTCCTTGTACGGGGCCGTAGTAGTGGCAAAATAGAGTCCGTCTGCCTGCTTGTCTATTTGCTTGTCCTGCAGTCGCACGCAATCCTGGGCAGCGGCCACGGCCATGGTCACGGCGTCCTCGTCATAACCGGCCACCGCCTTTTCCCCTCTGCCGCCCTTTGCGCGCCACATTCTGCCTATCTCCTCCCGATCAAGCCTGTACATGGGGATATAGGCACCTATCGATGTAATGCCCGTCATTGTTGCTCCTCCTCCCTTCCATACAACGCCTCTGGCTATCTCGTGACCTGGACCCCGCTCTTTTCCCTGTCCCAGGTATTCGGCGTGACGCCCGCCTGTTTCAGCAGATACTTCTGGACACGTTCTGTCGGTGTTTTCGGGAGGCTCTCCATAAACTCCACATATCGCGGGACGGCAAAGTACGGCATCCTGTCATTGGCATGCTTGATCAGTTCCTCAGGGGTCAGTGTGGCGCCGGGCTTGAGGACAACGCATATTTTCACTTCATCTTCCGCGAGCTCGGACTGGACCGCGACGGCCGCCGACTCCAGAACAGCGGGGTGCGTATTGATGGCCCGCTCCACTTCAAAGGAAGAGATGTTCTCGCCCCTTCTACGGAGCGCATCCTTTTTCCTGTCGACAAAATAGAAATAGCCGTCCTTATCTTTCTTGGCCAGGTCTCCTGTATGGAACCAGAGGTTGCGGTACGTCTCCAGGGTCTTCTCCGGCATGTTGTAATATCCCAGCATCATGGTAAACGGCTCTCGTGGGCGGAATATAATCTCCCCCGGCTCTCCGACAGGTACTTCGTTGTCTTCATCGTCAACCAGCTTTATCTCATAGATATCGAGCACCTTTCCGCACGAACCGGGCCTTCTGTCGTTAACCCTGACATGAACCGGGATGCCTATTTCGGTCATCCCGAAGCCTTCCAGGCATTTGAACCCGAATCTCTTCTCCACCTCATCCATCACTGCCTGAGGGCATCCCGCGCCGAAGGCCGATACGGACCGGATTGTCAAGATCGTCGGGCTTCGGTGACTGCTTGGCCAGGATCGGTATCACCGCCCCGAGATAGTTGAACTGCGTTGCTTTGTACTTACGGATCTCATCCCAGAAACGGGATGCGCTGAATTTGTCGGAGAGCACCATCTGAGCCTCGGCTATCAGCGCGGTCATCGTAGTGAGGCACTGCGCATTGAAGTGGTACAGCGGAAGGAACGTGAAGAAGATGTCGTCTTTCCCGCCCTCGCGGCACTCAAGCATCTTTTGAGCCACCACAACCCAAAACTTGTGGGGGCCCAGGGCTCCCTTGGACAGACCGGTTGTCCCGGACGTATAGATGATGCTTAGAGCGTCCGATGGAAGGATCTTGATGTCGACGGGATCCTCAGAAGCGTTGAAGAATTCCTCGAAGCTTATCATCGGGATCGAGGATGCGGCAGCCTGTTCTTTGGTGAGGCCTCCCAGGACCACCACCTTTTGGAGCTTGGTCAGGCTATCCTCTATCAGTTTCAGACGATCCAGAAATTCGCTGCCGATCACAAAGATTTTCGAATCGGACTGATCGACGATGTGGCGCAAGAATTCGCCCTTGTAGGACGTGTTTACCGGAACTTCCACAGCTCCGATTTTCGCCAAGCCCGAACCAGAGATGTATGAACTCCGGGCAGTTGGCGAGCATGATACTGACGGTATCGCCCTTGGTCACGCCCAGGCTCTTGAATGCGTTAGCGCATCGATTTGAAAAACGGTCCATTTCCCGGTAGCTGAAGTTCTGATCCTTGAAACGGAGAAAGATTTTATCTCCTAGCCTGCTCGCCCTTTCCTCGATCAGCTCTCCCAACACCTCGGGGGTACGTACTTCTTCCATGCCATGCCTCCTTATTGAATAAACGTTTTTTCAGTACGCGCGGATCTCTTCACTTATCGATCTACTTTCTTCTCACCCCGAGACGTCGCAGGACGTCAGGAAACGTGCCGATTAAACGCCGGGTGTACTCGCGTTCTCAAACCTCGTTCCGGATAGTGTAGCCCCGGTTCCCCGCGTGCGGATGCTGTCCTTGAATGCAAATCGGTCAGAGTCTGCTGTGCTATTTGTCCAGGATGTACACAACCCCCTGGTCCCCGTCCACCCGTATCCTCTGGCCGGTCTTTATCTTCCGTGTACCTTCCACGCAGCCGGAGACGCAGGGCACACCGAACTCTCGGGCCATGATCACGGGATGCGAAAGTGCACCGCCTCCGTCACTCACGAGGCCCTTGATGACACTGAAGACAACCGTCCACGATGACGACGTGCCAGGCGCAACCACTATTTCGCCAGGCTGCACCTGGTAGAGCTGGTCGGGGCTCATGATAACCCGTGCGATGCCTTCCACCACACCGGGCGCAGCCGCTGCCCCGTACAGGTCTGCCTTCAGCTCTTCCCTTACGATAGGAATCTGCGTCGAGACCGAAAGGGTCGGGTCGCTTCGCACGATGTCCTGCGCCTGAGTGATGTCCCCGTAAAACGGAGCCGGCTCTATCTCCAGGTTCCGCTGGTGGGCAGTCTTCCTGCGCTCCACGTAAGGACGGAGATTGACCCTGCCCATGGGAATAGCGGCCTTCCGTATCTCGTTTGGATGTAGGTAGTGCACGTCCTCAGCGTCGTCGATGCACCCAGCCTCCGCGAACCGCCTGCCGAACTCGGTGATGATCCACCTGCCCATCGCACCCACCGAAAGGTCGCAGTAGTAACCGTGGTCCTCGCTCCAGTAGCCCCCTTTCTGGGCGGCCTTCATAAGGAGGCCGAACGCTTCTCTCTGCCCCTCCGGTACTTTTGCCAGGACTTCCTTCTCCGCCTCCTGCCGTTCCCTGTTCACGCGTTCACGGTGCGCGTCGAACGGGAAGATCGGTTCCGACATCAAGACCTTTATCCGGGCGATTCCCACACTCGGCTTCTCGATCCATGTCGGGAAATCATATGCGTGCTGCCGGTCCGCCCTCCACCCGTGTTCGAGCAGGAACTCGTGGTACGCCTCGGACCACTTCCTGCCGGTCTCAGTCGCCTTGAGTGTCTCAAGCACGTCTTCGCTCCTCGGTTGTCTTGAACACCTCCTCAAGGCCCACTTCCACCGCCTTTCTGCCCAGCTGCCAGAGCCCCCGGGTGAAGCTCACATCCATGGACTCGAAGCCGGACATCAACCGGTGGAAATTTCGGGTCGATGCCTGCCTCTCTGCCAAACATGGTGCGCCACATCTCCTGGAACAGGCCGCTTATGTAGTACGCGGCCATCAGCATGTAGAAATGAACCTCGCCCTCCTTCCGATTGATGACGTAGGCAAAATCAAGGAAGAAGGAAAGAAGCTCATCGTTGCTCAGCTTCTTTATATCAGCCCACTCCTTGAGGCCCCGCGACTCTCTCGCGGCCTTGTATGTCTTTAGGAGGTCCATTTTCAAGGGGTCCCAGACGCCGTCAAAATTCTCGAGAAACGGTTTTATCCTCTCCCTGAATATCGGCTCCCTAGCCTTTGCCTCTTCGGGTGTCGTGCGGATGGCCGTAATGTAAGGATAGCCATCGACGAACCGCGAGTCCCAGCCGTGCGTCGTCGGTAAACAGAGCCGTGCCGCGCCGTAGCGGACACCATGGTAGTACCAGTACCAGCCGATGCCCATGTACGTGGGCTTCATGGGCGGCCTTCCATGTACGACGTCACAGAGCAGCACCCCGTACTCCTTCGGGTCCTTCTCCTCATCGAATTCGTAAAAACTCAAATCATAGGCATCCTTCAACATGCTTCCCCCCTCTATGCTTGATAGGTGCCGGTCATCCCGGTACCCTCCCGCAACTCAAAAATACCGATTCGCCTTCAAGTGTATACCTTCGTTGCACTGCGTCCTTACAGGATGCTTCGCTATCGCTCTCCTCGATGCCGTCTGGAGTACCCGGCCGACGGCTCGGTCTCCGCTCGAAGCAAATCGGTATAAGAAACAGAGCCCGCTATGTTGCCAGACTGCTCTTACCCCTGAAGGGTTTGAGCAGATGATCCTCACGCGTCGGCTTGCTCCTCATCCTTGCCACCTTCCTCGGCGCTGTTTCCACGTATCCCAGGGAGACCAGCATGATCAGCAATCCGGATATGGCTGCCATCCACATGGGGGCGTAAAGGTTGAACATGTCGGCAAGGGCGCCGGCAATCGTCGGCATGATGGCTGCGCCAATAATCTCACCGACTGCTGTAGGCACACCAATGGCCGTTCCCGCGAACTCGGGCGGCACGCTTTCCGCGGGCAAGGTGCCCAGGTAAAGCGGGAAGAAAGCACCACCGAACATACCCCAGAAGAAGAAAAGCGACGGCAGAAGCCGCCCAGTGAAGCCCCGACCGGCATCGCGATGATCGCCAGACCGGAGAGACAACAGAGAAGCCCGGAGAGGATGATAGCCGCTTTACGCCCCATGCCATCCGAGAGCCGACCCATTATTACCATACCGAGGAATCCGCCTATGCCGGAAGCGGACATGACAAGGCCGATGGCTTCCATGCTCATATTGTGGACCTTGGCAAGAAACAACGCGGAGAAACCGCTGTATATCCAGAGCCAGGCCATGACCGGTACGCTGTTAATAGTCGAGATAATCACGTTCTTATACTTGAGCACGTCGGTTAATTTCACCTTCTGCCCCTGCTGCATCACGTCTCTCTCCTGCCCCGCTTTGCGGGCCTTGATGCCGGCTGCGACAGAAGCAGGCTCATGCATAAAAAACGCGCAGATTATGGCAAGGATGACACCGGGTATGGATATGACGTAGAACACAGGCCGCCACCCATAGTGAGTCAGGAGCCAGACCGCGAGCATAGGTCCCAGGCAGACACCGATCAGAAAGAAGCTGCCGGGGATCAGACCAACCAGCATTCCCCGCTTCTCTTCCGGCGCTTCTTCTCCCACCGTGGCAACAGCCGGACCCCAGGGCCCTCCCTCGAAGAATCCCAGAACGCCCCGGACCGTCAGCATACCACCGAGCGTGTGGACCATGCCGGTCATCCAGGAGAAGATGGAAGCGAGAATGGTACATACGACAATGACCGGGCGGCGCCCGTAGGTATCACCGATACTTGCCCAGATGATCGTGCCGAAGGCCCAGACGAGTCCGGTGATCGATATGATCATGCCTACGTCCGTATACGTGAACTTCATATCGGCCTGGATTGCAGGCATGATAATGGCGATGACGATCCGCTGGATCGCAATGAATCCCCAGATTAAGCCCAGCAGTATGGTTAATTTCCCGTAGTACTTCATAACCCCCCTCCTTTTTCTTTTTTACCCTGAAGGCTCAGGCCTTCCAGGGTTTGGAGTCGTTGCCAAGCCTCTCGGTCTTGGTCACACGCTCCCCAATAAACCCGGCCCAACTCGCCATGTTGCTCCACCAAGCCACTTTTCCGGAGTCTCGGGTTTCCGACGCGTCCCTTGCCTTCTTCCCTTATTCACCTCCCCTGCCTGCTATCGTTTTCACATCGACCACACAAACCATGATTCTTGCGAGGTCCACTTCCCCATTTTCAACCAACGAGACAACAATCCGCAAGACTTTTTTGTCATAGTTCTTGTCATATTTCTTGTCATGCCTTTACAAACCGGGTCATCATCAGGTCGAGCAGTTGGTCAACCGGATCTTTCTTCTTTGCCATGACCTCGTTCCTCGTCTGCAGGAGGATGACATTATGAGGAAAGGAAAGGTCGCTGTCGATCGCCCATTCGACATCCTGCGGAGCGCCGAAGTGCCCTTCCAGCCGAATGCCGACTTTTGCGATTTCAACCAGCTTCTTGCGTCGGACAGGCAGAAGACTGCAGCGTCCTGTCTTCGGGCGTTGCCTGCTCGATCAACGCCCTGCTCGGTGGGGAGAACACATCTCAGTTTGGTTCCCAGTCTCCTGTCCACAACCTTAAGCGTCTTCTTATCCACGACGTAGGTGTCAGGCATCGACTCTCCGCCCACGACGCTCTCCCCGAGCCCCCAATTGGCCTCTACGATCATCCTGGCCCGTGTCCCCCGTATTAGGGTCCGCGGTGAAGATAATCCCGGCGACTCGGGCGTTCACCATCTTGAGGACAGCTACCCCGATGGGATCGCTTTCGAGGGGCAGACCTTTCTGTTTTCTGAATGACAGGGAGGTGGGATTGAACGATGCTGCTCCAGACCTTCTTTATCTTCTCCAAAAGGTCCGACTCCCCTTTCACGTTGAGGTGAGTCTCGTACTGACCCGGATGGCTAACTGCCCCGGCCGAACGGGTCGAAACCGCCACATCGAGTGCACAGCAGCGGTTGCAGAGTTCCCGGTAGTGGGAGCAGTATCGTTGCCTTCATCTCGGCCGGCACCGGCTTTGATTCGACGATTTGGCGCAAGGCACGGCTCAGCTCATTAATCCCTGCGATCGTTTCAAGGACAGCCTGAGAGCGCTTTATACACGAGCGCATCTCGTCAGTCGCCCCGGCCAGGTTCATAAAGAGATTGTAAGCGTCAAGGGAAAGCGCAAAACCGTGCGGCACCGGAAGACCGACCTTCGCCATCTCGCCCAGGTTCGCGCACTTCTTCCCCACCATGATCGGTCTGTTCCTTTCCCAGATCCTCCAGCCAGTACAACCATTTGTCAGCCATTGATTACCCCCCAAACAAACGTGATTCGTTGACTAGGTCCGATTGGTTCGATCAATACCGACTCTACTACCCAGGCGCTCTTCAACTGACTTGACGCCTCCTAAACATTTCGTCGAAGCTCTCAACCAGTGCGCTGGCGAACTCCGGGTCTTCGAGATTGCAATCGATCTCCTCAATCTGGATTTCAGGCTTCAGGTGCGCCTTTAGCTCATCCACAAATGCCCTATCTTCTTCCGGATTGTACAAGACGCTTCCGGGCTTGTCAATCGAGGACCACCCCCTTAACGGGACGAGGAATTTGACCGGCCCTTTGGCCCTGTTCAGTTTCTCCGCGTAAAGCCGTGCACCTTGTCTCATCTCATCGGGCTCATAGCGGGTCATAAACCGTATCTCGTCGATCTGCAGCTTCCGTGGCCGGTTGATGAAGCGTTCCTTCATCCTGCGCGTCGGTCCGGCGCCGGTTGTGTTTAGAGTGCAAGGCGCAAGCACGAGTGGTATGCCCCTTTCAATAGGCGCGTCGAGCCTCTCCATGCCCGCTGCCCTGTTCCCCTGGAAAAGCTCCTCGATGAGTCCCGCGGGCACTATATCTATGAGACCATCCAGAAGGCCCTGTGCAATCAGCCGCTCCATGCTCCTGTCACTTATACCGTTCGCATGGAACGGGTAGACGTTGTACCCCTTTTCCTCGAGGAGCCTCTTTACCTCAACCGCGCACCCTTCATTGAAGCCCATCTGGGTAATGGCAACCGACGGATAGGGGAGCTTGATCGACGTCTGGTCGGAGGCTTCCTCGGCCATGCCTGAAATAGCTCCGGCAACTTGTGCGATCACCGCAGTGACGAGATTATTCATGCCCGCAAATTCCATGATCACCTGCATGATCACCACATCCAGAGCGCCGAACCATTCGGAGATATAGGTGGGCATGGCAGCCGGCGTGGCAATCACTTTCGGAATGCCGAAGGGTAGTTTCGCCATGACCCGTGAGGCGATGAGGGCCATCGATGCCCCTCCCATCGCCACTATCCCATCTATTTCCTTCTTCGACAGAAGCTCCAGCACCTTCTGCTGCGCTCCGGCTATCATGATATCAGTGGAGACGGACCTGTTCCGAGCCGCCACGAGCTGCTCCAGGCTGTGTCCGGCGATTCGGGCGATCTCTGCAGCCGGTATGTCCGCGGGTAAGACGGGAACGGCCCCCATGCTCAGGTCGAGGATCAGTGCCCTGTGTCCCCTTGCCTCGATCTTTTGCTTCAACAGGTGGAGGTGTTCGCCCTTGGTATCGAGTGTACCCAGGATCACAATCGTCTTGGTCATGGCTGTCTCCTGAAATCTCATCCCAGGTCCCCCTGCCGTCGAACCCTAGACCTAACTGTTTCCAAGCTCATCCGCGACCATACATCCGGGTTATGGCAGCCACAGCAGAAATTGCAGCTATTCTCCGTTTCTCTTCAAGGTGATGAGATAGCCTTTCTTCCAGTGGTTTCTCCCGCTCTATAATTCGCTTCATATCGTCCAGCAGCGTGGTTTCCATGTCGATAAAATGAGTCCCCAGGTCACCCTTTACAAAGCGCGGGTTTTCCATGACCGCCTTATGGAATGGGATATTGCTCTTCACTCCCACGATAATATATTCGTAGAGTGCCCGCCTCATTCTCGCGATCGCCTCATTACGGTCCCTGCCCCACACGATGAGCTTCGAGATCATCGGGTCGTAGAAGGGCGGTATCGTGTAAGAGGAATAGACCCCGCTATCCACGCGGATTCCGGTCCCGCCGGGCGCATGGTAGCTCTTGATCTTGCCGGGCGTGGGGACAAAGTCGTTCAGAGGGTCCTCGGCATTGATGCGGCATTCGATGGCATTGCCATTCATTCGAATTTTTGCTTGCTTAATACTGAGCGGAAGCCCCGAAGCGATTCGTATCTGCTCTTTCACGATGTCAACCCCGGTTACCATCTCTGTGACGGGGTGCTCGACCTGGACCCGGGCATTCACTTCGAGGAAGTAGAACTTCCCTTCCGAGAAAAGGAACTCCATGGTCCCGGCTCCTTCATAGCCCACAAGTCTCGCGGCATTTGCCGCTATGGCTCCCATTTTGGCCCGCATTCCCGTGGTCACCGCCGCGGACGGAGATTCCTCGATCAGCTTTTGATGTCTTCGCTGGATGGAACACTCCCGTTCCCCCAAGTGTACGGCATTCCCGTGGGAATCTCCCAATAACTGAAATTCTATGTGGCGGGGATTGGACAAATATTTCTCGATGTAAACATCACAAAGGCCGAAGGTGGTCGTAGCAATCGCCTGCGTGGATTCCAGCGCATGAGCCAACTCCCCTTCATTCGCGACAATGGTCATCCCGATCCCCCCTCCACCGCCGGAGGGCTTTATGATCACGGGATATCCGATCTCTTTGGCAACATCCCTGGCCTTTCCAAATTCAGCGACGCATTCATCCGTGCCCGGCACTACGGGCACGCCCGCCTTTATCATTTCGCGCCGGGCAGTGACCTTATCGCCCATGAGTTCAAGCACCCTGCTCGACGGTCCGATAAATGTTATGCCTTCTTCTTCGCAGGCATGGGCGAATTTTGGATTCTCGGCAAGGAAACCGTAGCCGGGGTGGATCGCATCGGCGCCGCTTCCCTTCGCCGTCTCGATAACCTTCTGTATGTTGAGATAGCTCTGGGTTGCCGGTGCCGGACCTATGCAATAGGCCTCATCAGCGTACTTGGCAAATAATGCCTCCTTGTCCGCTTCAGAATAGACGGCAACGGAGGCAATGCCCATTTCCCGGCAGGCCCGCATGACACGGATTGCTATTTCACCGCGATTGGCGACGAGAATCTTCCGGAGCTTCAACTTCGCCATTACTCCACCACCATCAGGACATCGCCGGGCTCAACGATTTCACCCTCACGGGCCCAGATCTCTTTTACCACGCCGCCATGGGGTGCGTTGACATGTCTTCTCATCTTCATTGCCTCGATCATTGCCACGAGATCGCCTGCATTCACACGAGACGCCCACCTTTGCTTCGATGGAGAGCACCAACCCCGCCATCCCGCAGAGCACAGCGCCCGGGGGTATTTCCTTCGGCCCCTTTGCACTCTTCGATGTTTCCGGCCTTCCCGCCTGTATGCTCGTCTCGTCCGATCTCCGGCCCCATCCCACACGGGTGAGATCTTCACGTTGAATACTTCCCCATCCACATCCACACTGAATTCCGTCGGGAAGCCGCCGGGCTGGCTCACAGGCGCCGTCGCGTTCGCGCCAGGCTTCACGGTTTCCTTCGCGGGCTCCCCGCGCTTGAGAGCCTTTCCCGGAATCAGGATCCTGAGCAGAAGATCGTCATCGGAAAGCTCCGGGCCGATCTCCCGGCGCAGTTCTTCAACAGACTTAAGATACCCCTCCGGTTTCCAATTAAGAAATGCTTTGCTCCTCGGCAGGCTCATCGCCCTATCTACCACGTTCTGGTCTATAGGGACAACCGGCTCTCCGTAGTAACCGAGAACGTACTTGATGGCCTCATCGGTCATCTGTTTGTACCGCTCGCCCGAGACTATATTCTCCACAGCCTGAGCCCCTACGATCTGCGAATAGGGCGTTGCCATCACAGGGTAACCCAGCTCCTTCCGGACCAGAACCACTTCCTCAAGGATCTCTTCAAGGCGGTGTTCCATCCCCACCTCCCTGAGCTGGCGTGTCAGATTTGTCATCATGCCGCCGGGTACCTGGTGTGCATAATGAAAGAGGTCGTATTCCAGCGGTACGCCGATGGGCAGCCTCTCTTTTTCGGCAATTGCTCTGAAATGGGCCGATACTGCTGCGAGAGCATCCTCATCCAGGTCCGCCGTAAAACCCAGACGGCGGGCATTTCTCAAAATGGATTCCGTAGCCGGCAGAGAGGTGCCGTTGGCGAGCGGTGCGACCGCGGTATGCACCGTGGTGACGCCCGACTGAATAGCCTCCAGATAACAGAGGGGCGCGAGTCCCGAATTGCAGTGGGAGTGGAACTCCAGGGGCAGCCCGTCGCAGTTCTTTTGAATGGTCGAGACCAGCTCCCTGGTGGCTTCCGGCGTAATAACTCCTGACGCATCCTCTATCATTATCCGGTCGATGCAATCCTTCGCCTCCGCCAGCCAGCGGGTCTTTCGCGCCCAGTGCTCGCTCGTGTGAGCAGGGCTGGAGGTGTACATAAGGGCGGGCACGACCTCGGCTCCTTGCGCCTTGGCTATACGCGCGAAGTAAACGAACTTTTCGAAATCCGTCTGGTAATCACAGATCCAGAAACTCTTTATCCCATTAGCCACAGAGCGCTTTATCCAGAGGGTGATAATATCCCGGGGGGTGCTGAGATCGAAGGAGGAAAGGCTTCCGATTTGATATGACCCGCGAATAGGCGTTCTTGTTATGAGCCCGGAAAGAACCCTGATCCTCTCCCACGGATCCTCATTGAGGTTACGCACCTGTATGGTAAATGCCTGGGAACCCACCGTGGCAATGGCCCTGTATCCAACCTTATCCATGATCTGGGCAATCGGGGTCATGTGATCGGTTCTCATGGTGAAGCCCCACAGACTCTGCTGCGCATCCCGTATAGTCTGATCGACGAATTCGATCTTATTCATGCTTCTTCTACCCTCCTTTTAACCAATGGCTACGTTTCTTCTATCCCTCGAGCCTCGCAACGTTAATCCGTCGTTTCTGTCTGTACCTTCTCCATCCTGTTCCCACAGTTTAGTTGCCCTGCACAACTTGTCAACATAAACTTTCTTATGAACTCATAAGCGATCGTCCGGCGAACCTGGTTACCGGCGAACCCGCGGCTTGACTTACAATGGCTTGAGGTTATAGAATGGGGTAGTGAAACCGCCGCAAATCAATCTTCAGCAGATAATATCTTTTTATTTTGTGGGCAAGGAAGAGAGCTTCAGTGTCGCCTCCGAGAAACTTTTCGTCACTCAGCCCGCGGTAACGCAGCAAATCAAAGGTCTGGAAACCCAATTCGGGGTCAAGCTCATCAACGTCAAGAGAAAGAGGGTCCATCTGACCAAGGCGGGGGAGCGGTTTCTCGACTATGCAGAGGAAATCGTTAATCATGTGACCATGGCGGAGAATTTCCTCAAGAGCTTTAGCGTAAATAATCTGCAACTCGGCGTTGCCTGCACGCTGATGCTCTACCTCACGCCGATCATCGACAGGTTCAAGGAATTGCACCCCTCGGTGCGTCTTGCCGTGCGGGAAGGCCCCTCCCTCATGCTGGTAAAGGATCTCCTCGATCTTAAGTACGATGTCTGTCTCGTTGGCACACTCAGGGAAGTTGACAGGAGATTGCAGGTTTTCCGCATCCCCCAGGTGGAAAAAATGGTCCTGGTTGCGGCTCCGGACTACCCGCTGGTACTTAAGAAAAAGGTCAGGTGGGGGGATTTGGTTAACTACCCCCTGATCATTCAGTCGGAAGGGTCTGTGGCCCGGGAGATTATCCTTGAGCACTTTAAGAACGCGGGTTTGCGCCCGTTGATCGGTGCAGAGGTAGACAATGTTGAATGCGCAAAGGAATTGGCCCGGCAAAAAAAAGGTGTAGCACTCATGTTCCTGCCCAACGTAAAGGATGAGGTTGCCCGGGAAAACCTGAAGATCATTCCTGTAGCGGCGGAGAAATCAGACTCGGTATCGACGTGGTCATAAACAGAGAAACATATGTGTCCCCAGCTATCAAAACCTTCCTTCCGGTCATAGAAGAGTACTTCAATTATCAATCATTCCAGCAGAAACTGCTCACGCCGGCCGTCTAAGAGCCGTGACGCGCGACCCGTGACGCGTGACAAAAGGCCAAAGGGGAAATTGTGAAGCCAGCCCGACGAGAAGCTTCCATATTGTCTTCTTCTAAACCTGTGCTTATAATTACAGATAATTGCTTGCTGAAGACAAATGAACCCGGTTTTGTCATAAAGGTGCAATTCAGTGTTGACTGGCATGATCGGCCCTAACATTCTTCTCATTGTTTTCATAATCCTTATCCTGTTCGGCCTCAGGGAAGGCTTACTACACAGGCGTAACCTTTCCAGGATACCGATCCGTATCCACGTCAATGGCACGCGCGGCAAATCCAGCGTCGTGCGCCTTATCGCAGGAGGCCTGCGGGAGGGCGGCATCGTTACGTGCGCCAAGACCACCGGTACGCTCGCCCGGATGATCCTGCCTGATGCTTCGGAGTACCCCGTGTTTAGACCGGCAGGGGCAAACGTGATCGAGCAGATACGGATTGTTTCTACGGCAGCCAGTTACGGCGCGCATGCGATCGTCGTTGAGTGTATGGCTCTCCAACCCCAACTCCAATGGCTGTGTGAATCCCGATTCCTGAAGGCCACCCACGGAGTCATCACTAATGCCCGCGCCGATCACCTTGATGTTATGGGTCCTGAAGAGAAGGATGTGGCGTTGGCTCTCGCAGGATCAACACCCCTCAAGGCAAAACTCTTTACCGCGGAGAACAGGCACCTGCCGGTCTTCGAGTATGCCACACAGGACCGGCAGAGCGAGCTGCTCGCCGTGACCCCGGAGGAGATTGCTGCCATTACCGACGAAGAGATGGAAGGCTTCTCTTACGTGGAGCACAAAGAGAACGTTGCTCTGGCGCTGCGCCTTTGCGTGGACCTGGGCATCGATCGGGAAACCGCTTTACGCGGCATGTGGAAAGCTATTCCTGACCCCGGTGCTATGACGATCTCCCATCTCAGGTTTTTCGGGCGTCACATCTATTTTGTGAACGCCTTTGCGGCGAACGACCCTGAGTCTTCCGAGCTGCTCTATCACATGGCCATCGACCGTTTTCCCGATGTTGAGAAACGGGTTCTGATCTTCAACTGCAGGACCGACCGGCCCGACCGCTCCCGCCAACTGGGCGAGGCCTGCGTTCGATGGCCGGCAGCTGACCATTATCTGCTGATGGGCAGCGGAACGTACTTCTTCGTGAGGGCTGCCGTTGCGAATGGGGTACCGGTAGAAAAATTTCTGTTTGCCGAGCGTCAGAGTGAGAGTGATATCTTTGAAACGATCATCGAGCTGGCAGGCAAATCAGCGCTCGTGGTTGGAATGGGTAATACAAAGGGACAGGGTTTGAGCCTCGTTCGTTTTTTCCGCAACCGAAGCATTTTGAAAGACACAGTACAAAGGGGGTATTATGATCGAGCTACTTCCTATCTCGATCGGAATAGGTCTCGCCGTAAATCTCTTCCTCTCTGAGCTCTTCGGAATCGCAGGAGGCGGACTGGTTGTGCCGGGTTATCTCGCCCTGCACTTAACGGAACCACTGAGCGTTATCGTAACCCTGGCTGCCGGCTTTGCTGCCTTTGGTCTGGTGCGGGCCCTCAGTTCCGTGATTATCATCTACGGCAGACGACGTACCATTCTGATGATTCTCGCAGGATACCTCATGGGCATGATTGCGCGCTACTTCGTCGGTGCACAGAGTGAGGAGGCGGCGATCCAATACTCAGTGATCGGCTTCATCGTTCCGGGATTGATAGCGATCTGGCTTGACAGGCGAGGAATAGTAGAATCCCTCTGTTCCCTTATCACAGCCTCAGTGGTTGTTCGTCTCGTCCTTATCCTCATTTTCGGTGCGGAGCTGAATGTATGAAGAAGATTTATTGGAGGCCGCAGAGTACGCCACTCTTCGCATTTGTATTCATCGCCGTTCTCGCGGTCGGAGGGCTCAC
>CAWGEZ010000050.1:0-70751 GCA_963821605.1 uncultured delta proteobacterium | reverse complement strand
AGTCGAGCATAGGTGCGCAATCGCGGGATTGCGGATTACGGGATGAAATGTGCATTCGATGTACAGTATCGTTCAGAAGAGGCAGGCCATTGCTTACGACCGATCGCTTAACATATTGAGAATAGACTTATCCTTGTATCGAAAATGCCGTAATACTCTCGATGGACGCTGATTCGTCGGCCAAAAAACCTGTCACTCGGCTTGCGAGAGTTTTTCTCGAAAGGCAAAGGTCGAGAACCTTTCTGGCAAGGCCTTTTCTCATTCCTTCAACACGTTAAGCCATCGGCTCGTCGTTTGTGATCCTCCCTTTGTGATCACGATTAAGAGTGGGCTTACTTCCATCTTTCTCCCGACCAGCCCGTCTATTCGTCTACCGTGCATGAAGTCCTTCCTGCCTGCACGTGTTCAGTCATTTCCCAGCAAAGAAAGTTGTATCGCCCTTCCAAACGCCTCGCGTTTCTGCTCCTCCACGATCTGTTCGCTGACTGTCTCTATGAAGGCTTGCACCCGGTCCTTCGGGAATGCGTCCCGCGATTCGTCGAACGCCGCCAGTGTGTCGTTCATAATGACTCGCCCGATGGGGCCTACCAGCTTTTTCAGCTCCGTTTCCACGGTTGTAAAGAAGTAGTCGCCGACCGTCGCCTTGACTCTCGGCTTCGGAGCCGCGACCGACCCCGCCTTCTCCAACACGCCCATCCCGACCATGTCACTGATGGTCTGCGATACCTCAACCACGTTCCGGCCCAGGATCTCGGCGACCTCCGAAACGCTCCGCATCCCGTTGCACAGCGCCAGCACCCCCCACTGCTTCTCCAGGATAGTCCGGTCCTTCCCGCCGCTGTCAACCACGATGGAAAACGTAGTATCAGAGGAACCAACGACCCCCCTGATCTTCTTCCACTCCTCCTCCCGATGGTCCCAGTTCAACATCAACTCCTCCGTGAGCATGTGGACCGTCCGTTTCTCGGGTGACAACTGCCAGTTAAACATCACACGGCCCTCATGGAGGTCCATCATCGTGGTTACCGCCTCTTCCCCAACCAGGGGACCGTTCCTGCCGTGGACTATACTCCCCCCTTCGATGTACAGTTCCTGCACCTCAGCCCCCTCGATCACTACCATGCCGGACTTTTTCCCGTCCACCAGAGGCTTTACGAGGTCAAAAAGTCTTATTTCCGAAAGATCCCCAATCAAATCACCGGACATATGTGTCTCCCTCCGAATATATTTCCGCCCATCAGACAGCTCGCGTGCGGCCATTATGGGCGGCTCTTTATCAACGCCTTCCATTCCCTGGGTATTTGTCTCCGGTAAGGCCCGGTCGCGTATCACGTTAAAGGACCTGGGCACCTCTCCCGTCAGCCGGTACAACGTCCTGAGAATGGGCGCCGGGGACAACAACTGACCACGTGTCAGTCCGGCAACCGCTAGCCGATGATTGGCACGACCGTCACTCTCCTCCTGTGACGGAATGAGGGGGGCAACCCGCTCCTTCCGAACACGGGGTAGCTTCCCGGGCGATGCGAAATCTGAAACGACTTCTCTGGCAATGCGCGCCGTGACGGGATTCTTCTGATATCCGAACCCGGTGATCAGTGCATTGTCACACAGAATGTTGAGCATTCGCGGTACGCCATTCGCCTCTCTTACAATGATATCGAGCGCCTTCCTCGTCGAAGATGGAATTGCTGTCAAGCCCGGCAACGGAAAGTCGATGCTCGATATAGGCCGAGCTATCTTGAGCGCTCAAAGGTGCGATGTGTGCTCGAATGGCAATCCTCTGTTTCAGTTGGCGCAACTCGTGCTTTTCGAGCAGCGCATCCAGTTCGGTCTGTCCCACGAGCACGACCTGGATCAATTTCTCAGTGGGCGTTTCGAGGTTGGAGAGCATGCGCAGGTTTTCCAGCGTTTCTATCGGCATGTTCTGCGCTTCGTCAATAATGATGACAACCTGTCTTCCCCTGCCTGTACAGGTCTATGAGGGCGAGATGGAGGCCGTTCACCATCTCGACAAGATTATTCGTCGCAAGCTCCAGACCCAAACTCCCGATAAATAGTCTTGACAAGGTCCTTGAACGTTACATTCGCGTGAAAAACATAGATCACCCTTCAAATCAGCAGTCGTGGCCCTTTCCAGGTAAGCCCGGACTATGGTCGTCTTTCCGACACCAACGCCGCCGGTGATCGCAACAAAACCTTTTCGCTTTTCTATACCGTAAATCATTGAGGCAAGCGCCTGCTTGTGACTCTCGCTGAAGTACAGAAACTGCGGGTCGGGGGTGATGTGAAAGGCTCTTTCGTCAGGTTATAAAACTTCTGATACATGTCTTCCCTGCCGCCCCCCGCCGCTGGTTATCGTTTCAGCATCAAACTTCATGCAAGTCGCACGCGCCGTGCTTGGCTTCGACGCACTATGTCGATAGGTTGGGCGCTCTACTGCCCCACGAAGACGGCTTCCAGCACGTGGTCGGCGCGGACGTTGTCGAACGTATATAAGTTCACCGCGCCGACCGAAGCCTTGTCCACCAGGACGTCGGAAACACGGTAACCCGGAAGCGGAATCACCTGAAACCTCCTTTTCTCGCCGAACGCCACCTTTATTGTGCCCGAAGGATGAATCACGCCGTTGACGGGTGCGGGTACGCGTATCGTATAGGTTTTGAGCGCGAAGCTTGCCGTCACCGTCCTGTCGGATGTCATCTGAAGGTTGCAGCTTGTGGACGTTCCCGAGCACGCCCCGCTCCAACCGGCGAAAACCGAGTTGTCGTCGGGAACGGCATGGAGTGCCAGCCAGGTTCCCTTCTTGAAAACGTTCCCCGCAAGGTTGCTTGAGATCTTGCCCTGGCCGCTTCCGGCCCTCAACATTGTTAAGGTGTACTGCGGGGAGGCCGCCTGGGTCAGCTGGAATACTTGTCCCGCTACCGTGATCACGCCGGTTCTGGCGGCCGTCGCCTGATTGGCGCCAACAGCATACGTGATCTTTCCGTTGCCTGTCCCACTGGCTTCCGGGCCAACGGTGATCCAGGGAGCGCCGGACCTTGCCGCCCAGCCACAGTTGTCGGTCGTCGTAACCGAGATGCTGCTTGTCTCCTCCGCTGAGGAGACCGAGTGACTGGCGGGCGATATCGCATACGCGCAGGCAACCTGCGGGACCACCTCCGGCTTTGCGGCCGGAACCGAAGGGCTCGATGACAGCAGTGCAGGCTCTTGGGCCCCTTGCCCTAAAACCAGGTCAGTCAAAATAAACAGGGAAACAATCACACAGAACAACGCCCGGATGGTCCATGGCGGAACCTTAGGTCCTTTCATACAATTCCTCCCCCTACTTACGGACGACGACAGGTCCTTTGCGTTCGAGCCGCTCTATGGCAGTTTTCACGCTCATCCTCATCCTCTCGATCGACCGGGCGAGTTTGGCAACCTCGCCTTTTCCTTCCACGGTAACCGGCGCCTCAAGGTCACCCATGCTGATCCTGTCAGCCACGTCCGAGAGCTGGCGGATCGGCCTAACTACGGAGGTCGAATAGAGATAGATGACCCCAAGCAAAACCACCAGGTCGAGAAGGACGATGACCAGGAAAAGCACAAACCTCCTGCCATACTGCGCGGCATATATGCCTTCCATCTGGTTCATCTTGCCTAGGATCGTCGCCGCCGGTTTTCCGAACTCGTCGATATAGGTCGTTGCCGCCACGATCAGGTTTGCGCCCTCGACGGGGGTGGTAAACATGTATTTTGACCGCACCTTTCCATCGACGTCCTTCCAGTCGTAGTACCCGCCAACCGGGCCGCGTAGCCCCTTGTCCATGAGCTTCACGAAATCGGGGAGTGGTAGGTTATGCAGGTCCGTTCCCACGATCTTCGGGTTGACATGGAAATAGTTGATGCCTTTACTGTTGTGGACCGCCGTATACCCCGTTTCCCCGACCCTCTGAACTGCTATCTCCTGCAGGCGGGGGTCGTTGAGCAGAGAAGTGCCCGACAGGCCCGGGTGCGACTCCAGGTAGATCTCGATCTGCTTTGCCACACTGTCCGCTCTATCCTGAATGATGCGCTCTCCCAGCCTGTTCAGGGAAATCATCGACTCCTTCACACTCGCCTCGCCCAGTTCCTTGAGGCTGTTGGACCCGAGTTGCTTGATGCTCACAAAAGGACCCACGCTGACAAAGAGCATCCCGCCTATCACGAGAAACGCGACGAGGATGGGGACGAAGATTCCCACCATCAGCTTCTGCAATAAACCCAGTCCGTTCATCCTCTCCATGACCGGTGTCACCATTCTGCCAAGAAAACCCGGCCAGCCCTTCTGTTCGATTGTCATGTATGAACCTCCCTCCCTGCAAGTGTTCAGTTATTGCCTAGCAAAGCAAGTTGTATCGCCCTTCCAAACGCCTTGCGTTTCTGCTCTCCACGATGGGTTCGAAAGACGCGGGTGGCGTGGACGGATGGACCTCCCCGGTCATGGTGAGCCTCCCGCCAGGTTGTATTCCGCAAGCCCCTCAACGAACGCGACCATGTGTCTAGCAGCCTCTTCAGGTACATCCCGAGCATCACGCCGTAGGGCCTCAACGAGGGCGTCAATCGAGTGGTTCCCGTCAAGGAGCTTCCAGAGGTAGACACCCATGGGATTGAGCCCGAAACCGTGCCCCGTATCGGGATCAAAGAGAACCGCCCAGTCGTCAAACTCTTCCCGGAGCATGACGTAAGAATTGCGTAGGGGTTTTGCATCGTTGTTCACGGAAAGAGTCCAACCCTTTCCACTAGGTATCGCAGTGCCCAAAGCGCGGCGCATAAGGATCCTATGCAATATGTGTGCCAGGAAAGGGCTGGGTTTGCAGTACCATAAGAATATCGTATGCCACGGGTTGTTTCAGACGGGGAAACCGTGCAGTTCGCTCCTCTGACCTGCCTCCATTGCCAAGTGTAATCTTCTACCGATTCAGAAAACCGGATTTTGAGGCTTACAGGAAGCACTGGTGGGCTTTGAAAAAGCATTTCTCACACCTGCTACTGTTCAATTGCATGCTCAAGAACTCACTGAAGATTACCAATTGAAAGCGCTTTGTCTTGATAAGAGGTCGGCTACCGCAGTCGGGTGAGATGCCTGTGTGGGGGCTCTCCAAACAGCCGCTTGTATTCCCTGTTGAACTGTGTCGAACTTTCATACCCCACCGCCAGAGCCGCGATGGTAGCATCTTGATTCTCCACAAGCATCAAGCGCTGGGCTTCATATAAGCGCAGGCGCTTCTGAAACTGCAAAGGGCTGAGAGTCGTGACCTGCCTGAAGTGCCGGTGGAAGGTGGAAGTAGCCATATTCGCATTCCTGGCTAATTCATCAACCTGTAGAGGCTCTTTGTAGTTATCCCTTAACCAGGTAATGGTTCTGGCAATCTGGTTGCCTTGAGTGCCAAGGGTATTCATCATTCGCAGACGTTCGCCCTGAGGTCCGATGAGCAGCCGGTAATGAATCTCACGGATAATCATCGGCGCGAGCACCGGTATCTGTTCCGGTTTCTCAAGAAGTTCAACCAGACGCAGGAACGCACCCAGTACGTGAGGATCAACTTCCGCTACGGCCATTCCCCTGTATGAGTCGTTTCCGGGCCAGGAGGAAGGCGGAATCTCCGCTGCCAATTGGGTGATCAGGAATTTATTCAGGTCAAGTGCCACAGCCAGAAACGGCTGCTCCGGTGATGCGACAATAACGTGGTTTGCGCTGGGTATGTCCACCCCAACCACCAGGCAGTGATTCTCTCCGTAACGGTACTCCTCAGAGCCTATTACGGAACGTTTGGATCCCTGGATGACAACCGCGACAAGCGGCCTGTAAACACAATTGGGGATCTCCTTTGCATCATGATGCCGAGCGATCATCAAACCTTCAATAGCGGTCGGGTAGAGTCCGCACTCAGGCATTCGTCGGAGCAATTTCTCTTTCAGCAGGGAGTTGGTCCTTGCCAGCTCTGTACGTTCGGTTTTTGTCATATGTCACTAATCCTTTGTGTTAATTGATTATCCAAGGAACATCATCAGCTCTTTTATATCACGATTCATTCCATTTGGATAGTTACAAGAGAGGATTAGGCAATAATTGGGTAGAATCGTATCTACCATTGGGACTCGGGCAGCGCTACAATTTGAGGTAAGAACGAACAGGGGGAACAGTATGAAGAAGAAAACTTCTTTTTGGTCGGTTGTATTGGTCGGTCTGCTGCTTCTATCTTCGACTTGTCTCTGGGCGTCCGATTTACAGATCACACGAAACGGCTCGCAGCCCTCCACGAAGGGATCAGCGGAGTACTTCACCGGAACTGTACGTATCGATCCCCTGTTCAAGGCGAACGATCCGTTACGCGCGTCAGGCTCCTACGTCACCTTCGAGCCCGGCGCCCGTACGGCATGGCACACCCACCCCTTTGGTCAGATACTGATCGTAACAGCAGGCACCGGCCGGGTGCAGCAATGGGGCGGTCCAATCGAGGAAATCAGGCAGGGTGATGTGGTCCGGATCCCGCCGGGCGTGAAACACTGGCATGGCGCCACAGTAACCACGGGTATGACACATATTGCCCTTCAGGAACAGCTCGACGGCAAGTCCGCCGACTGGATGGAAAAAGTAAGTGACGAGCACTACAGGGGCAAATAGGAGAAAAGTCATGAGCAAAGCCACCACAAAAGGTGCTGGCAGCACAAACATTTTGATCATCCACTACTCTCTGAGTGGAAACACAAAAACCATTGCGGAAAAGATACGCGAGAAGACCGAGGGGAGATGCCTTTGAAATTGAGACAGTGAGAACCTATCCAGCGGAGCTTACCGCGACGTATGAAGAGGCAAAAAGAGAGTTGCAGACAGGCGAATTGCCGGCATTGAAGAAAAATGCTCCTGATACGTCATCGTATGATCTCGTAGTGGTCGGCAGCCCCGTATGGTGGTACACGGTATCAACCCCCGTGATGCAATTTCTAACGCTGGTTGATTTCGCAGGCAAAACAGATCTCCGCCTTTTGTACACACGAGGGAGGGCCCGGGAAGTTTTTCGAACATTTCAAGGAACAGGCCAAGAATGGCGCAGTCCTTCAGGGTCTCGACTTATATAAGCCGGCGGCAGGCCCGGAAAGGCGAGGTCGATAAAGCTGTCGATTCCTGGCTCGGCACGTTGCGAGAAGAATAGCGTCTTATGCCTTGAAAGGGATTCTTATGAATAAGGAGAAGAACGTGGAAGGGACAATTTCGCTGCAGGAGAATAAATAGAGGAGGAACCAATGCAAAAGCGTACGTTGGGAAAAAGCGGTTTAGAAGTTTCGGCTCTCGGGCTGGGATGCATGGGATTGACCTTCGGCTACGGCCCGGCCACGGACAAACAGCAGGCGATCTCACTCATTCGTGCGGCCTTCGATCGAGGTGTCACGTTCTTCGATACGGCGGAAGTGTATGGCCCATTCACGGACGAAGAACTCGTCGGCGAAGCCCTTGCCCCCTTCCGTAAGCAGGTGGTGATTGCAACCAAGTTCGGGTTCGACCTTGATGCCGAAATTGTGGGCTCTCCGGGCCTCAACAGTCGACCGGAGCACATCAAGAAAGTTGCAGAGGCCTCACTCAAGCGACTCAGGACTGATGTCATCGATCTGTTCTATCAGCATCGCGTGGACCCGAACGTGCCCATAGAAGATGTGGCAGGAGCAGTGAAAGACCTAATTAAGGAAGGCAAGGTGAAGCACTTCGGCCTCTCCGAAGCAGGAGCAAAGACGATCCGTCGCGCCCACGCCGTCCAGCCGGTCACCGCAATCCAGAGCGAATACTCGGTATGGACGAGAGACCCTGAAGCGGAAGTGCTGCCGACATGCGAGGAACTCGGCATCGGCTTTGTTCCGTGGAGCCCTCTCGGTCAGGGATTCCTCACGGGGAAAATGGATGCGAACGTGACCTTCGACGCCAGCTCCGACCTCAGGGCTGTTTTCCCCCGCTTCACGCCCGAGTCCCGGAAAGCCAATCAGTCAATCGTCGAACTGCTCCGCACCGTCGCACAACGGAAGAAGGCGACACCTGTTCAAATCGCGCTCGCGTGGCTGCTCGCCCGGAAGCCGTGGATCGTTCCCATCCCGGGTACGACGAAGCTCCCGCACCTTGACGAGAACCTCGGAGCACTTGCGGTCGAACTTACCTCCGACGATCTCCGGGAGATTGATAGCGCCGCCTCAAAGATAACGGTGCACGGGGATCGCCTTCCGCAAGAACACATGAACCTGATAGACCGCTGAGGGGGGATGAAGGTCGGACTGAATCAGGAAAAGGAGGAACTGGAATGAGTAGAGAATCTATCAACCAGCTGCAGGGCGCGCGGGCACCTGAGCCGATACTCAAGCTGCACGACGTCGGTGCCAATCTGGGAACGACTTCGGCTGGCGGGCACGGTATGTCTCCGCTGCCTGTAAAGACAACTCGGTAGACGCGTGACATCGACAACCTCAGACCACTTTCGGCCGAGCTCATGTCCGAGACCCTATGTTGCATCACTAGTGTCAAGTTGCATAATTAGGTCTGTCATTTCGAAGGAACGAAGTGACTGAGAAATCTGCAAAAACACTGACCAAGATTCCTCACTACGTTCGGAATGACATAACGGGAACTTCCACAACTTGACATGACACTAGCATTCCAAGGGAGATCATATGAAAGCCATAGCTATAAACGGAAGTCCCAGATCAGGCGGCAATACGGAGATCATGCTCAAGAAGGTGCTCGAACCTCTGGAAGCCGCCGGCTGGAGCACGGAGTACCTGCAGATTGGCGGAAAACCCGTGCGCGGTTGCATTGCCTGTTTGAAGTGCTTCGAGAAGCGGAACGGACGGTGCAGCATCGAGCGAGATGATATGAACAAATACCTGGAAAAGATCTACGCGGCTGATGCAGTGATTCTCGGTTCCCCGACCTTCTTCGCAGACGTAACCCCCGAGTTGAAGGCCCTGATCGATCGAGCCGGCTTTGTGGCACTGGCAAACGGCGGGATACTCAAGGGAAAGATCGGGGCCGCAGTCGTGGCAGCCCGGCGCGGTGGCGCAACCCACGTGTTCGATACCATCAATCACATGTTCTTTCTGTCTTCCATGATTGTACCCGGATCCATCTACTGGAACTTCGGGATTGGACGCGATAAAGGCGAGGTGCTTGGCGACGATGAGGCCATGCGGAATATGAACCATCTCGGGCGAGCTATTGCATGGCTCGGAAAGGCCATAGCCTCTGCCCCCGATGCCTTCCCCATCCCTCCCTATAATGTGGAGTTGCCACGTGAGGGAAACTCCACTTAGGGGACAGCTGCCAGTTACCAGTTGAAATGTTCGACGAAAAGGCAAAAAGGCTGACGCACTCTTTCAGAGGAAGGACGGCTGCGCCTATCGATCACCCTATGAGCTGCCAGAATAGACCTTACTCCCTGCTTGAGCCTGCCTGTTGATTGCGAATCCAAAGTTCTTACGTTGATGCGCGGCTGCTTCGGAATGGGAATCGAGATCAGATCATCAAAGGGGCGGCAGATTTTCGTGCCGCCTCTTTTTTCTCCTGAAGGTCGGCGGGAAGAATCAGGGGAAAATTTGGGATCGGCTATGAGAAGAACTGTACCTACTACTGTTGAAGTTAATAGACTGGAAGTACTTGAACATTAACAACTGAAAGCAAGTATTGATGCGAAAAACTTCTATCCTTATTCCTTTCTTCCGTCCAGCACCCTCCGTATTGTCTCTGCCAGTTCCTTCTTCACCATGGGTTTCATGACGAACGCACAGATGCCGACTTCTTTTGCCTTCTCGGCTGATACCATTTCACTGTACCCCGTGCAGAGGATGATAGGCATCTCCTTGCGCACCCTGAGCATCTTCTGAGCCAGCGTTACCCCGGTCACATCCGGCATGGTCTGGTCGGTGATGACGAGATCAAACTGCGAGGGGTCTTCAAGAAACAGGCTCCAGGCATCCGTTGGCCGTTTGCGCGACGGTCACATGGTACCCGAGGCTTTCAAGCATATCCCGCGCCATCTCCACGAGCATCTCTTCGTCATCGACAAAGAGTATCCGCTCGGTGCCGGTGGGCAGCGCGGAGGTCGTTGCCTCTTCTTTCTTGGCCTCTGGTCTCTGCGCCCGGGGCAAGAACACCTCGAAGGTTGATCCCTGTCCCACTTCGCTCTGCACCGTGACGGCGCCCCCGTGGCTCTTGACAATCCCGTAGACAACGGCAAGACCCATGCCGGTGCCCTTTCCCGGTTCCTTGGTCGTAAAGAAGGGCTCGAATATTCTCTGCCTGCACCTCTTCGGTCATGCCGGTACCCGTATCCTTCACCGTCAGTTTCACGTAGGTGCCCGGCTCCATGTCGGGATCAGGAAGGAGGCTGCCCTGGGGAAAGGTGACCGAAGAGATCTCTATCGTGAGCAGTCCTCCGTTCTCCCGCATGGCGTAGGCCGCATTGGTCGCGAGGTTCATGAGGACCTGCTGCATCTGTGTGGGGTCGGCAAGAACGTAATCGTCGCTTCGTGGTGATAGCAAGGGGCATCTGGATCGTGCTCGGCAGGGATGACCGCAGCAGCGCGTGCGTCTCTTTAACCAGGGGCGTGAGGCTGATCTCTTTTCGTTCCCCTTCCGTCTTTCGGCTGAAGGCCAGGATCTGTTTGACGAGGTCTCTGCCCCTGAAAGCCGGCCTTAAGCACCCGTTCCATCTTATGCTGTACCGGTGCATTGTCCGAAACGTCGTCCATCACCATCTCGGTGAAACCGATAATTGCCGCCAGGATGTTATTGAAGTCGTGGGCGATGCCGCCGGCAGAGCGTGCCGATCGCCTCCATCTTCTGGGCCTGGTGGAGCTGGGCTTCAAGGTGGAGCTGGTCGGTAATGTCTCTACAGACTCCGACCTGGTTGACGATCGTCCCGGTATCGTCTCTGATCGGCCCGACCGACGTTTCAGTTTCTATCAGGACACCATCTTTTCTCCTTCTCGTGATACGTCCCGTCCATACGTTCCCGCTGTTGATGGTCGCCCAGATGTGAGCTGACCTCTCATGGAGGTTGTCGGCGCGTGTCGTCCAGATATACTGCCCGATCAACTCTTCTTCGCTATAGCCGAGCATACGACAGAACGCTTTATTTGCGTAAACAACGGTACCATTAGGGGCGGTAACGAAAACCCCTTCGACTGCCTGTTCAAGTGCCGTAGTGAGGCTTCGCAGCTCCTTTTCGACCCTTCTTCGCTCCTCGACTTCCATCCGGAGAACTTCATAGGCGCTGCTTAGCTCAGCGGTCCGTTCCTTGACCCGCTCTTCCAGTTCGTCACGGACTTTTTTGAGCGCCTCTTCGGTCTGCTTCAGTTCGGTAACGTCGTGCCAGAGCCCCACGACACCATTGACCTTACCGTCCTTATAAAAGGGCGCAGCATACGTGGAAATGACCCGATCGATTCCATCGGCGGTCCTGATTGAGTACAGATCGCCGGCCACTATTTCGCCCTGCAAGGCCCGAGACGTCGGAAGGTCTTCGGTCCTTACCGCACTGCCATCCAGCTTTCTGACCTCCGGCATCGGTATTAGTTGATCACCTGTAAACGTTAGGGAGCTAAGCCCAACAACCTTTAGCGCGGCCGTGTTAGCCCTGACCGGCACGCCGTTGGCATTATATTCAAAGATCGGATCCGGAATCGCTGCAAAGACCGTCTCAAGTCGAGACTGGCTTTCACGCAAGGCTCTCTCGGCCTTCCTTCGTTCGCTTCTGTCCACAATGCTGATCTGCACCGCAGGCCTGCCGCTGTAATTGATCCTCACGGCATCGTATTCCACCCAAGCAGTACTGCCGTCTTTACGGAAAGCTCGAAGTTCATTGTACGTTTGCAGGGGTAAGGGCTTTCCCTCCAGCCTTTTTCTGTATCCACTCCAAACCCTCTCCTGGTCATC
Source organism: uncultured delta proteobacterium (assembly GCA_963821605.1). Taxonomy (GTDB): domain Bacteria; phylum Desulfobacterota; class Syntrophorhabdia; order Syntrophorhabdales; family WCHB1-27; genus JADGQN01. The sequence goes on along the minus strand of CAWGEZ010000050.1, from coordinate 58,816 downwards.
AGGATGGATGATATTCAACACTTCTTCCGGAGGAGAGCGAATAGAGCTCCTCAATGGTGTAGCCCCCCATGTCAGCGAAGGCCTGATTGGAGAAGACAATACGCATGTCCTGGATGACGAAGGTTCCCTGGAGCGACTGTTCCACCAGGTTTCTGTATTTCTCTTCACTCTCGCGGAGGGCCTCCTCCATTCGCCTCTGTTCCGTGACGTAAGACACGAGACCGGTGTTCTCGAATCGCAGCTTCACAGACGTGATCCTGACGGTGTTGATCCGCTTTGCGATAAAAAACATCATAACCCCAAAGAGAAGGGTCATACCTCCCATCGCCAGATGGAACTCGTCCCCAAGTAGCGCAAAACGGATGATGATTGGACTCAGGGCAGGCACGCTATAGGCGAGAAAGGCTTTCATTACACTGGAGAATGCTGCGGCAGCTCCAGCCACCATGCCACCAATCACAAAAGCAAGGAAGGTCTGATGCGCAAGTGATTCAATTGGAAAGATGAAGATAGCTGAGGAACCCCATGCCATACCTGATAGCGCTAAACCGACGATGAACCTCCTGCCCCAATGGTCGGCCTCTGATGCGTCTGGTGACCTTCGCCGGAATGTACGGATATCACTGTATCGCAACAGGCTTATCACCGCCAGCAATGCAACCCATGCGATCAAAGCAGCCCGCGATGTGACATCTCTTTGGATGACAACAAGAACGAGAGCATTGATTGCTGACGCGAGCAGACCCAGGAGGGCATTGCTATAGAGTTGCTTAACTTGCTCCGCGTAAAGCGCCCTTTGCTCTTCCGCTGCTGTGGTGCTTATTCCAAAATGTTCCGGAGCTTGCATGTTCTTACCGTCTCCTCATCATGCGGCGGAGGGCTAGGTGCCTAGGTGCGTATCCCGGACTATCAAGAACGTGCAAACCTTTATTATCCACCAAGCCTCGTTGTGGTAACGGCCCTCATCATTACTTCCGGGTGACGGTCATCTCCATCATCTTCTCTTCCTTGCCCCTCTTGGGGGTGAGGTACATTTCATACTTAAGCGTATTGTTATCCACGATCCTGGTCACACTGCGCCATACCATGGGACCCCTGACAGGATCGTCATAGCTGCTTTTCTGCGTAATGGTCTTACCATTCGCGCTGGCGGTCCCCTCAAAATAGTAGATGCCGGTACTCATCGAATCGATCCAGGTCGACACATACTTCTTGGTATAGTTATCGTACCCGATGACGTTGATGCCGGTGAACGGACTTCCCATCATCTCACCGGTGTACTCCTGCTGGAGGTAACGTCCGTCAAGGAGCATCCTCTGTTCGCAGGTCCCTGTGCCTTCCATCGGGGGCTTATCGGGTTCCATCCATGCCTTGGTCTTGGTGATCCAACTCCCTGCCAGAGCGGCCAGCCGCTTGTGCGGGGCACCCGGGGTCCCCAGCTTCTTGTACACTTTCATCATGCTTCTCCATGTCCATCTTCCTTCCCGTTTCTTTTCCTTAGCCATCACATACCTCCTTGATTCGTTCAGTCAGAACCGCCGGACTGCGGCCCGCTTCAGTGAATGTGCGACCCTCCCGCATTGTTGCCTCTTCGCCTCGCTTTACTGCGCAATCATACACGATTTTGCAGGCACTGTCGGCGCCTCTATCGGTAGCCATGTAGTTAACGTAGTGCTCAGACCGTCCGTGCGCAAGTGCCTTTGAAGTAGCCTGGCACACCTATCATACCAACAGTAATCGCCGGTAAGACTCCGGCCTCCTTAAATAAGGAGTCTTTTATGACTCCTGCGTATCCCGTCGCCTATTGGTCGGTGCGGGATATGCGCTAGAATCGGGCTGCGTGTGGGTCTTCTGCCATATCCGCTCATTCCCCACGAGCGCATCTGGAACTGGCTTTTCTCATGAGTAGGATCTCTCGATTACCATAATGCTTAACTCTACAGGCAACCGACGGGCGCACCCTTCCAGGAAGAAGCAAACGAGGTTTATCGTCACAGATTTTGCAAAATCTTTACATCGCAAAATCGTCACTTCCACCTACCAACTGCTCACCTTGCAATAACTCCTGAGATTAGCGATTACCAATAGAATTGTTCAAAAGAAAAAGGCGGGGCCAATTGACCCCGCCTTTCGTTTTGACGATATGATAAACCTATTTGGGTTTCTCTTCTAACTGCACTTCAGGTGGTGGCTTTTCCAGCAGACGAGGATACTTCGCCCTTACCTCTTTCAGTAAAGCCGCGTCCAGCTTCGCCTCAAAAAGCGTGACCTCCGAAAGTTGAGAAGCTGTTAGGTTGCGGGCTCCCCGAAGCCTGGTTCCCGTAAGCTCGGCTCCCCTAAGCTTGGCTAGCCGTAGATTGGCTCCGCGCAGGTAGGCTCCGTCAAGGTTGGCTCCCTCAAGATTGGCTCTCCGTAGATTGGCTTCCCGTAGATTGGCTTCCCGTAGATTGGCTCCCTGAAGGTTGGCTTCCGTAAGGTAGGCTCCTTGAAGGTTGGCTTTCATAAGGTTGGCTTCCATAAGATTGGCTTCCTGAAGATTGGCTTCCTGAAGATTGGCTTCCATAAGGTAAGCTGCCAGAAGGTAGGCTCCCGTAAGGTTGGCTTCCACAAGGTTGGCTCTCGAAAGGTCGGCTAAGATGAGATCGGCTCCGCTGAGATCGGCTCCGCTGAGATCGGCTCCGGCGAGATTGGCTTCGCCCAGCTTGGCTCCGCTGAGATTGGTCTTGCCGAGCTTGGCCCCGCTGAGATTGGCTCCCGCGAGATAGGCCTTCGAGAGATTGGCTCCGCTGAGATCGGCTCCGAGGAGCTTGGCCCCACTGAGATTGGCTTCCGCGAGATAGGCCTTCGAGAGATCGGCTCCGATGAGATCGGCTCCACTGAGATCGGCATCGGCGAGATCGGCTCCGATGAGCTTGGCCTTGCTGAGATTGGCTTCGCTGAGGTCGGCTTCGGCGAGATCGGCCTTCGAGAGATCGGCAGTGTACAAGTAAGCCTTGGCAAGATCAGGCACTATCTCACGGTTTTGTTCCCTCCACACATTCCATGCCTTCACCCCTTGTTTCAGGATATCCACATGTTCCTGGTTCGCCATGTTTTCCGCTTCCGCGAATCAGTACTAACCTCTGATCTTGCTACCTCTTATCCTTTTAGCATGATATGGCCATCTTGCCAACCGGGAATTTCAGCCGAGCCTGCAAAAGAGTTCCTTGAGGGCGACGCAGAAGAGAGACTGGGGCGACCCACCCCGATCCTTTTCAACCTTCACGGACTATGATATGCTTTGTCCATGGCACAGACTATCTGCGATGATAACGATGTTATTCTTGTTGTGGACGATGAAAAAATGATCGGAGAGATGATCGGAGACGCGGTGGAACGCCATGGGTGCCAGCATATATCTTTTAACAATCCCGCAGAGGCGCAACAGTACTACCTAGCGAATGCTCCCCAAATCACTCTTCTGATTACTGATCTCACCATGCCTCTCGTACCCGGTCCTCAGCTCATCAAGAATGTGCTCCGAGTCAACCCCAAGCTCCCGATAATCCTCGTTACCGGTTATGCTGACGAGCACATCCCCGACGATATACGTCCTCTCGTTGAGCACATACTGCCGAAACCCTTCCTAAAAGCAGAATTAGTTCATGCTGTACGAACAGCGCTCGACAAGGTTCATCACCAACACCTAGCAACGTAACCGGTCAGTTACCTACCTCTGTTGGATTAACGAGTACCATTTGTAACGATGCATCCCAAGAGAGTGCGGCAGAGACTCTCTTTCAGGAAGGTAACTCTTCTGGCTGCGCCTATCGATCACCCTATGAGCTGGCAGAATAGACCTTACTCCCTGCTTGAGCCTGCCTGTTGATTGCGAATCCAAAGTTCTTACGTTGATGCGCGGCTGCTTCGGAATGGGAATCGAGATCAGATCATCAAAGGGGCGGCAGATTTTCGTGCCGCCTCTTTTTTTCTTCTGAAGATCGGCGGGAAGAATCAGGGGAAAATTTGGGATCGGCTGTGAGAAGAACTTCACCTCCTACTGTTCAAGTGAGGGATAGTATCTTATGTGCTGATTACCAATTCAAAGAGACAGCACTACGAATACGTGTGAGGACCCCTCCTTTCGCTGTCAGTTCCGTGCATATTTTGCCCTTGGCGAGAGTCAATCTTATGATAAAACCGTTATTCAGACTTTATATCATCCTTCACTTCTCCGCACACTATTACGGTTTATGGTCGACCCATATCTCAACCGACAACGAACCAGTGCAGTTCCCCGCATCTTCCTTCGCGAATGTTCCGCCGCGCGGTGAACCCAGTTCGATCGCACCGTCCTGATTTGCCGTTCCGCCCCCTGACGATTTCACATCCATCATCTGGCTCCCAATTTTTGCTTTCAGGACAAACCACCCCCAGGGGCCACAGCCACCAGGGCCGCACGTCTTCACATCCGTGTTCTGGTTGACCGATCTGTACGCTCCCGTTGCCTTGACGGAGAAACTCTCCCCTTTCTTTATCTGTACCCCCGTTGAGAACCAGGAACCCCAGGGCACGGCAAACGGGCCGTATTTCTTTGTGGTGGATCCCCCGGTGCGTGGGCCCGTCGACTGCGCCTGCAGAGTGGCACCCGCGCGCCCGACTTCCTGGAGCTGAGGGCCTATCGGTCCCGCTCCCCCGTAGTCCGCCTCGTATGTCGGCGCCGCTGCTGCCGTCGGATCTGTCACCATGAGCCGCGCAACCACCTCGGCGCCCCCCGTTTTCGGTATGGTCACCGGAATTGACGCGCCGGTAGAGTTCTGAGCCGATTTGTTGACATACCAATAATAGCCCCAACGGCCTCCCGCGCTTACAAGTTCACTCAGCTTCTTCAGGTCATCAGGGTCTTCGACGTTTGCAGTGCATCGCACGGATGTCCCGGGAGGGGCAACAGAAGGAACGCATGTCACCTTCATCGATACTTTCCCTAGGGAGTCCGTACAACTAGCGGGAAAGATCAAAAACGACTTTTTGCCCACGGGCTGCCAGGTCTTTTTACCGTCACGGCTTTCTCTTATCAAACACTGACGGTTTTCACGAGGCGCAGGCCTTCTGGCGGTACGTTGAAAGTGTAACGACCTTTATAGGTACCCACGTTGAAGGGGGCACTGTTCACGGACCAGTAGTAGGCGTAGTCCGTGTCTGTGGGCGGCGAGGGATTCTTGTCCACTGTTGCTAAAAGCGTGACAGATGCACCTACTCTGTCCTCAATAGGCCCCACGGGGCCTAGCTCCACCTTCCGCGGTTTTGGCTTTGTGATGGTGACCGCTTTCCATACGGGGTCCGATTCAAGTGTCTGAAGCTTTGGCGTTATGATCACGAGCTTCACTACTGCGGTCATTGTCAGCTTTATCGTAGTTCTTCGGTACGGTTCCACTGATGGTTGGACCTGTTTCTTTCAGAGTCTCGCCGTTCACTTTCCACTCATACGAACGGCCGCCCGATGGTAATTCAGCCTCTGAGATACGGTCAAGAACGGCGGTGAAGCGTATCACTGCACCGGCCTCGACACGGTCATCGGCATCAATACGGAGCTTAACCAACTGGCGCACGCTGCAACCGTGCTCATCCACCACTTCGCCTGCCCGAGTGCCGGGGCACTGATCCGGGCAGTTCTTGGGGCCGCTCCCCTTGACCCCGTCATTGTCCTCGTCAATCTCGCAAGGGGCGCAGCCATAATATTTACTCCCGAAGTTCGTGTCGACCAGCTTGACCCACGCCGCGTCCGTATCCGGACATTTGTCGAGATTGTCCTTTATCCCGTCCTTGTCTTTGTCGCGCTGGCTTAGCCCGCAGCCGCACCATTCACTCGCACGGTTCGTATCGACCGACTTCACCTCGGTTGCAGGAGTGGCCGGGCATTTGTCTGCCCAGTCAGGGACCGTGTCCTTGTCAGTATCCTTCTCTCGATATATCCAGCAATTTTGGCCTTTCCACTTACCCATCCGACTGAGGAATTGTTGCCACGTGTCGTTCTTGAATTCCCCGCAGCACATCGGCCTGTCCTTTGTAGTATCATTAGGATCATTGGGATCTTTTTCCCAATCGCCACATTTGAGCTGGTAGGGGTACTGGTGCGGCGCGTGTGGATCCGGGCATCTTTGAATCAGGAGGCTTCTTTTAATCGTTTGTCCAATTGGCGGGATCTGTGTGTAGTGGGCAATTGTGCGATCATCGGGCTGCACGACTCCTTCATGGCCTAACCCGAAACCGCCAACGATGATGACATCGCCGCTCTTCAACTGACCTTGCCAGGGTTTCGACACGGCCTGAGCAACGGGCCTTACCTTAGAAGGAGGAAAAATATCGTCGTCTAGGGTTCCCTCGGCGATCCTCTCGTACTTTGCATCGTTTTGCAACCAATTTTCAAATGTACCGCTGATAAGATTTTCATCAGGAATGTCTACGTCGCTCTTTCCCATATAGACCTGGATCCGATACTTTGTATAGTCCCAACTGTTCGTTATCGCATGGCAAGAACCCTGGAGCATTACCAGCGCGAGTCCAACTGCCAAGGCCGTGAACAGGAGCCTCTTCATACCTTGCCCCCAGTGGGCCCTTTTTTTCGGCGCATGTATTGAGCATCTCTTCACGATCGTTGCACCCGGAAGAGGTGTAAGGGTATCCATAACTGCGCAACATAATCGCGGGAATATTCTGGTGCGGATGACTAAGGAACGCAGACCTGCCGCCATTGCCATGGCAACGCCTCCTGGTAAGGTTGGTGCCTTATTTCTGGAGCGTCTGTTACTCTACTATGGGGATATTGACAACGATTATAGGTGGAGAGCAGGGGGCTGTCAAGGCAAACTTTGTAGCTCCGGATCAGCCGATCAATCGAGCGACCTGTTGCCAAACCGGTTGTGGTGAGTGAAATCCTCCACCTCGCGGCGCACCCTCAGGTACTTGGTCGGCGCGGAGAGGGTGTATCCCAAACGGAATGCAAAAGCGATCTTAAAAGATTCGGGAATACCGAGAACTCGCTTTACCTCTTTTTCCGCCGGTTCCCTGTTTAAGATGCTTATTACCTGAAGGCCAATCCCCAGAGAATGGGCCATCAGCCACATGTTTTCCAAAACGCAGCCGAGGCCGATATGTCCAAGGAAATCTCCCTCTGAATCAGGCGCCCTCTTGTCAGGATCATAGGTCAGTACCCCCAGGGCAGGACTTGCCTGAATGACTCTTTTCAATCCCGATTGCACTTCTTCATAGGCGGCTTCATCCGGTTTTATACCCGGAGTTCTGAAGGCAGCCGGAAATCGGGTGCCTAACAGGCCGATCTTTTTTCTGAGCAGCTCTTCCTCCGACAAGGACAGGTACTGATAGTTTTCCTCTATAAAGGCATCGGTTATGGGGTATCGTATATTCGTGAGTGATTCCAGGAGACTCTTGTCGTCAACGAGTACTATTTCAAAGTTCTGCATATTGTGGGGTGTTGGCGCCCAGCGCGCCGCCTCCAGAATCTGCCACAGGTCCTGCTTTGCTATCGGCCGTCCGGCATCATAGGGAGCCTTTACCGACTGCCTTTCCCGGATGAGCTTTAGTATGTCCATTACGAGACCCTCCTCTTTACACGGTCCGGTCACTGTCTGCTGCAGTTACGGCATCTCCTTTGCGACAAAGTCCAGTCCCAGATCGTGGAGTTTCTGTGGCGAAGGGATGCCTTCAGACGTCCATCCCCTCAGCGCATAATACCGATCCAGGAATTCGTTGAGGTGCCTGATCATCTGGCCCTCTCCCGGTGCCCCCTTCGTGTGAAGAGGCTCTTCCAGGATCCGCCGCGGGAACGTGTCGTCGGCCCGTCCAAAACCATTGCGCACATTGAAAGCCCGTTCCAGGTTGACAATTCTCTCTCCCACTACCTGCAGGTAACCGGGCTCGGCGATCCGATCAATGCCCGTAGCTGCGACGAGCAACTTGTCCAGGAGCACAGGGATCCAACCCCAGAGTCCGGCAAAGGAACAGCAGATACCTACCTCGCGCGTAGCTCTACCGTTCTGGTTAAAGATGACAATATCAGCATTTTCCTCTTCAGCAAAACGGTCGACCTGCCTTGGGATGGGACTGCCAAAGACTTCCTGCGGGGCATAGCCATATCCGTGGCTGGCACCTATGTTGCTCGTGGCGTAATTAAAGCCCAGGCACTTTGCCCCTCTCGGGTCGTACGCGGGCGGCTCCATCCCCTTCACATGGATGGCATAGGATTCGGCCCCTTTACCGATCGTGGTTGCAGCCCGCATCACGCCTTCAGCCAGCACGTCGCCGATACCTTCGCGACGACCTATCTTGTTGATCAACTCTATCATCGCCGCATGGTTGCCGTAAGTGAGTTCGAGGCCGTCCGTATCCTGCCTGGTGAGGATACCCTTCTCATACAGCTCGTAAGCAAAGCCAATCGAATTGCCGGTGGTGATAGTGTCCATTCCGTAATCGTCGCACAACTGGTCAGCCCTGATGGTAGCTTCAATATTTGTATTGTCCATCGGGCCGCTGAAAGCCCAGATCGACTCATACTCCGGGCCCTCGCTCTGCGCGCCGGCGTACGGTCCGTTGGGGACATGATGTATCTTGCCGCACCGGGATGAGCAGCTGTAACAGCCAAAGTTCCCTACCCTGAACTTACGGTATTCATCTCCGGATAATTTTTCGTATTCATCCTGCTGCCCATACCGAAAATTCCTGACCGGGTACATCCCGAGCGGATTGGTAATATCATGTGTCGTGGTAGTGCCCACGTCCGTATGGTGATGATATCCTTTGCTGGCCTGCATCAACTTGATCTGTTCCTTGACCAGCTCTTTAAAAGCCACCGGATCATGGAGCTGAACATTTCTGCGGGCAGTGATTGCGATGGCCTTGAGATGCTTCGAGCCCATCACTGTTCCCGTGCCGCAGCGGGATGCGGTCCTCCGGGCAGAGGCAATAGATGCATATCTCACCAGGTTCTCACCGGCCGGACCGATACAGGCTGCACGGGTGTCCGTACCGTGGCGCCGGGCCAGCCAGGCTTGAGTCTCTGCGGTATCTTTTCCCCACAGCTCATCTGCATCCATAATATGACAGCCGTCATTCGACAGGTGTACATAGACCGGCCGTTCAGCCTTGCCTTCGACCATAATGAAATCGTACCCGGAGAATCTCAGCCAGGCCCCGAAGTCTGCCCCGCACACGGAGCGCGCGAAGGCCCCGGTTAAGGGACTACGCGTGCAGACCATCCATCTGGAGACTGCCTGGGCGTTTGTCCCCGCCAGCGGCCCGGCGACGAAGAGCAGTTTATTCTGTTCGCTCAGGGGCTCAATACCCGGCATGAGATCCCGATAGAGGTAGTAGATCCCGAATCCGCTCCCGCCTATAAAATCGACCGCAACCTTTTCCTCAACGGGTTCTTCTTTCGCTTCCCCGGTTGATAAATTTACTCTCAGGCCCTTTCTCGCAATTCCTGTCATTGTTATCCTCCCGATTGAGCGCGCTGTTCATCCAGCAAATTCAGTCTCGCAGGCTGATCAAAACTGCTTGGATGCCAGGCGCTCGAAGCCCTGAGGAGTGAGGCGTACTTAAACGTACGCCGCAATGACGAAGGGCGATGGCAACGCCGCAGACGAGCGTTTTTCATCAGCCCACCCGTCAGCCCCCGACGATAAGATACATCATGGAAATCGTATCACCGTCATGTACCGGTCGGTCAAATTCTTCCGGGAATGCGCTGACGCCATTACCAGGATCTCGATGTGCCCGAGCAGACTGCCGCTCTTATCGAACAGCAACTCTCTTGCACGGGGAAACTGTTTGACAAAATGATCGAGGCACTGGCCAACCGTGCTCCCTGTGACTTCGGCTTGCGTAACACCACCCGTGAGATGCTCCAAGAAGGCAGGAACGTTAAACGTGATACTTCCCACCGTACAATTACTTACCGCCCGATAGCAAAGTCTTTAACCTTGGCGTCACATCAGGGAATCGCTTCATCTGAAAGGCCCATGTGGACTCGTAGGCGGTGTCCACAAGCCACTTAGCCACCTCCGGCGACAGGTTATAGATCTCCACCTTTGCGTCCCTCAGCTTCTGCATGCCTTTGGCCTTGTCTTCAGTCCATATTTCGGCATTGACCTTCTCTGAGTAAATCATCGCATCGGTGAGCGCCTGCTGCAAATCCTTCGGCAGTTTATTCCAGGAATTCAGATTCATCATGATAAGTCCGGAGCTTTGGAAATATCCCGGCAGCGCCAGGTATTTCGTTACTGCCTGGGAACCTGAAGATACCCAGTTCGTCAACGTTGAACTCGCGATACCGTCGACCGTGTTACGTTCCATGGCGGTATAGTAATCAGTCATTTGCAGGTTGACGGGCGCGGCGCCCCACCCTTCAGTGAGGGCACGGGCTGCGGTGGCTGTTCCGATCCTGAGTTTCTTGAAGTCTTCGGGTTTTTCAACCTTCTTGTTCAGAAACAGGTTGAAGAACTGGAGATCAGCAGCCGGAGTGAGCCTTCCCATATAGTGAAGCCCGCCTTTATTACAGAGCTGGTCCATATAGGCATAGGTGCCATTTTTCCGCTCGTCATCCACCGAGATCCTGCTCAGGATTGTCGCTCCAACACCAGGCGCTACCGTCTCCGCAACGCCCGCCAGGTTAATCGAAAAATCAATAATGCCGCTCTGCGTCGCCTTGGGCAAGTCCGACGTCGCAAAAGTTTCCGGACCGCCACGGAACTTGAACGCCAGTCTCCCCTTGGATAATTCAACGGCTTTAGCCACAAATCCCTTGTTGAAACCTAGCATTTCGGGGTGAGACCCGGGTATGAAAGCTCCGAAGTTGAGAACAATTGGTTCTGCTTTTGGTGCTGCCTGCTGTGCCAGCGCTTGCTGAGCGCCAGCCGCAACTATGACAAGGGCCAGGCATCCCGCGACAACAAGCATACGGCCTATTCCCTTAGATGAATTCTTGTTATTCATTATTCCCTCCCTTCGCTATTTTGAACCACCTGTTCCGCAGGCGGTACTCTGACATCTTCGTTCAAGCGTAACCCCATGATACGTGGACGATAACCAAGTGTCAACGCATTTTGCTATTTGCATCACTGAGAAACATCGGCCCGGGAGAAATCTTCGGTATGAGGCCCCCGAGCGTGATACCGATTTGTATTCAAGCGGAGACCGAGGCGGCAGCGAGGAGCCGACGCAGGCGTACCTGGGGGTACGTCGAGGAGAGCGACGCAGCGACAACGAAGGTATACACTTGAAGGCAAATCGGTATTAGATTATTTAACCAGCCGGTCATACTCTTCCGTGTTCCAGCAGGAACGAAAGAATGGACAGCCCTCACAACGGTCCACCCTATTCCGGTCGATCAAGTATTGCTTACCAGGCATGCCGGTGACATGCTTTTTCATCATTTCGGCAAGACACGGAGGAGTCCCTGACTTGCAGCCGTGTTTATTCTCGCAGTTTATGCAGTATCCTATTTTTGGTTTGATAAGAAACTTCCTTTCAGGTGCTCTGAGTTTATAGCAATGATTTTCGTGCGTCAAGACGCTTTCTCATTCTGTATGTCCTTCTCTATGTCCTCCTCGCTGTCATTCACCAGGCAACCCTTCCTAAAATCAGCCGGTGCGTCCTGAGTTTTCCACGCCACACTTTGCGGCTGGCTATACATAAAGGAAAAATGATCAATAGAAGCAGGACGGAACCGTTCCTGTAAGCGAAGCCTTGCGGGAGCCTCTCGGGTACCCGGCTTACAGGCGGAAGGAGCGGTGCGCAGAGGGAGGCGCAGGCCGAGGACTGTTTGAGCGCTAAGCCCGCCACCGTGGCGGGCGTGCGCGAGTTCCACAGGCCAGCGGGAGGAGCCTTTAGCCGGGGTGAGAGGCGGAGCACGAGCGAGCGGCGGGAACGGTGGAGTCCGGCTGGCGGCAAAACTCAGGAAGCTCCAGTGAAATCAGTTATTGACATCTATGGTTTTCCAATGTTACAAGTCCATAAAACCGCACGGCTCGAGTTCGTTGCTGTAATGAGGACGCCTAAGCCCCTCCCTGGTCCGTGCGCGCCGGTTACAAACATTCACTGAGGAGGTCAAACATGTTCAGGTGCAAAAGTCTGCTCTTCGTCTCGGTTATGTTTGCCAGTCTTCTCATCATCCCTCTCCACCACGCGAGCGCTCTGGAATTGACCCCGGCAATGAAGGATGCGATCTCGTGGATCGATCAGAACAAAGCGACCTATGAAGAGATCGCCAGTTACATCTGGCAAAACCCCGAGTTGAGTCTTGTTGAGTTCAAGTCTTCAGCCAGGCTTCAAGAGTATCTTGCAAACAACGGGTTCACGATAGAAAAAGGCGTTGCCGGCATGGCAACAGCTTTTGTGGCAACCTGGGGCTCCGGGAAGCCTGTCATCGGCATCCTGGGCGAGTTTGACGCTCTCCCCAACCTGTCGCAGGAGGCTGGTGTGACAACGCGCAAACCTATCGTTGCGGGCGCATCCGGGCACGGTTGCGGTCACAACCTTTTCGGCACGTCGAGCGCGACAGCGGCCATTGCCATAGCAAAGACCATGCAAAAACAGGGGATCAAAGGAACGGTGAAGTTCTTCGGTACCCCTGCTGAAGAGACCCTCGTGGGCAAGGTCTACATGAACCGGGACGGCGTCTTCGACGGGGTTGATGTCATCATCGACTGGCATCCCCAGGATTACAACGGCGCCGGCTACAGCTCATTGCTGGCCCTGGACAATATCAAATTCCGCTTCTATGGCAAATCCTCTCACGCCGGGACCGCGCCGGAAGCGGGCAGGAGTGCCCTTGACGCTGTGGAGCTTATGGATGCGGGGGCAAACTTCATGAGGGAGCACGTCGTTCAGGAGGCAAGGATACACTACGTTATCACCAAAGGCGGCGAGGCACCCAATGTCGTGCCCAATTTTGCTGAAGTCTGGTACTACTTCCGCGCGCCCAGAAGGGCCCAGGTCGATGAGATGAGGGCCTGGCTCATCGATATTGCAAAAGGAGCCGCATTAATGACCCAGACGAAGATGGAGTATCAGATCCTGACCGCGGTCTATGAGCGGCTTACCAACAGGGCGCTCGCACAGATGGGTGACCAGGTAGTCAAGGCCGTCGGAGCCCCGCCCTTTAGCCCTGACGACCAGAAATTCGGTGAAGGGTTATACAGAGCCTGGGCAAAAAGGCGGAGGGGGAGGCGTACAGTACAACAGTCGTTACACCCGATTTCAGCAAGACCTTCCCCAACGTCGAGTTCGGGAAGGCCTCTGCAGACCTTAACTACACATGGAGATTTCCATCTATGACCTTTAGTGTGGCAGTCTACGCCAAAGGAACGCCGGGCCACTCCTGGCAGGCGGTATGCACGACCAGCACCGATCCCGCGTTGAAAGCGGGCCTCCAGGTAAGCAAGTATATGGCCGCAGCGGGCCTTGAAGTATTGACCAATCCAAAGCTCGTGCAAGATGCCAAGGCGGAGCTGGACGGCTACGTGGCCAAGTTCGGCTACAAAGAACCCGTGCCGAAGGATGTGAAGGTACCGAGCTTCAAGGACCTTTACGGGATCGAGCCAGGTGCTGTTCCGGGTGTGAAGCAATAGGGTCCGCGACCATTTTAAAAAGGTGCCACGAATCAGCGGATTGCAAGGTGTGCGGGGTCATGCCTTGACTTATCGGCCGGTTTTCATGCTCCGGGGGAGTGTTTCTCTTAGACAAAGGGTCGAGCCCACAGAAACAACGCTTGCGACGACGCAGAGAAGGAATATTCGCCGGTAGCCGGAAACCGGGTAGATGTTCGTCGCATGCTTCTCCCCCAGGGTGACAGCGATCCCCATAAGCACCTGCCAGCACGCCGCACCAAGCATGGCGAAGAGATTACCCGCCCCGACAGCAGTCCCCGCGATAGCCGGCGGGAACATCTCTTTGCAGACGGTTGCCTGGAGAGAACCGGTCGATCCTATTGAGAACGCAATGCCGAAGAACAAAAGATAGACCAGATAGAGGGGAAGACGGTCGGTAAAAACAAAGAAGATGACAGAGATCAGCAACAGGATAATTGAAGTACCAACAAGGACAGGCTTTCTACCAAATCTGTTCGCACAGATGCCCTGAACAGGACCTCCAGCGATCATCCCGACAGCGAACATGGAGAGCACGGTACCCGCTTCTGTCCTCGTCAGTCCGTAGACGTGGATGAGGTAGGGTCCACCCCACAAGGCTGCCAGAGAAAAGAATATGCCGGGAGAAAAGAACGTCCAGACCGGAACAGGCCAGAACTGCTTTGACGCAAAGATCCGCCGCATGCCCCCGAAGATACCTTCACGCGCCTCCACGGGATGTTCCTCAAGCAGGCCCGTCGGTGACACCCCGCCAATCCTTCCCTGCAGGCCTGTCACGCACCACAAGGTAGATCACGGCCCCTATTGCGAGGGTTACGAAACCGACAACGATGAGGCTATTTCTCCATCCAATCAAGCCGCTCAGCCAGGCCAGGGGGATGGTCGATGCGAACGAGCCCAGCCCGGCGACCGCGATAAAGAGACCGCCCATGATCGCGAATTCACGGGGATTGAACCATTCCGAGAGGAGCTTGAAGTTACAGACAAAAAGAGTCGATACCCCGAGACCCACGAGGACACGACCGAGAATAGCGGCCCCGATGTTGGGCGAAAGCCCCATGAGGATCGATCCGGCCGCAGCAATAACGAAGAAAAAAGAGATGCTCTTGCGCGGTCCCCATGAATCGGCGAGGATCCCGCTGGGCAATTGCATGAAGGAGTACGGGTAGAAATAGGCTGAGCCAAGGATACCGAGAAGAGTGGCACTTGCGTCAAAGGATTTCTGAAGGTCAACAGCGATCGCCGCCGGGGCAAAGCGGTGAAAGATTGAGAGGAAGAATCCGGAGAAGACGACGAGGCAGACCAGGTAACGGTAATGACCGGGCCCATCGATTGTCATCGAACTAATGTGGCGCTTCCTCACTTCTTTTGTGCCGGGGGAATGGGAGGCCGCCTCTAATACGTATTGTAACGTATCTTTGTGTAGTCGAGCTGTTCCTTGGCGATAGGCGTCTTGGTCTCTGCCGGGACCCCTATGCCGATGATCGACAGCACCTTGAGGTTCGCAGGCAGGTGAAGGAGTTCCTGGATGTATTCTTCCGCGCTCTTTTCTTTGGAATGGGACCTGTTCCTGATCTGACTCCAGCAACTTCCGAGTCCAAGTGATTGAGCAGTGAGTTGCAGCACGATCGCGGCAATGGAACAATCCTCGATCCATACGTCGGACTTTGTCTCGTCTGCGCAAACAACCACGGCCAGCGCGGCATCCTTGATGAATTGCGCCCCCTGCTCTTTGGCCTGCGAAAGCTTGTGGAGCAGCTCCTTCTGATCCACAAAGATGAACGTCCACGGATTGATACCGCGCGAAGAAGGAGAGCGCAGAAGGGCCTCCTTTATCACTTCCATCGCCTGGCTATCGATGGCCGTCGCCTGGTACTTTCTTATGCTTCGCCTTTTACGTAAGATCTCGATCATGCAGCACCTCCGGACTACGCGCTCATATTTTCCTTCCGTGCCGCCATTATACCATCCTTCCATCGCCGAGGGAAAGAGATAGATTGCCGCGTCCCAGATCTTGAACTCTGCGAAAACGTATGGTACCGTCTTCCAAGCCGCATCATGCGGTACCCGAAAGCACTGCCAGGAGGATGCATCAGATGGACGAAACCACCTTGAGGCTGATACTCGACGCCTTGCCCTTCCCCATCGTCTTCGTAGACACAAGCCATACCATCCGGTTAATGAACAAGAGGGCAAAGTTCCACTATTACGAGGAACGGGGCTACAGAGACCTGATCGGGAAACCGGTCTTCGAATGTCACAACGAGACGAGCAAGGAAAGGATTCTCAAGATAGTTGAGAGGTTCAAAAATCACGGGCGAGAGGTGTTCCTCACGGTCACCGACAAGAATGAAAGGCTCTATGTCACTCCTGTGCGGGACGACGCCGGCGAATTGGTGGGCTATTTTGAACGATTCGAGGGAAATTACCAGAAATAGGGCTGAAGCCCCTCAGTCAGTGAGGGTACTACATTGCGGTCACGGGCCGGGTATTACCTTTGCCTCTAAATAGGGTTTCCTCTCTTTCTGCTGAAGTTTCGGCAACACGCACAGGAAGATAAACCCCTTATCTCCGCCTATAGAGCACTTTGCATTAAATCCATAGTATTTTATGACTCTGAGCGCTTGTCTGGCGGCCGCTTCGTCTGACCCGAAGCTGAAAAGAGGAGATTTCCCATCCAGCAGCCTCCACTCGTTCGCGACCCGTTCGGCCTTCAGTGCTTCAGGCTCGAACGTGACATACTTCTCTCCGGGCACCTTACCTTTCGGTGCCTTGCCCGACACCAGCATGTACGCGAGTTTGGAATTGGCGGCTATGCATAGCTCATTGATTCCGTAATGCTTCACGACTCTCATTGACCGAACCGCGTCGTCCCGACTGTCAAATCTGGAGAGCGTTCTCAGGGGCGCCACAACAAGCTCGATAGAACCTCTGTCCGGGAAGTGTCCGATATGAGCGGTCCCCGGTTCGAAATAGATACACTGCTCAGCGATTCCCGGCCGGTTACGGGTAACAGGGTCATTCTGAATTTGAAGGTGAGTTTCGGAATCAGCCAGGTCTCGCCGTCACTGTGCTCACGACCAGCGCAGCTCCGAGGGTCATGGCCACCAATAAGGCTTTCGTTTTCATGGCCGGGGCTCCTTATCTGTGTCTCACACGATCCGGACTCCCAATGGCCAGCTACCTGGGGATTGAGTCGAACCGCTTCACCCATGCAATCTCAGTAGGCCATCACACTCTCTGGAAGCATCGGCGAGACATCTGGTCCCCCTTTACAGTGTAGCAAGGATCATACCAATCGTCAACTGTTAATTATAGCAGTAAGTTACGAATTATGAGGCCACTCGGAGCCGTTAACCACCCGATAAGAATAGTTGCACTCCATGACGAGAATCAAGTCCTGGTAAGGCTTCACAGAGTCGATACAATTTATTACATTTACAATAATTTGTAACATACTGAAACATATGACTTTTATCCTGTAACAACATTTTACGCTAAATATTGGTACAGTGAAATCTTCGCTTGAGGGACTAAGCTATAACGATGCATGTCAAGGCATGGCCCTCGTATTTTCGTCATTCCCCTCTATTTTTCGAAAGGTCATTTCCAGTCTCTGACCTCACAGGCTGACAATCCTGACCGCAAAATCCTTGACAAGGCGGCTAATCAAAAAATATAATCGTTCGTACCGACCATTCCAATTACCACCGTAACCGCTCAATAACGAAAAGGGAGGGAACATGAAACCGTCCATCGTAGGGCTTCTGGTAGGCTTGGCAATTGCCGTTCTTCTCTGCGGCCCGGGCTATGCCCAGGAGGATGTCTCCAAATTTCCCAGTAAACCGATTACGTATATTGTTCCGGTGACGCCGGGGACAGGAACCGACCTTTCCGTCCGCCTCATCGCCAAGGAGGCGGAGAAATTTCTGAAGCAGCCCATTATTGTGGTCAATAAACCGGGCGGCGCCCTTACACTGGGGACTGCGGCAATAGCCACGGCAAAACCGGACGGGTACACGATCGGATTCACCGGCGGACCGCCCCTCTTCCTGACCCCGCTTCTGGAGAAGGTACCGTATGACCCAATCAAGGATATACGGTCGATCATGCAGTACGGGGGGTTCAACTTCGGCGTCTATGTGAAGGGTGATTCGCCTTTCAAGACCTTCAAGGATTTGATTGCGTACGCACGCCAGAACCCGAAGAAGGCAACGTACGGTACGGTGGGCGTGAACGGTATGCCCAACATCATGATGGAGGAGGTCGCGAAGCGGGAGAAAGTCCAGATCACCCACATTCCCTTTAAGGGGACTTCAGAGGGACAGACCGCCCTGCTGGGCGGTCACACGATCTTTGGGGCAGGCGACTTCAATGCCTCACTCGTCGAAGCAAAGGAGATCAAGCTCCTGATGATGCTGAAGGATGAGCCGTCCGCGGAGTATCCGGGCGTGCCCACGCTCAAAGAACTCTATAACCTGCCCTACCCTATGTCCATCACCATTATCACACAGAAGAACGTTCCCGACGCGATTGTGAAGAAGCTGGACGACGCGTTCGCGAAGGCGATGAAAGAGCCGGTCTTCATCAACGGGATGAAAGAACTGCAACTCCCGGTCATCTACCGGAGCGGCAAGGACCTTGATGCGTACGTGCTCCAGAGCTACAACTACTTTTCCAAGACCCTGAAGGAGATGGGCGTAATCAAGTGAGCGTTCTATGAGACAAAGGGAGATCACAAGCAGTCTATTCTGGATGATCGTCGGGCTGATTCTCACGGTCTGGTCTGCAACCTACCCCCTCGGGAATCTGGCGCAGCCCGGAACAGGCTTCCTGCCGCTGGGCCTCGGGGTCCTCTTGCTCATCTTCTCGACGGTCTTGCTGGTGCGGGCGTTCAAGCATGGCGGCGGCGAAGGAGAGAAGAAAAGTCCCGATGCTCCCTGAGCGATGGCTGAGTCTCGCTTCGACCGTCCTTGTCCTTATCGCGGCGTCTTTCTATTCGAGAAGGTTGGCTACCTGCTGATCTTCTTCGTCATTGCGCTGGTACTCCCGCTGCTCGCAGGACAGATCACCTTGAAGCGTTCATTCCTCTTCGCGGTCCTGTCGGCGGCGGGCGTTTACATCATCTTTGTGTGGCTGCTCGAAGCAGCCGCTGCCAACAGGCTTTCTCGGAAGGTGATGCATGGATTTTTTTAGCAACCTGGCCCTCGGTTTCGGCATCGCCCTTACGATCAAGAACCTCTCCTTCTGTTTCCTGGGTGTGCTGATTGGAACACTGATCGGCGTGTTACCCGGGATCGGGCCCGTCGCAACGATCTCCCTGCTCTTGCCCACCACCTTCGGCATGGAACCCGTCACGTCGATCATCATGCTCTGCGGCGTTTACTACGGCGCCATGTATGGCGGCTCCACCACATCGATCCTCGTCAACATACCCGGCGAGGCAGCGTCGGTTATCACCTGTCTCGACGGCTATCAGATGGCACGGAACGGGCGTGCCGGTCCTGCACTCGGCATCTCCGCCTTCGGCTCCTTCATCGGTGGCACGCTCAGTATCATCGGCCTCATGCTTCTTTCCCCTCTTCTGGCCCGGATGGCACTCAAATTCGGGCCACCCGAGTTTTTCGCCCTCATGCTCCTCGGCCTTGCCATGGTAACCTACCTCTGCAGGGGGCCGGTCCTCAAGGGGTTGGTCATGGCACTGGCCGGCCTCGCAATCTCGTGCGTGGGACAGGACCAGATCAGCGGCTCGACCCGTTTCACCTTGGACAGCATCACACTCATGGACGGGATGGGCATCGTGCCCGTGGCCATGGGCCTGTTCGGTATCGCTGAGGTACTCACAAACCTCGAGCAGATCGTAAAGCAGGACATCCTCGCTGATCGTGTTACGGGGATTTTTCCCACGCTTAAGGACTGGGCCGACTCCATATGGCCCATCGTCCGGGGCTCGTTCATCGGCTTCTTTGTCAGCATCCTGCCCGGCGCAGGCACGGTCATTCCCACGTTCATGGCATACACGGTAGAGAAGCGCATCTCAAAGCATCCTGAGAAATTCGGCACCGGGACGATCGAGGGCGTGGCAGCACCGGAGACCGCGAATAATGCGGCAGCCGCGGGCTCCATGGTCACCCTCCTTTCCCTCGGCCTCCCCTCGAGCGTCGGCATGGCGATCCTGCTCGGTGCATTCATCATCCACGGCGTTCAACCCGGTCCTCTCCTCATCACTAAACATCCCGATCTCTTCTGGGGGACGATCGCGAGCATGTATGTCGGCAATGTCATGCTCCTCGTCCTCAACCTCCCGCTGATCGGTCTCTGGATAAAGATCCTGAAGATCCCATACAACCTTCTATTCCCCCTCATCATTCTCTTCTGTTTTCTTGGTGCGTACAGCCTCAACAATAATATTTACGACGTGCTCGTGATGATCATATTCGGCGTCTTTGGCTACCTGATGCGGAAATACGAGTACGAAGGGGCGCCGTTTCTCCTCGCGCTGGTCCTTGGACCCATGCTCGAGAATGCGTTCCGGCAGTCCCTGATCTATGGAGATCCTTTCATCTTTTTCAACCGTCCTATCTCGGCGGTACTGATCTGCGTCTCGCTCTTCCTCCTTATCTCGCCGCTCTTCAAGACTTTTTCCCAGAAGAGGAAAACGATCGAAAAGGTGCTGGACGAGGGGGATTGATGAACCCGGGGAGAGCCGAGAATTGTCCAAGTCCCGGCCATGCTGTACAGGAGGCTTCCATGCAGTCGAATCACCAAGTGATTGACCTTTCGCGACCGATCCACACGAAGATGCCGGTCTTCCCCGCGATTTCAAAAACCTACCTCGGGGTTTATCTGGGTCACAAGGATACCGTGCGTGCGGGCAATATCTCCGCCCAGACAAATATCCTCATGATGTGTGATCATGCCGGTACGCACATCGATTCCCCTCTCCACTTCAACCCGGAGGGGAAGCGCGATCGACAGGATGCCGATCGACATCATGGTGGGCAACGCAGTCATGCAGGATTATTCCTTCAAGAAGAACGCGGAATCGATTACTTCAGCCGAAATTGAAGAGAAACTGAAGAAGATCAACGTCAACCCGCGCGACCTGAACTATATCCTTTTCAGGACGGGAGCCGCCGAGTACTACGAGACGGACGAGTACCTGAGCAAGTATCTGGAGGTCCGGGTAGAGGCCGTGGAATGGATGCTTGACCGCGGTATCCTTGTTTTCGGCGTCGATTCGTCGACGTGCGATCACGCGAAGGACAAGGCAACCCACATGCTCATGCGGAGGCGCGTATGCTATCACATTGAAAACCTGGCCAACCTCGACAAACTGCCCCAGGACAGGATCTTCACCTTTGTCTGCAACCCGTTGCTGATGCTCAACGCAAGCGCAGCGCCGTTCCGGGCCCTGGCACTCGTCCCAAAGGAATAGGTGCAGACTAAACAACCCATCCACGAAGGAGAAGAAATGAAACTAACAGTTCAGGAACGGGACCGTCGTCATATGGCGATCAGGAAGATGATGGAGGAGAAAGACCTCTCTATTCTGGTCGTGGCCTCCAATGCCATGTGGACCGGCCACGTCCGCTATTTTTCCAATTACCCGCCGCATTTCGGCTATTCCTACGTGGTCTTTCCCAGGGAGGGCGCGCCCACGATCTTTGTCTTCAGCGGTATCCAGGAGCGCGTGGCGGCTCAGCGCTGGATCAGCGACGCCAGGCAGAGTTCGAACTACCCCGCGGACATCGTCAAGCGGATCAAGGAGCTGGACTACAACGGGAAGCGGCTAGGACTCGTCGGCGTGGAGAACATCTCCTTCACGATATACGAGTACCTGAAAAAAGAACTGCCTTCAGTGACCTTCGTCAACGCCAATAAAGAGATTTTCGATCTCCGCATGATCAAGAGCGCGGAAGAGCAGGCCCTGGCGCGCGAGTGCGCCCGCATCACCGATGGGCTCTACAAAAGAATCAAAGAGGTAGCGAAGGTCGGGATGAGCGAGTTCGATATCTACGCAGAGATGGACTACTTCATGCGCAAGCAAGGGGTCGAAACCGCCTTCAACCTGATCGGAACAGGCAAGTATCCGGTGGCACCCTTCCTCGCGCCCTCCGGCAGGGTGCTCCAGGAAGGGGAGAGTCTGATCGTGGAGTTGACGCCCCGCTACGAAGGGTACTACACGCAGCTGACCGTGGTCACCCCTCTTGCAGAGCCGACCCCGAAAATGAAGGAGTTCCTGGATGTGGGCGTCGCCGCGCAGCAGCAAGGCGTGGCCCTGCTCAAGCCCGGCAACAAGGCATCTGATGTGGCCAACGTCATGAAGGCATATATCGAGAAGGCCGGCTTCGCGTATCCGTACCGTGGCGGCCACTCGATGGGTCACGATCTGGACGAACCGCCGGCCATCGTGCCGCAGGACGAAACCGTGTTGCAGCCGGGCATGACCATTGTGATCCATCCGTGCGTCATGGACAAGAACGGTGACGGCGTTTTCATCGGAGACACGTACCTCGTAACGGAGACAGGCAACGAACCCTTGAACCATACGCCGCTGAAGTGACCAGTGAACAGTGACCGGTGAACAGTGGCATCAGATTCCGACGGCGAGTAAAAAGGACTCAACGCGCGAAGCCCAAGCCCTGGGGAGCGGAGGCGTACTCCGAAGTACGCGGAGCTACACGGGGTGAAGGGCGACAAAGCGGATGGCCTTTTGACTCGCCCCCGGACAGGAGGATAACGATGATACTTGTTACCGGTGGTCTCGGCTTTCTCGGTGGGAACCTCGGAAAATATCTGCTCGACAGGGGGCAGGAAGTACTCCTGACCCGCAACCGGAACCTTGAAGTACCGACGATACTCGCACCTTACGTGGGAAAGGGCCTCCAGATTGCGCCCATGGATGTCACGTCGATAACCACCGATACTGCGATGCAATCAAGAAGTATAAGGTGAAGAGCATCATACACGGCGCCTCAATATACGAAGGCCGGGGCAGTCTCTTTCAGGCCACGGATGTGAACGTGACCGGAACCGCCAACATACTGGAGGCTGCGCGCCTCATGGACGTGGGACGCGTCACGTTCGTCAGTTCGGAAGGGGTGAACCAGGGACGCAAAGGCACCACACCGCTGAAAGAGGAGGAGTTCTTCTGGGCACGCTCTGACCGCTATATACCGGCCACGAAAAAAATGGCCGAACTCCTCTGCTTCATCTACCAGAAAGAATATAAGATGGACATAGTGATCACGCGGCCTTCGCGCATCTATGGTCCGCTTTACACCGCCGGCAGAAACCCGATCCTCCGCATGGTGACCGCGGTCGTCAAGGGGCAGCCGACCGTCTTCAACGACGTCAACGGGAACGAGGGACACGATTTTATCTACGTCCGGGATTGTGCCCGCGTCCACGGTTTGATCCATTGCGCTGAAAAGCCGAACCACGACCTGTACAACATCGGCTTCGGCCGGCACCACACCCTGGGTGAGGTGGCCCGAACACTCGAAAAGATCATACCGGGTACAAAGATAGAACTGGCAAGCGGCGTTTCCACGATCACAAAGACAGAATTCGATATAGACGCCTGCCTGGACAACACGCGGATCCAGGAGGAGTTCGGCTACGTGCCCGAATATGACCTGGAGAAGGGTCTGGCCGCGCTGGCTGCGTGGGTGAAGGACGGCACGTACCTGTGAGGCCCGAACAAGAAATTTCGGATAGAGTCATGCGAGGTGTGCTATGAGGCCCAAAAAGATACAAGATCAGGCTTCTCGGGGTGATCCTCGGAAGCGTACGTGCGCATCGGGCGGCAAATACGAGAACTGAAAATGCCGAGGGAGTCTGAAGGGACCAAATAACGGACGCAACAGTCTCGATAAAATGATAGACTGGATGAAATAACGATAAGGAGACGCCCAATGAAAATATCAGTCGTAGCATTGGTGAGTGCGGTGTTCCTCGCTCTTCTTTTTTGCGGACCCGGTTACGGCCAGGAAGATCCTGCAAAGTATCCCAGCAAGCCGATAACACACATCGTGCCTGTTCCCCCGGGAGGCCCGACGGACCTTGCTGTCCGCCTGATCTGCAAAGAGGCGGAAAAATTTCTGAAGCAGCCCATTGTGATCGTGAATAGACCCGGAGGTGCGCTCACGGTCGGGACTGCGGCGATCGCTACGGCAAAACCGGACGGGTATACGATAGGATACAGCGGTGGACCTCCCCTCTTTTTGACTCCGCTTCTCGAGAAGGTACCGTATGACCCCATCAAGGATATAAGGTCGGTCATCCAGTACGGGGGACTGAATTTCGGCGTTTATGTGAAGGCCGATTCCCCATTCAAGACCTTCAAGGACCTTATGGCATATGCCCGCCAGAACCCGAAGAAGGCGACTTACGGTACGGTGGGGGTGAACAGCATGGGCAACCTGATGATGGAGGAGATCGCGAAAAAGGAAAAGGTCCAGATTACGCATATCCCCTTCAAGGGCACGCCTGAAGTACAGACGGCCCTGCTCGGAGGTCACGTGCTTTTCGGCGCCGGAGACTTTAACACCTCGCTGGTCGAAGCAAAAGAGATCAGGCTCGTGATGATGCTGAAGGATGAGCCGGCCGCAGAGTATCCGGGAGTGCCCACGATCAAAGAACTCTATGGCCTGCCCTACCCCATGTATTTCACGGTCATCACCCAGAAGGCCGTGCCTGACGCGATCGTGAACAAGCTGGAGGACGCCTTCAGACAGGCGATGAAAGAGCCTGCCTTCATCAAGGGCATGAAGGAGCTGAATCTTCCCGTCGCCTACCGGAACGGCAAGGAGCTTGATGTCATCGTGGCACAGAATTACGCCTACTTTTCCAAACTATTGAAAGAGATGGGTGCAATAAAGTAAGGGAGGCGTTATGCAGTCGAATTATGAAGTGATTGACCTTTCGCGACCGATCCACACAAAGATGCCGGTCTTCCCGGCGATATCGAAGACCTATCTCGGGGTCTTCCTGGGCCACAAGGATACGCTGCGTCCGGGCGGCATCTCGTCACAGGCAAACATACTCGTGATGTGTGACCACGCGGGCACCCACATCGATTCGCCTTTGCACTTCAACCCGGAAGGAACCGGGATCGACAAGATGCCGGTTGATCTCATGGTGGGCAACGCAGTCATGCAGGATTATTCCTTCAAGAAGAACGCTGAGTCGATTACTTCAGCCGAAGTCGAAGAGAACCTGAAGAAGATTAATGTCAACCCGCGCGACCTGAAGTACATCCTTTTCAAGACCGGCGCAGGTGAGTACTACGATACAGACGAGTACCTGAGCAAGTATCTGGAGGTCAGGGCGGACGCGGTGGAGTGGATGCTTGACCGCGGCATCCTTGTATTCGGCGTCGATGCGTCCACGTGCGATCACGCAAAAGACCGGGCAACCCACATGCTCATGCGGAAAAGGGTCTGCTACCACATGGAGAACCTGGCGAACCTCGACAAGCTGCCCCAGGACAGGATATTCACGTTTGTCTGCACGCCGCTGATGATGCTGAACTCAAGTGCGTCCCCGGTCCGCGCCCTGGCACTCGTGCCGAAGTAACTACACAAACCGCCCTCTGGCGTGCCTACCAATCGGGTACGCCTTGAAGAGATTGGGTGGGCGTGGACAACAGTGTTCCGTGTCACTGCGACAACTTCTGCGATATCTGGCCCTGATTTCATCCATCATCCCACTTCCACAGATCGAAGAAGCGCCCCAATCCCGCTGAGCCGGCGAGTGATCCACTTGCAATCAATTTCGTGATATTATGAAAAAGAGCAGTCACAGAAGTTGATCCTATACCGCTAATGGAGGAATAGCATGGCAGCATACACCGGTCGTCTCTTGCGCGTTAACCTGAGCCGTGGAATCTGCGGAAGTAGAAACCATCCCTTCGGATATCTGCGAGCTTTTCGTCGGAGGAAGAGGGTTCGGCATCGCCTATATGTATAAGGAACAGCCCCCAAAGGTTGACCCTCTGGGCGACGAGAACAGACTCCTCTTTCTTGCCGGTCCTCTTGCCGGCACGCAGGCACAGTCCGTGTCGCGCTGGATGGTAGTCACCAAGAGCCCCCTCACCGGTGCGTATGCCCGATCGGTCGCCGGTGCCGATTTTGGCGCGTGGATGCGCTTTGCAGGTTATGACGGCTTGCTGGTGGAAGGCAAGGCAGATACGCCTGTCTACCTTCACCTTACGGCTGAAGGGTGCACCATTGCCCAGGCTAACGAACTCTGGGGAATGGATACGCGTCGTGCCCAGGATCTGCTCCATCAGCGTCACGGGGATAGGAACACATGTGGCCTGTATCGGACCCGCCGGTGAGCGCCTCGTGAGGTACGCGGCGATCGTGAGCGGCAGGAGAACAGCGAGCCGATGCGGAGTGGGTACGGTGATGGGCTCAAAAAACCTGAAAGCCATAGCGATCACCGCCAGCCGAACTGTCAGGCTTTCCGATCCGGATACCTTCAAGGAACTGGCGAAGGAGCAGGCCAGATCTTTCGCGCGAACCAGAAGTTTGAGCAGCACAAAGAGTGGGGCACGACGATGACTCAGGACCTAACCAATACGTTGGGCATATACCCGACGCGGAACTTCCGCTATGGCCAGCAGAAGAACGGCGAGAAGCTTTACGGCGAGGAATACCGGAAGATAAGAACGGGCGATTTTGGCTGCTACAACTGCTCCGCTCGATGCGGCAAGGCCCACAACGTGACAACAGGCCAATATGCGGGGGCATGGAGCGAGGGTCCCGAGTATGAATCCCTCTGGGTCTTCAGCGCGCCCATCGACAGCACCTCTCTCGAGGCGACCATACGCGCCGATGAACTTTGCGACGATCTCGGACTCGACACGATCAGCACAGGCAACAGCATCGCCTTTGCATATGAGCTCTATGAGCGGGGCATCATCGACCGGAAGGATACGGACGGTCTGGAGCTTGTCTACGGCGATCATCGAACCATGATCAAGCTGATCGAGAAGATCGCATCACGGGAGGGCTTTGGAGATGTACTGGCCGAAGGCACGGTCAGGGCGGCCCGCCAGATCGGCCGCGGTGCCGAAGCCTACGCGATGCACGCCAAGGGCATGGAATTGCCCGCGTATGAGCCGCGCGGTGCGAAGTCGCAGGGCTTCAACTACGCGACATCCAACATTGGCGGGAGCCATTGCTACGGGTACGCCGGCCAGGAGATCTTCGGCGTTACCGTCCCGAGGCAGGTCAATCGCTTTGCCGAAGCGGAAAATGCCGATATCGTCATTTACAACCAGAACGCGACAGGCATGGGCGAAGTGGGGATCGTCTGCAGCTTCGCCAGGGCCTGGGGGTGGTTTCCGCAAGTATATGGTAAACTGCTCGCCGCAGCAACAGGGGTTGAGCGCTTCGCTGATCCGGGCTACCTGTTCAAGGTGGGCGAGAGAATCGTCAACCTGGAGCGGGCGTTCAACGTGCGCGAGGGGTTCGGTCGAAAAGACGACAGGCTCCCGGACAGGATATTGAACGAGCCGCTCCACACGTACGGTGCGCCCGGAGAAGGAGAGATGGTAAGGGAGATGGAGAAGTTTCTTGACCGCTACTACGAGCTACGGGGCTGGACTGAAAACGGTGTTCCGACAGCCCAAAAGCTGGATGAGCTCGGACTCGGGAAGATCGTCAAATAGATTATAGACTTAGGAAGGAGGCCGGGATGAAAATAAAGGCTGCGGTTGTCCACGAGAAGTCAGCACCGTTCGCTATCGAGGAACTGGACCTCGACGATCCGAGAGATGACGAAGTTCTGGTCCGCATGAAGGGCTGCGGTGTCTGCCACACGGACCTGGTGGCACAGGCCGGATTCATGCCGATACCGCTCCCTGCTGTCTTTGGACACGAGGGGTCAGGCGTGGTCGAAAAAGTGGGAAGTCGCGTCACGAAGGTGAAGCCGGGTGACCACGTGGTAATGAGCTTCCGATCGTGCGGCGTCTGCTCCTCATGCATGAAGGGCTTGCCGGCGAACTGTCTCGATTTTTTCAAGTTAAACTTTGCGGGCCTTCGCGCCGATGGGTCGCCCACGATGAAAAAAGGTGGCGAGACCATCCACGCTTCCTTCTTCAGCCAATCCTCATTTGCTTCATATGCCCTCGCTTCAGAGCGTAACGTGGTCAAGGTACGCAACGACGTTCCGCTCGAACTCTTAGGTCCGATGGGTTGCGGTATTCAAACCGGAGCAGGCGGCGTCATCAACTCACTCAAGGCGCGGCCAGGCTCATCCATCGCCGTCTTTGGAGCCGGATCTGTGGGGCTCAGTGCGATAATGGCTGCCGCTGCCAGCGGTCTAACGACTGTCATCGCGGTCGATGTCAAGGGCGAGCGGCTTGATCTGGCTCTAAAGATGGGTGCGACGCACGTCAGTCGACTCCAGCCGCACCAACGCCGTCGAAGAAATCCAGAAAATTACCGGCGGCGGCGTACAGTACTCCCTGGAGTGCACGGGCATTCCGGCAGTTTTCCGCCAGTCTGTCGATGCCCTTGCCATGACGGGCGTCTGCGGGCTGATCGGGGTCGCCCCCTTTGGCGTAGAAGTGAGTCTGGGCATGCAGACGATCCTGAACGGCCGCACTATCCGCGGCATTGTGGAGGGCGATTCTATTCCCGATATCTTTATCCCGCAGTTGATAGAGCTTTACAGGCAAGGTCGTTTCCCCTTCGACCGGATGATTACCTTCTATCCGTTTGATCAGATCAACAAAGCAGTGGAGGACTCGGAGAAAGGCAAAGCGCTGAAAGCAGTTCTGCGTTTTTAGAATGGGAGACTCATGAAACCCAACCCAACAAAAAGGGAGGCATCTAATGAAAAAGAAGCTGTTATTCGCGTTGGTTGCGGCAATTCCGATTGCGCTGCTGCTGTTCGGCGCGTCCCATGCAGCGCCGCCGGCGAAAGACAAGATCCGTGTCGGATGGGTTACTTCTCTCTCGGGTCCTGAATGCCAGCGGGGTGCCGGTGACCAGCGGGAATGTTTACGACATGTGGGTTGAGGAGGTCAATGCGAAGGGCGGGCTAATGATCAAGGAATACGGCAAGAGGCTTCCCCTCGAGGTCGCAAAGTACGACGACAAGAGCGATATCGGCACCATGACGAAGCTGCTTGAAAAAACCATCCTGGAGGATAAGGTCGATCTGATTTTTTCCCCTTGGGATACAGCCTTCATCTATGCGGCAGCCCCCATAGCCAACAAGCACAAGATGGTGCTCCTCGGGGGTTCGGGCGGTGCGCTGAAGCTTAAAGCAGATCATAAGCAAGTACTCCCTACTTCTTCCAGGTACTGAATTTCGCGGACACGCAGATGCCTGCCCTTGCCGACGTCTTTACAGAAGTTGGAGTAAAGAGCGTTTATAATGGCGTATATCCAGGATCTCCACGGCATTGAGTACAGGGATGGGGCGCTTCGGAATTCAAGAAGAAGAACATAAAGGTCGTGTGCATCGAAGAGTTTTCCCCTGGACGTGAAGGATCTCAGCCCCCTTTTGAAAGAAGCAAAGGCGTCCAATGTCGATGCGTTCACTGGCCATTTCTCTATCCACGACACGCTTTCCTCGCAACGGGACAGGCCATGGAAATCGGCTACAATCCGAAGGCTTCTACATGACTGTTGGACCCTGCCTCTCACAGTTCAGAGACGCGTTTCGCGCGAAAGGCATTGATGGCGTCATGGGCGCTGGTGCCTGGAGTGTAAAGACCTCTCCGGGCGCACAGGAGTTCCGTGACAAATTCACCAAGAAATGGGGGTTCGAACCTGAAGGCTGGGGAACGCTTTCAATACTACTCTTCGCTCCAATTCTTCCAGAAGGCCATAGAAGAGGCAGGGACCCTGGATAAGCACTAAGATACGGGACGTGATGGCGACAAAGACGTACGAACAGCCATGGGTCCAATGAACTTTCACGAAGGGATTCAATACTGGTTCATCCCGGCGAAATAGGGCAGTGGCAGAACGGCGAGTGGGAAATCATAGACCCGGGTAAGAAGCGCACGGCAAAACCGATATATCCCGAAACCCGAGTGGGGGCCCCGCCCCAAGAAATAGTAAGTGAATCTACCAGAACACGTAACAAGTGGGCTGCCTGGGTGAGCATCTTCAGGCAGCCCATACACACATTGAAGCTCGTCCGATCGCCATAGCGACAGGAAGACTCAACAAATCGTTAATATGCTAGTGCAGTTCCTGGACATAGCGATCGGCGGTCTGCTGATGGGGGGCATTTATGCCCTGATCGCTGTCGGCTTCGGGCTGCAATATGGTGTTGCCCGAGTGCTGAACATCGCGCACGGTGAGTTCATCATGCTGGGCGCTTTTGCCGCGTGGACGCTCTTCACGATGGCCGGCATAAGCCCTCTCTTCTCGGTGCTGATATGCGCCCCCTTCTTCTTTGCGGTCGGCTTTGTCATCTACAGATCTACTCTACAGACCCCTGAGGACGTCTTCTGAATCGCCGGCCGCCTTCGAGGGCAATTCCATGCTGGCGTCATTTGGTCTCCTCTTCGTTATTCAGAACCTTGCTTTGATCATCTGGGGCGCCCCAGTCAAAGGCTATTCCTTACCTGGCATTTCCCATCCACGTGATGGGGACGGTCTTTTCAGCAAACCGCATTGTCACCCTCTTTGTTTCTCTGATCCTGGGCGCAGCTTTCTACCTCTTTCTGATGGGCACCCGCACTGGGAAAGGCCATCAGGGCCGCCGCTCAGGATCCGGACGCTGCAGAACTGATGGGCGTGCGCATAAACCGGGTCCTCGCTCTATGCTTCGGCTTCGGCGCCATGATGGCAGCCGTGGGCGGGCTGCTGTTAAGCATGACCTCCGTGATGGTCTCACCGGTTATGGGGATGGAATATACCCTGATCGCCATAATAGTGGTCGTCCTCGGGGGATTAGGTAACATAAAAGGCAGTTTTATCGGCGGCTTCATTCTCGGCCTTGTCGGCTATATAGTCAGTTCTTTTCAGCCGGGTCTCTCGATGGTCGCCTATTATGTGATCTTTCTGCTGTTGCTGCTGGTACGACCCACGGGGCTTCTGGGGAAATGAGAGGGCGAATCGCATGAGTATCCCACGAAGAAAATATGCTTCTCTGATCCTACCCACGGCCCTACTGGTGCTGTTGGCCGGGCTTCCCGCATACGTGCCGACCTATACGGTCATACTCGTCACAAACATATTGATGTACGTGGTCATGACCCTGAGCTGGGTGATCTTTTCAGGACCCACGGGCTACATATCACTCGCACCCGCGGCCTTTTTCGGAGTCGGTGTCTATGCTTCGGCCATATTCAGTTCCGACCTTCCCCTGCCGATCGTGATCCTCATAGGCGGCGCTGCCAGTTTCTGCCTCGCTTACCTGGTCGGCTCATTGACACTCAGACTGAGGGGCATGTATTTTACCATGTTCACCTTTGGCCTTGTCGAGCTGGTCCGCAATGTCGTCCACTGGTATGAAGTCAATATCACGGGTACCGTGGGGAGGCTGATCGTTTCGGAGGATACGAACACCATTTTCTACGCCATGGCAACCATCTTCCTGGCGGTCCTGATCACCTCCTATCTCATCGGACGCTCCAGGTTCGGTCTGGCTCTGCAGAGCATAGGCGAGTCCGAGGAGGCAGCAGCCCACACCGGCATAAACGTCAACAGGGTGAAGACCGTGACCTTTGCCGTCAGCGCCTTTTTCATGGGGCTCGCCGGCGCAACCATGTGCATGCGCTGGTCTTACATCGATGCCACATCCGCCTTCAATGTGCAGTATTCTTTCATGCCTGTTCTCATGGCGATATTTGGAGGCGTGGGACACCTATATGCGCCGATCGCCGGTGCGACCCTGTTTGCTCTTCTCGAGGAAGTGCTGACAACCAAGTTCCCTTATTACTACATGCTCATTTTCGGTTTGACCATGATGGCCGTCATCCTGTTCATGCCGCGTGGCCTGGAAGGGATGATAGATTTCTGCTTGCGAGGCCGCAGAAATCTATCTAGCGAGCACGGCGAGCAAGAGGGGGAGGCTCCTTCCGGCTCTGCCGGAGGAGGGGGCGACGCGAGCCCCCGATGATAGAAAAGTTGCGAAGAAAGAGAACTATCCGGCCCGCGGAGAAAACGTGACGATACTGGAAGCAAAGGGCTTGAACAAACATTTCGGAGGCCTGGCAGCCACAACGGCCGTCGATCTCGAGGTGCGCCAGGGTGAAATACTCGGACTGATAGGTCCCAACGGGGCTGGCAAGACGACCCTGTTCAACCTGCTATCCGGCGCTCTGAAGCCCGATTCCGGTACGATACGATTCAAGGGCACTGATCTTGCCGGCTTGAAGCCCCATCAGATTTCCAGGATGGGAATTGCAAGGACCTTTCAGTCGGTCAAGATCTTTTCCAGGATGTCCGTTTTCAACAACGTACTCCTTGGTCACCTGTTCGGAAGGAGTCATTCCACGACCGCCGGCATTGGCAGGAAGGAGACTGCGGAGATTCTGGAGTTTGTAGAACTGTCGCAATTAAAGGATTTACGGGCTACAGATCTGATACTGGCCAACCAGAAGAGACTCGAGGTCGCCAGGGCCCTGGCCACTGATCCGGACCTCTTGCTGCTCGATGAACTGATGGCGGGTTTGACGCCCACCGAGATAGCTCAGGCCATGGAGCTGGTGAAGAAGATCCGCGATAAAGGGGTAACCGTTGTTATGATCGAGCACGTTATGAAGGCGATCATGAGTATATGTGACAGAATAGTCGTCCTCCACCACGGCGAAAAGATCGCAGAAGGCACGCCCGAGGAGATCGCCAGGAACAAGACAGTCATAGAGGTTTATCTGGGAGAATAGCGGCATGCTGTCAGTGAAAGAGATACGTACTTTTTATGGAAAGATCCAGGCCCTCTGGGATGTCAGCTTCGAAGTCAGAGAGGGGGAGATCGTTGCCCTGGTAGGAGCAAACGGAGCAGGCAAGACAACGCTACTCAATACCATATCAAGCATAGTACGTCCCGCGTCAGGCAGTGTCGAATTCTGCGGCAGGCGGATAGAGAAACAGGCAGCCGCATCAATTGTGGAGCTGGGCATCACGCAGGTTCCCCAGGGCGGAAGGCTCTTCCCTGATATGACCGTGAGAGAGAACCTTGAAATGGGCGCTTACCAGACGAACGCCTGGAAGCACAGAAGAGAGACCTTCGAGCAGGTCTATCAGATATTCCCCAGGTTGAAAGAGCGAACCAGCCAGATCGTAAGCACCCTCAGCGGCGGCGAGAAGCAGATGGTAGCAATAGGACGGGGCCTCATGTCAAAGCCTAAGCTCTGCATGTTTGATGAGCCATCCTATGGCCTCGCGCCAAAGGCGGTAGCAGAGATATTCAGGGTCATAAAGTCCTTGCCGGGACAAGGGATCACCGTCCTGCTGATCGAACAGAACGTGAAACAGGCGCTTGAGCTGGCGGATCGCGCATGCGTGCTGGAAAACGGGCGACTGACCCTGGAAGGGCCGTGCTGCAATCTCATCGAAAATGATCATGTGAGGAAAGCGTATTTGGGACTTTAAAGCAGTGAGAGTCAACGAGGTCGCAGGGTCACGGGGTAGCGTCCAGAGAAACCAGATAAACTAACAGAAACTAGAGAAACCATATACGGCAACTCGGGACAAGGAGGCGAAAGATGAGACTGAAGGGAAAGGTAGCACTCATTACCGGAGGAGGCACGGGTATTGGTACTGCGATCGCAGAGCGGTATATAGCTGAAGGCGCGAAGGTATGTATCACCGGCCGGCGTCAGGAGATGCTTGACAAGGTGGCAAAATCACTGCCCGCAGGCATGGTGACGACCTGCTCAGGAGACGTGACGAAGTACGAAGACGCCCTGCGCATGGTGGATACGACCCTGAAATTCGGGGGCAGGCTTGACGTGCTGGTGAATAATGCAGGCATCGATCCGGGCGGAACCGTCGCCGATATCGATCCCGAGGTCTGGCGACAGGTTATCGACGTAAACTTGACCGGTCCTTTCCTCGTTATGAAGGCATCGATACCGCACATGATCAAAGGCGGTGGCGGTTCTATAATAAACGTATCCTCCCTCGGTGGCCTGCGCTGCCTGCCGGGCATGGCGCCATATTGCACGTCAAAAGCAGGCCTCATCATGCTGACACAGCAGGCTGCGTTAGATTACGGGCCCATGAAGATTCGATGCAATGCCGTCTGCCCGGGAGCTACCAGGACGAAGATGTTGGAGGAGGCGCTCAGTCCGCTCTCAGAAGTGCTCCATACGGACGTGGATGGGGTCTTCGCCTGCATATCATCAAACGTGCCCCTGCGCCGGGTCGCAACTCCCGACGAAATCTCGGGCGTCTGCGTGTACCTGGCGAGCGATGATTCATCGTTTATGACGGCATCGGTGCTCTTGCTCGACGGTGGCGCCGCGGTGGTTGATGTTTCAGGAGCGTCACTCACGAGCGCGGGTGTGAATTGGGGAGTATAATGTAACCGTGAAAGAGCAACGCAGCCTCCTTCAGTTTCCCTGCTCCTACCCGCTCAAGGTTTTGGGGCAAAACACGAATACGTTCCACGCAATGGTCCGCGCGATCATTGAGAAGCATATTGGTGAGAGCGCTGAAGTAACGTACTTCACCCGGGTCAGCTCGGGAGATAAGTACATGTCCATAACAGCGACCTTCATCGCCCAGAGCCAGGAGCAGCTCAACGCTCTTTATGAAGAGCTTAACCAACATGAGCTTGTGCTGACCACTCTATAATTGGGAACGGTTTAGAGGAAACCTTGATGCAGTTCTCTCAGTTGCAGAACATTCGAATGGAATCAGGTTCAGATTAGCGAAAGAGAGGGAACATGTCGATTGTGACCATTGACCAGGAACGCTGCAAAAGAGATGGCCTTTGCGTCCGCATCTGCCAGAAGGTCTTCTCGCAGGAGGCGAAGGGATCAGTTCCTTTAGTCGCCCACGAGGCGTCGTGTAATTCGTGCGGTCACTGCGTACTGGTATGTCCCTCCGGGGCGATCAGCCAGGCCGACTGCCCGCCGGAGATCGTGCACCCCGTGCGGACCGCTCTCATACCTTCGTATGAGCAGATGCGGGAGATGATTGTGGCAAGGCGTTCCATACGGACCTTTCAGGAGCGGCCCGTCGAAAAGGAGATCATCGAGAAAGTGATCGATGGTGCCCGTTTCGCTCCCAGCCTCAAGAATTCCCAGACCACACAGTTCACGGTGGTACAGGATAAGCCCCTGCTCCATCGCCATAGCCTCCAGCACCGCGGAATGGCTCGGCAAGGTGGCGAAGAGGCTCAAGAACCCTCTCTGGAGGAAGCTTTATACCCTCCGCGGGGAAACGGATATTGAACAGGTCCTGCAATGGATCAACCAGCTCGATCTCATGGCAGAGAAGATGCGCCAGAATGTTGATCTCGTTCTCTTCGGAGCCCCGGTCCTTCTATTCTTTCACGCGGATAAAACAATGCGTTCGGCCGATGTGAATGCTACCCTCGCCCTTCACAATGCCACTATGCTCGCCTCTTCTCTCGGTCTCGGAAGTTTTTACACGGGGTATGTTGTGACCGCCTGCAGCCATGACAATGGCAATACCGCGCCTTATAGAACTGCCGAAGAAACAGAAAGTGTATGGCGGGCTGGCCCTCGGATATCCTGCAATACAGTTTTCGCGATGGATTGAGCGACGACCGGCTCAGGTTAGATGGCTGTGACAATGGTTCGGCGTACCAGGGCAGACGGCACAAGGTCGCAGTCCGATTGTCATTTCGAACGAAGTGAGAAATCTTGAGTCATGACCTTATCACGGACCTATTACGTGTACCTGCTTACCAACTGGAACAACAAAGTAATGTACGTCGGCGTGACCGGCAATCTTGAACGGCGGCTTTACGAACATAAACAGAAACTCGTGGTAGGATTCACGCAAAAATATAACCTCAACAAACTGGTCTATTTCGAAGAGACCAATGACGTAAGGGCGGCGCTGGAGAGAGAAAAAGAAATGACAACAGAAAGGTGAACCGGAACTGAAAATATTTGCTTTTCGTAACCAATCCAGGAGGAACATGGCCGTTTCAAGAGAAGAAGCCCTCGCAATTGTCGAGCAATACATCACCGACCGGAGACTGACGCGGCACGTCCTTGCCGTGGAAGCAGTTATGCGGGCGCTGGCGCAAAGGCTCGGCAGGGACGAGGAACGATGGGGGCTCGCGGGATTGCTCCACGACATCGACATAGAGCTGGTCGAGC
This sequence comes from uncultured delta proteobacterium, assembly GCA_963821605.1. Classification (GTDB taxonomy): domain Bacteria; phylum Desulfobacterota; class Syntrophorhabdia; order Syntrophorhabdales; family WCHB1-27; genus JADGQN01. Next base: position 22,891 of record CAWGEZ010000050.1, on the reverse strand, counting down.
GCGACTTCACGCTTCACGGCAGTAAGGCAGGCGCCATACTGGCAGGGCTGGACCTCGATGACGAAATAATCGATGCCGTCCTCATGCATAATGAATCGTGGCACGGCAGGGAGCGGACCAACGAGTTCCAGCGCGCTCTCGCCGCGGGTGACCGCCTTACGTTTGTCATCATCTCCATTGCCAGGGCGCTCCCCGACAAAATGCTCCATGGCGTTACCGTAGATGCAGTGATGGAAAGACTTCACTCGGCGGGATTCAGGACCAAGCCCGAGTACGAAAACATCCTGGAATGTGAGAAGATCGGTATACCGCTACGGGAGTTCGTCTCAATCTGTCTTGAGGCGATGAAGGCGGAGAGCGACCGCCTGGGAATGTGATCGATAAGAGCGACGGGTTCCGATTTGCCTTCAAGTGTATACCTCGTTGCGGCTGCGCCGAGCCGACTCACGACGTACTTCAAGTACGTCGGTACGGATAGGCTACGCAGCGCCAACTGAAGGTCTCCGCTTGAATCGAATCGCTATGGCCGCTTCATCTCGAATATATCACTCACCTTACAGTAGAGCTGTCCACCAAGGCGCCCGATGGCCCGCAGTTTGGTAATATCGATATCCTTGCCTGTCCAGAGATCATCCGACGCGTGGACAAGCACGACCTGGCCGATGATCAGATGGCCGGCAGCGGGAGACGGCGGTAGTTCCAGGATCTGAAACAATTTGCATTCCAGATTGACCGGCGATTCCGCCAGCCTCGGCGCCTTCACGAGGTCGCACGGCACCGGCGTCAAGCCCGCCTCTTTGAACTCATCGACATCGGCCGGGAAGTCGGCGGCGGTCCGGTTCATCGCTCCTGCCAACTCTTCCGTCACCACATTGATCACGAAGTCTTTCGAAAACTGGATGTTCAGCAGCGTGTCCTTCTTCTGCCCGTCTCTTTTCAGTCCGGTGTGAAAGCAGACAAATGCGGGACTGGTGCCGACCGGGGCGAAGCTGCTGTACGGGGCAAGGTTAAATACACCGTTCTCACCGATAGTCGATACGAACGCGATGGGACGCGGGACAATCGCGCTCATCATCAGCTCGTGAGACTCCATTTTGGTCAACTCTCCGGGTACGATCTTCATGGTCTCCTCCTCTTCCAGCGGGCCAGCGATGATCTGATCCAAAAGCAGGCCACAATTACAGATTTACGGCCAAGCATTATAGGTACACCTCCGGCTCCTTCCGCTCTTTACAGTTCGTGCTCAACTTTTCCGTCCGCTCCCTTGCAGCCGGATCCTCGACAACTCTCGCTCCTTCCGGACAATCTTTGACACACGCACAGCATAGAATGCATATATTCCCATCGCTCACCACACTGTCATCTTCGATCGTGATCGCCGCCGTAGGGCAGAACGCGACGCACTTTCCGCAGACTGTACAGACTCCTTTCCGTGTTACCGGCGTTACCTTTGACGGCTTTGCTCGCTCCTTATACGGAAAGTTTCCAGGGACCGCCAATGAACACGGCTCGGTATGCGCGCCCATACGCTCCATTTTCTCCCGGACCGCCTCTCCAAACGCTTTCGCTTTTCTCAGGTCCTGCGCGTCGGGCCGTCCATTGGCAATTGGCCTTGTCTCGGTAGCAAACGAATGCTCACCCACAAAAGCGGCAGCGGCAACAGGCGTGAACCCCGCTCCCGCAACAATGTTCTTCAGCTCCAGCAGTGCATCTTCATAGGCTCGGTTACCATAGACGGCAACTATAACTGCAGCAGTGTCTTTGGCCTTCAACCGTTGCAACCTCTTGGCTGCACTAAGAGAAACCCGCCCGCTATATACAGGAGATGCCTATGATTACCAGTTCATCGCGAATCTCCCTCGATCTCTTGCGATTCAGCCCCAGCCGGGGTCAGATCAAGGTGTTCGACTCTGCCAGCACCGAGTCCTTCCGCAATGGCCATCAGAGCGCTCTTTGTTGTTCGCGTAGGCGAAAAGTAGATAAGTCTCACCTCGTCGATCCTCATACATCTCTCCCTTTCGTAATCCTCATTGTGACGTCCAGAATTTTCCGTGATTTCTTAACGCTAGCATAGGACAACCAGGCAACGTTTTCTACAAAAAAGAACCGCTTGTCAGCCCGACCCAATAAAGCATACGCTATCCCGTCAGCTGCCATCTAAAGATGCAGACACGCACATCAATATTCTTGCATGGCTGGCCGGAAGCACCTTTCCCTCCCTTGCCGGTGCCTCCGTCTCTCACCCGCGCTAAGTCCTCCCTCCACTCCCCTGCGGAACTCGCGCACGTTCCGCCACGGTGGCGGACTTAGCGCTCAGACAGTCCTCGGCGTGCGCCTTCACACGGCGCACCGCTCCCCCGTCCATAAGGCGGGTACCCGAGAGACTCCAGCAATGCTGCGCTCAGGAAAGGTGCTCCCGGCCAGCGAGCTGTCTTGGCAGCTATTCGATCTGTGAAGCCATAGCCGCAAATTCACTCTACCGTATAAGTTTGCTGTTGTGATTTGTGTAGTCCGGGGGCCGGGAGGACCTTTTCGGAGCGAACATCGCGGAAGCTCTGGGGACCCGTAAATGAAGACGAGCGGTGCCGCGCTGCGGCACGATGCGTCGGACTCCGAGATATGACATATTGGAACAATGCTGGTTTGCGAGCTGCCACAATGACCAACGGTACGTGAGTGCTTCGCACTCAAAAAGCATCGAGCGAGACGAAATGTCCGACGGGTCAGAGCTGGAGCGCCAGAGAGCGGAGAAAACGGTGCGAGCGGCCCACGGCCCGACCTGCCGTTTTTAGAGTCCTAACACAGCGAGTATCACTTAGAATGCGTTTTCTGCGATTTCCAGGGCCGCCTTGTCCATCCTCATTATTGCCTGGGCCTTGGCAGTCGCCTGGCTCAACAGAGTACTTGCAAAATACCGGGCAGAGGCCAGCTTGCCGCTGTAAAAGGCCGCAGCCGAATCTTCAGCCACAAGCTTTTCCAGCCCGGCCGCATCGGGCTCAATCCCGCTTTCTTTGGCCAGTCTTGTCAGCCGGTCCCGGGCAATGACCGCCTGCCAGAGAAGCAGCCAGCCGACGGTTACGTCGCCAAAAAGCTCCAGGTATTGGGTGGCGTAAAGGGCGAGACCAGGGAAATCCTTCTTATGGATTGTGACAAGAAACTTCGACGCGTCAGAGAGCGCATTTTTGGCCGTCTCCAGGATCTCAATGTATCCAGCCAGCGTCGGGTGGTTCTTGTTGCTCCTGCAGAATTTATCAATATCTTCGAGGTGTCCCTTGAACAGAGTCTCGCTATCCTGGCCCAGATTGCGGCCTGTCAAGGTCAAGGCCTGGATCCCGTTCGTGCCCTCAAAGATCGAGTGAACTTTCTCATCTCTTAAGAATTGCTCGATGGGGTAATCCTTCATGTATCCATAACCGCCGTATACCTGCATGGCTGTTTCGGTTACCCGAAAACTCATGTCCGATCCATAGGCCTTTGCAACCGGCGTGAGAAAAGCGGTCCGCCTCTCCCACTCCTGTCTCTCTTCCTTGCTGCGAGACATTCTCTCCCGATCTATGCAATACGAGGCATACAATATGAGAACGCGTACGCCCTCGGTATACGCTTTCATCTGAAGCAGCATGCGACGGACGTCCGGATGTTTGATGATCGGCACCTGGCCCGAATCCTTTGGGGCCCCGATCTGGGTTCCCTGGAGCCGCTCCCTGGCATAGGCCAGCGCATGGAGGTAGGCTGTGCTGGCTACTGCAGCTCCATGACGCGCCGCAATCAACCGCGACTCATTCATCATCGTAAAAAAGATCGGTAAACCCTGATTCTCTTTACTCACGAGTTCACCTATGCAATTCCCCTCTTCACCAAAATTCAAATGGCAGGTGGGAGAACCCTTGATGCCCATCTTCTTTTCGATTGCAATGGTCTTCACGTCGTTTGGCTCTCCCAAGGAGCCGTCAGGATTGACCTTGATCTTCGGAACGAGGAACAGGGATAGGCCCTGGGTCCCTGCCGGAGCGCCTTTAACCCTTGCCAGGACAAGATGAATGATATTCTCGGTCAGATCGGTGTCGCCTCCGGTGATCAACATCTTGCTCCCGGCAATGGAGTAGGTTCCGTCCTGATTACGCTCCGCCCTGGTCTTGGTGGCAGCCAGATCGCTCCCTGCGTCTGCTTCCGTCAGAACCATCGTCCCGGTCCATGTACCGGCGAGAATCTTCTCCATATATTTCTTTCTCTGGTCCGCTGTGCCGTGCGTAGCTATCAGCAGGGCTGCGCCCCGCGTCATAGCGGCCAGTGTTTGAAACGCCAGATTGCCGGCCTCAAAATATTCATTTGCGGCCATACCGACTACCATGGGCATGCCAAGCCCGCCCATTTCCTGCGGAAGGTCAAGTCCCCGCCATCCTCCATCATTCCACTTGCGCCAGAGATCATGGAACGATTTGGGTACGCTTACTTTGCCATCTTTAAGAAGGCACCCATCCGTGTCGCCCTCGGCATTCGTCGGCATCATCACGGTTGTCGCAAGCTTTTTGGCCTGGCTCAGGACCTGCTTATACGTTTCTGCGTCGAACTCAGCGTAAAGTTCCGACTCTGAGAACTTGTCAATCTCAAACTGCTCGAAGAGGATGAGCCGTTGATCCCTTTCGTCCACCAATAGGTCAGCCATCGTCATGCTCCTTGTTGTATCCTATATCCAGAACCTGACCGAATCGCACTATCACTTTGTCTTTGGATGCGCCCCTGCCTGCGCCGGCTCCCCGTTTATGCGTAAAGCGGGAGAGAGAATAATCTTGTCGAAGGTCCGGTTGAGGGTCTTGCTCTGAAAATTCTCCAGAGGCGGAGAGTCCGGGAACTCAACCTCGTCTCCGGGTTTGACTTTAGTTTCTATGACTGCAATCCAGAGCTTCTTCCCTTTTTCTTCCACCTCGATGTACGTGTAGCCGGCGGCGTTCATCGTTGATACGACCTTGCCCTTATGGTCCGGTGCCATCGGGATTTCCTGCGGCTTCATACCGGCGTGGGGGTTGGCTGCGGGTCCCGTTTGGCCTGTTTCGCCGTGAGCTGCACTGGGCTGCATCTGGCGCCCTGCCATGCTATCCCCAGTAGCACTTGCGGGCTGGGCGTTTGGTTTGTCCCCGCACCCAGCAAGGGTAAGGGCCGAGATTGCGAATAGTGCGATGATGATCTTTTTCATCCGTATCCTCCATAGAAGCGTTTGTTTTCCCCAGACGTGAAAAATAGCATATCCTTGCAACCAATTACAAACCCGACTGCCGGAAAATTGTCCGGTCGCAGCAGAGACTTTCGACGTCGGGCGCCATTCAGCGCGGGTTGTCCCCGCGCGGCTCCGGTTGCTTGAGGACCCGTGCGAGCAGGAGGCCCGCGCAGCTGACAACGCCGCAGAGTAAAAAAGCGGCCTGGTATTTGCCGGCGTGGTCGAATATATATCCCGTCACAAAAGGCCCCACCCCGCCGCCGAAGGTGAAACCGCATGCCGCGATCCCCAGAAGGAGTCCATGGGAGCGGAGCCCGAAGAGGTCCGCCACCAGGGGCGATTCGCACGTCACACACGCCCCGAAGGCAAAGCCAAAAAGTACGGCAAAGAGATAGAGCATACTCAGCGTACCGGCCAATACAACGAGGAAGAGTGAGAGCCCCAACACAGCAAAGCCGATGACAAAGCCCCGTTGACTCCCGATCCTGTCAAGGGCTTTGCCAAACAGAACCCTGCCTGCGATGCAGACCGCCCCGATAATCGCCATGATGTTCGCGGCCGTCCCTTGCGCAAAGCCGAGGTCTGTAACGTGGGCCGCGATATGGACCATGATGGCGAAAATACAAAATCCGAGACAAAAAATCATCGCAGAAAACCTTCCAGAACTTCCCGGACCGTATCGCGTCGCGGAAAGCAACCCCTTCCTGACGCATGGCCTGCTCCTCTTCTTGTGGGTCTTTGCCGGGTCCGCCTCTTCTTATCTGACCCGGAGCAGACTTCAACAGTTGCGCGCAAAAAACCATAACAACAAGGACAACAGCGCCGAGAGCAGCATAAGATGCGCGCCATCCGTAATGGGAGATAAGGATTCCTGCCAGCGGAGGACCCACGAGTGCTCCCACCCCTGTCCCGGAAACAACAAGGCCCGTCATCATCCCCCTGCTCTTAACGAACCATCGGGCCGTCAGGGTCAGAAGCGGCGCAAAAGAGCCGCCCATCCCGATGCCCAGAATGACCGAGAAAAAAAGGTAGAGCTGCCACAAAGAGCTGAGCTGTGACATCAGGAGATAGCCCGCGGCCAGAAAAAGGCCGCAGAGTGTCATGACAACACGGGGGCCGAACCGGTCGGTCAGCCCTCCCATCGCTATTGCAAGAAGTCCCTGGATGACGGAACAGAGGGAGAAGGCTCCTGCCGTCATTGCCCTCGTCCAGCCAAACTCGTTGAGAACCGGCTTAAAAAAAATGCCGAAACTGTAGAACGCCGTCCACATGACACACATCGATACAAAGCCGCTCGCCACGATCACGTAACCATACCGGTCGTCCGCACCGGAGGGGCCGCGTGATGTATCAAGAAGCAAGGCGCGCGTCAGCACTCATGCCGGATCAGGGCCCTTCTCATGCCTGTAACGTTAGCACAGAATCTCATCGAAGCACACGCAATTTTTGCCGGGCCATAGCGGGCCATAGATTGATGCACGTGCCCTGTGGGCCAGGGGCGCAGGTTGCCGGGCGAAGGGAGACGCGGGGCCGATGGACACCTTTACGGTGGATTTACTCTGCTCTTCCCGTGTAAAATAAGAGGATGTCCGGACTGGATCCTGCAGCTATAGCGGCAGGCTACAAACTGAATGAAGGAGGAAACAGATGAAGAAGTTGTACCCTTTAATGATCGACGGATTTTCCCACATTGCGCCCCCAAAGTACCGGGAACTGCTTCGAAAAGCAGCGCCTAAAGAGTGCGCTTACATGATCGATACCTTTCCGCCCCTCTATGACATGGAGGCGAGGTTCCGGATAATGGACAAGTACGAAGGCCTGGTGCAGGTGATTACGCCGTCCTGGCCCTCGGTCGAACTTGCGGCGCCGACAAAGTCGGTTGATCTGGCAAAAGCCTTAAACGATGAGATGGCCGAACTGGTTACCAAATACCCGGCGAGATTCCCCGCGGGCGTCGCCTGCTTGCCCATGAACGACATGGATGCCGCACTGAAGGAGGCGGACAGGGCCCTTACAGACCTCAGGTTGAGGGGCGTCCTTATCTACACCCCTGTCAACGATAAGCCTCTCGACTCGCCTGAGTTCTTGCCGCTTTACGAGAAGATGTCTCACTATAACCTGCCCCTGCTCATTCACCCGATGAGGAATCCCGACTACGCGGATTACAGGACCGAAAGCGAGTCAAAGTACAGGATCTACAACACGTTCGGCTGGGTCTATGAGACCACCGCAGCCATGACCCGTTTGATATTCAGCGGTATACTGGAGAAATACCCCAACGTAAAGTTTGTCACGCATCATTGCGGCGGCATGGTTCCCTACCTCGCGGAAAGGATACGACAGTTTCAGGATCTGGGGGAGATGCGCTGGGGACAGAAATATTTTCAGGGACTGACCAAAGCTCCCATCGACTACTACAAAATGTTCTATGCCGACACAGCGCTTTACGGGAACACCCCCGCACTTATGTGCGGCCACGCCTTCTTCGGTGCAGATCATCTGCTCTTCGGGATTGATATGCCGCTCGGTGACATGGAATTCGGTAACAGGAATTACAGGCAGACGATCAACGCGATAGAAGAGATGGCCATCAGCGACGAGGACAAGACCAAAATATATGAGGAGAACGCGAGAAAGCTTTTTCGTCTGCCGATCTAGTATTGGCAAGGCCTGACCCCGAATGTTTTGCTCTCTTTTTTCTTGACATTCACAAGGCACTTTCAGATCATATGGGGTCATTTGGCGCGAGGGATGCATGGCGTCAACGAACGTGCAATGCAAGGAATGCACGCAGGGATACAACTTGGAGGGGGGGTCGTCAATGGATCGTGCGATGGAGCGTCCGATAAATCATTCAACGGGCCGGGCTGCAGTCAAATTAAGAAATGTAATGCTCGTGGCGGGAGCCTTCCTGCTAGTGATGTGCGGCCTTTCAACGGCGCAAGAATATCCGACGAGGTCTGTTAATGTGACCGTTGTCTACGCGGCCGGCGGTACTATGGACACCACTGCCCGTGTGCTCGCAGGTCCGGCTGAGAAGCTCCTCGGCCAGCAGCTTGCGATTTCAAATGTCGGTGGCGCCGGCGGGGCCGTGGGCCTTGGCGCTGATCGCGAAGCAGAAGCCGGACGGTTATCATCTGGGAGTGTGCAGTCACGCAGGGTTGGTCTTCGTTCCCCACGTGCAGACGGTGACCTACAAGTTAGATGATTTCGTCCCGGTCATGCATTACGGATTTTCACCGAACGCCATAGTAGTCAGGTCCGACTCGCCCTGGCGCACGCTGAAGGAGCTGGTCGAATATGCGAGACAGAATCCGAAGAAGGTCACGTACGGCACGGGAGGAACAGGTTCCCCCATGCATCTGGCAATGGAGTTTATCGGCCGGCAAGAGGGAATCCAATGGACGCACGTGCCCTATCAAGGGGCCAATCCCGCGATGATAGCCCTGTTAGGAGGCCACATCACTGCCGAATCAGGGAGCACCGAATGGATGCCCCACGTGAAGGAAGGGAAGCTTCGCTTGCTTGCTGCTCAGGGTGAGAAACGGATGAAGGCATTTCCCGATGTGCCTACGCTGCGCGAGCTGGGCTATGACTTCACGACCGGTGCATATTTCATGTTTGTTGCACCGAAAGGAACGCCCGAAGCCGTCGTAGGAAAGCTGGACAACTCATTGCACAAGGCCATGGATGATCCGAAATTCATCGATCTGCTGGGAAAATTGGAGATTGAGGTCGCATACAGGAACGCAGCAGATTTGAAAAAATACCTGGAAGAAAGCAACGCGAGGCTCGAAAAACTCTTCGCGGAAAACAAGATACCACGCTTACAGGAAAAGAAGTAAAGCCGGCGCGGGCTCAAGCAGGCTAAAGGAGAGACTACTCATGGGATTTACAGAAGCGGAAAAAAAGCGAAGACACGAGGCCATTCAGAAACTCATGAAGGAAAAGGATCTTCAGGCACTCGTGCTGATCGGCAACATGACCGTAGGCCACAGCTACCACGGGGACTTCAGGTACTACACGAACAACCACATCTTCTTTCAGCGGCAGGTGGCAGTGGTCTTTCCCGGCTCGGGACCGGTACTTTTCAACTATTCCGATTTCTCTCGGCGGGCTTCCATGGAACGATCCCTGATTGACGACGTCCGGGTGAGCACCAACTTTATTGCTGATACGGTCGAGTTGATAAAGGCAAAAGGGGCCTCCAAAGGCAGGATAGGAGTCAACTTCGAGATGCTGTCTGCAACCTGGTACATATACCTGCGCACCGAGCTTGCCAAAGCACAGCTGCTGGATGTGCACGACGATATTATGGAGATCCGTTTCCAGCACAGCGATGAAGAAATAGAGATCTACCGCAAGGGGGCAGCCCTGGCTGATGCAGGATTTGAGGCCGCCCTGAAGATGATCCGCCCGGGGGTCAGCGAATACGAAATTGTCGCTGAGATCGAGCACGTTTCCCGCAGACAGGGGACGGACGAACATTTTACACTGATCGGCTCCGGAAAGTTCTCCTTCAGCGATGAGCGATCCCTGCCCCTTCCCGTTACCCCATCGGAAAGGCGGATCCAGGAGGGGGAGAGCATCGTCCTGGAGATCACCCCCCGCTATCAGGGATACTGGACCCAGCTTGTACGGATGGTCAACGTCGGACAACGGAATGATGAACTCGAACAAATTCAAACAGTCGCCAGGGATGCCATCAGGAGAGGCCTCGAAGAATTCAAACCCGGAAATAAGGTGAAGGATGTAGCCCTCGCGATGCAGGCGTATATCGCGCAGACCGGTTTCGTCCCAAGGGCACCCTTCGGTCATGTCTGCGGCATCGACCTGGTGGAAGAACGGGTCAGTCTGGACAACGAGCGGCTGTTCGTCCCCGGGTTCGCAGCCATCGTTCATCCCATGGTAAAGACGGCCGATGACAAGAATCTGATATTCTGGGGCGAGACCTACCTCGCCACGAAAGAGGGATACGAGCGGTTGCACAAGACCGGCGACGATCTGCTCACGGTCTGACTACAGGGGTCATGGGGCAAGGGTCACGGGGCACGGGCGACTTCCTAGTGAAACAAACGAGACAAACGTTCTTGTGTCGTCTCTGAGGGTGCTGATGATTATGATCACGGGCGGTATGGGTTTTCTGGGCAGTTCCATGGCAAAGCTCCTCTGTGAGCACGGGCAGGAAGTTTTGCTCACGGTCCACAGGCAGAAAGAACTGGCCCCTTTTCTTGAGCAGTATCGGGATAAGAGCCTTTTTATGAGCCCCCTGGACATTACAAATTTGGAAGAGGTCGAGAAGACGATCAAGAACCACGGGGTAAAAAGTATCATCCATGCGGCTTCCTCGTATGAAGCGAAAGGCACTCTCTATGACGCCATGAGGGTCAATGTCCTGGGAACGATCAATATTCTGGAAGCATCCGTCCGAGCCGGCATGGGAAGGGTGAGCGCGATCAGTACGGAAGCGGTCTATCAGGGTATAAAACAGAAGGAGCCTTTGAAAGAGGAGCAGTTGCTCTCCGTGGAATCGGACCGTTACGTACCCGGAACCAAGAGGGCAGAAGAGAACCTTGCCATGCTCTACGCTGCAAAAACAGGCCTGGACGTTGTTCTGATAAGGGCGAGCAGAATTTACGGGCCCCTGTTCACGGGCGTGAGAAGCCCTATGCACCGGATAGCCCAGTCCGCAGTCGATGGAGCGCTGTGCGAACTGACCCACATCGACGAGGCTGAAGGCCACGACAATATCTACGTGAAAGACTGCGCGCGCGGTGTGATAATGCTCCATACCAGGAAAGAACTGAAGCACCGTATCTACAATCTCGGCATGGGAAAACTGACTACCTTCGGCGAGATCAGGGATGCGGTACAAAAGGTCTCTCCCGGAGCAACAATTATCCCTGGGCAGAAATCTCGGAGAGATCACGGCAACCAAATCAGTGCTCGATATCAATGCCTGTCTCGATACAACCCGCATCAGGGAAGAGCTCGGTTTTGAGCCCGAGTACGACATCGAGAAAGGCATGAGCGCGTATGTTGCCTGGCTCAAGGATAAAGTCTATTTGTAACGTGCAGGAGACTGCAGTAGCAGGTCGTAGACCTGAACCTACCGAAAAGGAGCCCAGAGAGTATGCTTGATAAACACGATATCATCGACCTTTCCAGGCCCATTCACACCAATATGCCCGTGTTTCCCGCCATCCTGAAGACCTATCTGGGTGTCTACACGGCACACAAGGATTCGATAAAGCCGAACGGCACCTCCCATCAGTCAAACATCCTGGTGATGGGTGATCATGCGGGCACCCACATCGATGCTCCGCTTCACTTCAACCCCGCGGGAACAGGTATCGATCAGATGCCCATTGAGCTCTTGGCGGGAAACGCCGTCATGCAGGACTACTCCGATAGAAAGCCGGGAGAGTCCGTAACAGCAGACGACGTGAAGAAAGGCCTGGAGCGTCTTCATATCAATCCTAAAGACCTGAAGTACATCCTCTTTCGCACAGATGCAGCGGAATATTACGGGACCGATGCATATTGGGGCCACTATCTGGAGATCAGGACAGATGCAGTGGAGTGGATGCTCGACCAGGGCATCCCGATCTTCGGTGTCGATGCTTCGACGGTCGACCACGCCAAGGATCGGGCAACACACATGCTCATGCGAAAGAGACCGTGTTACCACATAGAAAATCTGACCAACCTCGACAAGCTGCCTCAAGACCGGATGTTTACTTTTGTTTGCGCACCATTACTCATGAGAGATGCGAGCGCTTCTCCGATCAGGGCTTTCGCCCTTGTTCCAAGGACGTAAATGTACGATAGATAAAATCACTACAACAGAAGAAGGAGGTCTTATGCCGATTATTCAGGTGCACATGATTGAAGGGAGAACGGTAGATCAGAAGAGAGCACTCGTCACGAGCATGACCGACGCCGTGGCAAAAAGCCTGAACGTGAAACCGGACGACGTGCGGATCATCCTCCAGGAGATGGCGAAGCAGGATTACGCAGTAGCGGGAGTGCTGATAGCGGACAAGAAGGGGTAGTCACCGCTTCGATTCTACTTAATACCAGCCTGCATTCGTGTGCAGACCGAGGCGCTCAAGCCTTGGCGGTAGCGAAGCATTCAGTAGGGGAGCATCCTGTAAGGACGCAGCGACAACGAAGGCATACCCTTGAAGATCGATGCGTACGCCGGTTCGTATTCACGTGGAGGCCGAGGCGCGCGAGCCATAACGAGCGGAGGCGTACCTGGAGGTACGTCGCAGCGAGACAGGGCGAAGGCAACGAAGGCATGCGCGTGAAGACGAACCGGCGTTAGGCGTTCATGCCGCCGTCCGCCATAAAGACACTCCCCGTCGAAAAGCTGCTCTGATCGGAAGCAAGGAAAAGCGCTGATCGGGCGATCTCCTCGGGTCTGGCATGACGTCCCAGCGGAATGCGCGCGTTGATCATTGCAGTCCCATCCTGTCCTGTGACCGCACTGATCCGTTTTTCGATCTCCGTCTGGAATGCGTTGTCGATGGGGCCCGGCGCCAGAATATTTACGCGTATCCGGCGCACCGCCACTTCCTTTGCAACCGTGCGCATGAGCCCGACGAGCGCATGCTTTGATGTCACGTAAGCGCAGGCGTTGGGGCTGGAAGTCACGCCCATGATGCTCGATGTAATGATGATGCTGCCGCCGTCATTCATCTGGGGCAAACACGTATTTGCACGCCAGGAACGAGCCACGGATGTTAACCGCCATGACGGCGTCGAAGACGTCCTCGGGAAAGTCGATAATCGGCCTGGTGATGCCGCTGATCCCCGCGTTGCTGAACAGGACGTCGATTTTGCCCCATCTGGCAACAGTCCGGTTAATATAGTTCTGCGTCTCCTGCGTGTTGGAAACATCCGCTTTTACGCTGCCGATAACATCGGAAGCGGCATTTAATCCCTCCGCTGCGCGGGTCAATGACTCCTGGTTATTGTCAACCAGCATGACTTTGGCGCCTTCCCGCAAAAAGAGCGACGCACTCGCGAGACCGACGCTGCCTGCCCCGCCGGTAATGATACAGACTTTGCCGTCTAACATCCCCATATGTTTCCTCCTTCCTGATTTACGTCACGCGCAATATCGTAGCATGGATGGTCACCAAACAAAATTGAAAACATTATGGCATGTGCGGGAAGCTTTCAAAAAAACTTGACATAGGCTGATAATCTGCTATCATTAATGACAGTAAAAGTGATCAACACTAATGTCATCAACTATGGAGGCCACTAAAGTGAATCCCCTATTAAGCGACGCGTATGATCTGCACGTGCATTCGGCACCCGATGTTCTGCCCGAAAGATGGACGACGTTGAGATGGCTCAACGGATCATCACATCGGGAATGAAAGGTTATGCCATCAAATCACACTATTTTTGCACGTCCGAACGTGCGGAAACCATCCGAAAAATATTCCCGAGCTGCAATGCCATCGGCACCATCACGTTAAACAGTTCGGTTGGGGGCATCAATCCCATGGCAGTAGAGATGGCAGGCCGGTCGGGAGCCAAGCTGGTCTGGTTCCCTACCGTCGATTCCGAACACGAGCTGGCACATCTTGCCCATAGTCCGTCCGAAAAACTCCCCTACTGGGCGCAGATCAAAGAGCAGATGAAGGCCGAGGGAATCGTTTCACCCACCATCTGCATCTTGAAAGACGGCAAATTGAAGGACGAAGTCTTTAGCGTTCTCGACATCATTGCCAGATTCAATATGATCCTCGCCACCAGTCACATCTCAAAAGCAGAGGCGTTCGCTCTTGTGAAGGCAGCGAAGGAGCGCAAGGTGGAGCGTATCATCATTACGCATGTCGATTTTCCCTCCACGTTCTATACCATCGAAGAGCAGAAGGAATTACTCAAGTAGGGCGCCTTCGTCGAGCACTGCTATACCACTCCTGCCACGGGCAAGGTCGCGTGGGAGGTGGCCATCGAGCAGATTCGAGCGATCGGTGCAGAGCGGGTAGTCCTCGCGACCGACCTGGGACAGGCTACTGGTGTTTTCCCGGACGAAGGCCTCGCACTCTACGGGGAAAAATTATTGGCGAACGGTTTTTCCGAGACGGACGTCAGGACCATGATCGTCAAGAATCCGGCTTCTCTCATCGGATAAGCAATCTGCGAAGGAGCACATGCCCATGCAAGAGTAAAAGTAAGACCATCGCAGGGAGTGCATTGATATGATGGAACGATATATTGTCAGAACGATTTCCCGCTGCTGATGAGAAGACATGCAGCGAATTCGCACGGCTCGGAACCGCGACCGTCTATGAGGCGCAGGGCCAGACCGGCCTTCTCAACGACAGCGATGAGGCCCATCCAACAGGGTGTGGCAGTCTGCGGTCCCGCTGTTACGGTAATCTGTCCTGCCGGCGACAACCTCATGATCCATGCCGCCGTCGAGTGCTGCCAACCGGGAGATATTCTGGTCGTGACAACCGAAGGCGAATCGAACAAGCACGGGATGATCGGCGAGCTGCTGGCCAAAAGCCTGATGAAACGCGGAGTCAAGGCGGTGATCATGGACGCGGGAGTGCGGGACACCATGCAGCTCCGTGAGCTCGGCTTTCCCGTCTGGACAGCGTCGGTCGTCTGTACCGGCACCACCAAGAACAAGGCCGGCTGGGTCAATGCCCCGGCTGTGTGCGCCGGCGCGCTTGTCGAACCCGGCGACCTCATCGTCGCCGATGACGACGGTGTCGTCGTGGTCAAGCGCCAGGATATCCCTCAAGCGCTTGAAAAATCTCTCGCCCGCGAAAAAAAGGAGCAGGGCACCACACAGAAGATCGAAGAAGGGCAGCTCGGTGTCGATTTTTACGGTTTCCGGGAAGTGCTCGCAAAACTGGGCGTCAGATACTATGATACGCTGGAAGAGGCAGATGAATCCGCCCGCGGGAGGCGGGAGAAGTGATGCGGGACCAGACCAACCAGGTCCATCAAGCATTGCGGCAGCGCATACTCGATGGCGTGTTCCGGCCATCCGAAAGTCTGACAGAGGTGACGCTCGCCGCGGAACTGGGGGTCAGCCGCGCCACGATCAGGAAGGCACTGCTGAAACTGGAAAGCGAGAACCTCGTCGTCATCGAAGAGAACAAGCGCGCGAGGGTCCGCTGGTTCTCCATCGAAGAGGTCATGCAATACCTCGAAGTCCGCGAATTGCTGGAAGGCTTCGTGATCCGGCAGAGCGTGCCCTTTCTCGCGAACGCCGAACTGAAGGAGATGCGCGCCATCCTGTCTGAGATGAAGAAATGCTCTTAAGGCCCACGATCTCATTCAGTACTCGCAGAACAACTGGCGATTTCACGACGTCATCTACCGGGTCTGTCCCAATCGTCCGGCTGTCGAGATGGTGATGGCGATCAAGAATCAGCTCAAGCGGTACAACATCAAGACCATGCTGGTGCAGGGGCGCGGAGAAGATTCCCTGGACGAGCACAGCAAGATCCTCTCTGCTTTAGAGCGGCACGATGCGGACGCGGCTGAAACGCAGATGCGCCGCCACATCGCCAACTTGCGCGACGGTGCTGCGGAAACATTTTGAGCTGTTGCTATGACAGCGAGGCATGAGGGAGGAGAATAACCATGGCAGAAAACCAGATTAAGACGGCATTGGTGGTGAGCGCACACTCGGGGGATTTTGTCTGGCGGGCGGGCGGGGCAATCGCCCTCTATGCCAGCCGCGGGCTGGAAGGTAAAAATCGTCTGCCTCTCTTTCGGAGAGCGGGGCGAGTCGGCCAAGCTCTGGAAAGAAGGCGGCATGACCCTGGAGCGGGTAAAGGAACTGCGCCGAGAGGAGGCGCTTGCAAGCCGCAGCAGTGCTGGGCGGCGAGATAGAGTTTCTCGACTGCGGCGACTATCCGATGCATTTCACTGCTGCGCACCTGGATCAGCTCGTTGACATCTACCGATCCCTTCGGCCCGAGTTCGTCCTGACCCATTCATTGGAAGATCCTTACAACTTCGATCATCCTCTGGCGGCGCACGTCGCCCAGGAGGCCCGGATCGTGGCGCAGGCACACGGACACAAACCGGGCGGAACCGTGCTCGGTGCGCCTCCGGTCTTCCTGTTCGAGCCGCATCAGACGGAGCAGTGCAACTGGAAGCCCCAGGTGCTGCTCGACATCACGCCGGTCTGGGACAAG
This sequence comes from uncultured delta proteobacterium, assembly GCA_963821605.1. Taxonomy (GTDB): domain Bacteria; phylum Desulfobacterota; class Syntrophorhabdia; order Syntrophorhabdales; family WCHB1-27; genus JADGQN01. Next base: position 6,490 of record CAWGEZ010000050.1, on the reverse strand, counting down.
AAGCGGAAGGCCTTCGAGGTGCTGGCAGCGCAAGAATACCTCTGGGAGTACTACACCCGGGTGGCGCTGAATCGCGGCGTGCAGGCGGCACGCAACTCCGAGAAGAAACATATCAAGTACGCAGAGGCTTATCAGCGTATCTTCCCCCAGGTGACAGAGGATCTCCAATGAGAACTGAATAACAAAAGGAGGAATTATGTTATGAAATCTTTTAAGATCGTAGCGATAGGGATAGCGAAGCATCCTGTGATAGCGAAGCACCCTGTAAGGGAGCATCCTGTAAGGACACTGCTGTTCGGATTGCTTGCTGCGGTCCTTTGCGCGGCGGGCGGTGCATCCGCCCAGACTTATCCCACCAAGCCGATCCACGTGATAGTCGGTTTCGGGCCGGGCGGCGTGGCAGACCTCACGTGTCGCGTGGTTGCGCAGAAGCTGTCAGCCCAGCTCGGGCAGCAGGTCCTGATTGAGAACCGGCCCAGCGCGGGCGGGATCGTCGCGGCGGATGCCGTCGCGAAAGCCGCGCCGGACGGTTACACCCTTCTGCTCCTGTCCAACGGCAACGCGGTCAGCGCCTCGCTCTTCAAGTCTCTCCCTTACGACACCGTCGCCGACTTTGCTCCCGTCTCCACGTTGGGCTTCTTTGACATCGCGATGATCACAAAGGGAGACTCGAAGTGGAATTCCGTCAAGGATGTGCTGGCATACACCAAAGCGAATCCCGGAAAACTGAATATCGGCACGATCAACATCGGCAGCACGCAAAACCTCTCGGCGGAGCTCTTCGTGAGCATGACCGGCATCAACGCCACGATCGTGCCTTACAAGGGGAGCCCTGACGTCCTCGTTGCGCTCAGAGGAAATGATGTGCAGCTCGCCTTTGACATGCTGGCGCCGATCATTTCACAGTACAAGAGCGGCGTTGTGAAGGTTATCGCAATCACCTCGGATCGGCGCTTCTCGGGCCTTCCCGATATACCGACCATTGCGGAGAGCGGGGTCCCCGGGTATCAGGCATCGTCCTGGAACGCGATTGCGGCTCCTGCCAAGACGCCGCGCGCGATCATCGACCGGCTGAACAAGGAGATCAACACTCGCCCTGGCAGCGCCGGAGGTCAAGAGTAAACTCCTCGAACTCGGGGTGACAGCGCGCGGAGGCACACCAGACGCGCTGAAGACGCTTCTCACGTCTGATATCACCAAATGGCGAGGTGTCATCGAACGGGCAAAGATCGAAAAACAGTGAAGCCGTAGGCGATCCAGGATGAAAGACTTTAAGGCCGTGTGGGCGATCGAAAGATTTCTGGTCCGGCGTGATCTTTTTCGGGGTGGGGGTCGGCGTTTGTCGGCTTTGGTCGCGCATTACCCGATGGGGACGACGATGCGCATGGGGCCCGGTACTTCCCCACAGTGCTCGGAGGGCTCCTCGCCCTGATCGGATTTATCCTCATAGTACGCGCACTGCTCCAGCCCGGGCCGTCCGTGGGGCGCTTAGCGCTACGGCAAGCTCGGCCTGGTGACTCATCCAACGTGCTCTTCGCCCTGTTACTGCGCCGGCTGGGCCTTGCCGGCGCGCTCATGCTGCTCGTAGTCGTGAGCGCTTACGCCAGCAAGCGGTTCCGCTGGCCGGTAGCGCTGACTCTCGCCGTAGGGCTCGCCGTCGGCTCCTCGATCATCTTCGTCTGGTTGCTGGGCCTGCCGATTCCGATCCGCGGGACCTGGCTCGGAGGTTGAGCGCATGGAAATCTTCGCAGGTCTCGCCATTGGCTTTCATGCGGCACTGACCCCTTTTAACCTGCTCTACTGCTTGATCGGCGTTTTCATCGGCACGCTGATCGGCGTTCTCCCCGGCCTCGGACCGGCCGCGACCGTCGCCATGCTCATGCCGGCCTCCTTCGTCCTCCCGCCCGTGTCAGCGCTGATCATGCTCGCCGGGATCTATTACGGCGCACAGTACGGCGGATCAACCACCTCGATCCTGGTGAACCTGCCCGGAGAAGCCTCCTCCATCGTGACCACACTCGACGGATACCAGATGTCTCTTAAGGGTCGTGCCGGCGTGGCCCTGGCCACCGCCGCCATCGGGTCGTTTTTTGCGGGGACCGTCTGCACCGTCATTATCGCCCTGTTCGCGCCCCCGCTCGCCAAAGGTGGCCCTCAGGTTCGGCGCCCCTGAGTACTTCTCCCTCATGGTCCTGGGCCTCGTCGCCTCCGTGGTCCTCGCCCGCGGTTCCCTGCTCAAGGCCATCGGCATGATCGTGCTGGGGCTGCTCTTCGGCATCATCGGCACGGACGTGAACTCCGGGGCCCAGCGGTACACGTTCGGATTCAAAGAGTTGATGGACGGCATCGGCTTTGTCACGGTCGCCATGGGCATGTTCGGGATCGGAGAGATCATCCTGAACCTGGAGCGGGAGGGCGCGGCTGATCGCGTCGTGGCCAAAATCACGAGCCTGATGCCGACGCGGGAGGACTGGAAACGGATGGTCGCGCCCATCCTCCGCGGGACAGCGCTCGGATCATTCCTCGGGATCCTCCCGGGCGGCGGGGCCTTGCTTGCCTCCTTCGCCGCCTATTCGGTGGAGAAAAAGGTCTCGAAACATGGCGCCGAGTTCGGGACGGGCGCCATCGAGGGCGTGGCTGCGCCCGAGTCCGCGAACAACGCCGGCGCTCAGGCCTCCTTCATCCCCATGCTCACCCTCGGCATCCCGACAAGCCCGGTCATGGCCCTCATGATCGGCGCGATGATCATCCAGGGCGTCCAGCCCGGGCCTTCCGTGATGACCGATCAGCCGGCGCTCTTCTGGGGCGTCATCGTCTCGATGTGGATCGGGAACCTTTTTCTCCTGGTGCTGAACCTGCCCATGATCGGGCTCTGGGTGCGGCTCTGCCTGGTGCCGTACCACCTGCTCTACCCGGCGATCCTCGTCTTCTGCGCCATCGGTGTCTTCAGCCTGAGCAACAGCGAGTTCGACGTCCACCTCATGGCCCTGTTCGGGGTCCTGGGCTACATCTTCGGCAAGCTCGAGTGCGAGCCGGCACCCATGCTGCTCGCCATGATCCTGGGGCCGATGATGGAAGAGCACCTCCGGCGTGCCATGCTTCTCTCCCGCGGCGATCCGACGATCTTTCTCAGCCGGCCGATCAGCCTCGGGATTCTCCTCGTTGCCGCTATCGCGCTGGTGGCAGCGCTCCTTCCCGCAATCAGGGCCAAGCGAGAGGAAGCGTTCAAAGAAGAGTAATGACGCTTTCCAACCTGTGGAAAACTTTCCGCGGGGTGGGCCACCGTTTCTGCCGCCCACAATCTTCTTGACAAACTGCAACCCTGTCTTATATTTCTTTGCGTTCAGTATAAAAGTCCAGGGGAGGGACTATGATGAAGAAGATGGTGCTGTTTTCGGGATTATTGCTGCTTTCGCTCGGTTTTACATTTTTGCATTTCGCCGCAGCCGCATCGAGGGATCCTAAGGTCGACTGGCCTAAGAGCCACCATGCGAACAAGCAGCGCGCTGTGGATGAGGCCACCTGGGAAGGCCGGCAAGAAGCTGCCGCGCATTGCGGGCGCTGTCACAGCGAACAGGGTTTCAAACAGTGGCTGCCGCAGCTCATGAAAGGTGACCCCGGCTTCTTTAAGAAACCGGATGGTTCCAAGGCGGACGAAGCTTTCATCAAGAGTCTCGGCATGACAAAAGACCAGGTTAGACCGATCACGTGCGCTGTCTGCCACACCACTCCGCCTGCGTTGCAGATACAGGGCAACATCCCGATGCTGCCGAACGGTCTTGCTATACGCGGACTCGGCAAGGGTGCTCTCTGCATGGCCTGTCACAACACGCGCGAGGGACGCATTACGTGGGACAGTCCCGACCATAAGCGCTTCACGCAGCCGCACGACGCTGCCCAGACCGATGTGCTCCTTGGCAAGAACGTTTACTTTTACAACGACACCGGCGACACTGCTTCGCCACACGCGGGGTTTGTGGGCGACTCCTGTGTCACCTGCCACAAGATACTGGGAACAGCAGGTCATGTCTTCAAACCTGCCGAATGCGGAGGATGCCACGGCGAGAAGATAAAGGAGGCTTTCGTCCAGACCGGTACGCAGGATCTGCTTAAACAACTGGCCGGCGCCATCACAAAAAAGATGATGATGTCCAAGGACAAGATCGCGTGCGTCACGTCATGGGACCCGAAAGCAGATAAGGATGCTCCCAACACAGCGATCGACGGTAAGCAGATCAAATCGATTGAGATCCCGCCGGGTATTCACGGACAGATCTCCCTGAAGTTCGTAATGCAGGATGGCAAGGAGGTCTATAGCCAGCTCGGAAATATCAAAGATGCCTGCGGCGACCAGGGAAAACCGGTCTACGCAACGTCCGACCCTACGGTTCGCGCCCTCTGGAATTACCTGCTCTTTACGTATGATGGCAGCAAGGGCGTCCATAACCCGCGATTTACGCGGAACGTCCTGATGGCCACCATTAACGAGATGTCGAAATGATGCCGTTCGCCTTCAAGCGTATACCTTCGTTGTCGCTGCGTCCTTACAGGATGCTCCCTTACCAGGGTGCTTCGCTATCGCTATCGGCTCCTACGCCTGCCTCGCCTCGCGGACGACCCGGCCGAAGGCGCGGGTCGTCCACTTGAATCCAAATCGGCATAAATTCTAAAGAGAGGGGCTTTGGTGATTTAACCCAAAGCCCCTCTCTTCTTCTCCAGATTCCTAAACCTGTAATTGCGAGACTCTTATCCTAATATCTCCGGGTCGGTTCTTCTCATCTTAACCTTAACCTCAACCTTGACCTAACCTTATGCCTTTTTTGCTTTTATCGCCGCCAGGACCACTTCAGGGGTGAGCGGAATGCGCCTGATGCGTGCGCCTGTTGCGGCAAAAACCGCGTTGGCGACTGCAGGTGCGGTAGGCGGGACGCCCGGCTCGCCAATTCCTCCTATCGCCTCCGTACTCTTGACGATGTGGACTTCGATTTCAGGAACTTCGCTCATCCTCATTAGTTTGTAATCATCGAAGTTGGCCGATTTCGGCCCGCCGTTCGCGAACCTTATTTGCTCCTTCAGCGTGGTGCCCAGGGCCATGACGATAGCTCCTTCGACCTGCGCTATTAAGGGGTCGGGGTTTACTACGGGACCGCAGTCCACGGCGGCTACAATCCGGTCGACCTTTATGGCCCCGGTCATTTCATTCACGGATACTTCCGCAACCTGGGCTACATAAGTTCCAAAGCAGCAGTGTTGGGCGATACCACGACCCTTTCCCTTTGGCATGGGCTTTCCCCAGCCCGCTTTCTCGGCTGCTGTCTGGAGCACCCGTCGGGGACGCATATTATTCTTGAGAAGCTGCAAGCGGAATTCCAAGGGGTCTTTTCCCGCCGCATACGCCAGCTCGTCCATAAAGGACTCAATAGGAAATGCATTAGGCCCATTCTGGACGGAACGCCAGGGACAGACAGGAATGGGCAGATCGGATATCAGAAATTCGACGAAGAAGTTTGGTATCTCGTACATGATTCTATTATTCTCCGGGGCATTCGGAAAGTCTACGATACCCCAGAGGCTCATGATATCGACGCCATTGACAATCCCTTTCGGGTCGATATCCTTCATGATGGAACCCGCGACGGCCTTGTGAGCCCATGCTGTCAGGGCTCCCTGACTGTCGAACCCGCCTGCAATTTTCTGGCACGTTGCGGCGCGGTAAAAATCATACTTTATGTCCTCTTCCCTTGACCAAACCAGTTTCACAGGTTTTCCGGTAATCTTCGAGGCAATAACCGCCTCCGCAACAAAATCAGGAACTGCCCGTCTGCCCAGGCCGCACCCGAGAAGGGTGGTGTGTATATGGACCTTATCCGGAGGTAACTCGGTTATGTGTGAAGCGACCATCTGCGCAACCGTCTGACCCTGAGTAGGGACCCATACGTCGCACCGGTCCTTCTGCACGTAGGCGGTGCAGTTCATCGGCTCCATGGTAGCATGGGCGACAAAGGGCACGAAATAGGTGGCCTCCACCTTCTTGGCGGCCTCGCTCAAAGCCTTTTTCGCATCTCCTGTGTTTGCAGCTACGGCATTTGCTTTGTCGACGTCCTCCATAAAACGCTTTTCAATAAAATCGTCGTTCATTTCAGGAAGAGATCCCTTGTCCCAGTTCACCTTCAGGGCATCCCGGCCTTTCCACGCTGTAGTGATGGAGTCAGCAATCACGGCAATGCCCATAGGCAGGGGCGCGACCTTGCTCACACCCTTGATCCCTTCCGCTGCCTTCTGATCGAAGGAAACAGGTTTCGCCCCGTACGCCGGCGGACGGGCAATGACGCCGTAGAGCATACCCGGAACGTTGACATCAAGGCCGTACACGGCGGCGCCCGCGACTTTATCCGGAATATCCAGACGGTGCATGGGCTTACCCATATACCTGAACTCGCTTTCCTTTTTGAGCGGGGGGTCCTGAGGGATCGGAAGCACTGAGGCCTTA
>CAWGEZ010000049.1:0-110779 GCA_963821605.1 uncultured delta proteobacterium | reverse complement strand
GTATCTCCACGACCAGCACACTGAAGGCGGAATCAGGCGGCAGGCCGTACAGGGCCAGCAACTGGTTGACCTCGGTATTGGTCCAGATCACGGTTCCGTATTTTGTCGCATCCGCGTTGACGCCGGCTGTGTCGGCCAGTTTATACATATGCGCCAGCTCGCCGATATCCGTTGCCGATTTTCCAATCCTGATCACCGCCCGCTTCAGAGCTGCAGCTGGGCGTTGTCGCTCGAAACGTCCAGTTCACCAGTTCTTTTGATAACGACCTCGCAGACTTGGGATCGAGCCTCTTGTCATCCAGCAAAATGTTGCGGAAATCCTTGTTATCCGCCTGCTTCACCTGGGCATAGAGCAAGCCCCAGAGCTCGGTCCTCGGCGGATCAGCGGTGACGTTTGTGCCGTTCTGTACCGCGACCGCGTAAGGCGCGGTGGCATAGACCTTTTCTTCATCCCGGTTCACGGTGCAGGTGAGCGTCGGTGCCGGATGCTGAATGCCGGTTGCCCTTAACGTCCTTCCAAAGCGCCCCTGCGCGGTCGTCCAGACGCTTTCGCCATCCGTATGCTGGCCGCTCGTATCCGTGTATTGATAGTGACCCACCCTCAATTCATAGGTGAAAAAGCCGAACATCTCGGGTGATTCCGCATTGAGACCCGGACGGCAACGGCAGCAGGTAATAGGTGTCCGAATCGGTCGCCTTCTCCATCGGCTGCATCGCATCCAGCCCGGCATCGTCGTTCGACTGGCTGGGCGTGATCACCCGGATATATTCCGGGTCTATCGGCAGGGCAGGCTCATCCGGCACGACAAGCAGCGAGGGGTTATTGTTGCTGATCAGTTGATCCGGCGCATAGGCCAATACCCGCGCATAATACGTATCTTTCGGGTCGTTCACCGGCTGGTCGAATTCGATCCAGAGGAATCTCCTGCGCGGCTGGGTCGTGGAGTATTTCTGGTTGCGTGTGTACGGGGAGAGCGCAATACCGGCGGAAACGATCTTCGGTACCTGCGCCGGCGGGAGTGTGATCGGCAACTCCAGCGGCAGTACCGGGTCGCCGTCATTCTGTGTGCCATGGTTCTGGCTTGAACTGGACCTGAACCGTATACTCCAGCTCGATCAGGTCCGGGAAAGCGTGGATCGGTCGCCATGCGGCGGAGGCTGCATGAGCGTCGCCTTCGGTTCCACGGCATCGATAAATATTATGGTGGTGGTGCTGCGGTCCGGTGCCTGCAGCGCATTGAGCGGAGCGGTCCTCTTGATCTCCACATCACCCACTTCCGCGGTCTCGATCTCGCCTGGCTTTGTCATCCCTGAACCGTTTCTTCCTCTGTATCACGAGGCTCCGGTCCTCGAGCGCATCCCAGGTCCAATCCCTGTCGAGCTGCAGAGTGATGCAGGAGAGCCAGTGATTTATCAGATCACCCTTGCTGGCAAAGGTGATGGAGGAATTATCAGGCGAGAGCGTATGGCGGATCCGTTGCGAGCAGCCGAACTGCACGCGCATACCTTTCTTGCCGACCAGCGTCAGCCCGTTATTTTCAAGCCCCAACTGCTGTGCCAATCGCTGGATCATGTCCGGCGGCCTCGCTACCTCATTTCCGAAGAGGATGCTGGCTGGTTTGCCGTCAAAGACGACAGGCGGATCCGGCTGCAGGTAGATGCCCTGTGTCTGCTTCGCGGGGCCGGCGTTGAGGAACAATGCCCGTTCATCGGTCGATTCCTTGTAGAGCTGGAACTGGACCGTCCTGCCGTAGCGGGTATTGAAATCCGGGTCGGGCTCTTCCAAGGCCGTAGTAACCGGCCTTCTCTTCGCAGACCGGGCGTATCGTCAGCCGTATGGTCCTGCCGGTGGGCAGCGGCAGCTTGTCCATCGCATCTATCTGCGCCTGGGTTACCCCCAGATCACCCAGATCGCTTGGATCGCCAAAATTGAGCACGTGGCAATCCTTATAATCCAGGGGAACGATCAGTTGATCGTCGAAAACCGGCGACGCAGTCGGGAAATTTCCTGGTCGTCGTATAAAATTTTATGTAGGCCTCTGTGCCCGATACGCTCATCAGATTGTCCATCTTCAGGGTCTGGAGTTCCACAGTGATCTCGACGCTCTCCACGTCCGGGTCGGCGATGCCGAAGGCTTCTAACGGCTTTACCTTGTCATACTGTCCGTTATCAATAAATTTTCTGTTTTGTTTGCCTGTCTCCACCTGATCGCTTCGACGCTTTTTTGAGAAGATCGACCGCATTGGGATATTCCCCGGTAAAGACCACGCTGGGATATCCGAGCAGCGGCCGTTTAATCGTCAGTTTCTTACCGGAAAAATACTGCTGATCGGTGTTGGCGGGCAGCCCGTCGATCTGTGCCGTGCTCGGCGCCACGAAGCGCTTGAAATGGACCGTCGCTACCTGTGATGCCGTTTCGTACGCCGGGTCCCGGTCAGGCTCCGGCCCGCCGCCGCTCATGTCGCCCAGCCGCACGCGGAACTGGTAAATGTTCCCGTACTGGAGCGGCGTCGCGATGGGGGTAGCCGCATACAGTCTTGTTCAGATTATTGGCCGGTGCCCCTTTCACGTTGGTCGGCCCATCGGGTTTCACATCCTGGTTCTGATAGATGGCGGCCGCTTCGTCATCGGGCAGCACCATCGATTTGCCGCTCCAATTGGCGAAGTACATGGGCAGCCAGTAGTTCTTTGTCGTGTCGCCGTCCAGCTGGATGGGATATACCTGGTAGTTGAGCTCCTTATCAATAAAATCCCCGAGTGTGACAACCTTGTTCGTCACCGGGTCAATCACGGCCAGCGGAGCCTTGCTGCTTACCCCGTTTAACGATTCCCAGGGTCCGGGAGGCGCCGGAGGAACCGGTTTTTCTCTTACATCGATCCTGTAGCCGGAGGCGCCGATCGGGGCGTCGATCCGCTGCTTCGGGCCGACGCTCGGATCCTCCATCAGCTGCCGCATGTACCAGATGAGGATCTGCTCGTCATCCCAGCCGAGACGTATGCCTACCTCCTTGGTGGGATGAAAACCGTCGCTCTCCTCCAGCAGCAGGTTGTCGCTCACCGGCTGAAAGCCATGCACGATCTTGCCGAAGCCGTCATCGTATTCCGCGGCCTCTATGAACAGGTTATCGTAATTGCCCGGAGGCACAACCGGCAGCACCGGAAAGAGAACGGCGGCAAAGACGCTCCTCTGATCTCCCGGCTTCAAGCACGGGGATGCGGGCCGCATATTTCCTGATGAACGTGTCGTCCATCTTCTGCTGCGCCTTGTAGTCGCTCGTGTCGGCCAGATCGATGTAGAGCCACCCGCCTTTCGGGAAATAGGACAGCGTCTATCGTCAATTGCGTCTGGTAAATCATGCCCAGCGGATTCGCCAGCAGCGGCTGCCGCATGGCATGCGCGAAGACCTGCCCCCAACTGATTGCATCGGGCGATTGCGTGAAACCGGGGTTCGGCCCGGCACCGCGCACGGCGCAATGGTACGTATCGTCTATGACGGCGTTGCGCGTTTTTGGGGCAACGAAGTTGAAAGATTGCCGGTACGATGAGGGGCAGATATTTTTTGACGGAATGTTCCTGGTCAACCGGATCGGGTGCTTTTCCGGGGAACGTGTTGATGTTGAGATTCGTATTCTGCACGCCCAGGTTGCTGATCTGAAACTGATCGGCGAGCGCCTCGAATAAAGGCCGCGCCTTGGTCGGCTGCGCCGTCGTCAACGTCACGGGAGGCACGCTCACCGTAGTACCGGGCAGACCTGAAAGCCCGGTGATGATCTTCGCCACAAAGGAGAGCTTTGCATCGGCAAATGCCGGCGCGTCAGGGATGGGAGGTGCCCCTGTTATGGCAGCCGTGAGGGGGTTTTGGTTGCGGGGCAGGAAGACGATGTTTACGTTCAACACGTTTCCGTCAAAAAACTGGGGAAAGGTCAGAATGGTAAATCTTCTGTTCGGTTCCATGATAGAAACTCCTTTAAATAAGATTCAAGGGGGTCACGCTATCTGCCTCTGCTCCTGCCACGATTGGCTGAAGCTGATGTCAATGACCAGGAATATGCTGATGTCCAATCCGAATGTTACCTGCGCCATGCAATCGGTTCTGTCGCTGCTTCTGGAAATCGTTCCCTTTGCTTCGATGGTGATGGTTACGCTGACGAGGCCCCCGAGCAGTTCTGCATGTCCCTGGAACAGGAGGAACGCAGAGATATTCAGCTTCGTGGAATCCGCATATATCTCCACGCCCACCATATAGAGCACGCTCACGTTACCGACCACCGGCAGGCCCACCACGAGCTGCGCGCCGAAACCGAATTTCATGGTCAGCGAGGGACCCACTTTTGTATCCGCAGCAATGGTCAGATTGACCTGCCCTACTGCATATATCGTCGCCACGCTGAGTGATACGCACATGACCGAGAGCCGTCCGTAGAAACCCATGGAAGCGCCGGCGGTCGGCAGCAGTTTCTTGGGATCGCCGAGGGCAGCAGTGGTGAGTGCCGCATTGAAATAGACGCCCACTTTGAGCCCTGCTTCCAGCTTGAAAGGGGTGTTGGGGTCGTTGTAGACAAAGTCAGGGACAGGGAATTTCACCACCGGTATCTCTTTTGACGCCTCGAACTTGTACTCCCAGCTGTTGGCGTCGTTGCTCATGGCGATCTTCAATCCCTTCTTTATTGCATCGCCATATTTCTCGCCCTGCAGATCCTGCAGTATCTGCAGAATATCGATGACCGGCTGCAGGTCTTTGCTGAATGCCAGCTGTGGCGCGGGGAAATCGGGATCGGCATCGTCGCCTTCGTAGCTGGCCTCCGCGCCTTTATTGGCATTAAAGTTCCCCTTGATGAGCATGAGGCGGCTGAACGGCCCCAGGTCGACCACCATCGCCAGATTGTTCAGGCGGCTCTTCCATCGGTCCGCGACGCTGCTTGCAAAGGAATCGACGTCGTAATTGAGGCTGCCGGTCCTGCTCTGCGTTGAGCCGTCCCTGTTCTGCGTATCCGCCTTATATTCCACGTAGACCTTCAGGTAATCCTCGTTGATGAGGTACCATGCCGTGCTGGGCAGGTCGAAATCTTTTGCCGCGTTCAGCAGCTTGTAGCCGTCTTGCTTCAGCCTGCTGATACCATCGGCGGTGTTGATGCCCATCAGCTCGAGCACCTGCTTGCCGCCGTCGGTGAGAGGATTTGAGATGAAGTCCTTGGTCAGCGCGATCGCATCACCGAAGCCGGTCACCGCATCACCGATATTGGGGAAGATGCCCTTGGAGCTGATGATCCGATAGGCATCGGCAAACAACGGCGGTGTCTTGCTCAACAGCTTGCCCGGAACGGTGTCCGTCAGTTGTTTCGCGAAAGACGGCGTGAGGAAGAGGACCTTCTGCGTGTTGGTGCTCTGCAGGAAGCCGAAATTGACCGTCTCGGTCATGGGTGCGCGCAGCAGTTCGGTCGGATTGGCGACGCGCAGCAGGTCCGTATCCGGGTACGTCAGGTTCACGGCCAGCTCACCGATCCGGATCAGCGGCACGGTCACGGCGTCCGGCAACGGCGTGACGTCCCCTGTGGCCTGTGCGTGCGTCACCATGCTCCAGGAGCCGTCCTTGGGTAGAATCACGTTGCCGCGGGTTGCCGCGACAAATACGGGCTGCGTGTTGGTTGCATCGGTCGAATTGTTCACGTCGACCCAGTTGATGCGCATTGTCTGCCCGTTCTTGCCGATGTCGACAATGCAGTCCAACGGACCGCCGATGGAACCCAGCTGCCTGTTCAACAAGGCCTGGAAACCCTGAGGCGTGAGTGGTATGCCTCGGGGCGCCAGTTGCACGAACCCGACAAGCTTCTTGCCGGGCACGAGCCCGCCGAGCTGTCCCTGCACCACATTTTCTATCTCCAGATCGGCGTCAAAATAGACGGGCTCCAGGTCGACACCTACCGGCGTGGTTGCGCTGACATAGGGCGTGATCCTGTTGGTCGCCGCGTCCACCTGGTAAAAACCGGTGATGTCCATCGTGGTCAAAAGAGGCGCGATATCGTTGACCGCGGATCTTATGTTCCGCACATTGAAGAGCCCCTGTACCACACCCGGATGTATGCTGTAAGGCATGGCCGTCTGCGGAGGGTCGTTGGGGTCGCTCGGGTTGAGGTAATATTGAAACGTGAAGTCGAACTTCCCGTCGCTTTCGGCCCTCCAGCCGCTGTCGTAGCGGTAGACGTAACCGCTGCCCACCCGGAACAGGGTGATCGTGCGGACGACCCTGATGCCCCACGGGTAGAGGATGCTCTTTACCTGGATCACCTCGTGGGCGCACCTGCCCACGAAGACGTCGAACTTCGCCTGGCTCGTGCTGGCAAACTGTGCCTTGGTGTTGACCCAGTTGCTGAAGGTGCTGCCGCCGTAGCCGCTCACATCCATCCGGGTCACCGGCACACCCCGCTGGTTATCGCAGCGTCGACTGGACGGGCTCGAAGAATTCTCCGTTGAATATCACGGAGACGTCGTAGCCGAGCGTGCTCGCATCCGTCTTCTGGCCGGTCATAGTTGAGCACGTTGTTGATCTGCAAGGTGTAGCCGCGGAACATGTTGCCTTCGTCTTCGTTAAAGCCGGAGCCGGCGGTCAACTGCAACTGGATCCCGCCTTTGAGATCGTCCGCGAACGACGGGCTGCTGGGCTGAACGTCCGGTTTCTCCGTTCTGACTCTTATTGGTCTTGTAGAGATAGGCGAGCGACCTGAGTCCGAAAGGCAACGTGAAGTAGGCGGCGGTAATATTGTCCGGTTCCGTTCTTGTACGCCTCGATCAGGAAGTCGGACACGGGAATGGGAGCTATGGGCACGAACTGCTGCGCTGTTGTTCATGATCTTGCGTCGGCCCGCCGTCATCCGGGTAGTAATTGAGCGGCATCGGCGGATCGCCGGCCTTCTCCGGAGGCTGTCAGGTTGAGGACCGGTTCCCAGGAGATCAGCGGCACCGTGAAAGCCCGAACGAAGTAGCCCCGCGCCACCACATCGAGACCCTTCACCTGCACGGGGAACTGATCCGCTGGTGCCGCAGCAGCGCCTTCGGTCGTCACCACGGCGAACGTCTGCAGCATGGCCATCCGTTGATCGCCGAACCATGCGAAGCTGACACCCATCTGGTTGGCGTTGCTGCTCACGTCCAGCAGGGCAAAGACATCACCTTCGGTAAAAGGAGAACTGCTATCCCATATTGCCTGGTAATCGGGCAGACCCTGCGAATCGACATCATCGGCTTCATTTCGTCCGGGGAAGCGGCAGCGGACGCGGAGCTCTCCGCTGTTTCCGCTGCCGCCCCGGAAGCCTGGGCGCTGAACAGCCTCACGAATGGATGGTTGCCCAGATCGGTACGCAGGACAGAAGCAGACGTAGGTGGAGAGGCTGACTGGACGGGGCCTGCGGCCTGCGAGGTAACCTGGAACTGATTCTGTAGAGGAGCGAAGTGGAATGATACGTCCACCGTATCCTTATCGGGTGAGAGCGGCTGCCACAGGATCTCACAGACCAGCCACAGCCAGATGGTCTGCTCCGGAAAGGACGGTATTTCCAATGACCGCGCCTCTCCCTTAACTGGTATTTTAACCTGTTCAGATTGGCGGCATACGGGTCGGGCAGCGTGGGCAGATACGCGTACATGCCGAAGGTGAGAAAGACGATGCCCCTTTCCACCTGTACCATATCATCGGCCAGCAGGCCGAACAGCAGGCAGCCGTTGACGGGGCTCACCTTGAAGAGCGCGTTCTGCAGCGCCACTGCAAGCGGTTGCGGCAGCGTCTCTTTCGGTTTGTTCGGGTCGTAATTATCAAAGAGGATGTTGTCGTCATAGAGATAGATCAGCTTGAATGCCTTGTTAACGGCCAGGATCAGTACCGAGTTCTTGGAATGGATATCAAAGGGCTGCCCCGTCACCGTCACGGGCCGGTCCAGCAACGGATTGGTATTCACCAGCGCCAGCAGCGCCTCGTTGCCGTTTGCGACGGTGATGTATACGAAAGGAAAAGAGGCTGGTGTACTGCAGCTTGACGGTAGAGCCGAAGGGATTGACGTCATCTTTCCAGAGCTTATATTCCTGGGTGCAGAAGAGGTTCCCGGCTTGCAGATCCGTAACGTCGATCCTACCCACATCAGCCAGCACGTAAGGATTCGTCAGGTTGATGTCCCCACCCTGCAAGCCCTGTCCATGACGCGGTGAGCCCCTTCTTCGCATCGGATGGCCATGCCGCCGATACCGGCCGCGGGCGACGGCTTTGTGACGTCTATCTGCGCGGTCGGTAAGGCCCATGCTGCCCCTGGATATCGGCGGCGCCTGCAAACGTAGTGAACGGAGACTTGCAAGTCGCGAACGATAAACTTCTTCTTCCGAGCAGGTGAACGGAATGAAAACCCGGTTGAGTACCGCGTCATATTCAGGAGCATCCTTCTTGTTCCATTTAAAATCGGCGTCGTGGCCGTAGCGTTCCAGTGTGGGTCTCCCGTGATATTGTCAATCTGTCTTCCCGGCCCGAAAAGTGGAAGGTGAGCTGTTTCGGGAGCGTGCAGCTTTGCATTGCGCGCATCGATGCCGTAAGGACTGGCAGGATCGGCCCCGGTTACAGCCGGCTGATCGAGGTCCAGCTTTACCGTCACCACGGTGCTGGGCGAAATCGTCAGTTTGCCGCCTATGACCTGCGGGAGCGCACTTAGCGTGATCTCCTCCGCCTTTGATTTTCAATCCCGTGAAAAACCCGGCGGGTGCATCGAGCGCAAAAATCCGGGAATTTATCCAGACGCTTCCAGGCACCAGCTTGTACCTGGCCACCGGGCTAACCACCGGCGGGAGCGCCTTGTTAACAAATTTTTTGCGAAGAGATACATTGAAGAGAATCGCCGGGTCGGACTGTCCCGCTATATAGAGCGCTACCAGCTTTTCGATCCTGTAGAAATCGAACCAGAGTCTTCCTGCCGTCCTTGTTGAAGAATGGACCAACGGTCTTCTCCACGGCAGCACCGCCCGCCCACAAAGGAACAGAGCCTTTGACTTGCGTGCTCCGGACGGGCACCTCCCGCACAAACACGCGGAGGGGTTCTTTACCCGCCTTTTTCACAGCCCGGCCTGCCAGATTCTTCAGACGGGTCAGTTCGCCGGGCGCTATCGGTATCAGCGAAAAACAGGTCGGACTGCTCAACAGAGAAGAAACTATTTTTCACCGTGCCGATAGTTTCATCCGGAAGCGTGCGGGCCAAGGCCTCCTGGAGTGATCGAAGGCGCGTTCATCTTTGGGAGACGTTGCCTGGAGATGGCCGGACAGATCAGCAAGTAGGTCAAGTACCTTCTGTTGACGGTCGGATATTGTTTTCTTAGGCATAGGTCACTCCGCTATGAATGATTTGAAGTCACCGGCAGGAACTCTGCAAGCGGTACGAACAATAAAATCTGTTACATCAAGTCGCCCCGGGAATGGCAAGCAGGCCATGGATTCTCCATGGTCCTTTCCTTCGCTCGTATTGGCTTTAGACGTTGCTGTTCCGATTGGCTGGACTGGGTCAGTTCCTTGATACTCCCGGCTTATAAATTCCCCCATAACCGGTCCTTCGTGTGGCCTGCTGAGAGCCACAAATTGTAGTCACAAAGTATTAATACCTTTTTTCACTCAAACCTAAGACCCGCCCTGGTTCGTGTCAAGGTGACCCGTTGGTAGCACACAGTTAACCGGATTGCGTCTTTTCCAGGCCCGGTCTTGCGCAACGCCTTCAGTCAACTCACCGATTGATCGTACGCGCTGCACAGTTATTGCCACCTCCTCTCATTTTCGAACAAGCACTTACCCAGCGTGCTATCTCTTTAACATCTTTATCCCGACGTTCACTCCCTTCATGTAATTGAGCGCATCCGCGCGGTCATTGATTTTCAGGAAGTTTCGGACCAGCGCTTCCCTGTCAGCCACGGGGGTCATCTGATGGTGCCTCAGAAATGCAATATGGAGCCATCCCCGAAGGCTTGGTTCGATGGGCCCCCGCTGTGGTTGGCCACGACCGGCCTGTAAAGTAGAGCGGCTGGCAGCCAATTTATCCTCGGCGTCCTCCTCGCAGTGAAAACCGGAATCGGGCGGATCGGGAAGCCGAGTGGGCGCGTCAGTTCTGGGCGTGGTCAGGGAAAGAAGATGGTCTAAGCTATTGGCCTGCCTGTCCCGATTCGTCAACGGATTGATGCCGAAGATACTTTCCACGGTGGCCAGCAGAGACGAGTGGTCGTAAAGCGTATGGTCGATCGTACTGCGCGGGATCAGGGGTGACACCAGAATCGCAGGCACCCGAATACCGAGCTGCGCAAAATCGAAGTTATGATGGTTGTTGTCGTCATCGCTGATCTTATCACCGGGGCTCACTATCGCTGGAGGCGCGACATGATCGTAAAAGCCACCATGTTCGTCATACGTGATCAGCAAGAGACTCTCATTCCAGTGGGGTGAATTCCTGATCGTTTCATATACTTTCTTGATAAGCTTCTCCCCGCGGGTGACGTCATCGAGAGGGTGTTGCGAGCTCCCGCACGTGTAATCGCCTGGAGTCAATGGCAGTATGTTCCCGTAGCTCGGTTCGATGAAAACGTAAGACGTCGAGAAGTTCGGGTCGTTTACGGCTTTGTCGAAATGATCAAAGTCTTTAAAGTGTCCTTCCAGTCTCGCTTCATGCATACCATGGATGGCGAAGACCTGTGGCAGCTCATCACCCATGAACACGCTCCATTCCGAGGCCTTTGGCGTCGAGACGGTCATAAATCGTGCCGTTTTGAAAACTGTACCCATGGAGGAAGGTGGAGGTCGCAGTCGAGAAACCGGAGGGACTGTCGTCGAGGCCACCGGAAGAGGCAGCATGTATAAAAAAGCGGTTAGGCCAGGTCGGCCCCGGGATCGACGCAAACCAGCGATCGCAAACTGCGAACTCGCGGGCCAGCGTGGTGAGAACCGGCACTTGGTCGGGAGAAAAGCATTTCATGATCTTGGCCGGGCTGAGGTGCTCCACTTGCTCGATAACTCCCAATGAACCCGCTATTGTCGATCGCAGGATATTTTTTTGTGTTGGGATCAGGGTAGGTCGCACTCACGCCGCAGAGCTGCATAAGAGCATTCTTGAATTCGTGACCAGGGTCGGGATCGGGTGGGTAGATTTTTAACTCTGCCGGTGTAGCGGCGAAGCACCTGCGTGACAGGATCGGCCGGATCGACGTTAAAGTGCGGGTTGTTGACGAGATCATCCGCCCGTGTGGGTTGGCCCGTCTTCGCGTCAGTGCCTGCCAGGCCGGCGAATCCCAGCATATGGTCGAAGGAGCGGTTTTCCAGCATAAGCACGAAAACGTGTTTGATCGTTCCCATAATACCTCCTGACGCTCAAAATCTTTGCTTGTTAGCGACGTATCGGTGTATGTGGCCATAAGCGTTAAATTAGGTTGTATTCCTGCGGGCATTGCCTTTCTCCGTTGCTATTCCCTGTGATGCAAGGGGTTACCTCTCGGGGCAGCCCCTTGCATTGCCCTGGGATGCTGCCCTGGGATGCTGAATCTCCTAAAGTGCCGAAGCCTCCAGTGCCTCACTCCTCCGGCGCGAGCACAAAAGCTCTGACTGCCTGCGCGTCATAGTTACTCAAACGGTACCAGCCGTCGGTGGCGGATGCCGCCACGTAGACATTTTCGGAGTAGCCCGCCACCGTGCAGCCGCCCAGCAAATAGGACGTGGTCTGCGTTGTTGAAAAGCTTCCTCCATTAACAGGTCCGCTCGTGCTCGGCGGCGTGAGTGGATTCACGCCCCGGTAAAGCGTGAAGCTGTATGTTGCGAATCCGTTCGGGTGGGATGCGGTATAGGTCATGGTCACAGAGCCCGGACTTGACGGATCGTAATTGAGCACACCGCAGTTATCATCTGCCGGTGTCCCGTCCAGGGTCGGTGCCGCGATGGAGGCGCTACACACGTTATTGTCCACATGGAGCGTCATGATGAAACTTGCCTTTCCATCGCCGTCATCGTCGAAGACAAGGCCGAGGGTTGAGGCATCATCGGTATCTACATCGCCCGACAGGTCGGTAACCGCGGGTACCCGATAGTTGATGCCGGTTGTGGCAATGTCGACGAGGTTTCCAGCGGAATCGAAAAGATCGACCTTGAGCTGATAGAGGCCGGCATCGGCTGCGGGTGCAAGATCATTAGTCGGGAACTTCGCGTTCGTCAGGTCCTCCAGGAGATCAGGGAAGCTCCACTGTCCTTCAGGCGGAAGGGCGGGCGGGATCTCGAACAGGTTGGCCTGACTGCCCACCACGAACGGGCCCAGAGGGTAGACCTTCAGCACAAGGTCGCCAGCAACTTCGAGTGTATAATGGCGGACTACGCTGCCCGTGAGAGGCGTGAACGATCCAGACGCGCCTTTGCGAAAATAGACGCGGTAGTACTTCACGTTGAGCGTGTCGCGCAGACTGTTGTCAAACTCCATGCGGAGTCGAAGCAACCCACCAAAGGGCGCCCCGCCGTCCGTGAGGCCCATGTTTGTGCTGTTCGTCGTTGCCTGCAGGGGTACGCTGCTGCCGTAAATGCGGCTCAAGGGCAGGTTGCCGATGGCCATTACCAGCACCCAGTCGTCCGGTGCGTTTACTGAGGGGCAGGGCGGGCATGTTATTGCAAAGGGGCTGGTGGTGTAAAGTGTGACGTCGGTGCCGCACTGATAGTTCCAGAAGGTATAGCACGCGATCGGGGTGGGCGCATAGATATAGACCCAGAAAAACCCGAAGAGGCGCTGCTTCGCCTTGAAGTAGAGGTCCGGTATATCAGGGTTGTTGCAGCCCTTAAAAAAGAGCGTCTGGAATCGGCCGCACTCGTCAGTCGTTGTTGTTGTCAGAAGCCGCGTAGTCACAAACATGGGGAAGAAGAGGCAGATAAGCGGGCGCACCAGATCCACATTCTTTATGAGAACCTGTCGGAACTGCTCTGTGTTAGTCGTCTTAGCAAGGAATCGAAGTTCATCGGTGGCACCAGCATTGTCAGACATGGTGGCTTGAACCGCCGCGTTGGCCGTTGCTTCGCGCGCCGGGGGGAGCGGCTGTGGATTGAGAGCAGCCTCTAATCCGGGCGGCAGGGGCTGGGGGTTGAGCTCTACCTGCGCGGGCGGCAGGGGTTGCGGGTTGATAAAGTGCTGCCGGAGCTTTTCAATAGCGTAGTCAGGCAGTCGCGGGATGATGATGTAGATCGGGTCCACCTCGTAGACCTCAACAGTCGCGTTACAGACCGGCAGATCGACAGGGATCCCATTCCTGACTTCCCGCTTGAGCAAGTTACCGCTGACGAAGCAAAGGCCGAGAAGCCAGCAGCGCCACCGATCAGGGATGATGGATATTTGAAAGGAGGGTGCGAGGTTTTCAGGATCGACTCTTACGAACCGCTCCTCTGCTCCACGCCGTTTCAAATCAGCAGCGAGGATTTTCTCCTGCTCCGCTTCCGGGCCTATTACTACGCGTATTGACCTGGCTGCGGTTGTCGCAGGAAAACTGAGGACAGCATGTCCTCTTTGATCGACAGGTTCGCGCGCAAGAAGTTTTCCTCCGGACGTGAAGGCATAGGCAACCGCCTTAGGGACCTGCTCAGCCCCTTTCGCTTCGAGTAGATTGGCCGTCACCTTTAAACGAACCATTTTGGCTCCTGCTTTTTCTGCTGCCATGGCATTTTTCCTCCCTCTTTGTGTGAGCTTTTGATGATGCTATTCTTGTTGCCTCTCAGTTCCTTACGTTCCGCGGCTTATCACCTCCGCCCTCTTGTTTCCTATGCGGCCTGTTATGAGCCACATTACTTAGTACGAAAGTATTAATACCTTCGTAAAACCCAACGTAAGCCCTGCCGCTATCCGTGTCAAGGTGGGCCTTGAACGCCACAAAGTTAACCGGCTTCGTAAGTATTCTGAGGAGTTTCGGAGAGACTCTGGAATCGGGTCACGATACGTTGAGGCGAAGCAGGGCCGCCTGCCGCATGAGGAGCGATCAGGCAGCCCTGCGATCTGAATCTACCGTCAACCGAACAGCACGGCCAGCTTACATCTGCTCTCCCGCGCGGATGGTCCAGAAGTCGTCCGAGAGGTTCCTGTTCGCCAGGTAGTCGTAGGGAATCGTGAAGTAACCCTTCATGCCCCAGCCGTCGCCCCAGGAGTTCCTCACGATGAACCGCTTCTGGGAGTCATCGTAGCCAACCCCGACGACTGCGTGGCCGCCCATTACCTGTTCATTCGGCCCCGGCATGGGGACGACGCCGGTCTTTGCGACGTCCTGGGATTCAAAGCTCTCGTAGACGGTGAACCCGAAGACGAACGGGAATCCGTCCGCCAGGCAGGAACGCATCTCGTCGACCGTGTCGATCCTCTGGTAGGAAGTGATTTGGTAGTTCAGGGCCTCCTTGTAGCAGGCCGGAGTCGGCTTTTTCGTAAACTGCTTGATGTCGTAAGGCCACAGCTTCTCCGTGCAAGCCCCCTGCTTGGCGAGCGTCTTGATGCCGTCACGGATCATGGCCCCTGAGTCCTGGTTCACCGTGTGCTCGATCACCCGCTCGTTGTAATAGACAAAGAGCCGGCTCATGTCCGCAAAAGGCTTCTTGTCCTTGATCATCAGGAACTCCAGTGCCCCGACCAGCGCGTTCGCCGTGCAGCTGCCGAGCTGCCCCTGATCCTCCACCGGCGAGCACTGCGGCCGCAAGTCGACCGAAGAAGGCAGTGTTGCAGGTATCCTGTAAACCTTCCTGAACATGATATCACGGTTATCAGGAATATCAGGTACCCACCCGTAACGGGCTATCTTCCTTGTACTGATTACCGGTGCCTTTGCCATGTCAACCTCCTTCTTACTTCAGATTTGTGGCGCTCTTACGCCTGGGTTGTCACGCCCCCACGAGCTCGCGACTATGCCCAATTGTATTAGTCCATACGGATTAACGTAACCATTTCTGTGAAATGCGCAAGGGCAATCGAGCGAGACGTTTTTTCGCCCTTCTTCCCAGATAAACGGGATCAGTCCCGAGCACGGGGTGCCCGTCTCACTTTAGAACGGTCATGGTGAATTTTTAAGGTGTGAGACGATTACTGCATCGGCAGGGAGAAGAGGAGCTCGGCGCGTCAAATAAAGTCATGCGAAGTTAAGGGGCCTTCCCGGAGATCTCGGAAGGCCCCTTTCCCGGAAGGCTACTTCTTTTTCGTTTTGTTGAGACCCTGCTTCAGTGCGCTGGAGACGGAGAACTTCACCGCCTTGCGGGCCGGTATCTTGATCGCCGCGCCGGTGCCGGGGTTCCTGCCGGTCCGTGCTTTCTTCTGCACTACGGAGAATACCCCGAGTCCTGGAAGGGCAACCCGCTCACCCTTCCGTAATGACGTCGTGACCATTCCGATAAACGCTGAAAACATCTCGTCCGCCTGCTTCTTCGTGACCTTGCCTGCCCCAGCCAGTTTCGTGACGAACTCCTCTTTGGTCATTGTTACCCCCCTTAGTCGTGAATTTTAATATCCAATAACTGCTTTATACGCCAGACGCGTGCCGGAGGCAAGAAAAAAGTGTACGCGCCAGCGAAAAACGATGCTCTCCGAAGTCCCATCGTCGGAACGTAATCGTTGTACATAGCATGACTGGCTTCCCCACACAGACTCTATTTAAGAACCTGTTGACGCGTTTGACGGCCGAAAAACAGATGGGCTCCGCAAAACTCTGTTCGACATTGCACTATCCACACAGCACCATTACAATTAAGGAGACCACCTTTAAAAGATCGATGGCCTTTTCAAGGAGGTGCCATGCCTGATGAACAACATCTGACGGAGAGACTCTCCCCTTGGTGGAGAAGGGCTGTTATCCTCATCCTCATCCTCGGCTTCTCGGTGCTCATCTGGGTTTCAGTCAGGTCCTATAAAGACGCTCCTCCCATCCCCGAAAGAGTGGTCAGCAGCGCAGGGGCAGTCCTCTTTACCCGGAGCGACATCCTTGCGGGGCAACAGGTGTTTCTCAAGCACGGTCTCATGGAGAACGGCACCATCTGGGGACACGGCGCGTACCTTGGGCCCGATTTCTCCGCAACATACCTGCATGCCCTTGCCGTCGATGCAGGAGAATTTATAGCGCAGGAGGACTTCAAACGCAGCCTCTCCCAACTGACTGCTTTTGAGCGTGCCGCCGTCAACGCCGAAGTATCCGAGTTGTTGAAACAGAACCGTTACCATCCTGAGAACCAAACCCTGACCTTCACTGCCGCGGAGGAAGCATCCTATGGGCAACAGATAGCAATGTGGAGGGCTTACTTTGAAAACCCACTCTCCAATCGGGGCCTGATGACGAAGCAGGTACAGGATCCGGAGGAGCTGAGACAACTCACCGCCTTCTTCGCATGGACCGCATGGGCCTCAGTCGCCAACCGCCCGGGCAAGCCCTATTCGTACACGAATAATTTCCCTTACGATCCCCTCGCCGGGAATAGACCGACGAGCGACGCTTTTCTCTGGAGCGCACTGAGCCTCATCACCCTCCTTGGGGGAACGGCTCTCATTCTCTTTGCCTTCGGCAGGTTCAACTACCTGGGCTGGAAGGGCAGGGCGGAGCATATTCACCCGCTTATGGTCCCGGGTGGGGCCACCGAGGGGCAGAAGGCAACGATAAAATACTTCTTCGTGATGGGGCTCCTTTTTCTCGCTCAGGTGTTCGTGGGAGGAGCAACCGCCCACTACCGGGCCGAGCCGGGCACGTTTTACGGCTTCGATCTGACGGCGATCTTTCCGACCAACCTGCTGCGGACGTGGCATTTGCAGCTTGCGATCTTCTGGATCGCGACAGCTTATGTTGCGGGCGGGCTCTTTCTCGCAAGCACACTCGGGGGCAAGGAGCCAAAGCGACAGGCCGTCGGAGTCAACCTGCTCTTCGTGGCACTGGCAGTCGTTATCTTCGGCAGCCTGCTGGGCGAGATGCTCGGCCTGCGCCAGCTTCTCGGGAACCTCTGGTTCTGGTTCGGTCACCAGGGGTGGGAGTACCTTGATCTCGGCCGGGGCTGGCAGTTCTTGCTCGCGGCAGGACTGCTCATCTGGTTCATGCTCATTGTCAGAGCGGTTAGTTCAGCGAGGAGAGTGGGGGAGGATCGGGAGATCGTCTGGCTCTTTCTGTGCTCTGCCCTGGCGATCCCTCTGTTTTACCTGCCCGCGCTCTTCTTCACCAGCACGACTCATTTCACGGTGGTAGATAACTGGCGTTTCTGGATTATCCACCTCTGGGTAGAGGGTTTCTTTGAGCTCTTCGTGACGACCATGGTGGCCGTGCTCTTTTACAAGCTGGGTATGGTGACCCGCCAGACCGCCACGAGGGTGATCTACCTCGATGCCATTCTCTTTCTGGGAGGTGGCATCATCGGCACGGGGCACCACTGGTACTGGACCGGGCAGTCAAGCCTTACCATGGCCCTTGCGGCCCTGTTCTCCGCAATGGAGGTTATCCCCTTGACGCTTTTGACCCTCGATGCGTGGGACTTCATAAAGCTGACCAAGGGACGCTGCGACGTGTGCGGCCAAGAAATCTCTGTGCCGCACAAGTGGACGTTCTACTTCATGATGGCGGTTGGGGTGTGGAATTTCGTCGGTGCGGGAATATTCGGCTTTCTGATCAACCTGCCGATTGTCAGCTACTTTGAAGTCGGGACGATACTCACCCCCAACCACGGCCACGCGGCGATGATGGGCGTGTTTGGCATGCTGGCCGTTTCCTTCACCGTCTTTGCCATGCGGCAGGTACTCCCTGACGGCGACTGGAGCCGTGTCGAAAAGTATGTGCGACTTTCCTTCTGGGGACTGAATGTCGGCCTCACGCTCATGGTCATCCTCAACCTTTTTCCGGGCGGCGTGCTACAGCTCTGGGACGTGCTCACCAATGGATACTGGCACGCGAGGGGACCCGAGTTTCTGAGCGGAAGAACCATCAGGTTGATCGAGTGGCTTCGCATGCCTGCCGATGTAATTTTTATCGTGTTCGGCGTCATTCCTTTGGTACTTGCCGTGGGACAGACCTATAGATTGCTGGGTGATCGTCGGGTAAGGTGAAGCAATACAGGAAGAATCCGAAGAAGGGAATGACAGCGTTAGAATCGAGACCGCGGTTGCATCACCTTGTCAAATTGGCGAGTCTATCCCATCGACAGATGAGCCGTCATTTCTGACAGCTCAATCTCTTTCTCACCATCTTTGTCATATTTCAGGACCTTGTTGCCAAAATCCCCGGCATCGATTTTTCCCTTGACCCACTTGTTCCAGATCTCTCTCTGGGAAGAGATGATAGAAGCAAAATCTCCCGATTGACCAAAGCGCGTCAAGGCCTCATCTACTATCCACACACAATAGTTACACTTTTTCTTTTCCTGTTCCGAGACGACATAGAAATACTGAAAATGTTTGCTCTCCGGCTTCAGCCCATCCCGAATCTGGTAATCCTTGTAAGACCATTGGTTGTCCATAGCTCTTCTCCCTTCGCATAGAGACGTATTTGACTAAAAGAACCGTAGCATCAATCATAATGTAATACCAATTCGCCTTCAAGTGTATACCTTCCTTGTGGCTGCGTAAGGATAGTGCTACCCCTTACTGGTCACGATGCTGTTTTACTTGACAATCGTGCTAAACCGTATGAAATTGTAAGGCTGACCCAAGGGGAGGCGAATCATTCAGGCATTTCAGGGGATGGAGATATTGATAGCGGGGATTGCAACCCCGGTTGTGCTCCACTGGAGCGGGAAGCAAGACCTGGATCCCGCTTCGAAGACGGCTTCCGCGAGGATCATAAGGTTCCCGGACACTATATGAGCCTTAGTGATCGGCCGTATGTCGAATACGCTGTGATGAGACATGACGGTCAATGAACATCTGAGAAACGCCATCTTTGAGGTGATAGACAACCAGATCAACGCGAAGGGGGCTGGGTCACAAGTATCAAACGAAAAAAAAGGGGGAAAGCCATGAGAAGAAAGGTCAGCTTGTTGTTCCTGGTTACGGTATTCGTTGTGGGTTCGTTGTTCTGTTTGGCCGATACGCAGGTCGGAGCACAAACGACGGCTGGAATGAAGAGCCTGAAAGTCGGCGTCATTAGCCCGCAGAGCGGTCCCGTTACTTTTTACGGCGTGAGCATGCTGCGGGGGGTGGAGCTTGCGGTTAAGAACGTCAATGAGAAAGGAACCACAGGAAACGGACCTGGTATCCTGGTCGGAAACCAGCGCTACAAACTGGAGATCGTAAGTTACGACGATTCCGCAGACCCGGCCAAGAGCGTTCCCGGTATGCGGAAGCTTGTTGAAATGTATAAGGTCCCCGTGATGTTGGGCCCGTTTGGCACGCCTCAGGTCTGGGCCTGCCAGGAGATAAATGTGCAGCTCAAGGTCCTCTTCAACGGGCTGTCAGCCTCCGACCAGTCGCGCAAAAAGGGCAATCCTCTTTACATTCAGGAGCGCGTGCCTGCTCTCTATTACGGCGACCCGATGGCCCAGGCTTGTATCGACAAAGGATACAAGAAGGCTGCGGTGCTCACCGACATCAATGAGGCCTATCTGTCCTGGGGCAAGAGGTTCCAACAGAAGTTCGAGAGCCTGGGCGGACAGGTCGTGTCATTCGAAAGCATAGACATCAAGAATACGACCGATTACCATTCGATCATGACGAGCATGAAGACAAAGAATCCCGATATCATCTTCATTTCAGCCTACGAAGAACCGACCGCGCTCGCCACTAACCACGCTCTCGACGTCGGCTACAAAGGTAAATTCCTGTATACCTCGGAATGGGGCAGCAAAGCGGAAAAGATCGTCGGTCTCGACAGGATCGAAGGCTCCCTGGTTCAGGCCATGACGCACACGTTCTTACAGAAAGTACCCCAACCAGGACAAGAAAGGCGTTTTCACTGCCTTCTGGAAGAAGTATCAGGAAACGTACAAGGAGGATTATGCGCAGCCCGGGGTTTCGGTCTATGATCCGGCCTTGATGTTCTTCAGGGCAATGGAGATCAGCAACAGCGTGACCGATGCGTATGCCATCCGCGCAGCCTGTGCCAAAGCCCTTCAGGAAGGTAAGCTGCCGCTCATCTATCCGAACAACGACGTCTTGAAGAACGGTCTGATAGTGGGCGCGCCCGAGCTGCTCCTGGAGATCAAGGGAGGCCAGTACACGCTTGTGAAGGAACTGCGGGTGCCGAAGGATATACTGGAATAGCGAGGTGGCGATCCGGGTGCGCCGAACACCCGGACGGACGTGCGGCTCGAACATTTGCGCGTATCGACCGCTGCGGAGTCGGTCTGAGTAGTTTGTACAAGTTTGGAAGAATGGCCGGATAAGGAGGCTGCGCTACGGTCGAGCTGGCTCAGTATCTACTGAACGGGATCTCCCAGGGATGTGTTTATGTCCTCCTGGCATCAGGTCTTACGATAATATTCGGTATTCTCAACGTACCCAATTTTGCCCAGGGACATCTGTACATGGTAGCCGCGTACCTGGGATTTTATATGGTCATGTCGTACGCGATGAACTACTGGCTTGCCCTGGTGCTGGCCACGTTCGCCCTGGGCATTCTCGGCCTGATCGTCTACTTCGTTGTCTTCTATCCCGTAAGGAAAGCACCGGAAGTGAACCTGTTCGTGGCTGCAATGGCACTGCTCATGATTCTCGAGGGAGCCGCGCTCTACCTTTTCGGGACGGAGACGAAATGGTTCCTGATGCCATGGTCCCGAGGTGTCCTGACGTTCGGAGGGATCTCGTTGCAGGTACAACGCCTGGTCGTCATACTTGGCACTGCTGTCGTCATGACCGCATTGTGGCTCTTCATCAAGAAAACGGCTCTCGGCGCGGCGCTCGAGGCAACGGCGCAGCACAGGGAAGGTGCGCAGCTCTGCGGGATAAAGGTGAGTCGTATCTCTGCGATGGCGTTTGTGGTGGGCACCGCGCTCGCCGGGATTGCGGGTGTGCTCATCGGTCCCGCGGTACTGCTCGATGCCCACCATGGGCATGGGACCGCTCCTTGTTGCGTTCTCCGCAATCATCTTCGGCGGCCTGGGCAGCATACCGGGGGCCGTGCTCGGGGCGCTTCTCCTCGGGGTCGTGTGAGAGCCTGGCGTCAGGGTACATAAGTGCGACGTACAGCCTGATCTTTGTCTTCGGCATCATGATCGTCATGCTGCTCTTTCGTCCGAAGGGGCTGCTGGGCAGGGAGGTCTGGAGGCCGTGACCGGACGCTTTTCTCCGGAACGTATCGGCTGGTTTCTGGCCCTGATTGTGGCGATCCTGCTCCCGCTCTTTATCGGTGAATACCTGACCAGCATCTTGCTTCTCATCGCGATCTGGTCGATCGTGGCCGTCAGCCTCAACCTGATATACGGTTACACCGGTCAGCTCTCCCTTGGCCACTCCGCCTTTCTGGGAATAGGCGCCTATGCCCTCGGCCTGATCGCCGTGAAGCTGCACCTTGGTTTCTGGCCGGCATTTTTCGCCGCAACCGCCATCAGCGGTCTGTTCGGCTTTCTGATCGGCATACCTGCGCTCAAGCTTCGCGGACCTTACTTTGTGCTGGTGACTCTGGGCTTTGCGGCCATCGTGGGCGTAATTATACTTGCCGTGGGTGGACTTCACCGGCGGCGCCAACGGGCTGGCCGGCATGCCGAGGCCCAATCCGATCCCCCTCCCGTGGGGCGGTCAAGTCCGCTTCGATTCGCTGCTCAACATGTACTATTTCGTCCTTTTTTTCCTGGTGCTCATTGCGATACTATGCCATCGGCTGGTTCATTCGCTGATCGGTCGGACGTTCGTGGCCATCTCGCATGATGAGAATCTGGCCGAATCGCTCGGGATCAATACCATGGCAAAAAAGCTGCTCAGTTTCACGATCAGTGCCATGTTTGCGGGGATAGCGGGGGCGCTCTATGCCTCCTACAACGTGGTGATAAGCCCGGACGTTGCCCATTTTGCGCGCGGCATGGACGTGCTTGCCTGTCTGATCGTTGGCGGCGCAGGCACTGCGGCAGGACCCATCATCGGTACTTTCGTACTGACGGCAATACCCGAGGGGTTGCAGATCGTGCCCTACCTGAAAACGCTGATCAATGGCATAATACTGCTGCTCTTCATTATTTTCCTCCCGTCCGGCATCATGGGAGGATTCAAAGCTCTTCCGTTGAGATGGAGGGATTCACGGAAATCCCGTGGGGGACAGAATGGCACTTCTTGAGGTGTCAGGGCTGAGTAAGGCATTTGGTGGGCTCATGGCGGTGAGCGGGCTCACGTTCGCCATCAAGGAGGGCGAGCTCGTCAGCATCATTGGACCGAACGGTGCGGGCAAAACAACACTCTTCAATCTTCTCACGGGCATCTACCGGCCCACCTCCGGAATTATCCGCTTCGACGGCAATGACATCACCGGGTGCAAGCCATACCAGTCGGCGCGTCGCGGCATAGGGCGGACGTTCCAGCGGACGACTGTTTTCGGTGGGGAGACGGTTCTGGATAACGTGATTATCGGCCAATCGCTTCACATGAAGGCGGGAGTTTGGGGAGCGATAGTGCGTACCGGGGCCGCACGACGCGAGGAGCGTAGAGTAAGGGAGAAGGCGCGCGGGATCCTCGCATTTGTAGGCTTGTCGGATATGGAGCACAGGCTGTCCGGCAATCTGACCGAAGAAGCCCAAAAAAGGCTGTCGATTGCGATGGTCCTGGCAGCGGACCCGAAAGTGCTCTTGCTTGACGAGCCGACGGGAGGCGTGAATCTGGAAGAGATCGGGGGCCTGATCGAACTGGTTAGAAAAGTTCAGCGATCCGGTGTCACCATCTGCCTTATCGAACATAAGATGCGTATGGTGATGAGCATATCCGACCGCATCATCGTGCTCAATTACGGTGTCAACATCGCGGAGGGAACACCATCGGAGGTAGGGACTAACGAAGAAGTCATCAAGGCCTACCTGGGGGCGCGACGTGTTGCTTAGCGTGGACGGAATAGAGACGTTCTACGGCACATTTCAGGCGCTTCGTGGCATATCGCTGGAAGTGGACAGCGGAGAAGTGGTCACGATCCTTGGATCAAACGGCGCCGGTAAAACGACGCTGCTGAGAACTATATCGGGCCTCGTGTCGCCCGCGGCCGGAACCATACGCTTGAACGGGGAATCGTTGGATAAGGTGGTGCCTGATGTCATCGTTAGGCGCGGTATTTCTCAATGCCCCGAAGGAAGAATGCTATTCCCGGAGATGTCCGTGCACAAGAACCTGGAACTGGGCGCCTACGTGCGCAGGAAAGAAAGGACTCTCGTCGAAGAGATGAGGCAGGAAGTCTATGAGCTCTTTCCCCGGCTGAAAGAAAGGAAAACACAGGCCGCGGGCACTATGTCCGGCGGTGAACAGCAGATGCTGGCCATAGGAAGGGCGCTGATGTCGCGGCCGCGCCTCCTCATGCTGGACGAGCCCTCCCTCGGCCTTGCTCCCTTGGTGGTGATGCATATCATGGATGCGCTGGTTGAGATCAAGAGGCGGGGTATGGCTATTCTTCTCGTCGAGCAGAATGCCGCCGAATCCCTGCGAATAGCCGACCGCGGCTACGTACTCGAGACCGGGAGAGTCGTTCTGACAGGCACCAGAGAGAGCCTGATGCACGATGAAAAAGTACAGCAGTCCTACCTGGGCACCTGATCGGAGGTAGTCGCAAGAAAAGCAGAAGGAGGATTTATAGATGGAACATTTTCCCTGGTGGACAGAGGAACAGAAAAAATTTGCCGATGAAGTAGAGGCATTTGCCGAAGAGCTGGTGCCCAGAGATGCTGAAACGCGCTGGACGCGCGAGTTCCCGCGGGACCTGTTTGCAAAGATATCCGAAAGGGGATACTCGGGCGCCGGTGTTCCCAAGGAATACGGAGGTATGGGCCTTGGGGCAACGGGCGCCTGCATCGCGTGTGAAGCATTCAACCGCATGCCGGGCCCGGGTCGAACGGTTGTGGGCAATATGCTGGGCGGTCTGAGGCAGATTATAGAGTACGGAACGGAAGAGCAGAAGCAGCGGTTTCTTCCGCGTATTGCAAAGGGAGAGACGGGGGCGATTGTTATCACCGAGCCATTTGTCGGCACAGATGCTGCGGCGATAGAGACAACGGCCCGGCGTGAGGGCGATGTCTACCTCTTGAATGGCAAGAAGAGATACATTGTCGCAGCAGGGGTTGCTGACCGTCACATGGTCTATGCCCGCACGAGTAATAGCCCTGACGACATCAAGGCCCATAAGCACCTCACGGCCTTCATCGTGGAAAAGGGCACACCAGGCCTGACGGTCGAGAAGATCAACGAGATCATCGGCTTCGACAACATCCAGAACGGGGTGCTCAATTTCGACAATGTGGCGGTGCCCGTCGCGAACAGGATTGGAGGAGAGGGCGAAGGCTGGCGGGTGATGACGGCAGGGCTTAACTTTGAAAGGACGCTCATCTGCGCCCAGGCGACGGGCTGGGCCGCGGAGGCCTTGAGAAATGCCGTACCTTTCGCGCAGAGGAGGGTGCAATTCGGCAGGCCGACTATCGACATCCCCGAAAACCAGTTCAAAATTGCAAACCTGGTCTCCAAGGTCAAGATAGCCCGCCTCCTCACCTACTATACGGCACATCTTTGGGATCTCGGCTGGGATATCACGCTTGAGTCGAACGTCGCCAAGGTGTACATCTGCGAAGGAGCCTTGCAGGCGAGCCTCGATGCCATGCAGGTCATGGGTGGTGATGCCCTTACGCCATTCTATCCCGTCGAAGAGGTGATGAAGGTTGCCAAAATTGAGAACATCGCCGGAGGCACGATGGAAGCGTGCAGGCTCGTCATTTTCCGCACGGCCATCAGGCAGTGGGCAGATGAATTCAGGATGCGCAGGAGAGTCATCCACGAGAAACTGGGAGTGCCCGTGCCCGCAGCCGGCCCGCCGCCCAGAGAGAAGCAGATTGACGATGAGAAAGTCCTGGCGTTGCTGGCAGAAGATTACAGGGTGAACCCGGGACTGCACATGTCCATGGCGGACATGCGGGAGTACTTTGACGTGGAGAAAGGCCGGATCGAGGAGGTGCTTCTCTCTTTGGAGAAAAAGGGACTTGCCAAAATCTACCGTACCAAGAAAGGCATAGAGCTGGCCAAGGCCACGTATGACGGCCTGAATAGGGCTCATTCTGCCTGAGTATTACCGCTGGTACCCCTCCTGGATAACAAAAGACAGGATTTTCTGAAAGGAGTCAGCCACCCGTAGTGCCAATTTTTATCTCTTGATATTATGCCACAAATGGCATAATATGGTCACCGTTTGCGAGTAAAATGAAACGGCGTTTCTTCTTCTTGATTTTGATGCTGTCCTGCATTACAAGTTGTTTAAGGATTGGTACTATTGGCACCAAAATTAGGTCAAAACAAGTGAAATTTGTCACTTCGGGGAAATGTGACGGCCCGCCTTTCGTTTCGGACAGCTTGGCAACGCGCTTTAGGTGGTTGTTTGGTGGGCTCAATACACGACGGGAATTTTCACCATTAAATAACGAAGTAAGGAGGTAAAATGGCACTCAAGGACGATTTAGCAAAGATTGTCGGAGAGGAGAACGCGAGCGATATCAAGAAAGACCGGCTCAAATACTCACGCGACTACAGCCTCGTACCCTCGGGAGTTCCTGATGCTGTGGCATACCCAAAGGATTCGGTAGAGGTAAGCGCCATCCTGAAGTATTGCAACACGAAGAACATCCCCGTTGTTCCGGTCAGCTCGAGGCAGCATTTCCACGGCTGCACGATACCGAAGCAGGGCGGCGTGGTTCTGGATCTGAAGCGCATGAATAACATCCAGGAGATAAACGACGCTGACAGGACGGCGAGGATAGAGGCCGGCGTTACCTGGGGCCAACTCACCGAAGCGCTGGAGAAGAAGGGCCTGCGTATGATCATGCCGCTTCTGCCACCGGCAGACCGATCGGTGCTTACCGACTGGCTGGAGCGGGAAGTTCCCACGAACACCGTCTATGACTACGGCGAACCCATGCAGGCCATGGAGGTAGTCTGGCCCGCCGTCAGAGCCCTTCCGCTTGGGATCAGCCAGTGTGAACGGATTCCCGGATTCGAAGTCGAGAGGCGGCAACCCTTCCGGACCGGGACTCGATTTCTACCGGTTCGTGCAGGGTGCCCAGGGCACCATGGGAGTGGTAACCTGGTCGCACATCAAGATTGAATGGATGCCGAAGATAGACAAGATCTTCTTTGCTCCCGTTGAGGATCTTGCCTATGCGATAGAATTCCTCCACAGGATCCTGCCGCGCAGGATCGGACAGGAATGTCTGCTGCTTAACAATGTTGATCTGGCTGCAATTCTTGCACAGGAGTGGCCAAACGATTTCGAGAGACTGGCCACAACTTTGCCGCCATGGACGCTGATCCTGGTGATAAGCGGATTGTTCAGGCGGCCCGAGGAGAAGATCGCCTATGAGGAGAAGTTCCTGACCGAAGTGCTGCGCAATGAGTTCAGGGATCTGGTCCTCACCGATACGTTGCCCGGGTTTCCCGGCGCGGCCCGGAAGCTCCTTCCCATGCTGAGAAAACCGTGGCCGGCCGATGTTCCGTACTGGAAGAACCAGTGGAGAGGGGCGTCCCAGAGTCTCTTCTTCATTGCCAGGCCGGCGAGTGCGCCACTCTTTATCGACGTTGTCGAAGAAGTGGCGGCCAGGCACGGTTATCCTATAGGCGATATCGGCATCTATTTCCAGCCGATAGAGCACAACCGGGCTTGCCAGTTGGAGTTCACCTTCTTCTATGATCAGGATGACGCGGCAGAGCTGGCGCTGGTCAGCGGTCTGTACCGTGATGCTGCGCAGGCGCTGATGAGCGAAGGGGCCTTCTTCATCAAGGCCATATGGGGAGCTTGCCCCCATGGTGTATGAGCGGGCAGCCGGCTATGTAGCCGCGCTGAAGCGGGTGAAGAAGGTGTTCGACCCGAAGAACATCATGAACCCCGGAAATCTCTGTTTCTAAGGAGGAGACGATGCCAACCACGCAATTTAGCCTAGACATAAGAAAACTTGATAATTTCGCGTATGACATGAGCCGATGCATCAAATGCAAAGGCTGCTACTGGGTCGAACATACCTATATGCCCGGGGTCAGATTCAGCACGCGATGCCCGAGCAACACATGGAACGACTTCGACGCATACGGCGCCTTCGGAAAAATGAGAATCGGCCTGGCGATGATCGAAGGCAAGTTGAAATGGACACCGAAGCTCCTGGAGATCATCTATGCGGACCCGCTCTGCGGCGCATGCGATGTGGGCTGCAAGAGAAACCTCGACCTGGAGATCGGCCTTGGACTTGAGGCCATGAGGGTGAAGGCCGTTCAGGATGGTGCAGGTCCCATGCCCGCGCATAAAAAGGTCGCCCAGAACATCGCCAAAAGCCACAATCAGTTCGGGGCACCCCACGAGAACAGGAAGAAATGGCTGACGAGCGACATCAAGGTTGCGGATAAGGCTGACGTGCTCTACTTCGTCGGTTGTTCAGCCTCTTACGTGAACCCGGAAATCGCAAAGGCAACCGCAAAGATCCTGAATGCCTCGGGTACACCCTTCATGCTCATGCCGGATGAATGGTGCTGCGGCAACACGCTCTTTTCCGTGGGCATGCTCGACGAGGCCCGGGAACTGGCAAAGAGGAATATTGAGGCGGTCAAGGCCACAGGTGCCAAGACCGTGTTGTTAACCTGCGCGGAAGGATACCGGATGTGGAAGGTTGATTATCCGAAGCTGCTCAATATAGCGACGTCGGACCTCGGTTTCAACGTAATGCACCTCGTGGAGTATGCCGATGAGGCATTGAAGAAAGGATCATTGAAGCTGACGAAGCCGGTCGACGTACGGCTGGCCTATCATGACTCGTGCGGCATCTCGAGGCTTGCTGATCCCTGGACGCCTTACAGCGGCGAGCGGGGCTGGATGGGCATGGTAAACCCGCGCCTGAAGAGACGACGCGGCACGTTCGGTCTGTACGCACAACCAAGAAATATACTGAACGCTATTCCTGGTGTCACTTTTGTTGAAATGCCCCGGAAAAGAGAGAATTCCTTCTGCTGCGGCGCAGGCCGGGGAACGAAAGAGGCGTTTCCGGATCTTGCTTCTTTTTCAGCAAAGCACCGTCTGGAAGAGGTAAGGGAAGTGGGTGCTGAGGCCCTCGTGTCAGCCTGTCCCTGGTGCAAGAACAATTTTGCTGCAGGCGGTCAGGGAGAACGGGGATAACATAAAGGTAATGGATATTGCAGAACTAATCTCGGCTTCGCTACCGGCGTGAGGAGGTGACCTATGGGTATATCGAAAAAAGCATACAATGCATTAGAGTCCATCGTAGGTTCCAAGTATATAACGGATGACCCGGCTGTGTGCGAAGGTTATAGATCAGGGCCCGGCGGCTACGAGAGCGGCCTCGGTTACGAGCGGGTAATGACGAAAATACCCGCTGTGGTTGTTCTGCCCCGGAACACGGAAGAAGTGCAGCGCATCGTGAAGATCTGCAACCGGTACAGGGTGCCGTACGTTCCTTACAGCACGGGCTTTTACGGGCCCCGTTCCCACTGCCATGTGGAGAACGAGCTGCTCATCGACATGAAGAGACTCAACGATTTCGAGATCGACGAGAAGCATATGTTCGCGGTAGTCGGCACGGGTGTCATCTATTCGCCCCTGCAGGAAGAGGCGATGAAGCGCGGCATGTACGTGATCATCGGCGGCGGCGGTGCCCAGGCTTCCGTCGTTGCCAATCTCATCGGCGACGGCTGGTCGCCTCTCTCCCACAGGATCGGCCTGCCTCACCGGCGTATCCTGGGCACCGAACTGGTGCTGCCTGACGGCGAACTGGTGAAGATGGGATCGCTGGCCGTGGGCGACGATCCTTTCTGGGGAGATGGGCCCGGCCCGGATCTGAGGGGGCTTCTCAGGGGTTTCACCGGCTTGCGCGGCTGCCTCGGTATCGTGACGAAGATGGCGGTCAAGCTCCTGCCGTTCCAGCCGGAGAAGCCGATGCCGACGGGCATTGCTCCCAACACGGCTCTGGCCCTTCCGGAAAATCGCGTGAAATGGATCAACTACCAGGTGCCGAGCAAAGCGGCCCAGGTCAAGGCCATGTTCGAAATCTCCAAGGCCGAGATCGCAGGGGCTGTCACAAAGGTGCCTCTCTTCTGGAGGGCCATAGCCAAGGCCGAGTGCAAAGAGGAGTTCTGGGATATCTGGGGCAAGGAGAGCGAGGAGACCGTCAAGAACTTCCATATCGTCCGCGTGCTGCTCATCGGCTTCACGTCCGAAGAGCAGATGAAGTATGATGAGAACGTGCTCAACGACATCATGGCGGAGCTGGGGTCGAAGCCGCGCGCGACGAAGCCGTCCGATGAGTCCTGGATCAAGAATGCAGACTCGGCCGGCATGTGGCTGATGTGCGGTTCCTACGTGTCGGTCGACTACATCATCGAGACGCTCTCTCAGGCGGTACAGCACGGAGAGTCTTACGCAGAGCTGAAGAAGAAGTATACGCCGCCGCTCATGCCGGACTACGGCGATCCCGGGCTGGTTCCAGAGCTTCGAGCTGGGTCACCAGGGCTACTCCGAGTTCCTGGTCTACTGGGATCAGGACGAGGATACGACCGGTGTCGACCACTTCTACCTCGAGACGTCCAAGATGAACATCAAGAACCGGTTCTACACCTCGCTGCTCGGACCTCACCAGCCGCTGTATCTGACCGGGCCGAAGTACGGACCGAACTATCACGAGTGGCTGCTCAAGGTGAAGGACGAGTTCGATCCCGCTCTGGGTCTGCCATCCGCCGGTACCGCTCGCCCACGACGTCTTTGTGGAAAGGGCGGAGTGGATGAAGTCCATGAAGGATTGGGAGGTCCCGAAGAAGTTCCCGATGCCCAAGTGGGAATAGGAAAAAGGTAGGTTGCTCTGGACGGCCTTTGCTCCGAGAGGGGCGAAGGCCGTCTTTTTTTAGGCTTTTCGCGCTTTCTTCCTTGGCCTTGCTGCCAGTGCCAGGCCTTGACAATAGTCAGTTCCATGTAAACCGTGGGTTTTCTTGCTTATTTTGCTGAGCCGTTGTAGATTAGACAAAGCTCGTCTCAGGTGAATAAGCTCGCCTCACAGCGGGTGCGAAGAAGGCGAATGTTCGGTGAAAATAACTGCTAGTATCCTGGAGTCGATCATCGACTCCCTCTCCGCAGGGATCTGGATAGTCAACTCCGATCTCGAAATTCAATGGATCAACACGCGCGCGTTTCGATGCCTCTGCCGTGAGGAGTTGGCAGAATTGGACGACAAACATTGCTTCAGGAAGATCTTCGGTATGGGAGAAGCGTGTGAAGATTGCCCTGTTCTGAGAACCTTCGCAAGTGGTCACACGGAACATCTTGACATCAAGCTGGAATATGAAGGTCAGTCTAAGCATTTTCTGTTGACGGCAACCCCTTTGCAGCGGAAGGGACAAAAATCATTTACTCGCGTCATCGAGATGATCCAGGATGTAACCATGCACGAGAAGATCGGAGAAGAGCTCCGCCGACTCAATGAACTGGAGACGGCGATCATAGATAATGCTCCGGTCGCTATTTTCACCATTGATAAGAAGGGCGTGTTTACCAGCGTTAATCCTGCCCTTGGCGCTATCTCTGACCTAGGCTTCAGAGCCCAGGAGAAGCTTATAGGATTCAATTGGCTCGAGAATCCCTATACCATAAAATGCGGGCTCGCGGAGCATATACGACAGGGGCTCCAGGGGAAAGCATTTCAGCTCTATGATTTTCCCTTCGTTACCTACCGCGGCAGAAGCCAATATTTAAATTTCAAAGGGGTGCCTCTCTTAGACAAAAAGGGAGAGGTGGAGGGTCTGCTCTGTATCATCGAAGAGACGACGGACAGGGTCAAGACCAAGGTGCAGTTGATCCAGGAGGCGAGGATGTCTGCAATAGGGAGGCTCGCCACAGGGGTCGCCCATGAGCTGAGTAACCCGCTGGCGACGATTACTGCGCATTCGGAACTTGCGTCCGACCTCCTCCAGCGGTGCGGCGGGCCACCTTCGGAAGCGCATGATCTGCAGGACCTCTCGGAATACCTGGAAGTCATCCAGGAGCAGGCGTTCCGATGCAAGAAGACCATCAAGAACCTGCTCGACTTGAACCGCAGGGATGGTTTTGAAATGGGGCCCATTGACCTCGTCCGGCTTATCGACGACCTTGTGGAGCTGATCAATTTCAAGAAGATGAGAATACGGCTGCTGAGCGACCTTGCCGAAGATCTTCCCCCGGTGCAGGGTGATCTCTATGCGCTGCGTCAGACGTTTCTGAACGTCTTAAACAATGCGATTGATGCTGTGGAGGAACGACCTGATGCCCAGATCTCTATCAAGGGCTTTATAGATGGATCGGTTGTCCGGGTCGAGGTTGAGGACAACGGGGAAGGCATACCGGAGAGTATAGCCGACCTCGTCTTTGAGCCTTTCTTTACGACAAAGGGCTCGCAGAAGGGAACGGGCCTTGGGTTGACGTTTTGTTACGAGTTCCTTAGTAAAATGGGTGGAGCGATCGAGATAAGCAATAGACCTGGTGGGGGAAGTGTCTGTCGTATCACTCTGTGCCCCTGGACACAGGAGGAGAAAGTGGAGCGAGATGATTCGCGTGCTCATCGTCGATGACGAGACACGTCTGGTCGAGGCGTTCAAAAAAAAGCTCACGCAAGAAGGCATGGACATTTCTACGGCCTCCAGCGCTGCGGAAGCCCTTGCAATGATGAAGAAGGAGGCATTTGACGTCTGTGTTCTGGACATAAGACTGACAGACATGGACGGCATAAACCTCCTGGCCCGGTTGAAGGAGATGCAGCCTATGCTGGAAGTGATAATGGTGACGGGCTACGCATCGGTCGATACGGCGATCCGATCGATGAAGCTGGGAGCCTATGATTATCTTACGAAGCCGACGAAATTGTCCGTGCTCTCGAAAGTGATCCTGAAGGCACATGAAAAGAAAGCATTGCAGGAAAAGAATATCATTCTCGAAGAGCAGCTTCATCGCGCCGAGTTCCGTGACGACTTCATCGGGGAAAGCAGACCGATAGCAGAGGTGAAACGGCTCGTATCGGTGGTAGCCTCCACCAACACCCCGGTTCTTATTGTGGGCGAGACAGGGACAGGTAAAGAATTGGTGGCGCGCGCCGTCCATGATATGAGCCATCGCTCCCATAATCCGTTCGTGGCTGTCAATTCGAGCACGTTCCAGGAAGCTATCCTTGAAAGCGAACTGTTCGGGTACAAGAAGGGAGCGTTTACCGGGGCAGAGGCTGACAAGCTGGGGCTTCTTGAGATTGCCAACGGCGGCACCTTCTTCATGGACGAAGTGGGGGACATGGGCCCCACCATCCAGGCGAAGCTACTCAGGGTGCTCGAAGCTGGTGTATTCAGGAAAGTCGGAGACACGCGAGAAATCAGGGTGGATGTCCGCTTCATGTGCGCTACGAACAGGAACCTGGGCCAGGAGGTTGAGGAGAAGAAGTTTCGTAAGGACCTGTTCTACAGGCTCAACACGTTTACGATTCCCGTTCCGGCTTTGAGGGAACGAAAGGAGGATATCCCTCTTTTGGTGGACTATTTTCTTCGAAAGCTCGCGAGAGGCGGTCCCCATAAAGAAGTTTCCTCCGATACAATGCGGGCTTTGCTCAACTATCGGTGGCCCGGTAATGTAAGGGAATTGGCCAATGTGTTGGAGAGAGCTGTGCTGCTTTCGGGGTCGCGGTCCGAAGTGGCGCTCGACGTGCTACCGGAAAACGTCCTCGCCAACCCGGGATCGGCTGATGACCGGCATGATGACTACCGTTCTGGACGAGGCATGGTCGGCCTCACGGTGATGGAGAAGGCGTACATAGAGGATGTGCTCAGGTCCGTAGGGGGCAATAAGAGCAAGGCCGCGCGCCTCCTGGGCATCAGCCGGAAGCGGCTTTACAATAAGATCAACGCAGGATAGTTCTTCGGTTTCACGCTTCACTCCTTACTGACGAGCCTTACTGCCGGGACATATGCCGATACGTCTAATTACCCTCTGCTCCTCCCAGCAGCTTCTTCCCGATGAGTACCTTCTCCACCTCTTTTGTGCCTTCGAAGATCTCCAGCACCTTTGCGTCCCTCCAGTAGTGCTCCACGTCATACTCCTTCAGGATGCCGTAGCCTCCGTGCAGCTGGATCGCCTCATCAGCCACCTTCACCGCTATCTCGCAGGTATACCACTTGGCCATGGCGATCAGGGCCGGGTCCACCTCCCCCTTGTCCACCTTCAGGGCTGCCCGGTAGAGAAGACTCCTTCCCGCTTCAACGAGGGTAGCCATTTCCGCAATCTTTGCCTGCACGAGCGCAAGGCTGGCCAGAGGACCACCAAATGCCTTCCGCTTCCGTACATGGCCTATTGCTTTCTCTAAAGCGCCTTGAGCCGTGCCGATGGCCAGTGCGCCTCCTCCATCAAGACGGGCCCGGTTAAAAAAGTCCATAAGCTGGTAAAACCCCTTGCCCTCACCACCCACGAGGTTTTCTTGAGGAACCCGCACGTCCTTGAAGGCGACCTCACAGGTGTCGGAACACCGGATGGAGAGCTTGCCGTGCAGTTTATTGGCTTCATAGCCGGGTCGATCCGTTTCCACGATGATGGTGCTGAGGCGCTCATGTTTCTTCGGGTTCTTCGGGTCCGTAACGCAGAGCACCAGGATGAAGTTCCCGATGCTGCCGTTGGTGATGAACATCTTGTTCCCCGAGATGACGTAGTCGCCTGCGTCCCTGACGGCTGTTGTGGTTATAGCTGCCACGTCGCTTCCCGCGTCGGGTTCGGTGGATGCCATGCCCGCCCGCCACGTTCCTTCACATACGGGGCGGAGGTATTTCTGTTTCTGTGCCTCCGTTCCAAAGAGCTTTATCAGCTGCGTACCGAAATAGGAGGCGACCATGCACTGGGCGATGCCCGTGTCCATGCGGGCGAACTCTTCTATGATGAGACACTGTTCGAAGTGGCCGAGGCCTGCTCCTCCGTACTGCTCCTCTATGAATACCCCGAGGAAGCCGAGGTCGGCCGCCTTCTTCCAGAGCCGGTCGTCGAACTGCTCCTTATCGTCCAGCTCCCGGGCTACGTCCTTGACGAACTCTTTCTCGGCGAATTCCCGTGCAGCCTGTTTTATATCCTGCTGTTCCGGCGTCAGCTCAAACATTGAGGTCCTCCTTATAGTGAGCAGGTGATAGACCCAATCTCCGGACGACGATGACATCATGCTCTTCGCCGAGGAGATTGTGAGTGGTCGTTGAGCGGTGGTCATACAAGTGCTATGCCAACGGGAGCGTGGCATGAGATCCTGCAGCAGGCTGCAGCTGGAACTGGCGATCAAGGGTCAGGAGGAGGCACAGCACGAGCTGGGCCGAAAGTGTATAATTGTGAAACAGGTGTAACGAAAGGAGACACATGTTGCGACCAGCCCTCGGAGGGAGCGATCGTCGTCAGGGCTGAATAACGGTCGAAATTGGGGCATGTTTTGAGACGGGGTAATCCTTGGTTGCTTCCTGCATCAGGGTTTTCAAGTTGATCATCAGTCGTGATTGTATACATCGTGATCTATCGTATAGAGACCGAGAGAAAACCCGGGGCTGGGCATCGGAATTGCTCATCTTCTGATCGATGTGCATGAGGGTGGGGAGTAGTCTACGAAAAAAGTGTTTGGCATCGTCCTCGGTCTGCTGCTACAATGCTATCAGAAATGAGCCGTCGGGCCGGAAAGTTGCTGCCAGGGGCGTAACGCAACCCTTCCAGAACAGGAGATAACAGATGACCATAGGAGATTTGCTCTCAAGAAATGCCAATAAGTTTCCAGAGAAGCTGGCGGTTGTCTCGGAAGAGCTTTCAATGGATTACCGTACATTGAATGAACGGGTGAACCGGTTGGCTCATTCTTTGATCGAATCAGGACTGAAGAAGGGCGATCGGATAGGGGCTCTCGTCCACAATTCTCATCAGTTTCTTGAGATTTACTTTGCCAGCGCCAAAACCGGCGGCATCTTTTGCCCTTACAACAATCATCTTAAGGAGTCGGAGCTAAAAGATGTCATCAACTATTCTACGCCGAAGTTTCTTTTTGTCGACAGAGACTATGGCGAGATGACTGATAGACTTAAATCCGGATTGGCTGCAGTCGAGCAATACATATGTCTGCAGGCACCGGAATGGCCTTTCATGGAGTCCTACGAGACTAGAGCTTGGCCGGGGCGGATAGCAGTGGCGAGCCCGACACCCGGGTTTACGAGGATGATGTTCTGAGCATTTTCTTTACAGCTGGCACAACCGGAAGACCGAAGGGCGCGATGAGGACGCACCGCCACCTGATGTCTGACGCGATAGCGGGCGTCATCGAGCTGAAGGTCGACTACGACGAAAGGGTGCTGATTACTTTTCCTCTTTACCACGTTGCCGGCGAAGATAACATCGTCCGCCACATGTTTATGGCAAACACCTTTTATCTTAAGCGGGAAGGCGGTTTCGACCCGGTGGAGATCCTTCAGTATATATCCCGGGAAAAAATCACGCGGTGTCAGATGGTCCCCACCATGATCCACAGCCTGCTCCAGGTCCCTAATATCGACGAATTTGATCTGGGCAGCCTGCGACTGATCCTCTATGCCGCTGCTCCCATGCCGGTGGAACTGCTCAAGAAGGCCTTGGCCGTCTTTCCCTGCGGTTTCGCCCAGCTTTACGGACAGACGGAAAGCGGACCGCTTACGACGGTGCTGAAACCGGAAGACCATATCCTGGATGGGTCTGAAAAAAAGCAGAAAAGGCTTGCTTCCTCAGGGCGACCGGTGGTCAACTATGAGATCAGGATCGTGGATGAGAATGACCAGGACGTGCCCGTGGAAGAGGTGGGAGAAATCATCGCCCGTAGTGAGGCCATGATGAAGGCATACTGGCAGATGCCCGAAGAGACGGCAAAGAAGCTGAAAGACGGCTGGCTCCATACAGGGGACCTGGGCCGGATGGACGAGGACGGGTATGTCTACATCGTGGAGAGGAAGAACGATCTCATCATATCCGGCGGCGTCAACGTATATCCGCGCGAGGTGGAGGAGGTGCTATACAGACATCCTGCCGTATCCGAGGCATCGGTTGTGGGGATCCCCGATGAACATTGGGGAGAGGTCGTGAAAGCTGTCATCGTGCTCAAAGCTGGAGCACAGACGTCGGAGGCTGAAATAAAGGAGTTCTGCGGGGAGTACTTGGCCGGATATAAGAAGCCGAAAAGCGTTGACTTCTGGAAGGAGCTGCCGAAGAGCCCGCAGGGCAAGGTGCTCAAGAAAGAGATTCGCGCGCACTATGCGCGCTAGATACACTGTAGGTTCGTGCTTGACCGGTTGAGGCGGTAAGCCGCAAAAAACTGTAAACAAAAAACTAAAAAGGAGGAGTTATGAAACGGTTTCGGATTATTTGTCTTCTTCTGTTCCTGCTTTATTCAGTAGTGTGCATCTTCGCGACGGCGGCCACTGCACAGCAAAAGGTCATTACGCTTAAGGTCGCCAACTGGTTCCCCATAACCCATCAGCAGAATATCCTCTTAGAGCAATGGGGCAAGGATCTTGAGAAGCGCAGCGGCGGAAAGGTGAAAGTCAACTATTACGCTGGTGGCACGCTCGTGCCTGCTGCCCAATGTTATGACGCCGTGGTCAAGGACATAGCTGACGTGAGTAATCACGTTCTGGGCTACACCATGGGCAGATTCCCTTTTTCCCAGGTTCTGGACCTCCCCATCGGGACCCCGCCCGGGCCTGCGGCGACGAAGATAGCGAACGAAATGTACAAGAAGTTCAAGCCTAAGGAGTTCGACGACGTGAAAGTATTATGGTTCCATGGGCAGCCCGGCGGTTATCTCCACACAAAGACCAAGCCCGTAGAAAAACTCGATGATGCAAAGGGCCTCAAAATAAGATGTTATGGATCGAATGCAAAGTTTGTAGGTCTGATCGGGGCGACGCCCGTGGCCATGCCCATGCCTGACGTGTACGACGCGCTGGCGAAAGGCGTTGTGGACGGGCTGATGTCAAGTTACGAGGCCCTGGAGGGCTTCAGGACCGGCGAGCACGTAAATTATTCTACCGAGAACCTGACGACCGCATACTCCGCAACTTTTGTTGTCGCCATGAATAAGAAAAAATTTGCTTCCCTCCCTAAAGATGTACAGGCGATCATCGACACGATGAGTCCCGAGTACATGGACAAGTACGGAAAAATGTGGACGGACATCGACGTGTCAGGCAAAGACTGGCTTATTAAGAGGGGTGACAAGATTATCTCCCTCAGCAAGGAAGAGGATGCGCGCTGGTACGAGAAGGGTGGCAAACCCCTTATTGACGAGTACGTAAAGGAAACGAAGGCTAAGGGATTGCCCGGTGAAGAAGCGGTAAAATTTCTTCTCGATTCCTTCAAACAATACAGGAAGTAACGGACTGGCTGCCCGGGGGAGTGCGAGTCAACACTCCCCGGGCATAGGCCAAAGAGGTGGAGGTAAAAGCTATGGGTAAATTCATCGGTGCTGCCTGGAAGTCCAGCAGAGCCCTGAATTGGTTGGGCGGGGTCATACTCGCCTCGATGATGCTGCTCACCGTCCTTGACGTGATCTTGCGGTATGCGGGAAGAGCAATCACAGGTACTTTTGAACTTATGTCGTTCGGCGGAGCTCTGGTCGCCGGTTTTGCCATCGCCCAGACTTCCCTGGACGGCGCCCACGTCAACGTCGACATGCTCACAGTGGCCCTGTCAGGGAAGGGAAGAAGGGTCCTGACGGTTCTTACCAAGCTGATAGGTCTCGGGGTATTTGCTCTGCTTGCGTGGTCCCTTTTCTTGAAAGGGAACGACCTTTATACGACGGGGGAGGTCTCCCTCACGTTACACGTCCCGTATTATCCGGTTGCGTATGCCTTGTCGCTTTCGAGTGTGGTCGAATGTTTTGTCCTTGTCTGTGATATTCTAAAAGCGATGTTTGCAGGAGCAGAGCATGAATGAGATGATCGTTGGGATTGTGGGGCTGATTGTCCTGCTGGGCCTGTTCTTGACGGGCATTGAACTGGCCTTCGCCATGGCTGCGGTCGGCTTTGTGGGGTTTACCGTCCTTAACGATTTCGATACGGCCGTCAGCCTACTCGCGAATGATTTTCTTGATTCTCTTGCCTCGTACGGTTTAACCGCCATACCCCTCTTCGTCCTCATGGGGCAGATCGCATTCAATGCCGGGATCGCGAAGAGGCTGTACGATACGACGCACAAATTTCTAGGGCATATCCCGGGCGGACTCGCCATG
Source organism: uncultured delta proteobacterium (assembly GCA_963821605.1). Taxonomy (GTDB): domain Bacteria; phylum Desulfobacterota; class Syntrophorhabdia; order Syntrophorhabdales; family WCHB1-27; genus JADGQN01. Next base: position 72,394 of record CAWGEZ010000049.1, on the reverse strand, counting down.
GCAACGGTGGCCGGCGCTACCGTCTTCAAGGCAATCTGCGGGTCTGTCGTTGCCACTTCGGCGACCTTTGCGAGCGTTGCCATACCGGAGATGGATCGATACGGTTACAGCAGGAAACTGTCGACGGGAATAGTCGCCACCGTAGGGGTGCTCGGTGTTCTCCTTCCGCCAAGCGTAACACTCATAGTTTTTGGCATTATCACGCAGCAGTCGATCGGCAGGCTCTTCATGGCGGGCATATGTCCGGGCCTCATCATGGCGTTCTTTTTTACGGTGATTATCTTTGGATGGTGCAAGATGAATCCGTCCCTCGGCCCAAGGGGTGAGCAGTATCCGTGGTCCGCGAAGATGAAGTCGCTCCCCGACGTAATCTGGCCTATCGTCATATTTATTCTTCTCATAAGCGGGCTTATGTACGGGTTCTTTACGCCGACCGAAGCAGGGAGCATTGGTGCCTTTGCGGTCCTGCTTCTCTGTATAATCAAAAGAGACATAGGATTCGGAGGGTTTGTGAAGTCGATTCAGGAGGCACTGCGCACTTCGTGCATGGTACTCCTGCTCATTGCCTCTTCCGCCGTGCTGGGTCATTTTATCGCTGTCACTAATATGCCCCAGGCTTCCGCAGACTGGATTGTCGGGCTCCCGTTGCCCCGCGCAGCGATAATGATCATTATCTTCCTCGTGTATCTGTTGGGCGGATCCTTTATTGACGATCTGGCATTCATGATTCTCGCAACCCCTATTTTTTTTCCGATGGTTCTGAAATTAGGATACGATCCGCTCTGGGCGGGCATCATGATAGCCTGCACGGTCTGCATAGGCTCCGTTATCCCTCCGGTTGCTATCTGCGTCTTCGTAGTCAAGAACATTACAAAGGCGCCAATGAATCTTATCTACAAAGGTGTCTACCCATTCCTCGCATCCATGATCTTTTGCATGGTACTGTTGTTCGTATTCCCGGGGCTTGCCACATACCTGCCCAGTGTCCTGATGAAATGAGGCAGATGCGTGAAGGGTGGGGAGAGGCGCCGTTTTGCAAGGAAGAGTCGCTACGGAAGGCGATTAGAAAAGAGGGTAGAGTTGTGCTACTATATACACGATATACCAGATGGCTCGGCTGCATCGCCGCTTCTTTTCATATGGCCGTATCGTTCATTCTATGACAAACATGCACATTGAGGAGGCGCTAGGATCCCTTGAATAGCGAACGTGTACTGGCCTGTATGCAGTGCGGAAAGTGTACCGGAAGCTGTCCAGAAGCAGGAAAGACGCCCTTCAACATCAGGACGATCGTACGAAAAAAGCAATTCCAGCGTGCCGTCGAAGAAGGTCTGCCCTGGTACTGTACCTCCTGCAATACCTGCACGATACGCTGCCCGCGCGACGTCAAGCCCTCGGAAGTTATCATCGATCTGAGGTCCGTGCTCATTGAAGATGGCCGTATACCCGCCACCATCCAGAAAGCCCTTGAGAATACGTTCGTTCAGAAAAACCCCTGGGGGAAGCCAAGGAGCAAGCGGGCAGAGTGGACCGGGAAGGTCGATTTTGAGATTCCCCACATTTCAGAGACCAAAGAGAAGAGGCTCCTTTTCACTTGCTGTATCCAGGCATATGATCCCCGATGCACGGTCATACCGGCGAATGTGTCGCGTCTGCTCCATGCTGCCGGGATGGAGTTCGGTATTCTCGGCGAAGAAGAGGCGTGCTGCGGCAATGAGATCAGAAGGATGGGAGAAGCGGGTCTCTTCGAGGAGCTGCGCGAAGAAAATCTGGGGAATTTCAAAGAGTATGGGGTGAAGGAGATTGTCACCCTCTCTCCCCACTGCATGAACACCTTCAAGAAAGAGTACGGTGATCTCGGGATACGCGTCTCCCATTATTCGGAAGTAGTAAAAAGCCTGCTGGGAAGCGGAGCCCTGAAGCTTGAACGCCAGTACGAGAAGCGGGTGGTCTATCACGATCCCTGTTTTCTGGGCAAACAAAATGCGATCTTCGATGAGCCGAGAGAACTGCTTACAAAGGCCCTTGGCACAAACCCGCTTGAATACTCGCGTATGCGCGAGAATTCGTTGTGCTGCGAGGGCGGAGGGGGCAGAATGTTCTTCGATGTCGAGGCAGCGTATCAGCGTAACAGCGAGGTACGCGTGAAAGAGGCCCTCGAGATGGGGGCTGAAGTCATAGCAACGAGCTGTCCTTTTTGTGTCATGAACCTTGAGGATCCGGCAACTGAGAAAGGATTGTCCGTAAAGGAAGTATCGGAAATTCTCGTGGAGGTCATCTAAGATGGAGATAGTGGTCTTTACAAAAAGGGTGCCCGTAACTCAGGAAGAAGAGCTGCGTATTCTCGAAGACGGCAAGGCCGTTGATTTGAGAAAACTGCCCTACAGGATGAATGACTGGGACAACTACGGCGTGGAGGAAGCGGTAAGGATGGTGGAGAAGGGCGGCGGGGGCGTTACCAGCGTCGCCATAGGCGATACCGAGGCTGACGAGGTCCTCCGCAGGGCCATAGCCATGGGCGCACGGGACGGCTTCCTGCTGGAAGCGGAGGAAGTGCTGCATGACCCTTTTGCGAGAGCAACGTTGGCCTATAACTTCCTAAAGAAGGAGAGCATCCCCTTTGATGCCCTGTTCACGGGTGTGCAGGCCGAGGATGACCAGTTTGCCTGTTTCGGAGGGATGCTGGCAGCGATGCTCAAGATACCGTATGCTGCCCAGGTGATCGGCGTAGACAGCGTGGAGAAAGACCATATGGTGGTGCGCAGGGAGCTGGAGGGCGGACTTCAGGAGCGTGTCAAGGTTGTCTTGCCGTGCGTGCTTTCCGTACAGAGCGGCATCAATGAACCGAGATATGTATCGATCATGGGGGTGCGTAAGGCTTCCAAGGTGGAGAGGAAAGTTTTCAAGGCGAGTAATTATGCGGATACCGTGAAAAGTCTGATTGAAGTCACAAAATGGGTTTATCCTCCGAAGAAGGAAGGGGCTGCGATGATCACAGGAGATGTCAGTGAGGTCTGTGGCAAGCTCCTCGGCATCCTGAAGGAAAAGGGGGTGTACCAATGAGCGATGTCCTGAGCGCGGGCTATGTCCTCGTGGTAGCTGAAGTGAGGCGCGGTCTCTTTGAGGAGAGAAACCTTGACACCATAGGACTCGGAAGAGAGTTAGGGCTGCCTGTCTTTCTCCTGCTGCCCGAAAACGTGAACGGCGTCGATGAATCTCTGCTCGATAGAGTGCTCACAGTTAGTACTGACGAAGGGAACTTTCTCAATCCTCTTACCACGGTGTCAATCCTCACGAAGGTTTTTGAAAGCCAGGGGCAGCCGGACTTTATACTCTTTACCCACTCCTCATCGGGGGCTGAGTGTGCCGCTTACGCCGCAGGCCATTTCTCAGTGCCGCTCGTTACCGATGTGAGCGGCTTCGACAAAGAAACAGGAACTTTTTCCAAGAGCTATTACTCTGATAAGGTTTTCGCGCAGTTTAAAGCTACGTCGAGTCCGTCGATTCTGACGGTACGGAGCGGCAGCTTCAGGGAACAGGTGACCCACAACCAGGCAGCGCCAGCCGTGGAGAGTCTCGGTGCGTTTACCGCGCAGGAGGGGAGAACCTTCCTGGAATATGTTGAAGAGGCGGGAGGAGCGGTCGACATCACTAAAGCAGAATTCCTGCTTTCTGTCGGCAGAGGTATAGGCAGCAAGGACGAAATTCCGCGCTTTGAGGAGCTTGCCCAGGCTCACTGGGGCCGTGCTCTCATGTTCCAGACCCGTGGTTGACAAGCTGTGGCTCCCGAAGGAGCGGCAGGTAGGCACCTCCGGCAAGACCGTAAAGCCAAAGGTCTATCTGGCCATGGCCATCAGCGGGGCTTTCCAGCACATCGCAGGCATGAAAGATACCGACTGCATCATCGCCATCAATAAGGATCCCGAGGCACCCATCTTCCAGTATGCACACTTCGGGATCGTTGCCGATGTAAACAAACTGAGAGACAAGCTGATAGAAACAGTAAAGGGGTCATGAGCGACAAAAAAGTTCTCGTGGTAGGGGGCGGTATCGCAGGCATAACGGCAGCCCTGGAGCTCGCATCGTGCGGGGTCAAGGTGACCATGCTTGAAGAGGGCCCTTCCATCGGCGGACGCATGATACAGCTCGACAAGACCTTCCCCACCCTCGACTGCTCCACATGTACCCTCTCGCCCAAAATGGTAGAGGTGGCGCTCAACCGCAACATAGAGCTTCTCTCATGGGCAAAACCTTTGGCAGTAAAGAAAGCGGGGGAGGGATTTCAAGTCACCATCCTGAAAAAATCACGGTATGTAGATATCAAGAAATGCAATGCCTGCGGGTCCTGTTTCCCGGGCTGTCCTGTGGTAATGAAGAGCGAATTCAACATGGGTACCGGTCCAAGAAAAGCAGTCTATATCCCTTTTCCTCAGGCCATACCGAACAAGGCGAGCATTGATAAACGTGAAGATCGTCCCTGCAAGGCAGCCTGTGTTGATGCATGCCCTATTCATACGAATGTGCTCGGATACCTGAAGCATATCAGCGAGGGACGATTTGCAGACGCCTACACGCTTATCAGGGCGACAAACCCTTTTCCTTCAGTCTGCGGGAGGGTCTGTTATGCACCTTGCGAAGGGGTGTGCAACAGGGGCCAACTGGATAACCCCCTTGCGATTCGCGATCTGAAACGCTTTGCAGTTGACCGGTTTGACGTGAATTCCCTTGAGGTACCTCAGATAACGAAGACAGAGAAAAAGGTGGCTGTCATCGGAGCAGGGCCGGCAGGGCTTGCCTGTGCTCATGATCTTGCCGTAGAAGGTCATGAGGTAACGGTTTTCGAGGCTCTCCCGGAACCTGGTGGTATGTTACGCTATGCAATACCTGAATACAGGCTTCCGAAGGAGGAACTCGGGAAAGAGATCCGATATATCGAAAAGCTCGGAGTTACTATTCGATGCGGAACTGAGGTGGGCAAAGATATCACCCTTGATACAATAAAGAATGATTTTGATGCCGTTTTCATAGGTACCGGCGCCCCGAAGGGATTACCGCTCAACGTAGAAGGGGAAGACCTGCCCGGTGTTATCGATGGCATTCGCTTTCTCCGTGCAGTCAATAGCAACGAAGCGGTTTCACTGGGAAAGAGCGTAGCCGTCATCGGCGGCGGCAACACTGCCATTGACTGTGCAAGAACGGTGAAGCGCCTTGGCAGCGAGTCCGTAAAACTCATCTACCGGAGAACCCGCGATGAGATGCCCGCGGCCCATGAAGAGATAGAGGCCCTCCTTCACGAAGGGATAGAGATACAGTTCCTCACAACACCGGTACATTTCTACGGAGAAAACGGGAACCTCTCACGGATGGAGTGCATCCGCATGGAACTTGGTGAACCGGATGCAAGCGGCCGCAGGCGTCCGGTCCCCGTTAAGGATTCTGAATTTTCTATCTCTGTAGATTCGGTTATCACAGCCCTTGGTCAGGCGACCCAGACCTCTTTTACCGAGGGGATTGGAGTCTCATTGGCAAAAAACGGCACGATCGAGGTTGACCCCTTAACAGGGTTGACCAACATTGAAGGAGTATTTGCCGGCGGTGATGTTTCCACAGGGCCTGCCTATGTGGTTGATGCCATTGCTGCAGGCCAGAGGGCGGCCTTATCCATAAGCCGCTACCTGAAAGGTGAACCGGTGATAGCGGCAAACGAGAGAAAGAAGCCGGAAAAGCTGACAGGGGCTGAAGTGGCTGACCTGACAGCGAGAATTCCCAGGACCGAACGTATCCGTATGCCGGAGGCAAACGTTGAAGAGAGAGTGGCTAATTTTGAAGAGGTAGCCATCGGATACAGCCCTGAAGAAGCCAGCGCTGAAGCGTCACGCTGCCTTGCGGGTCAGATAGAAGGGTGCATTCAGTGCGGGGAATGCGAGAGGCGTTGCGAAGTAAAGGCTATCGATTACGCGATGCAGGACGAGATCGTGGAGATAGAATACGACAGCATCGTCCTCGCCCCGGGCTTTGACCTCTATGACCCGACCGAAAAAAGAGAATATGGCTATGGAACGCTGGAAGGGGTTATAACGGGAATAGAGTTCGAGAGGATCTGTTCGGTTACAGGCCCGACCGGTGGCGAGATCCTGTTGAACGGAAAAGCCCCCAAGCGCTTCTATTTTATCCAGTGTGTCGGCTCCAGGGACAGGCAAAGCGGTGCAAGATTCTGTTCCAGGGTATGCTGCATGTACACGGCAAAACATGCCAGTATCGTGAAGGACAGGATCAAAGATGCGCAGATTTATGTATCGTACATAGATGTGCGGGCCTACGGTAAGGGCTATGAAGAGTTCTACAAGAGCACCCAGGAAAGTGGAACCTTTTATATACGAGGGATCCCCGGAGAGATAACGAAGAGCGAAAACGGATTGTTGGTCAGGGTGGAAGACATGTTAAGCGGCGAAATGCTGGAGGTCGAAGTGGATCTTGTTGTCCTCGCAACAGGGGTAAGGCCGCGTAAAGGGACGGAAGAACTCTGCAACATCATGTCGATAGAAAGAGACGAATACGGTTTCATCAGAGTCGACTCAATAAATCCGTCAAGGACGAATGTGGATGGCATCTTCGTGTGCGGCATGGCCTCGGGACCGAAGGATGTTCCTGACACCGTTGCCTCCGGGGGAGAAGCGGCAGCACGATGCATGGAGTATATACTGCAGTGACGAGTGACTGGTGGACAGTGAGCAGTGACAAAAACTTTGTTGCGGGTTACGAGTTCCGAGTTCCGAGTTCGTTTCTAACGCGCAACCCGAAACCCGGAACTCGGAACAGGTAGTTAAACGTGAAGACGGGCATATTTATCTGTCATTGCGGTCACAATATCAAACACACCATCGATGTGAAGAAGTTGAGCGAATACTTCAAGAAATACCCGAACGTGACCGTTTCAGAAGACTATCCCTTTGTCTGCTCAGAGCCAGGCCAGGACATGATCAGCGACAGCATCAAAAAACAAGGACTTGACCGTGTAATCATCGCATCCTGCACCCCTTCACTCCATGGAGAAATGTTCAAAGACCTCCTGAAGAAGTCAGATCTTAACCCGTTTCTTCTGAGAAGGGTCAGCATCAGAGAACATTGTTCCTGGGTTGGCGATGACGTTGAAAAAAACACGGAAAAGGCAAAGAGATTGATACTGGCAGGGCTTTATTCGGCAGCTCACTACGTTCCCCTTGAAGAGAAGGTGGTAGACGTAACGAAGTCGGCCCTCATCATTGGCGGTGGTGTTTCTGGACTGAGCGCAGCAGCTTTTCTGTCAAAAATGGGCATGCAGGTTTACCTCGTCGAAAAGGAAGCCGAACTGTGGCGGCCATGTAAGGACCCTCAAGAACATATGGCCCGCAGGAAAGGACGGCAAGGCCATTGTCGATGAGATGGTCAAAGAGTTGGCCGGGAGAAAAAACGTTGAGATCTTCACTTCCACAACGATCAGTGGCTTTGAGGGTTTTTTTGGTAACTACGAAGTAACGCTCAATACCCCGGAAGGCGAGAAAAAGCTGATTGCCGGGGGGGTGATTGCGTCCATAGGATTTTCACCTTTTGATCCAGGCATTAAGCCGGAGTTGAATTATGGGAAAGATGAAAGAATCATCACAACCCTTGATTTTGAGCACAATGCTGACACCTTGCAACTTCCTGAGAAGCCAAGGGTTGCCATACTCCATTGTGTTGGATCTCGCGATGAACAGATAGGAAAACCTTACTGTTCAAGGGTGTGCTGTGTCAATGCTTTGCGCGTGGGAGAAGCAGTGAAGGATAAGTATAAGGATTCCTACGTGGAGTCCTTTTACATGGACGTAAGGGCCCATCCGCGGGGCGGAGAGGAATATTTTGAGGATACGCAGGAAAAGGGAGTGCTCTTCACCAGGGCAAATGTCGCAGAGATCAATCCGACACCTGCAGGCATTCTGATCCGCGGAGAGGATACGCTTTTTGGCGAGACCTTTGAGAGGGAGTTCGATCTTGTTGTGCTCTCCATCGGTATGTCACCTCCTATCGACAACAAGCTGATTGCATCGCTCCTCAAGATCACCCTTGATAAGGATAAATTCTTCCTTGAGGCCCATATTAAACTCAGGCCCTTTGATACAGCGGTGAAGGGTATCTTCATTGCAGGGTCATGCTCAGGCCCCAAGGATGTTGAAGAATCGATCAACCATGGAAGGGCTTCGGCGGTGAAGCTTTTTGGGTTCCTGAATCTCGGATATGCCTATGTGGACCCCTTCATTTCGTATGTTGATCCGAAGAGGTGCAGCGGCTGCAGGATGTGCGAGCAGGCCTGTGTTGCAAAGGCAATCAAATATGATGAGACAAAAAGGGTAGTCCATGTCGAGGAGGCTGCCTGTATGGGCTGCGGTCTCTGCAACGCACCTGTCCGTCATCGGCGATAGGGCTCAAAGGGTATATTGACTGCTAGCTTGATGATGAGATCAGCGCGATTTTGGAAGCGATATGAAAGCCGTGACGGGTGACGAGTACAGACGTGACGCGTGACAGAAGAACCGTGACACGTGACAATAATGACGTGACACGTGACGTGAAAGCCAGAAGGCAGCGATGTGACGTCGCAAGCGTTGTTGTCTTTGCTTGTCACGCGTCACGCGTTACCCGTCACGGCTTTTATGGAGGCATCATGGCTGAAGCGGAAAAACAAGACGGTGTGGAGATAGTCGGTTTTGCCTGTTCATTCTGCTCATTCAAGGCATCCGAGATGGCGGGAAGCCTGAGGATGAAATACCCGGAAGGAGTGAAGCTCGTTCAGGTGCCGTGTTCGAGCAGGGTTGACCCGGCGTTTGTGATAAAGGCGATCTTTGAAGGAGCCGACGGTGTCTTTGTTGCCGGGTGCCATCCGGGAGACTGCCACTTTATCAAGGGTAATTACTATACCCGTCGAAAGATGGCCGCCCTGAAAGAGATGCTTCGATGCCTTCTCGATGAAAGAAAAACTCCGAAGCTCTTCTGGGTGAGTGCAGCCGAGGCGCGCCGCTTTGTGGAAAAAGTTGCGGGGATGTATAACGAGCTAAAGGACTCGCAAAATGAAGGGAAAAAAGACTAATAAAGAGCGCGATAAAGAGACGCGGTCTCACCTTTCTTGCAAAGGGTGACCACATCTGGTCACTCGGCTTTGAAGAGGCCGAGAGACGGTTCGTCATCGGATCATTCGAAAGGAAGCCCTGACCCTCTCTCTCTTTAATCCCTACTTCGACGTGAACGGAGCCCTGTACCTAAGACGTCTCTTTTCCAAAGGATGCGAAGTGTGCTCGTGATGCTCCGGCCCTGTGAAATAAGGGCGTACGTGGAGCTTTCGAAGCTGACTCAGGTGGAGCGCGAAAGCGTAATCGCGGTCTCGATCGATTGTTTTGGGGCTATTCCCTCGAAAGACGCAGAGCCATCTGCCTCTGAGCGACCGTGACCGGCCTGCAAAGCTCACTCGCTGCAACCGGCAAGCTCAGGTATGCGCGAGAGCCGAGGGGGGTTGTGGGGGATGCCGGCATCCGTGATAGACAAGGAGGGGCGCTGTGGGCACACGCATTGACTCCTATCGGCCGAAGAGTGTTCTCTCATCGATCGAGGGTGACGAGGAAGAGATGCCGGATGAGTTCCTGGTCGGGGCAGGAAGGCGACGAGCTCCTTCCAAACAGATATGGAGAGATTCTCCAAGGACTTTGAAAAATGCATCATGTGCATGAACTGCAGGGACATGTGCCCCGTCTGCTACTGTATCGACTGTGTCTTTCACGGTGATGAGTACGTGCCTAAAGGAGATGCATTCATCAACAAGATGCTGAGGCTTGGAGGGGCCACTCTTCCTCTGGGCAAAGAACTCTTCCATTTTATCAGGATGTATCATGTATCTCAGACCTGCGTGGCCTGCGGAGCCTGTGAAGAAGCCTGTCCTCAGAGGATACCGCTGACGACGTACATGAAGGGGACATCGGAGAGACTGCAGAAACTCTTCTCATATATGTCAGGACGGAGTTTCGATGAGACCTATCCCTTATCTGACGTTCCTCGAGGATGAGCTGAAAGATGCCGAAGATTGAGACCATAGCTAAGCTCGCGGGCTACAGGAGAGAGGATTTTTCAGTCTGCCTCGGGTGCAAAATCTGCGGCTCTGTCTGCACGATAAATGACCTCTCCGTGCCTGCAAACCCGCAGGCGCTTCTGCTCGCGCTCTTTCTGCAGAAGGAACGTGGCGCATGATGATCCGGTCCTTCGCTATTGCACCAACTGCTATAACTGCATGAGTGCGTGCCCATGGCATATAAGGATCCCGGAGGTCGTTCGGGCAATGCGCAAAGAGATGGCCCTGGAAACGCCCTTCGAGAAAGCATTCAAGTCTTCCATCGGTATCTGGGGGAGAGTCTACGAACCCTACGTCTTTCTCAAGGCACTTCCATTCTTGCTGCGGGAGGGATACCTTGCTTACGTGACTCGATGGAAGGAGTACATGAATCTTCACCTGCCGCACAAGGTCAAGATGGAGGGTCGCACGCAAACCAAGGGCAGGGCCGATCGATGAAATACGCCTACTATCCCGGATGCTCTTTGACCGGCACCGCGCGAAGACTTGATAAAGGCGTAAGACAGGTATTTGCGAAGCTCGGCCACGAGCTTGCCGAAATCCCCGACTGGAACTGCTGCGGCGCATTTGAGTACGGTGATCGGAAGGATCTGGTCGAATTCTCAAAGGCAAATCTGGAGAAGAGCGGAGGCTGCTGCATGAGGAGAACGGCGGGTATTGTTGCCCCCTGTCCTGCGTGCTATAAGAATCTGAGGGAGGCGGACCAGGAGGAGACGTATCACATTTATCATCCGCTCGACCTGTTGAACGGAGATGTCGCCGCATCGCTACAGATCAAAAAGGACCTGAAGGGTCAGGTCTTTACTCCCTATTACGGCTGCCTGCTCATGCGTCCCGACGAAACGGCCCTGCGTGACAAAGAGGTGATGGAACGTTTCATAGAGCGGCTCGGCGGAGAGATAGATGGCGCAAAGGTAAAGGCGAAATGTTGCGGGGGAAACCAATTCTTCATCAACAAGTGGGCGACTGAGAAGCTCTCGAAGATCATTCTGGACGGGTCGAAGGGCACGATCGTGGTCTTCTGCCCGCTCTGCCATATGGCTTTAACGTCCTTCTCGAAGAACAGGAAGATCATCTATTTCACGGACCTTCTTCTCTATGTGACAGGGGATAGAAAAACGCCATGAATGTGGTTATCGTCGGGGGCGGCATCAGTGGAGTTTCCGCGGCAAAGGTGCTGCTGAAAAGCGGTCACAGGGCCACCATTCTCGAACAGACGGACGCGCCTGGCGGGCTTGATGGCAAAGATCGCTAACTGTCGCGTGGGTTTCAAGACGTTTTTTGCTGAGATACAGAATGCCCCGGGCCTTGAAGTGATTACGGGAAGCAGAATCGTTGATGTTGACAAACTCTATGAGAAGTCGCTCGTCACGCTCGAGGATGGCCGGTTGATAGAGGCTGATGCCGTAATTATTGCGGCTGGTTTGTCTCCTTACGAGCCGAAGGAAAGAACGGGCAGGCGGATCCTTGCCAGCCTCGACTACGACCGCCTTATCGATCAGAAGAATGATTCACTGCCGGAGGATGTGAGAAGTGTGGCATTCATTCTCTGCGTCGGCTCGCGGTGCCTGGAATATCCTCTTTGTTCAGCCATGTGTTGTTCCTATACCTTGAGGGAGATAAAATGGACCTTTCAGAGAGGGATATCGCCGCACATCACTGTTTTTTACAATGACCTCAGGTTTTTCGGCCAGGAATTTTACATGGAAAAGCTCTATCGGGAGATGGGCGTCTCCTTCATACGAGCGAACTCTCGCTATCTTGAAGAGGATGCCGATGGCGTAACCGTGCGCTACTTTAACGGAGGGCGTCTTTCTGAAGAGCGCTTCAATTATGTTGTACTCGCGGGGGGCTTGAGGCCAAGCCCGACACTGGCCGACCTTAGCCTGCTTTTTGGATTCTCGCTTAACGAGCGTGGATTTGTCAGAGAGACAGAGCCCCTGAGAACAGACGCAAACGGCATCTATGCGTCGGGAGGAAGTCTTGAGCCGATGAGTATCAAGGACGCGATCCTTACCGGTTACGGGGCTGCCATTCGATGTATGAAGGAGTTGGATGACGGCAAGCATATCCCGGCGATCACGGTGTACAAGGAAACGGCACCGGAATTAGGGGTTGACAGGAAGGCGGCGTCCTACCTCTTTTATCTCGGTACCGAGGATCCGCTGCTGAAGATGTTCTATGAATTCTTCTCGGAACAATTTATCCTTAAGGCCCTGGAGCTCAGGAAGAAGGGAAAGGACGTCCTGTTTGTGACGAGAAACCTTGTCGTGCCATCCTATTCAGAACTTCTCTATGAGCAGGCACGAAGGGCAGGGGTTGTCTTCATCCACCTGGAAGAGGACGAGCGAATCGATCTGCACGAGAACGAAACCGTCATCACCGGTCCGAAGGGTGAGACGGTCTTTTCAGCAGAGAGGGTCGTGACGCTGGAGCACTATGCGGACGGGCTGCGGCAGCGGGAGTTCCTGATGCAGTATCGCTCGGAGCCTCAGCTACGGTGGTCGCCCACCAAGTGGAATAGAGAGCGGTATCATGCGGGATTCATACGCTTCCCGAGGGCTGACCGGTGGGAGGAAAGAGAGGTACTCGGTGCGCTCGGCGAATACCTTATCGAGAAGGATGAGGAGCGCATACTGCCTGATGTTGACGAAGAGCGCTGCAGCGGCTGCGGCTCTTGCAGTAATGCGTGCCCTGCGGGCGCTATGGAGATAGAGTCCAGAGAGAAGCAGGTTTCCGTCTTCGGGCCGCTCGGCTCCGCCGTGGCACCTGTTGCTACGGTAAAGAAAGAACTCTGTATGGGCTGCGGTCTTTGTGCCTCCACGTGCCCCTCGGACGTGATCGGCTTCAAAGAAGCTTCTGTTTTTGAATGCGACCTGGCATAATCCCCCCCGTTTTTGTGCGCAACAAAAATCATTAAATTTTTTTAAGATTTCGCTTGACATGCAGCAAAAGAGCGAACTAAGATAGAAATTAGTTGTACTATTCAACAATCAGAAAGGAGTTCAGCAGTATGCCACTAGGTAAGGTGAAGTGGTTCAATGATTCAAAAGGGTATGGCTTCATAGAACAGGATGACGGTGGCGACGTATTCGTGCACTACTCAGCGATTAAACAGGATGGTTTCAAAACTCTAAAGACCGGAGAAAAGGTCGAGTTTGAGATCACCAGCGGACCAAAAGGGCCGCAGGCGGCGGACGTAAAAAAAGTCGAATAGAACGGGGGATCACTTTCCCCTCTTTTCCGCATCTTTTATCTCGTTCCACAGCTCATCCATTACCTTGGGGTTTGGATTCTCCAGGTCTGCCTTGCTCTCCACGTAAGCAAACCTCCTGACGAATTTGGTGATAGTGAGGCGCAGCGCAGCTTCTGGGTCTATATCGTGGAAGCGGGAAAGATTTGCGATAGTGAAGAGTAAATCCCCTATCTCTTCTTCAATAGATTCCTTAGTGCCCGTCCTCTCCGCCTCCTTGAGCTCCGCAATCTCCTCGGTTATCTTTTCATGGACGCCCTCTTTCGTTTCCCAATCAAATCCCAGCTTGGCCGCGCGCTTTGATATCACGTAAGAGCGCAGAAGAGCCGGAAGTATCTTCGGTACATTGGCGACCGGCGAGTAGTCGCCTTTTTCGGCCCGCTTGATCTCCTCCCATCGCTGGGCAATGGCGGCACCGTGGGAGTGTGTCAGTCTCATCCCGCCGGAATACATGCGGATGCCTGTTGTACATCTTAGTGTAGGCGGATGTAAGCACGTCTCTGATGTCGAAGAGCCCCTTCTCTTTGCAGATTTGGGCAATGAAGAGGATGTGAAAGAGCACATCTCCCAGCTCCTCTTTGAGCCCCTCATGGTCATCCTTTTCGATGGCGTCGATTACCTCATAGACCTCCTCAAGGAGGAATGTCCGAAAGGCTTTCTCGGTCTGCTTCTTATCCCATGGGCACCCCTGGTCTCCGCGCAAAGATGCCATCAGTTCTGCGAGCCGGGTGAACTCTTCCATAGTGCCTCCGTAATCAAAGTAACTGTCCGGGCCATGACCGCTTCCTGTTCCTGGATGACCTGCAGGCCAGCCTTGCCCATGCTCTGGCGAAGGCCAGGACTCTCGATCAGAGCCTTTATGGCGTCGAGGAGCTCGCGGCCGTCATGCACCAGCATGCCTGCCCCGGCGGCGAGGATTCTATCAGCAATCTCTTTGAAATTCTCGATGTACGGCCCAAAGAGAACAGGAGTCCCAAAGAAGAGGGGTTCGAGCATATTCTGGCCGCCGTATGGAGCGAGGCTTCCCCCCACAAACGCCAGGAGACTCCTGCTGTAGATGGTCATCAGGTCCCCGATGGTGTCCACGATCACAACGTCCGTTGCCTCGGACGCACCACCTTTCAAAGCGGAAAACCGGGAAACACGCAAGGTTCCGGAAAGCTTCTCTTCCAGGATGTTGACCAGGCTGAGGTCTCTTGGTACGAGGTAGATTGAGTGGCCCGGAAAGCTTTTCCTCAGCGGCTCTACGAGCGGCAGGATGATCGGGAGTTCCTTCTCCTTGATGCTGCCGAACGTTATGAGTTTCTCTTTGCGCTGCACTGCCCGGTGGATGGTCGAAGAATCTGTAATACTTGATATTTCCAACGTCTCTGACACGAGACGGATCCATGCCGATCGAGATAAATCGTCTCTGCCTGTTCTTGCGACTGTGCGAGCACCAGATCGATGGAAGAGAGAACGTGCTTGAGAAAGAAGGAGAGAGACCGGTAGTTCTTCTTCGTGCGATCCGATATCCTGCCGTTCATGATAATCACCGGTATCCCTCGCGCATGCGCGGCCCAGATAAGATTGGGCCAGATCTCAGTCTCAACAAGGATCAGCGCTTCGAAGGTAGAGCTATTCATGAACCGTCCGATGGCGCAGGGGAGATCGAAGGGAAGGTAAAGCACCCGTACACGCCCGCCAAGCCTTCTTGTCAATAGATCATGCGTATAGTCTGTGTTTGTGGTGATGACAAAACGGCTAAAGGCTTTGCGTCCGGACATGTAGTTGACGAGGTTCTCCGCAATAACAGCCTCGCCTACGGAAGCCGCATGGATCCAGAGAACATCGTGCATCTCCGGCGCACGGTGGATGTACAGCCTTTGTACGAACGTCTTCCTGATCTTCTTTTTTGTAAGGGCAATAAGGGCAAAAAAGGGGAAGGCGCAATGAGCGCCGATATTGTAGATTAATTTCCACATGCCATTTCGTCTGCTCTCCGGGTGAGTTCCGTGAGGGTCTGCTCAAGCTTCAGCCGTTCAGCTTCTAGATCAGCCCTGGAAGCGTCCCGGTCGATGTAGACAGGGTCTCCCCACAGAAAGACAATCTTAGAAAAGGGATAGGGCAGAATAAAGCTGTCCCAGGAGTTGAAAGTTTTTTTTTACGAGCCCCGTATGCGACGGGGATGATGGGCTTCTGACTGATCCTGGCAAGTTCAATGAGGCCTTCCTTGATCTTCTGTTTTGGTCCCTTGGGGCCGTCAGGGGTGATGGCAATGGTCCAGCCTTCCCTTGTTGCCACGATCATTTCCCGGATCGAGCTGACGCCACCCTTCCTGTGTGAACCTCGAACGGTCCCCAGGCCAAAAAAGCGGATCACGCGGGCAATAAATTCTCCGTCACGGTGGCGCGATATAAGCACCTTAGCCTTTACTCCCTTAACTGCGAATGGCATGAGAAGCAACCTCCCGTGCCAGAAGCAGGCGATCACGCTCCCGGTCTTTTTCCGCACATCTTCCATTGTCCCTTTGTTCACGTGCTGCACACTCAATGTGGCCCGGAGGAGCAGAAGGAAAAGATAGACAAGCGGTGGAAGGATGCGAACCAGCAGAAACTGTTTGACACGTTTAAACATTCTTTGGCCTTTTGCCCATGCGTATGATCTTCTTTCCGTCGTCCTTGAACTGTAGCTCATACAGCTGCTTGTAAGGACCATCCGCCGCTACCAGCTCCTGGTGAGGACCTTCCTGAACTATGGTGCCGCCCTGGAGCACGATGATGCGGTCTGCACTCATGATCGTTGACAACCGATGAGCAATGACGATAGTGGTTCTTCCCCGCATAAGGTTTTCAAGGGCTCGCTGCACCTCTCCCTCGGATGCTGAATCAAGGGCGCTTGTTGCCTCGTCAAGGATGAGCACGGGTGCGTCCCTGTAAAGGGCCCGCGCAATTGCGATTCGCTGCTTCTGCCCGCCCGAGAGGCGTAAGCCTTTTTCGCCCACGTTCGTGTCGTATTTCTTCGGGAGCTTGAGAATGAAGTCATGCGCAAACGCCGTTCGAGCCGCCTGTTCGATCCTTTCAGGATCTTCTTCAGCACCGTGGGCGATGTTTACTGATATAGTGTCGTTGAAAAGGATCACGTCCTGCGTCACGATGGCGATGTTCTTTCGCAAACAGTGGAGCGAGACATCTCTGATGTCCAGGCCGTCGATCTTGAGCGATCCGCTCGTGACATCGTAAAAGCGCAGGATAAGGTTTATCAAGGTCGTCTTGCCGACCCCGCTTTCTCCAACGATGGCCACGACCTCGTTCTTGTTTATCTTCAAATTCATATTCTTGAGGATCATCTTCTCTTCGTACCTGAAGTAAACATTCTCAAATTCGATCACTCCTTCCACGGCGGCGAGGTCGACGGCGTTGCTCTTGTCCATGATCTCGGGCTGCCGGTCGACAATCTCGAAGACCCTTTGGGCCGCTGCAAGGCCCTGCTGGATGTTATGGTTTTCTTTGTTGAGCCGTTTGATCGGCTCGTAAAGCATGAGCAGGGCAGCCGTGAAAGAGAAGAAATTACCAGGGGTCGATTGTCCGGAGATTACCTGGGAGCCTCCGTACCAGATGATCACGCCCACAGCGATGCCGCCAAGTACCTCCATGACCGGCGAGGAAAGGGCTTTTATCTTGTAACGTCTCAGGACGATGCGGAAAAGGCTTTCATTCTCCTCCCGGAACCGGCCCTCCTCATACGGTTCCATCGTAAAGGCTTTAACAATCCGCTGGCCCGTAATGGTCTCATGCAGGAAGTTGGTCAGTCGCGCCATAGCCTTCTGATTCTGCACTGCTATTTTTCTCAGCTTTCTCCCGAAGGCGACGATAGGGTAGGTGGCGAAGGGGAGTATGACGAACGCTATGGCAGCCAGCTTCCAATCCCGGTAGAAGACGACGAAGATAAGGCCGAATATGGTGAAGGCATCTTTCAGGATGGCCGTAAATGAATCGGAGACGGCACCCTGAACGAGGGTTATATCATTCGTGATCCTGGAGATAATCAGCCCCGTCGGTGTTTTGTCGTAAAATGCAAGGGGCTGCCGCTGTAAATGCATAAAGAGCAGGTTTCTGATGTCGGTTATAACCTTTTGCCCCACGAAGCCCATAAGATACGCCTGCAGGTAATCGAAAACCCCCTTGAGCAGATAGAGAAGGATAATACCGAATGGAATGATAACAAGCATTGATCCATTCTTCTCGAAAAATATCTTGTCGAGCACCGGTTTGACCAGGAACGCCGTAGCGCCGTTGCTCGATGCGGAGAGAGACATAAAGATAGCTGCCAGAGCTAGCTTGCCCGAGTATGGCTTAACGAACCTAAGAAGTCGCAGATAGAGGGCCATAAATCCGCTCCAGAAACTGGATGACTGCGTCACGGGCGAGACCGTACGAATCGGCCGTACCCAATTTCCTTCGCACCTCCTCCATATCGTTTTTCATTCTCGTTGCCTCATTATTTAACACATGCAAGACCCTTTCCGCAATGCTTTCGGGATTCAGGTCCTGGATATACTCCGGGAAAACTTCTCTTCCGGCTATGAGATTCGGAAGACTGATGTGTCCCACCTTGACCAAATGCTTCGCCACAAAAAAGGAGAACGGCGAGACCTTGTAGATAACGATGGTGGGACAATTGAGAATTGCAGCCTCCAGGGTTGCACTGCCTGATGCGACCAGGGCGACATCAGAGCAGGCCAGGGCATCGTCGGAAGCGCCTTCCAGGAGGCGTATCTCCGGATTGTCTTTGACGAATGGCTCGATTAGTCTACGATCAATGGTTTCGGCCACCGGTAGAATTACAGCCATCTCCGTGAGACTCTGCCGCAGTTGGCCGACGATGCGAAGCAGGACCGGCATATGTTTGGCTATCTCGTTCTCTCTGCTTCCGGGCATGATGGTAATGATCGGCCATCTGGCCTGTAGACCCGACTCCTCGACAAAGACGCTCCTCGATCTTCTTGGACGCAGAGTTGCCATAAAGGGATGACCTACGTACACGGACGGGATACCGTGTTGGTCGTAGAGTGCCTTTTCGAAAGGGAGAATAGAGATAACCAGGTCCACATCTCTCTTGATCTGGTTGATCCTTGCACGCCTCCATGCCCAGACCTGGGGCGGTATAAAGTAAACGGTCGGAATACCCAATTTTTTTGCCATCCTGGCAACCCTCAGGTTGAAACCGGGGAAATCCACGAGGATGAGCAGGGAAGGATGGCTTTCAAGAAGATAGCGCTTGAGCCTGCGGTAAGCCCTCCAGATCTGCAGCATCTTCGGCAGGACTTCGCTTAACCGGTGACCGAGATCTCTCTATAGTCGTACAGGATAT
This sequence comes from uncultured delta proteobacterium, assembly GCA_963821605.1. Taxonomy (GTDB): domain Bacteria; phylum Desulfobacterota; class Syntrophorhabdia; order Syntrophorhabdales; family WCHB1-27; genus JADGQN01. Next base: position 53,657 of record CAWGEZ010000049.1, on the reverse strand, counting down.
CCACGCCTGCGGCACGGAGCCGTTCGCTCCCAATGGCACTCCATTGTAAGGGAAGAAAAGTATTGATGGCGTTGACCAGATGAAGTGCGTGGATTTCGCCGGACAGCTCTCCGGCTACGATAAGAGCCTTCCGATTAAAGAGCCCGGCTCGCCCTTCGTTCCGCAAGATTATTCTCTATCGATTCTTTGATGAGGTTCGCGAGCAAGAGTGCTCTGAGGCCATGCTCCCCTTCCACCCGCGGTTTTCTTTTTTCCTGAATGGCGTGGACGAACTCCCGCAGCTCGTCTTTGACCGGGTCGATCACTTCTGCCTGGTACTCTTCAACCTGAACAACGCCCTTCTTGCCTCTGGCGACCGCCACCATCCTTCCCTTGAGTAGGTCGAGGTCGAGGTACCGGTCTTTTTGGAATACCTTGAATGTGCGCTCCTTCCTTTTTGATGCCCTGCTTGCCGTCAGGCTGGCAACGCAGCCACTCTCGAACTCGATGCGGGCGTTGGCTACGTCTATTTTGCTGGTCACGACAGGGGTGCCCTGAGCACGCACGTCCGTTACCTTGCCTCCGGCGATCGAAAGAACAAGGTCTATGTCGTGGATCATGAGGTCCATGATTACGTCGATGTCCGTGGACCTTCCGGTGAACGTGCTTATTCTTTGTGCCTCTATGAACATCGGCTCCTTGATATAGTGCAGGGCTTTGGCGAAAGCAGGGCTGAACCGTTCGAGATGCCCTATCTGGAGGACAAGCTGCTTTGCTTTGGCCAGTGCTATAAGCTCTTCTGCTTCCCGCACCGTCGCCGTGATCGGTTTTTCCATGAAAACGTGAATGCCCCTTTCGAGGCAATCTTTTGCGATGGCGTAGTGGGTTTCAGTCGGGGTGGCAATCAAGGCAGCATCCGCGAGGGGAAGCGCCTGCCTGTGATCCTTGAATTGGGGAGCGCTATGCTTTTTTGAGGCCTCAGCAAGACAACCTTGATCAGCGTCGATGAGACCGCACAGGGTAACACCCTCCATCTCCTTCAGCTTGTCAGCGTGTATCCTGCCCATATGTCCCACGCCTATTACGCAGAGCCTCAGCGACATATGCCTCTCTCCGACGAGCGTATAAAGGTGATGAGCTCCTTGACGTTATCGCCGTCCAACTCCTCTTCGACAAGCTTCAGTGACTTTTCCAAAGGCAAAGAAGACCTGAAAAGAATCCTATAAGCCCTCTTCAGCTTGACAATCTCGGCCTTTGCAAAACCCTGCCTTTCAAGGCCCACGGCATTCAGCCCGTAGAGTCTGGCCCTGTTGCCGGCCGCCATCATGAACGGAGGTACGTCTTTAGGGACCCCCGTCAAGCCGCTTATGAAGGCATATTTCCCGATCCTGCAGAACTGGTGGGCGGCGCAAAGGCCGCTTAGTATGGCATAATCATCGACGTGGACGTGGCCTGCGAGGGTCGCGCAGTTGGCCATGATGGTATGATTGCCTACGCGGCAATCGTGGGCAACGTGGGCATAAGCCATGATAAAATTGTCGGAGCCTACGATGGTCGAGCCGCTCGACTTTGAACCGCGGTTAACCGTAACATACTCCCGTATCGTATTGCGATTACCGATTACGCACGTGGTAGTCTCTCCCTTGTACATGATGTCTTGAGGCGGCCCGCCAATGGCCGCAAAGGGATAGATCGTGCAGCCTTCCCCGATCTCTGAAAGCTCTTGCACACTCACATGGGCAATGAGCTTTGTGCCTTTCCCTATCTTTACCCTTGGGCCGATGACGCAGTATGGGCCTATTTCAACATCAGGCTCCAGCTCCGCACTCTTATCGATAACGGCGGTCGGATGTATCATTGTTCTTCCTCACTCTGCTTGCAGTGTTGCCATGATGCGCGCTTCAGCCACTTTTTTCTCGTCCACGTAAGCTTCCCCATCAAAGACCCATATCTCTTTCCGGTGCTTAACCAGTTCAAGAACAAGCTTGAGCTGGTCCCCGGGCGTCACCGGCTTTCTAAACCGCGCGTTGTCAATGCCGATGAAAAACACATTCCCCCGTATATCCGGGTGTGACTTGAAGGCAAGAATACCCGCGGTCTGGGCCATTGCCTCGACGATGAGCACACCGGGCATAACCGGGTTTCTTGGAAAATGGCCGGGGAAGAATGGTTCGTTGAAGGTGACATTCTTGATAGCCACAATCCGTTTCTCAGGTTCATATTCGAGAACCCGGTCTACGAGGAGGAAAGGGAAGGAGTGCGGAAGCAAAGTAAGGATCTCGTTAATCTCGATCATTTCTTTTCCTCCTGCGTCAGTTTCTTCTCCATCATTGGGACACCCGCAAGCGGGTACCCGGTCGCCCCCTCCGCCGGGAAACCCCCACCCGCAGGCGGGTACCCGGCCTCCCCCTCTCGCTCGCCGTGCTCGCTAGATGGATTCCCGCTGGCTTGACGAGTAGCCGTGGACGTTAGCCCACGGGTGTGGGAATCCATCGCCTCTATCCGGTGAAACAGGTCGGGCAATCTCTTCAAGTAATGCTGGAGTCGCAGCCATTCCCGATGGGGCATGTGCGGCGTACCCATGATGTTGGCGTTGGCGTCGACGTCCTTGGTGATGCCTGTGCCTCCGCCTGCCTTCACGTTATCTCCAATGGTCACGTGGTCTCTTACGCCTACCTGGCCGGCGAGAATCACGTTCCTGCCGAGGGTTGAGCTTCCCGCAATGCCCACCTGCGCCACGATGATCGAGTTCTCCCCGATGGATACATTGTGAGCAATCTGTACGAGGTTGTCGATCTTGACGCCCCTTCCGATGAAGGTTTTTCCGAGCGAACCACGATCTATGGTCGTATTCGCACCTATCTCGACATCATCCTCCACGACAAGTGAGCCCAAGCTGTGCTATTTTCCTGTGCTTGGTGCCGTCCCAGGTGTACCCAAACCCATCGCTACCCAACACTGAGCCCGCATGGATGATGACCCGTTTTCCGATCGTGACTCCGTTGTACAGACTCACATTGCGAATAGATGAGCGTCTCTTCGCCTATTCGTACGTTTTCTCCTATATACGTAAAGGGATAGACAGTCACCTCCTCTTTCTATGATCGAGCCGCTGCCGACATGAACGAACGGCATAATGGCGGCTTCGGAGGAGACCTGTGCATCCTCCGCAACCCATGCCAATCGACTGGTACCCGGCTCCTTATGCTTCGGTGTGTCAAACATTTCAGCGACCTCAGCATATGCAAGGGCAGGGTTGTCAACAATGATCATGTTCCGGATGATGTTCTGCACACTCTCCGGTCTCCGCAGCCAACTCCTTGCCCACGATGACCGCGGATGCCTTGCAATCACCCAAACGCTTGGCAAGACTGTCGCGGGTGAGGAACGTGATGTCCCCTTGTCCCGCCTCCTGTATGCTGGCTACGTTTGAAATCAGTGATATCGCCGTCGCCGACGACACGGCCGCGTAGCTTGTCGGCGATCTCCTGCAGTCGTTTTCATTTCTTTGCTGGAGCGCCCTTTCTTCGCACTCTCGTTATACAGAGAGATCACTTTTTCCGTGATGTCATGCGCAGGGCTCCCGAAAAGAATACCTCCCTGAGTCCTCTCGAGGATCAGCGTATACTTTTCAGTGTCGCCCATTTTCCTTACGACCTCTTCAAGCTCCTTCAGAATTCTTTGTGAAGTTTCGGCATCCTTCTGGCGGAGATCGGTCTCATAGTCACCGGCCAGTCGCTGGTAATCCTTGAGCTTTGTCTGGTACTGTTTTTCCTTGTCCGCACGAGCCTCGGGTGTTATGGTCGCCGCCTGCCGCTCCAGGGCATCTTTCAACTTTTGTATCTCGTCCTGTTTCTGGTTGAGGGTCTTTTTCAGTTTGTCGGCTTCATCCGTCAGACCTTTCTTTGCCTCTTTGCCCCTCTCTGATTCCAGCATGACCCTCTGCAGGTCGATGTAGCCAATCTTTGTGGGCTGTGCTGTCTGGCCGAGCGCGATGACGGGTAACGACAGCGTAACCGTCAACGCAACCATCATTCCAACTAACTTTTTCATGCTACCTCCTTCAAAATGCTCTGCCCATCATGAAATCGAAGACGTTCCTTTTGTTCGCCTTGCTTGGGGTTGAGATTGAAACCGAGTTCTATACGTATTGGTCCCATAGGCGACAGCCATCTGATTCCAAATCCGGCTGCTTTCTTAACGTCGCTGACCCAATCCGAGCCATTGAAACCATGTCCGACATCGAAGAAGACTACACCCTTGAGACCTGCGGGTTTGTATATGGGAAATATCCATTCGAAGTTGAAATAGAGCTCGCCTTGCCCACCAACCACCTCGCCGGTATTATCCTTTGGCCCTGCTTCGCCGTACTTGAAGCCTCTGACTGTACTGATGACCTCCGACAAAGAAATTCTGATAAATGGGCACGCGCGGCGCCCCCGTACGGCCATACGTAACCGGCCGTCCCCCGCACGAAAAATGCGGTGTCCCATCGAAACGGAAAATATCTCCCGACACGGGCGATAGGTTTGATGAATTTGTTGTCTCCGCCAAAGGGACCACCCGCGACTTCCGTGGCTAGCCTCGGCGATCACCCCTTTGGTGGGGCTTAAGATAATCATCAAGTGTATTGTAATTGATAGAGCCTGTGACGCTGCTCGTGGAGGCTGTTCCCGCCTGCTGTATAACGTATCGACTCGCATCAGGCGTAACATTGAAGACGTCGGTTACATTATACCCGTACTTGAGGCCGACCCTTGTGTTGTCTGTTATGGGCCTGAGAAGCGATATCGAGCCTCCCTTGCTCCGGTATTCATAAGTGTCGAATACGCGGGTCCAGTTAAAGAGGTTCACGGCTGCGGTAAGGTCCAGGTCAAAGATGTAGGGCTGGACCACTGTAAAATCGTACAACTGGTTGATGCTGCTGACCGCCGCGGTGAGGTATGCCTTCAGGCCTGTACCGAAGAGATTCTCCTGAGATACGGAACCTGTTAGAATGACGTTTTCGTAAGTGCTATATCCTATTCCCATGGAAATGGTGCCCGTCGGCCTTTCTTCCACAACCGTATCGATGTTCACTTTATCCGGTTCGTCCGTCTTGATAAGCTTCAGGTCCGATTCCTTGAAGTATGTGGTAATGCGCAGCCGTCTCTTGCTCTCCTTCAGCTTTGCCGCGGAAAAGAGGTCGCCTTCAGCGAACCGCAGCTCTCTGACGGATCACCTTGTCTCTTGTCTTGAGATTTCCCGCAATATTGATCCGGTTGATGAAGACCTGCGGACCTTTCACTATTTCAAAGGTCAGATTGATCGTGTTCGTGTCATCGTCGACCGAAGTGAGAGGATTCACATCAGCGAAAGCGTACCCCTTGTCCTGGCAGATATCGGTGATGGACGTGACGTCTTCCTGGAAGAGGGAGGACCTGAAAGTTTTTCCGCTCTTGGTCTTCAGGACTTTTCTCAGTTGTTCCTCGGGGACCACGGAATCGCCTGCTAAGTCAACGGTCCCGATTTTATAGACGTTGCCTTCGGTGATGGGGAGCGTAATAAAAACCTGCTTTCCGTCTTTGGAAAGAGTAGTTTCGGGCATACCCACGGTCGCCCTGACGTATCCATTGTCCGCGTAAAAGGCCACCAGGTTTCGCCTATCCTCGTCCAGCTGCTCATCATCCATCGTGCCGGAGCCCGTGAACCACGATAGGAGACCTTTTTCCTTTGTCTTCATGTAATCTTTGAGCGTACTGGCCTTGAACGCCTTGTTGCCCGTGAACGTAATCTTCCTCACGTACGCTTTCTGGGCTTCGTCGATAAGAAATGTCACCTTTGCCCGGTACCCTTCTTCGTAATCGATGCTATAGGTGACCTTGGCGCCGTAGTAATTCTTGCTGGCATAATGCTTCTTCAGCTCGTCGACGGTTTCCTTTATTTTTTCCGTGTTGAGGACCGAACCGGCCTTTATCTTGACTTTGTCCTTGAGGTCTTCAGTTTTTATTTTTTTGTTTCCAGAGATTAAGACCTCGCTTACGGGTGGCCGTTCGACGACTACAAAGGTAACAACCTTTCCCTCCGGTGTATCCTTGAGGTCTACCTGTACATCGCTAAAAAACCCTGTTTTGTAGACACTCTTCATGTCCTCTCTAATTTTCTCAGGGTCGTAAACCGCCTTCTCCTTTGTCTTTACCGCATTTATGATAACACCCCGCTCAATCCGGTCGTTACCCGTAACATCCACTTTTATAACAATATCTTTCCCTTGCCCCAAAGCGTATCCAGTGAGGATGCAGGTGATCAGAAAAAAGCAAAGAATTCCCTCCTTCATATCAGGTTTCAAAAATAGCAGAAAAAGGTAGGCTTGTAAAGGTAAAAAGAGTGTCGCCTTCTCATTGACTTTTCGCGCCCGTGAGACTATCTTGGAATGATGTTGCTTTTCCCGCTTTGGACGGTTCTTGTGAGTGTGCCCTGTGTCTGGGCAGCGGCGCGATACACCAAGAGCAGGGTGGCCACACTCTTCGTGTCGTTCTGCTTCCTCGTGACTGTAACAATCGTGCTTCTCAGCTTTTCCCGATTTACCGGAAAGGTGAGCGTTGCCTATGCCAACGATCTTATCCTGCTGGAGGTGAGCAGGGTCGCTGTTTTAGGTTCGCTCTTGTTGATGGTTTGCACGTTACCGTTCCTCATATACTATTTGCCGACAGTGGCTGAGCGCAGTCTTCCGGAAGCTGCTGCCCTGATCCATCTTCTGATGTTTTGCGCACTTGGTTCTTTCTTTGCCGCTGACCTGCTTTCGTTTTCGAGCCTCTTTGAGGCGGTTTCCCTTTTTGCGCTCGCCCTTGTGGTGTTGGAAGGGAAGGCAGAGACCCCTCCCTACCAGTATCTGTTATATTTCACGCCGTCCGCGCTCCTTCTGGTTTTTGTGGGATTGGCCGCAGAAAGCGTCTGTCAGATTAACGCGGTAACTTTCCAGGTCGGGGCGACATCCTTGCTGGCCGCGGTGCTTGCTGCCCGCCTCCTTTTCTTCCCTTTTGGGCAGCCTGCGCTCAAGTGTCTGCCGCTGGGTGGGCGGCCTGCCGTCTCATACGCACTCTTCTGCTCTTCCGGCCGTCGGCACTTTTTGCGTTGCTGAAATTCTGCCGTACAGCGGGTTTCTCGGCCGGACTGTGTTGATCATGGCCGGCCTCTCCATGACAGTTTGGGCCATCCTTTGCTACAGACAGGGCAAACGAGGGAACGGGATGCTTTACGCGTACCTTGCCCAGACAGCAACCGTGGCGGCCATGGTCGTCTACCTGACGCTGAATGGCCGCTCTGAGCCCGGTGTCTGCCTTCTCATCGTTGGAAATCATCTTGTGTCAAGCCTGGGCATGCTCATATGCGTCTCCGAGGACGAGGGGAAACGGGGCCGTTTCGGAAATGCGGCGCTCGTCTTCTTCGTCTTCTGTATGCTGGGACTTCCGCCTTCGCCCGGTTTCTTTGGGAGGCTCATGCTTTTCAAAACTTCTTTCGCGGCCACGGACCTTCCCGGTTACCTGCTCCGTCTGTCGTTCCTCGTCAATCTCTTTCGTCGTCTATTGCCAGTCGAGAGAGCTGGTCCCTGCTGATTCAGCCGGATAAAGACGGGACCCAAGACCCCGGCTCTTCTGACCGCGGCGCTTCTTCTTCTTGGCGGTTGCCTCCTGTTTGCGATGATATTCACGATGCAGGTGAAACATTACCTGGCAAATCTTCAAAACTTGAAGAATTATCATCTGAAGTCTCAGGACTATGATCGATACCAGTTTGCATTCAAAAATAGAGCGAGGCGACCAGGAGCCGATGGAGCGACGGAGGGCACGTACGTACTGAAGTACGTCGGAGTAGCGTAGCACCAGGGACGCAGGCAACGAAGCTATATGAATGAAGGCAAACTGGTATTAGCGGGATCGCGTAACGCCGACCCGTCTTGCAGTACTTGTACACCGGACAGCGGCTGCAGAAGGGGGATAACGGAGTACAAGTCCTCTTGCCGTGCGTTACAAGCAGCATGTTGTAGACCCTCCAGTACTTGCGAGGCAGTACGTTGCGCAGCGCATCCTCCGTCTCGTTGGGATTCCTCGTGCTCACCGCCCCCAGTCTGTTTGAGATGCGGTGCACGTGCGTGTCCACGGCTATGCCGGCCTTGTTGAAACCTTCCGTAATGACTATATTCGCTGTTTTTCTGCCGACCCCTTTAAACGAAAGAAGTTCTTCCATAGTGTCAGGTACTTTGCCGCTGTATTGTTCGAGGATCATTTTCGAGATGCCCTGAATAGTTCGAGCCTTTGTCCTGTAGAACCCGACGGGGTAAATGAGCCTCTCCAATTCCTTGACGGGCAGGGCAGAGCATCTCCCCTCGGTGTGCGTGCCCTCTGGAAAAGCCTTGCCGCTGCCACGTCCGTGACCTCATCCTTGGTGCGAAGGCTGAGGATGCAGCCTATGAGGACCAAAAACGGATCCTTTTTTTGCTTAGCAACCTTCGTCACCGAGGGGAGTCACCCTTGTAGAGAGTCCTGGACGTATCGTCACTACTTTATCGAAAGGGAAGACCATTTAGTTCGTTATCTCCTCCATCAGTTGAGACATATACTTCGCATGAGTGCCTGCCCAGTAAACACGATCGCAGCGGGGGCATACCTTGAACGCATTGTACGTGTGGAACACAAATTCAGGGACGCGATGCTCGATAGTCTCTTTTTTTACGTCCGCTAGAAGTACGTTGCAATTGATACATCGACCTAAGACCTTATCGGGATCGATAAAAGGTTTGATCAATCCTTTGAGCTCTTTGAGCTGTTCGCGAACGTTCTCTGCTCTGATGTAAATCGTTCTCTCGGACACGAAGACCTTTCTGCGCCGGGTCAAAAAGACCCTGGGATCCTCCTGACCAGAAAGGTCAGAGTGAGCCACGTTCCCGAGGGAGATACGTAGCGTCGAACCCGAGGATCCTCAAGTACTTTGCCAGCTTCCCGAGCATCACATCGCACGCGAATCTCATCGGTCCACAAGTTCTCTGGCCCTTCTCCTGACCTCCCGAAGAATGGTCTCCTCGCCCTCCACGTAACGGTTTTCCATCAGGACGCGACCCATCGCTATGACCGTGTCGACCACAGAGCCGTTCGCGGCGTATACGATGTCCGAGTATACATGGAAGTTCGGCACCAACTCGGCCCGTGCAAGGTCGATCAGAATGATGTCAGTAGCGCTGCCCTCGGCTATTTTCCAGTCCCCAAGGGCGAATATCCCCGCTGCCACGGTGGTTGCGCGATCGAAAGTCTCTTTGGCTGACAGGAATGTGGGATCGTTAGTCGAAAACTTTCGCCAGCAGCGAGGCAAACTTCATGGTCTCGATAAGATCGAGATGATTATTTGAAGAACAGCCATCCGTCCCGAGGCAGTATGGGATGTCGTGATCGCCTCATCAGGCGGTACGGAAAGAGACGCCCTACGCTCAGCTTCAAATTTGAGACGGGATTATGGACAAGCTTGGACCCTGTTAGGGCGAGTATCTCACAAGCCTCTTCGTCGAGCCAGCATCCATGACAGCCAATAAATCGGGGTAGAGAGCAGGCCCAGATTGGCCAGGAGCTTCGACAGGCTTGAGGCCGTACTTTTCTTCGGCAAACCGTAGCTCTCTCTTCGGTTTCGCAAAGATGCATGTGGATAAAGCAGGTTGTTCTCTTCAGAAAACTCTCTTATCCACTCAAGACTCTGGATGGAGACTGTGTAGATCGCGTGCGGGCCCAGGGCGAACGTAATGTGTGGTCCGTACTTCTGCGCGACTTGAAAAAGCTTGATGTTCTCGTGTATCTGTTCCTCGCTTTTTTTGGGATCGAACATGTCAATCAGGACAGCGCTCACAATGGCCCTCACGCCCATTTCCCGGGCAGCCCGTGCCGTGGCTTCAAAGTGCCAATACATATCGTTAAAGACGGTCACTCCGTTCTTGATCATTTCAAGACAGGCGAGCTTCGTTCCCCAGTACACATCCTCTTCTGTCAGTTTTGCCTCAAGCACCCATATCTTTTCTTCCAGCCACTGTTTGAGCGGCATGTCGTCCGCAAAGCCGCGGAAGAGGGTCATGGCCGCGTGGGTGTGGCCGTTTATAAACGCGGGAAGAGCTACTTTGTCGCGCCCGTTGATTACCCTGTCCGCCTGTTGGCTCGATTTTCGGGGAAATCTCGACGATTACGCCGTTACTTATTAAAATATCCCTCACCCGGTCATTTACTATGACGTCTTTTATCAAGAGCTTCACGGGCCGTTCTCCTGGACGAGGGTGTTGATCAGCCGCTCAAAAGCCTGCATGCTCTTTTTGGTGTTCCGGGTCATCTGGGCGACAGTGAGAGGTTTCCTGCCAATGCCGTTGCAATAATTGTCGACAGAACAGATGGAGACATAAGGAATGCCTTGTTCCATGCAGAGGGTAACTTCGGAAGCGAGCGTCATTCCCACGATGTCGCCGAATCTCTTGAAGAAATTGATTTCGGCCCTGGTTTCCAGGCGTGGTCCAATAGTCTGGATGTAAGTACCTCCAAGCGTCACATCCATGTCGAGCTTGCGGCAGAGCCGGTAGAGGCGTTTGGCAAGCGTCTTCGTCCATATGCGGTACAGTGAATCTCATTTCTTCTTCAAAGAAGGTGGGGACCCTGCAGGGAGAAAAAAAGTCATCAGGAATGACAAAGGAGCCCGGTCTTATTCGGGTCTGCAAGCTGCCCACGGAGTTTATCGCCACAACTTTCCGTGCCTTGACGCTCTTCAGGGCCCAGATGTTTGCCCGGTGATTGATGTTGTGCGGTGGAACGTTTTGAGTCCCATGGCGTTGCAAAAAAACGCACCCAGCTGTTTTTCGCAGGAGCACATCTCCATAGGGCGTTTGGACGAGAGTTTTTTTCCACCTATCGAAAGTAGACGCACTCAACATCGATGTGCCGGCGATGAATAGCCTTCATTAATCCTCTCTGAGCTTATAACTGCAGCGTCGGATCGTTTGATTTAAAGCCACGTGTTACTAATTATGTACCAAGAAGCCACTCCGTTCAATAGAAACATGTTCCATTTGTTCCATTGGTTTAATTGGTTCTATTGGTTAACAGCTAAAAGGAAAGTGGACCTCTGTCTGCCTTTTCTTTAACATGTGGAACCAATAAGACCAATTAAACCAATCAAACAATATTAGGGGTTGGGCACTTTCTTGTAGGCGAAGGTGTTGACAAAGGTAACGAGCTTGAAGGAGTGATTGATGCCGAAGGCTGTCTCCGATTGCCCTAGGAGCAGATAGCCGTTATCCCTCAGGTTCTCATAGCAGCCCCGCAGGACCGCCGTCTTGGCATCGACGGTAAAGTATATGAGCACGTTCCTGAGAAGGATGAGGTCCATTCCAGAATACTTCTTGCGGGCGGCAGAATCCGTGAGGCTCGATTTTTCGGCAAAGACCAGTCTCTTGATCTCATCACGAACCGTAAATGTCTCATCGGATGTTGGAAGGAAATATTTCTCTTGTATCTCACGGGGCGTGTTTCTCAGGGTATAAGGTTTATAAACGCCTGCCTTGCAGGCCTGTACCGCGTCTTCGTTGATGTCGGTTGCGAAGATCATTATATTCCAGCCGCTCAACCGCTCCTTGAGATGTTCGGCAAGGAGCATGGCCACGGTATATGCCTCTTCGCCCGAAGAAGAGCCGGCACTCCAGATCCTGAGAAGCCTGGAGCCAAACTGCTCATGTCTTGTTGTCAACTCGGGAATCACGTTCTTCGCCAGGACCGTGATCTGCTGTGGGTCTCTGAAAAAACTTGTCTCAGTGATGGTGACCTTGTTGATAAGCCGGTTCACCTCAAGCATGCCGGTTTTCGGGTCCAGGAGAGAGATCTGATGTAGGAGAAAGCATCCTTGGAGCCGTTCTGGTGGAGAATCTCCCGCGTTCTCGCGTCGAGAAGGTAACGATTCCTCTCGGTGAAGAAGATCCCGCTCTTTTTGTAAATGAAATCCCTCAGGGCAATAAATTCCGTGTCGGTGAGACTATTCTCAGGTTGCATTCATCATCTCTTCGATGCCGGTGATATCGAAATCGGTCCTGTCCAGATCCATGATGAATCGGGCCATATCCAACTCCTCCATCGACGGCTGAGCCTGTTGAATGATGCGGAAGGCTTCCGTATCCTCCAGTATCACACCGGTCTCGTCCCCTCCAAAACCGAAGCCCTTTGAGGCGTGCTACCTGATCGGCGAGTGAAACTGTCGCGACGATGAGCCTGTTTTCGGTGGATGCCTTTCCGACGGCATGGTGGCAGGAGGCTACTTCGCTGAACAAGGGGGGCAGCTGCCATTTGTCCATAAGCCATCCACCGACCGTCCCATGGGATTCTCCGAGCACCCGTATCTCCGCCTCGATCAGCGGTATATTTTCGTCGTAGGTGAGCTGAATCACCTGTTTATACAGGTCATGGAGGAACCGGTCCAGTATGAGCTGACCGATGTCGTGCAGAAGTCCCGCGAGATATGCCTGGTCCCGCGGCTCGATGCGAAACTGTGAAGAGAATATCCGCGCAAGCACCGCTGTGGCGACGGAATGGAGCCAGAAGGCGTGGAGATCGACCGTTTTCTCACCGGGAGCCGGCTTAAGAATACGTCCGCCTCACACGCCATGCAGACGCTCGTAATTTCTCTGAGGCCGAGCATAGTGACCGCATGTTCGATCGTTCTTACTTTGTTAGGTAAACCGTAAAACGCAGAATTTGCAATGCGCAGCACGTTGATACTCATTGCCGGATCCTTGCCTATGACCCGGCCAAGAGTCCTCAAGTCCACATTTTCATCGTGGAGCAATTGGGCTAGTTCGGCAAATACTCCCGGTATGGGGGGCAGGTTAGTTCGAATGGCCTCAATACGTTGTCTCAGTGCTTTTCCCATTGCCATGCCCTCTTTTTGTGCTGCTTTCCTGGATTGGGGTCCGGAAGCATGCTATACCTTCCCGATAGAATTATCGCGCGTGCCTGGAAAAACCTTATGTTCCTGCAAAAAGTCGTTTCATATTTTGCCAATTATGGATAGAATGATGGTCAGCCCGCAAATCAAGGCCATGCCCAAATGCAGGAATAAGATTTCACGTGACGACGATCGTCAGACGTTATGATGATGCCGATTCGGACCTGAAGATATCTCCAACTGGCGCATTGCCCGGGGGCGAACGACGACCAGAAGACTTGCGTAAGCTGTCAATACCTCGGAGGGCGTATCGATGAAAGCGGATTGGTATGAGGAGTAACCGATGAGAGAAGTACAGGTCGACGCCATACGGGACGTCGTTGAAAGGCTCTTTCATAGAAGCAAACTACGACCTCTCCGAGGACGTTATCGAACGGTTTAAGGATGCCCTGGAAGAGGAGGAATCGCCTGTCGGGAGGGAGGTGATTGAAGAACTGCTTCTTAACGCTCGGATAGCTCGGTGACGAGAGAATACCCATCTGTCAGGATACAGGGCTCGCTATTCTTTTCGTGGAGATGGGACAGGACGTGCATGTCACCGGGGGCGATCTTGAAGAGGCTGTCTCGGAGGGTGTGCGTCGGGCCTATCAAAAGGGGTATCTGAGGAAGTCGGCTTGCGATCCGTTTACGAGAAAAAATACCGGCGACAATACGCCCCCCATTCTGCACGTGAAGATTATACCGGGTGAGCATATAAGGGTCATCGTCATGCCGAAGGGCGGGGGGAGCGAGAACTACAGCGAGGTCCGCATGCTGACGCCCTCCGACGGCGTGGAAGGCGTGAAACGATTTGTGCTGGAGATGGTCCAGAAGGCAGGGGCCAATCCGTGTCCGCCTATTACGATAGGTGTAGGCATCGGGGGCAACTTCGAGACATCGGCCCTCCTGTCCAAAGAGGCGCTCATGCTTCCCTTTGGCAAGCGGAACGATGATCCCTTACTTACGGGAACTGGAGTTGTCAATCCTTGGCGACGTCAATAAGCTTGGTATTGGTCCTGAAGGCTACGGTGGAAGCGTGACAGCCCTCGATCTGCACATAAAATCACGCCCGTGCCATATAGCTTCGCTGCCTGTAGCTGTGAACATACAGTGCCATGCGCACAGGATCAAAGAAGCGACCATATGATACCAAGCTGCATTCAGAGAGCACGACCCAGCCTTCGGCCGGGTACCCCGGGCGCGCACGAGAAGCCGATACGCCGCATAGCGCAGGCATCCTGTAAGGAACATCCGCAGGAGGCAACGAAGGTATGCAAATGAAGGCAACTTGGTATGAGGTGAGTTCATGGAGATGAAGCGTATTACCACCCCCCTCAGCGACGGCGTAATAGAGGAACTGAAAGCGGGCGACAAGGTCCTGTTGAGTGGGACGATCTATACCGGCACGGGATGCAGCGCACAAAAGATTCATCGATACGATACAGGCAGGCGGCTCCCTTCCCTTCGAAATCAAAGGACAGGTGATCTACTACTGCGGACCATCTCCTGTGTTACCCGGCCGGGCGATCGGTGCCGCGGGGCCCACAACCAGCGGCAGAATGGATGTGTATACGCCGACCCTTCTATCCCTGGGCCTGAAAGGGATGATAGGCAAGGGCAAGAGGTCTCAGGCTGTGAAAGACGCCATCGTGAAGTATAAGGCGATCTACCTCGGTGCAACCGGGGGTGCAGGAGCACTTTTGTCGAAAGCTGTGGTCTCTTACGAGGTTGTGGCCTATGAGGAACTTGGCCCGGAGGCTGTTGCCAGGCTTAGTCGTGAAGGATTTGCCGCTCTTTGTTATCAATGACATAGCCGGGAATGACCTGTACGAAATGGGTATGTCGAAGTATCGCAGGTGACAAACCAAATTGGTTTGACTTTTCGAGGCAAATATTCTAAAAGAACAAAAACAGAATTAGGTGATTCGATGCGGGAGATTCGGGTTGCGATTGTCGGTGTCGGAAACTGTGCAAGCTCCTTGACCCAGGGGATTGAGTATTATGCGAGAGGGAACCCGCGTGATGTCATCGGGCTGATGCATTACGACATATGCGGCTATACCCCCGAGCACATCAACGTCGTCGCTGCCTTTGACGTAGACAAGAGAAAGGTCGGCAGGCCGTTCAGCGAAGCGATCTTTGCCGCGCCGAACTGCACCAAAGTGATCATGCCAAGCGTGCAGGGGAAGAATGTGTTTGTCTCGATGGGGCATCCGCTCGACGGCATTTCCCCGCACATGGCGCAGTACCCGGAGTCAAGAACGTTCGTACTGGCGGAAAAGAAGCCCGAAGATGTGACAGCGATTCTCAAAGAAAGGAACGTAGATATACTCTTGAACTATCTGCCCGTCGGTTCGGAAAAGGCGACACGTTTTTACGCAGAGTGCTGCCTGGCGAGCGGAGTGAGCATGATTAACTGTATTCCGGTCTTCGTCGGGTCAGACAGGGGCTGGGTGCGCAAATTTGAGGAAAAAGGGATTCCGATCGTCGGCGATGATGTCAAGTCCCAGATAGGTGCTACCATCATTCACAGAATGCTGGCGAAGCTCTTTACGGACCGGGGCGTGAAGATCGACAGGACATATCAGCTCAATACGGGAGGGAATACCGATTTCCTGAACATGCTCAACCGGGACCGACTCGTCTCGAAGAAGATATCAAAGACCGAGGCGATCCAGTCGGTCCTCGATGCTCCCATCGAGCCGGAGAATATCCACGTTGGCCCGAGCGACTACGTGCCCTGGCAGAACGACAATAAGGTCTGCTTCCTGAGGATCGAAGGGAGAATATTCGGCGACGTGCCTATGAACCTGGAATTGAGGCTCTCCGTGGAAGATTCACCAAACAGCGGAGGATGCATGATAGATGCAATCCGCTGCTGTAAGGTGGCGCGAGACAGGAGGGTAGGGGGAGTCCTCGAGTCCATATCCGCCTACACCATGAAACATCCCATGACGCAATACCCGGACGATGTGGCAAGGAAGATGGTCGAAGAGTTTATTAGAGGGGAGAGAGCACGATAATCCCGGACGTGCCATTGAAATTTATCCAGCGAGCACGGGAGCGGGTACCGCAGTGATCAGGACTAGTCTTGTAAGCTCTAAGATAGGCCATTCTCTCGACCCGCTCATACTGAGGGTCTATCAGGTTCTTCTTTCGGGGCAAGCTCGTCAAACCCAACCTGCTCACTGTTGTCGGGCTCCTATTCGGGTTCGTCTGCCTTATCCTCACGATCAGCAATCAACTTTTGCTTGCCGGCCTGGCGCTCTTTGTCTCCGGTTTTTTTGATCTCCTTGACGGGGCAGTGGCGCGCCAATATGGAAGGGTTACGGCATACGGGGGATTTCTCGATTCTGTTTTGGACCGATACACGGACCTTTCTGTTGCTTTCGGGATATTTATCTATTTCTCAAGGCGTGATGACCTTCTCTTCGCCATCCTGACATTTGTAGCTGCCATCGGCATTGTCATCGTGTCATACATCAGGGCGCGCGCGGAGGCTGCGTCCCTTCAGTGCAAGGGCGGCCTCCTGGAACGACCGGAACGCACCATACTGCTCATAATCGGTCTCTGCTTTGGCATCTTGAAGCCGGTGATCATCCTCTTGGCAGTTCTAACCCACTTTACAGCGGTTCAACGCATACTGATCGTGAGAAAAGCAGCGCGAAGCGGAAAATAGGGTCCACGAGGATCTACGCATCACGGGTCATGGGTCCCGGACTACGCTATCAAGGGTCAAAGTGCAAAACAAGGTTCCAGTTCGTCAGGTTTACTGACCCATGCGACTCTTTCCTGACATTTCCGAATAATCCGTAATGGCGCAGCTGAAATTCGGGATCTTGATGAACAAGCTATGAGTTTTGGCTTTTGACCTTGACCCGTGACCCCTGACCCATGACCCTGCCTTACGAGAGGTTGTGGATCTCTTCTATCAGCAGATCCTTGGCGAGTTCCTTGGGGATGCCCGTTTTCTTTACCTTCCCTTTGAAAAAGAGGAGAGCTTTATCCCTGCCGAAGGCTACACCGAGGTCCGCCTCCTTGGCTTCCCCCGGGCCGTTCACTTCACACCCCATTATGGCTACATCGATGCACTGGTCCACATGGGCAACATCCCGTTCAAACTCCTCGACGATCTCCTGGAGGTTAACCTTGCAGCGTCCGCACGTGGGGCATGAAATGATGTTTATGCCTTTCTTTCTGAGGCGCATGCTGCGCAAGATGTGATAACCGGCTATCACCTCGTACGACGGATGCGCGGTCAGCGAGACCCGCAACGTATCTCCGATCCCTTCATTCAGCAGTATGCCGAGGCCGATGGCCGATTTGATGGCTCCAGAGAATATGGGGCCGGCCTCCGTAACGCCTATATGGAGCGGGTAGTCTGAGACCTGAGAGAAACCCCTGTAGGCGTCGATTGTCTGGAATACGTCGGATGCCTTGAGCGAAACTTTTAACTCGGTATGTCCCTCATCTTCGAAAAGCTTGACGGCGTACAGGGCGCTCTCCACCATGGCCTGAGCGTTCGGCTGACGGTACTTACGGAGCACCCTCTTTTCCAGCGAGCCGATATTGATGCCTATTCGGATCGGGGTATGCGTCTGTTTAGCGACGTTTGCAATTTCCTTGAGCTTCCGCACATTGTTGATAGTACCCGGGTTGATGCGCACGCAGTCGATGCCCGCTTCCATGGCGGCCAGGGCAATGGCATGATTGAAGTGGACGTCGCCTATGAGCGGGATATCAACCTCTCTTTTCAAGAAAGGGATATTCTTGCATAGCTCTTGCTGAGGCAGGGTGATACGCACCAGTTCGCAGCCGACTTTCTTTAATTCCCGCATCTGTTTCACTGTTTCAGGGAGATTCTGAGGATCTGTCTTGAGCATTGACTGAACGCTGATAGGGCTATTGCCACCGATAGCAACGCCTGCCACGTTGATTTGTCGTGTCCGTCTTCGCTCCATGTTGACTTATACCCTATGCATCAGAGGATGTCAATCAGTCTGGCTAACCCATAGTTGCATCGGTGGGAAGCGTACCAGAATACCGTCTTGGTATAGCCTCGGGCGTACTGGCAACGGTAAGAAATGTTGCTATGGTATTAGGCATTCACCGTTTATTCCCTGGCACGGATTTCGCATTCAACATTGCGTGCATGGTGTGTGCCCAAGGTACGCACTGACAACGGAGCGACACGGATGAAAAGCTGGTTCATCGTGCTGAAGCAAGCCCTGACAAGGCCTGTGAGCCTCGATCCACTCGCCGAGGGAAAAGGTTCCGGAAGGCTGCGTGACAATCTTAAGCGCCTCTCCCCATCCGTCCGTAAACACTGGCGCATTGGCGCCCTGAGCGCCACCCTGACGATACTGGCAGCGCTCATCAGCCTGCCCCAGCCACTCGTCTCGCGGCAGCTCATCGACAGGGTCATGATCGACCGGCAGCTCGGCTACCTTCCCCTCGTACTGCTCCTCACGGCCGGCATCGGCCTCAGCTCGCTTCTATTGGGCATCCTCAAAGAGTGGTACGCCACCAGGTTCGAACAGCAGGTGAACCTCGACCTCCAGGAGCGCCTTTATAGCCACGTGCTGAAGCTGCCCAAGGCCTTCTTCGAGGCCAGGGACACGGGGTACCTCATCAGCCGCATCACGGGAGACGTCGGGGGACTCCGCTGGTTCTACTCGACGACCCTGGTCACCGTTGCAGTGCAACTCCTCCAGTTCATCGGCGGTCTCGTCATGCTCTTCGTCCTCGACTGGCGCCTCACGCTTTTGGTGCTCGCCCTGCTCCCCGTGGCGCCCGCTGTCACCTATTTCGCAGCGCGGCGGATGCATGATCTCACCCAGGCCCAGATGGAAGAGCAGGCCCGTTCCCACGGCACCGTGGCCGAATCGCTCAGCTCTGTGGCCCTCATCAAGTCGTACACGGCTGAGAAACGCACGCTCCGGCAGATGCTGTCGGTCATCAAGACTTCTGCGGACATGCAGCTTGAACAGAGCGTCCTGAACCAGGTATCGCGCATCGGGACCAACCTTGGTCCTGCCATAGCGCGCCTTGCCGTGCTCTGCGTCGGCGCGTACTGGGTTGTGAAGGGCAGATGGACTCTCGGATCGCTCGCTGCCTTCCAGTCGTACATGGGCCATCTCCTGGGGCCGCCGCAGTACCTCGCAGGGATGAGCCTCCCCTTTTCAGAATGCCCGGGTGGCCCTGGAGCGGGTCAACCGTTTCTTCAACCTGGTGCCCGAGGAGAACTACGACACAGGCAAACACATCCAGCGCCTCACCGGCGCAGTCGAGTTCCGCAACGTCTCCTTCTCGTATGACGGCCAGGCACCCATAATTGAGCAGTTTGACCTGCGCATACAACCGGGGGAGCACGTGGCGATCGTCGGCCCGAGCGGCATCGGCAAGACCACGCTCATTAGCCTGATCCTTCGCTTCTACAAGCCGACGTCGGGCGAAATCCTTTTCGATGGGGAGCCTGCCTCAGCTTACGAGGTACAGTCGTTGCGCCGGCGCATCGGCTACGTGGCCCAGAGCACCATACTCCTCTCCCTCCCTATTCTGGAGAACGTGCGCTACGGCAACCCGGACGCAACCGTAGAGGAGGTGCGGCGGGCCTGCAGGATCGCCGGCAAGCTTGGTACCCCGTGCCACAGTAACCCCCACCCGCATAATCCCCGTCCGTACAGCTACCCTCAAACGCAGAAGCCCCGGTAGTGCAGTCGGGGTTTACGTGCGTGCCCCCACCGCAAGCCGGCGCCGCTGTGCTGCAATTGCGGCAGTCAGCCCCCAGCGCGTCGTTGCCGAGGAGGTCCATAAGAACCGGTCTCTCATACCGCATCGCACGCCTCTTTGGAGCTCATCGGATCACTTGTTTGCGCAAGTCACATGCCGCACTTTGCCTGACGCGTCCAGGCGCGCTTGTCGGGGCATAGCCTCCACTCCCTTGCGGCCGCGAGCTGCACTGTCTACTCAGGGCAGTCGCGACTATGACTGCTTCGAATAATCCGTCTGTGGCCGTGAGTTTCGCCGAAGGACGGAGGTGCTGGAAGCCCCGGCGGCCCTCGCAATCCCACCAGCGCTCATTGTATTAGAGCTGTCCGGATTGGACGACCGGGAAAAAAAGAGGTTGAGGCTAAGGCGCAGGCTGAAGTACTACGGAAGACTGACGCGGCCGTGGCACGAATCCAGCGCTTGCTCCATCTCTTTCCAGAACGCCCCGTCCTTCGCCACGCGCAGACGGAATGCAGGAAAGCCTTTTGCTACCCTGGCTAGGGTGTCGAGGAGTTTCAGGCCTATGCGCCGGCGGGCGGCCCAATCGATAGAGCTTTGCCAGGGGAGCATCCCCTGACGGGCAGACCTCCACAGTTGGACTGATGCCTCGGCCTGCCCTATGGGCAGTGCTTCATCCTCTGTCCCGTGCTCCGGGAAGAATATTGCGCGCAGGGGCACGGCCCGCTCTACAGGCCAGGTGGCGGTCTCACCTCCCGAGAGAATCGCGCTCCACGTGGGCAGGGGATGAATGATGAAGCCGCCGTCGCGGCCGGGGATTGCGAGGGTGAGATCGTCGCATAAAGCCCGCCACGGATGCTTGATACGGCGGCAGCAGGTGCTCTTACCCGTCCCGCTTTTTCCGGGCAGGAGAAAGGCTTCGCCGTCCCGTTCAACCGCAGCAGCATGCAGAATCGCGCCGCCCGCGTCCATCACGCGCAGATAGACGGGGCAGAGCACGTAGGGGAGCCAGTTGTCCTTCAATGCATCGGTCGCGGCGGTCTGCAGATCGCATATGGTGTCAGGAGCATCATCCCGGGTGTACACATCAAGCTGGGGAAGCTCAATATGCTGCCACCCGTTGCCCTTCTCTGAGAGGTCCCCTTGCAGAGGCACGGTAGGGGCCTTCCTGTTGCGCACCCCTGTGCTGGCAAGGATGATCCGGTGGAGTGCCTGGTCGCCGTTCGCAGGTAGGAGCCCGAGGAGATCTTTGAGGCGGAGGAGCTCAGCTTCCATGCCGGTCGAAGCCATGATCCGCCAGCAGAGCCCGTCACCGAGGCGAAGCACGGCGCCGGGTGCGTGAACAGCCGTGACATCGGCCTGCGCCAGCATGTCGTTCAGCTCCGAGGCCGTGAGCCGCATGACTGAGCGATTCCCTGCAGGCGCCAGTGGCGCGAAAGGTCGACCGTCGCGAAAGAACAAGGCCTTCATAAACCGTCCCGACCTGCCGCACGCAGCCACAGGAGGGACAGGAGCAACTTACGCGGCGCAGGCAGCAACTTCAGTCTTCCTCCCGTGTCTCGACGCGGGAAAGAGCCCTGCCCGCTGTGCCTGGTCGCAATACCAGAAGGGTGCCCAGAGGTTCTTGTGCGTATAGTAGTTCTGGGCAATACAGGAGCCGAGGCAAAAGCGCCTCATGAGGCAGGTGCCGCAGACGCCCTCCAGGCGGGCAGGCAGCCCCTCCCTGATCTCCTTGAGCATGGGCGTTTCTCTCCAGACATCCTCGAGCCGGTCTTTGGCCGCGTGGCCGAAGATGAAATCGGGCACCTGCTCGCCGATGCCGCAGAGCGCATAGGAGCCGTCTGCCAGCACCCCGAGAATGCTGAAGATGCCGCAGGTGCCGCAGCCGCCGTCAGGAGCGAACATCTTGCTCTGAGGCCTGAAGGCCACAGGATGGCTGTAGTGGAGCCTGATCGATGCGGAAGCAGCAAGGGTTGTTTCCACCCAGTGGCCGGTCGCAACCAGCTCCTCGATGGAGAGGGTCTCCTGCCCTTCGTGCATGCGTTCGCCCCGTGCCGTTGGCTGCACGAGGTTGAACTTGACCGAGTTGGCGCCGGCAAGCTCTGCAAGCCGGACCACGTGCTCCATCTGCTCCCGGTTCCGCCGCACGATGCTCATGATCACCTGGGGATGGATGCCGACGTCCACGAGGTTCCTGATACCCCGCAGGGCCTGAGAATAGCAGCCTTCCACGCCCCGCATCCACTCGTGGGTCTCGCTGTCTGCCCCGTCGAGGCTCACTGAAACGAAGGAGTTCCGACAGGAGGCGATGAGGCGGGCAAGCTCCGGGGTGCAGAGGACCCCGTTCGTCTCCATGGTGAGGCGCAGGTTCTCTGCCTTGACAATCTCGATGAGTTCACGGATGCGGGGATGCAGCAGGGGCTCGCCGCCGGTCAGTTTTACCCCACCTAACCCCAGGGCCTTGGCCTGAGAAACGATGGAGCGAAACAGGTCAACATCGAGGGAGGGGTAGGTCCGCTCCCCTGCCTGGAACGTGGGTGCTATCCAGCAGTGGCGGCAGGCGAGGTTACACCCCTCAGTAAGGTAAAAATAGAGAGTGCCTAGGGGCGGTTGAATTGGTAAGCGTTCAGTTGGTTCCATTGATTCGATTGGCTTCATGTGTTCTCCTTATGACCCTGAGGAGTCTTCGACGTTTTGCTGAGATAGGAAATAAAGTGGTGAAGCGCCACAGGCCATTGGCTCATGTAGAAGTCCCCGTACTGCAGGTGGCGGCAGAACTGCCAGTCCAGCAGTTGCCGGCAGAAGGGCCAGTCGTGCACTGTAAGGTGTGGCTAGTACCATTAACGCAGTAGTCCCGGTTGGGGTACTGCCAGTGGAGCAATTGCCGTCCTTGGTGTTGGAGCCAAAAGAATTACAACCCCCGCCTGCGTTGCCGCCGACGTTACACGGTACATTCACATTAGCCCCTGTTGTACAGGTCCAACTTCCTGTCGCAGTCAGAGCAGCCAGACCATACAGAACCGGCTTGTCATACTTGAAACGAAGAGGCATGTATACCTCCTAATGAAGCTAATTGAACTCTTTTCTTAATCAAGCAATTGAACCAATCTAACTAATGTTAACCAATTAAACTCTTTTCTTCTTCAACCGATCAAACGGTTATTCTCGGCAGTTCTCCCCCTTCCCGCAGGAAGTTCCTCAAGCATGCGTCGGGTGCCGGGTGCTCGTCCTTGCCCGCTATGGTGTAAGCCAAAGCCGGGCAACTCCCTGTGCAGTAAGGGATGTACGGGCAGCCTTCACAGAAGGCGAACTGCGTGAGCGGTATGGTGTGGCGATTCCGCATCCGCTCAAGCGTCGGGTGAAACCGCCAAATCTCGCCCAGATCATCCTGGTTGATCCTGCCCAGTTCGAGGTGGGGCAGCTGGCTGCACGCTATGATCACGCCGTCCGCGCGCACCCCGAGCGTCTGCCTGGTCCCGCCGCAGCCGGTAAGAAAGCCCCGGCCCGGCATGGACTCCCGTCCTTCCTGGCGGGCCCGCTCCATTTCCAACCAGCCCTTCCCCTCGGCAAGAGGGCCTGCCGCGGCCGAGATGCGGCCGTTGTACCGCTCTGTGAGCGCAAGCAGGGTCTCCATGGCGAGGGTGCGTTCCTCGGCGGTGAGCTGCACCTGTTCCGCGTTCTTGCGGCAGAGACCGAGGTAACCTGCAGAGTTGGTCGAGAAGCCGGATAGGCCGACCTCGTCGATGAGGAGGTCGCGCAATCGCCTCCAGATCCTGCACGTTCTTGCGGTGGATGGTGACGCGCACCGAGGCTGATATGCCGTGTCGCCTGAGGCAGGCAAGGCCCTCCATGGCCTTTGCGAAGTTCCCCGCACCCCTGCAGGCATCGTGGGTGATGGCGGTCGAGCCGTCTATCGAGACCTGTACCGTGTCGCAGCGTCGCGTCGAGGCGATAAAGGCGGCCATCTCGTCCGTGATGAGCGTCCCGTTGGTGAGGATGCGGAAGCGCATCCGGTTTTTGACAACCCCCTCGATCAGCTCCTTCAGGTCCTCGCGCATGAAGGGCTCACCTCCGGCCAGGCAAACATTCAAGACCGAGAGGCGCGAAAGCTCCTCGAAGAAGGTGAGCCAAGCATCGGTAGGGAGGTCCTCGTCCACGTCGTCTGCGCTCTCGAAGTGGTAGCAGTACTTGCAGCGCAGGTTGCACCGGTTCGTGATTGAGATATCGACCGACTTGGGTGTCTTCATCAGCCTCGTTGCCACGGCAGACCTCCCGGCACGTGCTTGTGCACCATGAAAGCAGTGCAATTGATATGCCGTGCAAAAGGGAATACTCGCGAGGATTGTCGCTATGTCGCCTGGGGCGTCCGGTCGCTGCAGTATGCCGGGAGGCGCTTTTCATCCACAAGGAGCCGGTAGCGGCGGCGCATCATCCATACATCCTTGCCTGCCGGGCGTGTGGCCACAACGCACCGGCCCAGCACCAGCTTCAGCTCAGTACCTTCGGGCCTCGTAAACGCGAGTAGCCTTGGCCGGAGCAAACGCAAGAGCATACACCCGAGATTCGTCCGTTGCGTCAAAAAAGCGTACAAAGGGCAAAAGAGCAGGAAGAGGAGGTTCTTGGCAGAGAGCGCCAATTCAGCGCGGCGGGCCTGCAGCATGCCCCGTCCAGCCCTGTGGACCCGGAAGCATCTCCTGTCCCGCCTGGCCCGCACGACGCGTCCCCGTATGTGGGGAGCGGCGAGCAGGTACGGGTCCGGCGTGCCATTGGCATCC
Organism: uncultured delta proteobacterium; assembly: GCA_963821605.1. Classification (GTDB taxonomy): domain Bacteria; phylum Desulfobacterota; class Syntrophorhabdia; order Syntrophorhabdales; family WCHB1-27; genus JADGQN01. The sequence goes on along the minus strand of CAWGEZ010000049.1, from coordinate 29,202 downwards.
CCTTTGGTGGTAATGCCCTCCGGACCAGCGGCAACCACCCTGTGAACCACGGTGCGGCCCGCTTCAGGTTCAGTGAATATGAGCACATCTCCGCGCCTGATCTCTTGTTCTTTGCACGGCTCAATCTCCAGCACATCGCCCTCCCGAAAGAAGGGTGTCATGCTCGCCCCGTGGTAGAAGTAGGTGCCTGGTAACCCGCGCGTTTCTTCTTGTTCCATGTCCTCTTTACCCATGAGCGCTAACTCGTTCTTCGTTTCCGTGACCATTGACCGACGACGGCCGACCGCCCCCATAGTAGTATGCCCTACAACCAATGAAACCAATCAAACCAAAGGAACTGTTTTTCGTCAACCGTAATAGGACCCCAGAGAGCAATTGGTAGCAACTCCGGTTAAGCAGTCATTTGCCATAACGCCGCTGCTACAGGGGATACCCGTAGTATGGTATTCTCCCCACCCGCATGCACCGTCTGCAGAGCCGCCTGAGCTATAGGTGACTGCGGTGCCGGAGGAACAATCATTGTTCGGGGAAGCTCCATTCTTACACTGGTAGGAATTCCCAGTTCCAGAAACGCAGCTGTTGTCGACGTGTGTACCGGTGGAACAGGTTGGACTCGCGGTGCTGCCGCTGGTGCAGGATGACAAGCCCGATGCCTCACCCCCTAAGAAGTCGTGCAGGACGGGTTTCTCATACTTCATGGTCGGGTCTCCCGGTCGTGTCTTGTGCGCAAGTGATGGTCGAAGCAAACCACATGCCGAGGGGAGGGGAAGCGGGCGCAAGGCAAGAGTGAGAACGCCGATAACTACGGCATTATTCCATTGGGGATCTTCGGCTTCAAAAAAAGGGCTACCATATTCCGCAGCCCCTTGATATTATTGGTGCGCCCAGCAAGATTCGAACTTGCAACCTACGGATTCGTAGTCCGGCACTCTATCCATTGAGCTATGGGCGCACGTTTTATGTATTGCTGGTAAGCAGTACCTTTTGTTCGTCCTGACTCTCTTCTATAACTCCCAGAGGAAAAGCATCTTCTCCCAGGGAGCGCAGTTCCTTGATTGCCATTGCCTCATCAGCCTTGCCAACCACGAGTACAAAGCCGATGCCCATGTTGAAAGTGGCGAACATCTCGTCCTGTGCCACGTTGCCCAGTCTCATTATCATCCTGAAGATATCGGGCGGATCTTTTGCGACCGACAGGTGTGCACAAAGGCCGTCCGGGATGATCCGGTTCACGTTGCCGGGCAAACCCCCGCCGGTGATGTGAGCCATACCTTTAATCTCGAATTTCTCCATGAGCGCGAGTACGGGCTTTACATAAATCCTGGTCGGCTTGAGCATCTCCTCGTAGAGGTTGCGACTGCGAACCGTCGATCTTGTCCTTTATCGTCAGTCCGTGCTGCTCGATAAGGACCTTCCTTGCGAGAGAATACCCATTGCTGTGAAGACCGCTCGAGGCAAGGCCGATAACGCGATCTCCGGCTCTTACGGTGGATCCGTCGATCACCTTCTCTTTTTCAACAAAGGCGGTGACGAAGCCAGCCAGATCATACTCGCCCTCGGCGTAAAATGAAGGCATCTCAGCAGTCTCACCACCCACCAGAGCGCAGCCGGCCATCTCGCATCCCTTGCAGATGCCCTCGATGACCTCAGCGTAAATCTGCTCGTCCAGCTCTACCGCAAGCGAAGTAATCGAGAAAAAAGTAGGGACGGGCACCGACCGTCAGCACATCATTGGCACTCATAGCCACCAGGTCTATCCCGACCGTGTCATGCTTTTGAGTCGCAAACGCGACCCGCAGTTTGGTGCCGACGCCATCCGTGGCCGTTACGAGCACCGGATGCTTGTACTCTGTCGGAATCTCCGTCAGCGCGGCAAAGGCGCCTATGGGCGAGAGCACATAGGGGTTAAAGGTACCCTGTATCTGCTTCTTCATGCGTTTGATCAGCGCATCTGCCTTGCCCACGTCAACGCCGGCATCTTTGTAACTGGTTGTTGCTTTCATGCTGTTAAATCTAGAATGAACCACGCCCTTTGTCAAATATTTATTGGGTATTGTTGAACGGGCCACGAAACATATTGACAATTTTCGCAGGATATATATAGTAAAATGGAAAGAAAGGGGGTAAGGGAATGCCTCTATACATCATGTTCAGTACCCTGACCGACGAAGGTCAGAAAGACGGTTACGGCCAATCCGGAGCGCATTGAAGAGGTGAATCGGGAAATCGAAAGTATGGGGGCGTACGTCATCGCCCAGTACGCTTGTCTGGGTAAGCATGACTTCATCAATCTTATAGAGGCCCCTGACAACGAAGCAATCATGTGGGTTTCTATGGAGCTCGGCTCAAGGGGAACGGTTCAGATCATGACTCTCCCTGTTATCCCCATCCACCAATTTATCGAGAAAGTGGGCCACGCGGAGTGAGCCCGATGCGCCGGAATCGGACTCAGGTGCGGCTAAAGTCTACGGACAAGTAGATGTCTACGGGCTACTTCCGCGGACATCTACGTAGTGAGCACGGAGAGCGGGACCCGCTTGCAGAGGCGCTGGAGTAGCCTTTTGGGCCTTTTACCGGCCTTGTTTCCGGCCTGCCTCTGTCTTGACATAGATGCGGAAAGTGGTTTAAAATTCGAGACTTTCATCCTGATGCAAAAGGGGCTTTGAAATGGCAAAAAAGGTAGACGAAATCAAGTGGCACGAACTGAACATTGGCGGGGTCATAGACGAGCCCGGGAACGCCAGAGAGTACAAGACGGGAGATTGGCGGAGTCAGAGGCCCGTGTGGGATGAATCGCGCTGCATTAAATGCGGCGTCTGCTGGATGGTCTGCCCGGACATCGCAATTTATCAGAAAGATGACGGCTATTTTGTTGCAAACTACGATTACTCCAAGGGCTGCGGTATCTGTGCAAAGGAGTGCCCCACCGGCGCGATCAAGATGATTGAGGAGGGGAGATGATAGGGAGGAGAGGCATAGAGGTATCCCTGGCAGTGGCCGAAGCCGCAAAGCTGTGCCGTGTGGAGGTCGTGTCGGCATACCCGATCACACCGCAGACACACATCGTTGAGCATCTTTCCGAGCTTGTTGCCGACGGAGAACTGGAGGCGACTTACATCACGGTTGAATCGGAACACTCTGCCATGTCCGCCTGTGTCGGGGCCGCTGCGACCGGCGCGCGCACCTTCACGTCGACCAGCTCTCAGGGGCTTGAGCTGATGCACGAGATCCTCTTTATCGCTTCGGGGATGCGCCTTCCGATCGTGATGGCCACGGCCAACCGTGCGCTCTCCGCGCCGCTCAATATCTGGAACGATCATTCTGACGTGATGGCAGCAAGGGATTCGGGCTGGATCATGCTTTTCTGCACGAACGGACAGGAGGCGCTCGATTCCGTCATTATGGCGTACAAGATTGCTGAAGATAGACGCGTGCTCATACCGGTCATGGTGAATATAGATGGGTTCACCCTGACCCACGTTGTGGAGCCTGTCGAGTTTCCCGCGCAGGAGACGGTTGACGCGTTCCTGCCGCCTTACAGTCCCGCGTATACGCTTCACCCGGACAAACCGGTCACCATGGGCGCGTACGGTATTCCGGAGATATACACGGAGTGCAAGTTCGCGCAAGAGACGGCCATTAACAAATCCAAAGAAGTGGTGATCGAGGTCCTGGATGCCTTTGGCAAACAGTTCGGCAGGTCCTATAAGGTGGTGGAAACCTATCAATTCGAGGATGCCGACGTCGTATTCATTGCTTTGGGAGCGATGAATGAGAATATCATGACCGCCATTGACGAGATGCGCACGGAGGGAAAGAAGGCGGGGCTTGTCAACCTGCGACTCTACCGGCCTTTCCCGGGCGAGGAGCTGCTGACAGTGCTCAAGGGAAAGAAGCGCATAGCAATTGTCGAAAGGGTGATGCCGGGCGGGGCATTAAACAGCCCTTTGTTCAACGAAATCACTTCCCTGGCCTACCGGTCCGGGCTGGATGCTCTGATCAAGAACTATGTGATCGCGCTCGGAGGAAGGGATGCCCTGCAATCGGACTTCCGCCACATATTCGATGATATGCAGGCGGCGAGCACGAAAGATACGAAGAATACAGAAAGGCTTGAATTTTGCAATGATAGGAGTGAGAGCATGACAGCGACTTCTGCCCAACGTCAAAACTTTTGCCGCAAATGTGATACCCAAGGAGGAGTTTGCGGTGCCGGGACACAGGGCCTGCACCGGCTGCGCCGAGATCCTGGCTGTGCGGCTGGCGCTCAAAGGTTTCGGAAGGGACACGATTATTTCAATGGCAACAGGATGCATGGAGATCGTCTCCAGCCCCTTGCCTACGACCGACTGGACCCTGCCCTGGATCCATGTTGCTTTTGAGAATGCCGCTGCGGTCGCCTCAGGCGTTGAATCAGCGCTCAAAATCCTCAGGAAGAAAGGGAAGATCCCTGACAAGGATGTGCATGTCGTCGCCATAGCGGGAGACGGCGGCACAATGGATATCGGACTGCAATCGTTGTCGGGCGCACTGGAACGGTACCACAAGTTCACCTATATCTGCCTGGATAATGAGGCATATATGAACACAGGGATACAACGATCGTCAGGTACGCCGTTTGGCGCCATGACCACAACGAGTCCTCCCGGAAAGAACAGCATAGGTCAGTCTACCTGGAAAAAGGACATGCCGAAGATTGCCGTGGCGCATAACATACCGTACGTGGCGACAGCCTGTCCCTCGTACCCTTTTGACTTTCTCGAAAAGATCAAGAAGGCCAAAATGGTTGATGGACCATCCTATCTCCACGTGCTCTCCGTCTGTCCCACGGGCTGGAGAACCGCAACCGAGCTGTCGATACGGTATGGCCGGCTGGCGGTTCAGACGGGTGTGTTTCCTCTTTATGAAGTGGAAAACGGTAAGTACCGATTAACGTATAATGCTGAGCCTCTGCGGCCGATCACGGAGTATCTCAAGGGGCAGGGACGGTTCAGGCACCTCACGCCGGATTCGATTGCTACCATTCAGAAACGGATCACTGCGGATTGGGAGGCTCTGAAGGCGCTCAGCAATAGTTCGGCAAAAGCGATCTGAGGAGGAGAATGGAGATAAACAAAGATAAGCTTGACGAGATCATCCTCAAGTATGGACGAGACAAAGCTCACCTGCTCGCTATTTTTCAGGACGTACAGAAGGAGTACCGATATCTTCCAAAAGAGGCGGTGAAACATATCTGCATGCGCTTGGGCATGTCACAGGTTGACGGGTTCGAAGTTGCGACCTTCTACAAGTCGTTATCCCTCAAACCACGGGGCAAACATACGGTCCATGTCTGCCTGGGTACCGCCTGTCACCTCAAAGGCGGGGCGGATGTGCTCCTGTCCTTCATGAGGGAGTTGAAGGTAAAGACCGGAGAGACGACAGCGAATGGAGCATTTACGCTCGAATCGGTGAACTGCCTTGGCGCCTGCGCCCTGGCACCGCTTGTTCGAGTTGATGAGAGGGATTTTGGAAAGACTACCGTAGCGCAGGTACGGAACATCATCAGCGACTTTACGGATCATCACTAGCCATGGCCCTCTCATTGAAACAGCTCGATTCCATCACCTCATCCTTCAATGCAAAAGAAGAGGCGTACGAAAAGATCATACGGGTCTGCTGCGGCACCGGATGCATCACGTCGGGCGCCAATAGAGTTCTTGAAGGCGTCCTGACCGCTGTTGAGCGTGACGGCCTTTCTTCGAAGGTACTCATCAAGAAGACGGGTTGCCACGGGCTGTGCGAGCGTGGTCCTATCGTTACGATCGGCAATGATGAGATACTCTATCAGTCCGTTGGTAAACGGGATGTTGCCGCCGATGTGGACCTGCTGCTCAAAACAGTCACAGAAGGGAAGGTGGCTGATAAGCTGCTCATCAGAGACCCGGCCAAGAAGGAGAAGTATACCTCTTCTCTCGACATACCGTTCTACAAAGGACAAAAGCGGATTGTGCTGGCGATGAACGGCGTGATAAATCCTGAAGAGATAGATGACTACATCGCCCATGGCGGGTATCGAGCGCCTTTTCGGGCCTTTCAGATGACTCCTGATGAGATCATCGACTGGGTCACGAAGGGCGGCCTGCGAGGAAGGGGTGGCGGAGGCTTTTCCACCGGCAGAAAATGGCGTTCCGCGCGTGCGGTCGAAGGCAGCTTGAAATATGTCCTGGCCAACGGAGATGAAGGGGACCCGGGCGCCTTCATGGACAGGTCGCTCATGGAAGGAAATCCGCACGCAATCATCGAGGGAATGATCATCGGCGGCTATGCCATTGGTTCGAAGCAGGGCTATATCTATGTGAGGGACGAATATCCATTGGCCGTAGCCCGGCTCTCCAAAGCAATCGAACAGGCGCGGACCTACGGTATGCTGGGTCACGACGTTTTCGGGTCAGGCTTTGACTTTGATCTGGAGATTTATCGCGGCGGAGGGGCTTTTGTGTGCGGAGAGTCAACCGCCCTCATGTCTTCTCTCGAAGGCAAGTCGGGCGAACCGAGAGACAAGTACGTGCATACTGTGGAGCAGGGACTCTGGGACAAGCCAACCAACCTCAATAACGTGGAAACGTGGGCTAACGTGCCCCACATTTTAAATAAGGGGTTGGACTGGTACACGTCGATTGGCACCAAGAAGAGTACAGGGACCAAGATATTCTCTCTCGTTGGCAAAGTGAACAACACCGGTCTCATAGAAGTCCCTATGGGCATAACGCTGCGGGAGATCATCTTCGGGCTGGGTGGCGGCATCAGGGGTAAGCGGCGGTTCAAGGCCGTTCAGACCGGCGGCCCGTCCGGCGGCTGCATACCTGAGCAACATCTCGACATGCCGGTCGATTTTGATTCGCTGACAAGCATCGGTTCCATGATGGGCTCCGGAGGCATGATTGTCATGGACGAAAGGGACTGCATGGTTGATGTGGCCCGCTACTTCCTGAGATTTCTGACAGAGGAGTCTTGCGGAAAATGCACGCCCTGTCGCGAGGGTACGCGGCGCATGTATGAGATCATGGACAGGATTTGCAAAGGCGCTGGCAAAATCGAAGATCTTATGCACCTTGAAGAACTGGGTGAGGGATTGCAGTGGGGCGCCATATGCGGACTTGGGCAAACCGCGCCGAACCCGGTGCTTTCGACCATGCGCTACTTCAGCGACGAGTACAAGGCGCATATCATCGAGGGCAGATGTCCTGCGGGGGTGTGTAAGGAGATCACGACATTTACCATCATGGAGGAGAAGTGCACGGGCTGCATGCGCTGCGCGGCAGAGTGTCCCATGGGTGCGATAACGGGAGAAAAGAAGGAACCTCAGAGGATCGACGACCTGCGCTGCATAACGTGCGGTATCTGTTATGACGTCTGTCCATTTGACGCGATAAAAATTGGCTGAGGAGAGGAGTGTCCTATGGTTCAACTCTCGATAAACGGAAGAAAAATCAAGGCAGAGGAAGGCGAGACTCTCCTCAAGATCGCGCGAAGAGAAGGATTTGTCATACCTACACTCTGTTACCATGAGTTGCTCGGATCGAGCGGGCGTTGCCGGCTCTGCGTGGTTGAGGTTCACGAAGGCGGCAGAAAACGCGTGGTGGCATCGTGTCTTTACCCGGCAAAGGAAGGCATAGAAGTCTCCACGGATTCGGATGAGGTGAAGCTGGTGAGGAGAACGGTGCTGGAACTGCTTCTCGCACGCAACCCGTCAGCCGAACTGATTCAACACCTTGCGAAGCAGCATGGCGTCACGGAGGCGAGGTATACACCGGACCAGGACAAGGGCAAGTGTATTCTCTGCAACCTCTGCGTGAGATGCTGCAAGGATATTGTGGGAGTGTCAGCCCTCGGCATGAGCGGCAAAGGCCCCATGAAGAAGGTAGGCCCTCCGTTTGACGAACCGTCCGAGACCTGCATCGGCTGTGGTGCATGCGTCGTTATCTGCCCGACAGGACATATTGTCATGGAAGAGGAGAAAGGCGTGAGGACGGTCTGGGAGAAGAAGTTCGAACTTGCGACGTGCCCAAAATGTAAAAGATATCACCTTCCTCTGTATCAACTCGAGTGGATCTCCAAGAACCGGAAGATTCCCGTGGAAGAGCTAATGGTGTGCGAGGACTGCCGATAATACCAGTTGCCTATCAGTATAAGTATAGACAGGTGCTAGCGTTGCCATGCGTCAAGGACACCGGATCTCCGACGTACTAATAGTACGCCTCCGTCGCTATCCTCCTGGTCGCCTCGCTCTATTTTTGAATGCAAACTGGTATATCAGGTTGAGGTTCAGGTCAGAACGTTCGTGTGTTCCTAAGCTGCTGCCTGAGCGATTTCGAAAACGCCGTGGACGTCCAAGATCAGCCCCACGCGACCGTCCCCCAAAATGGTAGCTCCGGACAATCCTTTCACGCCTTCAAGTGTCTCTCCCAGGTTCTTGATTACCACTTCCTGCTTGCCTATCAGGTCGTCGATCATAAGACCCTTCTGCTCTCCATTGCATTCTGCCACGACGATCAGGGCGTCCCAGGGATCCTTTTTCTGCGGCATGACTCTAAAGAGATTATGAAGTCTCACAATGGGCAGGAGACTGTTTCTCACCTTCACCACTTCCTCTTTGTCGTGGATCTTTACGATGTCCTCCCGGGCCGGCCTCAAGGTCTCCTTTATGAAGACTGCAGGAATGATATAATGTTCTTCTCCGACTCTGACCTGGATGCCGTCAACAATCGCAAGGGTTAAGGGAACGAGCATGACGAATCGGCACCCCGTTCCTTCGGTAGAGAAGATCTCTACCTTTCCCTTCAGCTTCTCGAAGGCCTGTTTGACTACATCCATACCTACTCCCCGGCCCGACACATCGGTCACGTTGTCCGCGGTAGAGAATCCCGGTTCAAAGATCAGGTTGTCGATCTGGTGCTCGTTCAGGCCATTGTCGCTTGAGATCAGCCCTTTCTCTTTGGCCTTCTTAAGGATTTTCGCGCGATCCAGGCCCTGGCCGTCATCTTCGATCTCGATGATGATATGGCCGCCTTTTTGATAGGCCCTTAAGTCTATTCGCCCTGTTTCAGCCTTACCGTGTTCCTTCCTTTTCTCCGATTCCTCAATACCGTGATCAACAGCATTACGCATCATATGGACCAGGGGATCATACAGGGCATCGACCATGCCCCGGTCGATTTCCGTGTCCTCTCCGGAAAGCACCAGGTCGGCCTTCTTGCCTGATTTGCTGCACAGATCCCGAACGACCCTGACCATCTTCTGAAACGTCTGGCGGACCGAAATCATCCGGAGGGACATCGAGGTCTTTTGGAGTTCGGTCGTGATGCGTTTGAGGTGCGCGACATCTCTGCTAAGTTTCTGATCGTTGATCGTTAAAAAAACCGGGTTTTGCTGAACGAGGGATTGAGCGATCACCAATTCTCCAACCATGTCTATCAGATTATCCAGCTTCTGTGTATCGACTTTGACCGTGGCACCGGAGAGCGATGGTTCTCCTTTCTTCTGCTCCCGGAGAGCGTCAATCACCCTGCTTGGGCGAGGCTTCAGAGACGATCCCCTTGGTGCTCACTATTTCTCCCGGTGGTTGCTTCGCGGCCTCCGACTCATCCACGCCTTTCCCCTTCCTGCAGACGCTTCATCCTGGCCAGGTGCGGCTCAATGTCAAACCGGGAAGGGTCGGGACGATGCGGGCCTTTCAGATCAGAGATCATATTCTTTAAGAAAATCGACCGCTTCCAGGATGAAATCAATGGTCTCGTTCGTAATCGCCAGCTTCTCATTCCTTGCCTCGTCGAGCAGGGTTTCCACCGCATGGGAGAATTTGTTGATTGTTTGGAGGTTAAGAAATCCCGATACACCCTTGATGGTATGGAAGGCCCTGAAGATGGTATTGATATGTTCCTTGTCGTGCGGGGACTGTTCCAGGCTGACAATATTGAGTTCGATTGCTTCGAGGTGTTCCATGGCCTCGGAAATAAAATCGCTGTATACCTGCCCATCCTGGGTAAAATCGATCGGTTCTTTTGAGGCCCGCTCTGTTGCGGAGGTTTCCTCGAATCCCTCGGGCTTTGCTATGCCCTCAAGAGATTCCATTTCCGCCCAGAAGGATTCCTCGGCATCGTAGGATTTAGCTTGATCAGGGGCTGAAAGATGCTTTTGGATGAGTTCGATACCTTTCCCCATAAGATCGAACCCTTTTTGAGCGTCCTTGAGAGCGTTCAGGATAGCTTTTTCAACCAACTTCCTAACGGCTGCGCTCAGGGCTCCAACGGGTTTGAAGCCAGATTCCAGGCAGGTTGTCTCAATGGGTTCTATGTCTCGAAGTATGGAACCGAGAGCCATGAGATCGCCAGGCTCAATCATCACTACTTGAAGAGCTAACTGGTCGACCGCTTCAATGAGCTTTCCAACGTCATCAGCCATTGTATCTCCCTGTTAAACCCGTGTTTGACCTGAACAAGAATAATCTCTCGCCGCTCTTTTCACATGCACCTATTTGCCCTCGAAGATCTTGCGTATCTTTTCTTGCAGGGTTGTCGGTGTAAAGGGTTTGACAACATAGTTGTTCACCCGGTTCTTGACCGCGTCAAGGACCTGTTCGCTTTTGCCCTTCAGCGGTAACCATCAGAAAAGGCAAGTCTTTCCATTCCTCACGAGGCTCGAACAGTTTTTAGAAGTTCAATGCCGGTCATCTCCGGCATGTTCCAGTCCGAAACAATGAAATCAATTTTCTCTCCTTTTAAAATTTCCAAAGCACTCACGCCATTATCCGCCTCCACGACATTGGTGAATCCCAGTTCCTTTAGCACCCCTCTGATGATCCGCCTCATTGTTTGAAAATCATCCACTACAAGAATTTTCATGTTTTGGTTAGGCATACTCTCCCCCTTCCTTTTGCATTTGCTCTACCCGAATAATGAATTGGTCATATGAATAATCTCACGGGAAATAAACTCAAGTGGAACAATCGCGTCTGCAGCTCCCAATTTGATGGCTTCCTTCGGCATGCCAAAGACAACGCAACTCTGCTCATCCTGGGCAACTGTCCTGCCGCCGGCTTCTTTCATCTGAAGCAAGCCTTTCGCTCCATCTGCGCCCATTCCGGTTAGCAAGACGCCGAGTGCATTTGAGCCGTGCATACTGGGCGACCGAATTGAAGAGGACGTCAACAGCCGGCCTCTGGTGGTGGACGCGGGGTCCATCCTTAACGGTGACATAATACCTGGCACCGCTTCGTCTGAGGAGCATGTGAAAATTGCCGGGTGCAATCAATGCCTGCCCCTGCAGGACGGAATCGCCGTCCTTTGCCTCCCGAACCTCTATCTGACACAACTGATTCAGCCGTTCAGCAAAAGTCCGGTGAAATGAGACGGCATATGCTGGACAATTAATATGCCGGAGCTATTCGCAGGCATACCCATCAAGACTTCTTTAAGGGCTTCTGGCCCCCGGTGGACGCGCCTATGGCGATGAGCTTTTGGGTGGTCGAATGAGGGCTGGTGCAACGTTGGAAGGGGAGGGTGGGAAGAGTCGTCTTCTTGCCGCAACCCGGGACAAATTGGTTCGAGCCGCGGCCCGAATTTTTTCCTTGAGCTCAATACCCATATCGCCGACGGAATAAGCATCCCCAGGTTTGCAGAGCACTTCCACGGCGCCATTCTCCAAGGCCTCCATGGCGAGGTCGCTCGCCCTCGGAGTGAGTGAACTGACAATGATTACCGGCAACGGGTAGTAATGCATTAGTTTCTTCGAGAAAGGTCAAACCGTCCATACGGGGCATTTCCATGTCGAGCGTGATCACATCGGGTTTCAGCGGAGGATCTTGTCCCGTGCCACGAAACGGTCAGGGGCCGTACCCACGACCTCGATATCAATTCTCCGGACAGCTCTTCGCTTATGATCTTTCGCACAACGGCTGAATCATCCACGACGAGCACTTTAATCTTAGGTTCTGCCATAACGCTTTCCGTCTCTATCCGATTCAGTGTCAAATCGGATTTCCGGCTATGTTACGTTCAATAATTCTTTCACCTGCCCGAATTGATCATCTAACTGGATCATAAATCGTTCGATGTCCTCTTCCTTTAGACGGTAATGGTTCATGATCTCTTCGGAGGAGTGGTAATAGAGCCCGTCTGAACCTCCGCCGATGCCGGTAAGCATGGCCACCACATCACATAAATGGGTTAATTGAACGATTTCATCCTCTCCTGAGCTTGAAAAAGGTGTATGATGGTAGCGCACTGACGATACAATCACTTTCGGGAATTTCCATTCCGTCAGTGATCCTCCCCCCCAGCTCAGCATGATCAATACCCAAAATCTCTTTTTCCGCGTCGCTGAAGGAGACCGACTTCTCCTGAACCAATTTTGTGATATCCTCAAAATAGTCCTTGACGAATTCGCTCAGAATCACCTTTCCCTATGTCGTGCAACAAGGCCGCCGTGAAGAGTGACCGGTGATGCCTGCCGGTTTAACCGTTTGCAGATGATGCCGGACAGGAGGGCGGAAGCTACTGAGTGGCGCCAAAGCTCCCCACGTTGAAGATCATAACCTGCGAAGGGCTTGGAGAAGAGATGAGAAGACTGCCTGCCCAGGACGATCTCGAATAACTGGTTGAATCCGATAAGGACCAATGCCTCTCTCAGGGAATGGACCTTTCTCTGAAGACCGAAATAGGCCGAATTGCAGAGCTTCAGGACATCGACCGTGATTGATTGATCAAATTGAATCACATCGACCACATCCTGGGCAGAGGAATTGGGGTCCGCCACCAACTGAAGGGCACGTTGGACCACCACGGGAAAGGGTGGCAACTGAGCTACCTTTCGAAGTATCTTTGTCGACCAGGTTCATAACTCCTCGTACCTCCTTTGCGGAAGTCCTAACGAGCACCTTTCCGGACGACACTGGAGCGAGAGGGTCCGGTTACCACTGCCGCCAACGATCCTCTGGCCTGATCAAAACACCATTAGTCCAGAAAATCTTCCGAAGGGCTGAGTAATTTTTCTTCCCTATATTAAAGAAGCCGCATCCATCCATGATCTGGGATCCACCTGCCACTTTGACCTCCATTCTCTGCTTCTCCGCTCCCTAATTTGTATGCTTCCTTAAAGAGAGAAGGGATTCCCGTGTCGGCAAACATCCACGGATTTCTCTGGGCCTTCTGGGGATCGATCCGTGAGTCGGGCAGCATAAAATGGAGAAGGCCTCCTACCTTGACAAAAGGATCGTAAATCGCCACTCCGATGCAGGAACCCAGAGAATAGGTGATCAACGTATCGTCCGGGTTCTTGGTGACCTTCATGTCTGCTATGCTCACGATAATCTTCATTCGTTGTGTCTGAGATGATCTTTTATCGACTCTCCCTCATTCTTCCGTGTAAGAATCATAAAGGCTATTTCCTGTAAACTGCCGGCCGTATGTACCTGAACGGATGCTGAATCCCGGTGAGACTTTCAGAGTGTCCGATCAGAAAGGCCCCTCCCTTTTCCAGACATAGGTAAAACCGGTTCACCAGATCGGCTCGAGTCTTGTTGTCAAAATAGATCATTACGTTTCGACAGAAGATGCAGTCAAAGGGCTCGTTGAACGTGAATTGGTGCATGAGATTTAAGCGCTCAAACCGTACATGCTCTTTCACCCAATCTTTTACCCTTACATGATCTTTCCAGTGGCGCTCCCCTTTCAGGAAGCATCTTTTCAGCAGGTCAGAAGGTATGGCCTGGACCCGATCCTTGTGAAACACCCCTGATTCCGCCGTTTTCAGCACCTTGGTTGAGATGTCAGTAGCCAGGATCTTCACGTCCCAAATCGAAGGGGTCTTGACTGCCTCCAGTAAGGTGATGGCAATGGAATAGGGTTCTTCGCCTGAAGAACAGCCTGCGCTCCAGATACGAAGCTTCTTGTCCCGGTTCCGCTTCGCCTCCATGAGCTCGGGCAATAATTCCGATCGAAGGAAGTCGAAATGTTTTTCCTCTCTGAAGAAGGACGTAAAATTGGTCGATATGCAATCTAATAATTGAACCAACTCCTTTCCGGAAGTGTCGCTGACCACGTGATCGTAGTAATTCCGAAATGATCCAAATTGACCCTCACGAATCCTCTTCCCCAGACGGGACCTGACCAGCGCTTCCTTTCCCTCGCTGAGGCAGATTCCGGCCTGCTCATGAATCAGACGGCTGATCTTCTGAAAATCGGCATCCGTCAATTCAGCCTGTTCAAATATCGGAGAGTTCTGCTTCATGTTCGGGATCCCCGTAGCTTTCACTTAAAGCAGACCTCCACGGTGAAACCCCCGGCATCGGTGCTAAAAGGAATTGAAAGGATGGGGCCCTTGGTCACATGCCTGACCTCGTGATTGTAGCCCGAAACGATGGAAGGGATCGCACCTTGAAAATGATGGCCAAGTCCTTCCAGGGCTCTCCGGGAAGCTCCTGAAATCATATTGGTCAGTTCCCCCACGGCATCCTTCACTTCTTCGTCAATTTCCGTCTTCTTCTCGCCGAACATCTGACCGACGATGAACAGGATACAGTCGCTGGTGAAGGTAAGGCATAAAGAACCTTCTGCCTCGCCTGTAATACCGACGATGGCCGAAACATCACCCACCACAGAAGACTCCTTTCTTGAGGTACGGCGTCCCGGCTACAGGCGTCACCGATGCCATGGTCGCCAGGACAGAGATGGTGGATTCCAGGAACGGGTTGATAAAGTCGGCTTTCATGTTCATGGGAATCGCCTTCTACGCGGCCCCTTCGAAGCCCGAGATCGTCGCATCGCCGAACACTTTATCGATGTCGAGCAGAATCTTCACTCCTCCGTTCGTTTTGGCCATCCCGAGGATATAGCCCGTATGCAGCCGGCTGCCAAATTGTGGAGCATCCACAATATCTGTTCCTTTGATGCTCGTGACCTCCGCTACCCTATCGACCACAATTCCGATCAGGACAAAGCCTGTTTGTCCTGCAATCTCCACCACGATAATACAGGTCCTCTCGGTATAGGCTATCTCCTCCATATCGAACCTGAGCCGCAAGTCTATGACGGGAATGACCTTACCCCTGAGGTTTATTACTCCCTTGATGAAAACGGGTGTGCGGGGTACTTTGGTAATGGGCATCATCCCGATTATCTCTTTCACCTTCAGGATACCGATGCCGTACTCCTCTTTGGCCAAGGAGAAGACAAGGTATTTCCCCTCGATATTGGTCATGGCTTTCGTTGTCTGATCTTGCACTCTCGTCGACTCTGCCATTTTCATCGCGTCACCTCTTGTTGTAGTTCATCTCTTGCTTCAAACGGCTTTATTGCTGTGCGACATCCTCTTTTTCTCCCTCCTGTTTGAGGTTCGAATCGACTCGAGGATTTCGTCCATATCGAATCGCCATGATTTTCCAATTTTCAGACCGGGTAGTACACCCTGCGAAGCCAGCTTGTAGACGGTTGATTCAGTTAGTTTCAGGTATTGACATACCTCTTTGACAGTAACAACGTTAGCCATGATTCACCCCTATCAAACGGCATGGGCCAGTTATATGAGGACGCCATTAAGCAGAATTTAACAGCAATTGTAGTCGCCTCCACTAACTACGTACTTGTTGTCGGCATTTTGTAGTAGAAACCTAAATTTGGGTCAAAGCTACCGTGTCTTCTATGATGCAGCCCTCTTTCCTTTCGCCGTGACACGATCTCATTTCTGTTCCTGGAGAGCTTTGAATGGTACCGCTGCAGCTTTTGCTACAGGTACCAAGGGGGTATCCTGGTATGTGAGTGGGGAGCCAACTCACACGTGGAAATTGCTCAATCTACCAGATCGTTATTCTGACCAGAACAGGAAGGTTTTTTGCTAGAACTCCCTGAAATCAGCGTCCTCCATGGGAATCACCTGATCCGCTCTCGGCCCGTTCTGCTTACGATAGGTGCCGGGCCGAAACGCCGTGTCCTTGACCTTTTTGGCCGGTGCGCCAAAGCTCTTTCGAATGGTAACGTCCGATTGACGACTCACGGCCGACGTGCCTTCGTATCCTCCGCTATGGTGTGGTTTTGCAGACCCTGCCTCATTGCCGTTGCTTGCACTCACCAGTGCCACCAACTCGCCTACAAACCCTTTCATCTGCTGCGCCTGAGAATTCATCTCCTCGGCAGCAGAAGCTGATTCTTCCGCGCTAGCCGCATTCTGCTGCACCACCTTATCCATCTCGGCAACGGCCTTATTGATCTGTTCTATGCCTACAGCCTGCTCCTGGGAGGCTGCTGTGATTTCGCCAACCAGGTCAACGACCTTCTTCAAAGCCAGGGCGACCTGTCGATAAGAGTCGTCTGTGTGATGAACGACTTCCGAGCCTTCCTTGACCTTTTTGATGGTTCCCTCGATCAACCGGGACGTGGTCTTCGCCGCTTCCGCTGCCCGCATCGCCAAATTTCTCACCTCATCGGCCACTACCGCAAAGCCGGCACCTGCTTCTCCTGCCCGGGCTGCTTCCACTGCTGCATTTAATGCAAGAAGGTTGGTTTGAAATGCTATCTCGTCGATCGTTTTGATGATCTTGCCGGTTTCTTCACTTGCTTTAGCGATCTCCTCGATGGACTGCACCAGAGCCTTCATTGATTCACGGGCCTGTTTCATTAGATTCGATCCCGTCACTGCCGCTTCGTTGGTGCTGCGGGCATTTTCGGCATTCTGGCGGGTCATAGAGGTCATCTCCTCCATGGAGGCAGACGTCTCTTGCAATCCTGCCGCCTGCTCCGAAGCACCTTCGGCCAACGTCTGGCTGGCCGAAGAAACTTGTGAAGAGGCTGAAGCCACCTGTTCCGCGCCGTCGGTCAAGCCCTCGATAATGCGATTGATAGGCCTGGATATGGAACGGGCCATGCAATAGGATAGAAACAAAGCGCCTGTGGTAACGAGAATGATTATACCCAGCATGATATAGGAAACCCTGGTCAATGCTGCCAGCTCATCAAAATAGATCCCGGTACCTATAATCCATCCCCAGGGCTTGTAGAGCTTAACGTAAGATATTTTAGGACTTGGCTTTGCCTCACCAGGCTTAGACCACATGTATTCAACGAGCCCGGCCCCTTTCTCCTGACAAACCGCGGCCATCTCCACGAAGATTCTTTTCCCGTTGGGATCTTTGTAGTCCGATTGATCCTTACCGTCCATTTCGGGCTTCAGTGGATGCATGAGCACGCGGGCCCCAAGATCACTGATCCAGAAATAGTCATCTTTGTTGTAGCGCAGGGCCTTAAGCCTTGACATCGCCCTCTTCTTGGCCTCATCGAGTGAAAACTCCCCTTTTGCTGCCCGTTCATTGTATTCAGCCACCAAAGCATAGGTCACATCCGTTAGTTGGCTGAGCTCACGAGTCTTGACATCGTAACTTGACGCCTTGTATTTTGTGTAAACCCATGCCAGAGACAATGAAAAACAGACCGTAATCGCAATGCCCAGTGTGATTATCTTTGTCGAAAGTGTCAGTTTGCGTCCCATGTACAGTATCCTCCTTCAGCTACGTCGTCTCCCATGCTGCTCTCTCCAAGTCAGTAATGACGGCATCTTTTACCAGTAAATCTCCGCTGCTTTGATCCAACCGTCCTCGATAAATAGTTAACTCTCACTCCTGTTGTCGCCGAGTTTTGAATCGACTTAAGAATTTCATCGATAGCTGCCGCCCGGATTGGTCTACGGCGATCTAGGGAGGCAAACCATTCGAGGCCGCGTGGAGACGGCATGCGCCCAGTCCATAGACGGGAAGCAGCGAGTTATAAGGCAGCGGTTTGGCTGTTTAAGTTTGTATGTTTTATTCCGATAACCTAAACTAACGGATCCACGTGCATACTGGGGGTCGAGATGAGGGTTCTCGTTGTTGATGATTTTCCCACCATGCGGAAGATACTCAAGAATGTCCTGAAGCAGATAAACATGCAGAATACGCTTGAAGCGGGAAATGGCAAGGAGGCTCTGGATCTCCTCAGGAAGGAAGAAATAGACCTGATTATATGCGACTTGGTGATGCCGGAAATGACCGGTATGGAACTGCTCCAAGCATGCAAAAATGATCCGCAGATCAGTCGCATCCCATTCATCATGGTGACTGCTGAAGCCCAGAAAGAGACTGTCATGGAGGCCATTAAGGCCGGTGTCGACAACTATATAACCAAACCTTTTACGCCGGAACGACTGCAGGATGCAATCAGTAAAGTCGTGGTGAAGACCGCGAAATAGCAGTCCATCTCGTCTATCCGGTCTATTCAGTCTATCTCGTATACGCGGTACATTTCGTCTGCCAAATTGATGCACTTTCCTGCGGATCAAGACCTTCGCTGTCGAGGCGGCACGCAATCGGTGAAGTACGACGGGATTACCGATGGAAATTCGCTTTGTTCTGTAGACCAAATAGACTGGATAGACCCTTCACCCTATCCCATGCGAACGGCCCTGGTAGTCCCTGACAGAGACGAATCAGCCGGACAGAAAGTTTTTGTTCCATAAGAGTCTCGAAAAGTGTAATATAACTACGCGGAGAACTTGGAGAATAAATGGGCATGCGAGATGCTCAAGCATATACATACCAAGGATGGTAGGAAACGATGGAAAAGGGCCACATACTGGTCGTCGATGATGAAGAGCACGTCCTGAACGTTCTCAAAGAATATCTGACGAGCAAGGGCTACAAAGTTGATGCGCATCGGTCGAGTGAGGCAGCTCTCCTGGCTCTCAAGAAGAACGAGAACCAGGTGATGATTACTGATTTGAAGATGCCGAAGATCGATGGGATTCAGCTCATCAAGTTCATTCAGCAGGAGTATCTCAATACACTCGGGATAGTTCTCACCGGCTACGGAAGTCTGGAGACCGCCATCAGCGCCATGAATTATGGAGCTTTCGCCTACATCCTGAAGCCGTTCAAGTTCGAGGAACTGCTTTCAACGGTCGAGTCGGCGATGTACTACTTTGATCTTCTGAATAGCGACAATATCCCCAAGAAACTCGTGGCCAAAGGCAACGTTCTGCGGAGGTATGCGGAGACAAATGTGGTCCGGGAGAACACTATTCTTCGAAGCCACATGCGAGACAAGTACAAGTTTGAGAATATCGTGGGCGTCAGTTTCCAGATGCAGAAGGTCTTCGAGATGATCGAGAAGGTGGCGGACACCAACGCAACGGTGCTGATCACAGGAGAGAGCGGTGTCGGCAAAGGAACTGGTTGCCCGGGCTATTCACTATAACTCCTCTCGCCGAACACGGCCACTCGTTGTGGTCAACTGCGGCGCCATCCCGGAAGAACTCCTGGAGAGTGAACTCTTTGGCCATGAAAGGGGGGCCTTTACCGGTGCGATAAAAACGAGATTCGGCAGGTTCGAGATCGCTGACGGCGGCACGGTTTTTCTCGATGAGATAGGGGACATGAGTCTGAAACTGCAGGTCAAGCTGCTTCGGGTCCTTCAGGAAAGGTCCTTTGAGCGCGTTGGTGGTTCGAAGACGATCAATGTGGACGTCAGAATGATTGCTGCTACGCACCGGGACCTTGACGCCCTCGTTAAGGAGGGCAAATTCAGGGAAGACCTCTATTACCGTCTCAATGTGGTGCCTATCCACATACCTCCCCTTCGGGAAAGACGCCAGGACATACCGCTTTTGCTGAATCATTTTCTGGAGCGATGGAACAAGATCAATAACACAAACCTGGAAGGGCTAACAGAGCAGTCGCTCGATGTCCTGACAAGCTACGATTATCCGGGAAATGTCCGGGAGCTGCAGAATATCGTGGAGCGTCTGGTGGTGATAAAGAAGAAAGGGTTTGTGAGCATAGAGGATCTGCCCGAGAAACTATATGCGGGAAAGCCCGATGAGGTGGAGATGGATATTCTTCGGGGCTACGATACCCTTGTCTCCGATTTCGAGAAGGCACTCATTCTTAAGGCCTTGAACCAGACAAAGGGCGTAAAAAGCCAGGCCGCCAGAGTATTGCAGATGAACAGGACCACCCTCATCGAGAAGATGAAGCGGCTGGGGCTCGAGCAGTCGTAAGCAACAAATTCTGTCAAAATACTGACATTCCGTGACCACAAGGTTAAGATTAAGGTCGAGGTTAAGAGGAACGCAATGGGCCGCGCCAATCGTCGTCTGATGCTATTCTTGGCTTTGTCTAAACCTCAACCTCAACCTTAACCTGCCCTACCTTTTCCCCGCTTTTGTTCCTTGGCCACGTCACACGTGGACTGGTATGGTTCTTGCTTTTATCCGTTCATCATGTCTCAGCCTGAACTGAATCTTCTAAATTGTGCATTTTCTGAGTTCACCAAGGCTTCCGACTCGTTAATGGCATACTACCATTCTCTTGAGACACAGATCAGGCAACTGAAAGAACAAGTGGAAGAAAAGAACAACCAGCTCGAAAAGGCACGGAAATATCTCCATACGATACTCGACTCACTTCCTGTGGGAGTTGTGGTTCTCGAAAAAGGGCCTGAGCCGGTCTTTTCCAATAAGAATGCAAAAAAACTGAACGGTGCGGGGTTCATCGACGGGCTTAAGAGTGGCGGCGAGACCTTTGGCGAACTGAAAAACCGAACCGGTTGCTTCCGATGGAGGAGGGAGGCTCTGAATAACGGGTTCGAAGGAAGGGAAGTGGTCGTTTTTGAGGATGTCACACAGATGGAGAAGATGAAAGAGAGACTGGAGCGCGATGAAAGATTGCGGGCTATGGGCGAAATGGCCGCGCGCATCGCCCATGAGATCAAGAATCCTCTGGGGAGTATGGAGCTTTTCCTTTCGATGCTGCAGCAATCGAAGTTGAGAAAGGTTGATAGGAAATACGTCGATTACGTGCTTTTCGGGGTAAAAGCTGTCGACAGGGTGATCAATAATATTCTCTCGTACACACGCCCGAAGACGCTCGTACTGCAGGAAGAGCGCCTTGCAGACCTGGTAAATGATACGGTTCAGTTCATGAAGGTGTCGACAAAGAGCAGGGACATATCCATACATGTCGAGACGCTTCACGAGAGACCTTTCGTTTTTGATCCCGACTTGATGAAACTGGTCATGATGAATCTCTTTGCAAACGCGATGGACGCTATCGACGAAAAGGGCTGCATCACGATAACAATCAAAGAGGATCGTGGATACGTCGTTGTGAGCGTTTGCGATGACGGTGCGGGCATGACGGAGGAAGTGCGTAAGAGCCTGTTCAATCCCTTTTTCACGACAAAGGATAAGGGAGTTGGGCTGGGCCTGTTTATCGTTTACAACATTGTAAAGGCGCATGGCGGTTACATAGAAGTTGAGTCGCAGCCCAATGGAGGCTCGACGTTCCTAATCTATTTACCCGAGAAGAGGATATGAAAACAAACATACTTGTAGTCGACGACGATCTTCATATGAGACTTGCTCTCAAGGAATCACTTAACAAGGCCGGGTATGCAGTTTCCGTTGCTGAAGACGGATTGAGGGCCACAGAGGTAATCAAACGGGGCTCTTTTGACCTGGTCATTACCGACGTGAGGATGCCTCACAAGAGCGGCATTGATCTTCTTGAGAGTGTTAGAGAAACGTCATCGCTTGTTCCCGTGATCCTTATTACGGGATACGGGACCATACAGGATGCGGTAAAGGCGATAAAGGAAGGGGCCTTTGACTATATCCAGAAGCCCTTCAACACTGAGACCCTCTACGGCGTCGTGAAACGTGCGCTTGGCATCAACCGGGGCAAGATCATCTATGTCTCCCGTGCAATGAAGGACGTCCTGTGGAATGCGTCGCGTGTGGCGCGTTCGGACACAACCGTCTTTGTTCTCGGGGAGAGCGGCGTCGGAAAAGAATTGGTTGCGAAATATGTACACGAAAACAGCGAAAGACGTTCCGGTCCTTTTATTCCCGTCAACTGCGCTGCCCTGCCTGACAACCTTCTCGAGAGTGAGCTTTTCGGTTTCGAGCGAGGTGCTTTTACAGGAGCCATGGCGAAGAAACCCGGCAAGTTCGAGCTGGCAGAGAAGGGTAGCATCCTTCTCGATGAGATCAGCGAAATGGACCTCCGGCTGCAGGCAAAGCTGCTTCGGGTGCTCCAGGAGAAAGAAATAGAGACCATAGGTTCCCGTTATCCCAAGAAGGTAGACGTCAGAGTCATAGCAACGAGTAATAAAGATATGAAAAAGTGTGTGGAAGAAGGGAAGTTCAGAGAGGACCTTTATTACAGATTGAATGTGTTTCCCGTGGTGGTCCCTCCCTTGCGCGACAGAAAAGAGGACATACCGATCCTTGTCGAGTACTTTTTGACCAAGTATTCGCAGGGAAAGGATACGAGTGTCTCTGACGAGGCCATGGAATTCCTCAAAGAAAAGACGTGGAAAGGCAACGTGCGGGAGCTGGAGAACACGATGGCGCGCGCCTGCATCCTGTCAGACTATTCGGTGGTGAAAGTGAACCATCTTCAGGACCTTGAATCGAGAAAAGAGGTCAGGGTGGGCTCGGTGCGGGATATGGAGATGAACCTGATCCTGGACACACTGCGCCAGGTGAACGGCAACAGGACGCAGGCTGCGTCCATTCTTGGCATTACCGTGCGGACGCTTCGGAACAAGATCAGAGAATATAAGGGGCTGGGTATTCCTGTACCCCAGGGGTGTATGAATGCCGCTAATTGATCTCATCGGCAAGGCGCTCAACATCAGGACGGCCTATCACAAGGTGATAGCAGGGAACATAGCGAACGCTGATACGCCCGGCTTCAAAGAAAAGGAGATCGACTTCAAGAAGCAGCTTGAGAAACAGATGACCTATTCAGGCGGCGTCGAGATAGAAGAGACGGCTGAGCAGCCTTTTGGCTTCGCCGGCCTCGATGAAAATACCGTTAATATGGAGAATCAAGTGATGAGGTTAACGGAAAACAGCATGTACTACGACGCCCTGGTACAGGCGCTCTCGAAGAAATTTTCCATGATGCGATACATAATCAGCGGAGGAAGGTAACATGGGTATGTTCGATGTGCTGAAGATTAGTTCCTCTGGTCTGCACGCGCAGAGGGTGAGGATGGAGACCATCGCAACGAACCTGGCCAATATTCATACGACTCGTACGGAAGAGGGTGGTCCGTACAAGAAGCAGAATGTGGTGATCGGTTCTTCTGATGCTTCCGGAGGCGGATTCAGAGGGGTCTTGAGCAAAAAACTGGAAGGGGTGCAAGTTGAAGAGATAACGGAGAGCGAAAAGCCTTTCGAGAAAACGTATGACCCCGGCCATCCGGACGCGGATCGGGATGGGTACGTGACCTTACCGAATGTAAACGTGCTGGAAGAGATGACAGACATGGTATCTGCCACGCGCTCATACGAAGCCAATGTGAACGTGATCAATACCACCAAGCACATGTTCTTGAAGTCCCTGGAGATAGCGAAGTAGGAGGCAACCATGAAGATAGACAGCGTAAACGCGAAAGGGATGCTTGATCAGCTCAAAGGCCCGCAAAAGGGGGAATCGTCTTTCCTTGACACCTTGAAAGACTCAATAAAGCGGGTAGGGGAGCTGGAGAAAGAGGCGGACAAAGAGGTTGAGAAACTGGCCAAGATGGAGAGCGATGATGTTACGAGCACCATGATGGCCATAGAGAAAGCAGACCTTACGTTCCAGCTCATGATGCAGGTGAGAAACAAGATCATCGACGCCTACCAAGAGATTATGCGCTTGCAGGTTTGATAAATGGCCGGAGCTGAAGTTTACGTAAACAACGTAAAGAACTTTGTCAAGACAACACCCAAGAAGAAGCTCTATCTCTATCTGTTTATCCTCGTGGGGGCGTTGGGGGCCGCGGTGCTCTCCTATTCGCTGACCCAGAAGGAGGACTATCATCCGCTTTTTTCCGGCCTGTCGATGGAGGATGCATCCAACATTGTTACCAAGCTGAAAGAACTGAAAGTTCCCTTACAAATTAGGCATGGAGGGCACCACGATCTACGTGCCCAAAGAAAAGGCATACGAGATCAGACTCATGCTCGCGTCCCAGAACGCTATGCCCGGGTCGGGCGGCATAGGATTCGAACTCTTCGACAAGACCAACTACGGTATGACCGAGTTTATGCAGAATGTCAATTACAAGAGGGCGATTCAGGGTGAACTCTCGCGGACGATTAACCAGATGCCCGAAGTAAAAACATCGAGGGTACACATTGCAATACCGGAAAAGACCCTGTATACAGAGAAAGAGAAGCAGGCTACCGCATCCGTTTTCTTGAAGCTTAAGCCGGGGAAAGCCCTGAGCAAAGAGCAGATCCAGGGTATTGTTGTCCTGGTTGCGGGAAGCATTGAGGGGCTCAAGTCGGAGCAAGTCACGGTGATAGACTCTTCAGGAAAGATCCTCTACAAGGGAGGGGAGCCCGATTCTCCCCTGATGATCTCCAATCAACAGTTCGAGTTTCAGAGGAACGTAGAGCGCAGGCTGGAGGAGTCCATCCAGTCAATGCTCGACAGATTTCTCGGGAATGAACAAGTCGATCATCCGCGCAACCGTCGATCTTAACCTGCGGAAGGTAGAGGAGATTCAGGAGGAATACTCTCCGGACAAGAAGGCCATCTCAAATGAAAAGAGGGCCCACGAGAAATCGGTCAACAAGAGCCTGAAGGCGAGCGGTGTACCCGGCGTGGCCTCGAACGTGCCGGGACCGCAGAGGAATGTCAAGCCGGAAGGCCCGGAACGCTCGAGTGAGGCGGAAAAAGAGGAAGCCCAGATCTCTTACGAGGTGAGCAAGACGGTCAAAAAAATCGTTGAGCCTTTCGGAGATATCAAGCGACTCTCGCTGGCCATTGTTGTTGACGGTAGATATGAGAAGATAAAGGGCAAGAAAGAGGAGGAGCTCAAGTATAATCCCAGATCACAAAAGGAACTGAATGACATAAAGGATCTGATAGCCCGCGCTGTCGGGTATGACGAGGAGCGGGGCGATAAGATAGAAGTCATCAATATGCCCTTTGAGCTGGAAGGTTTGAACGAGGAAAGAGATCTCATGCAGAAGGCCGAACGCCAGGAGCTGATAAAGACCATTGCGACATACGGGGTCTTGGCGCTTGCTGGCTCTGCTTCTTCTTCTCTTTGTCGTGCGACCCTTGCTGCGGAAGGGCAAAAAAGGAAAGGCAGCATTGCCTGCGGAGCAGGTCCGGGATGTCTATATCAAGGAAGATGACGCGAGAAGAGGCCCTTGAAGGCAAGAAGGAGAACGCCTTCTCTGGGTCCCATGCAGGATAAAGCCCTCGTTTCCAGCATCATAAAGGAATGGGTCAGGGAAAGCAGGTAATGGAACGGGAAGAAATCAGCGGCGTCAGAAAGGCTGCAATACTCTTACTGACGATGGATGAGGAACTATCCAAGGAAGTGATCAGGGACCTGGATGAGAGCGAGATCGAGCTGATCGGGCAGGAGATTGCGAAGGTTGAGTCGGTCCCGAAGGAAACAGTCCAGAGAATCAACGAAGAGTTTACGAAAAAACTGCAGGAGAAAAGCAATCATATCGTGGGGGTGCCGGCCAAATTCAAGGGATTACTCCACAAGAGCCTCGGGGAAGACAAGGCAGAATCGCTGTGGCAACACTTAAGGACGGAGCAGGTCGAAGGCCAGCAGATTCTTGAAGAGCTGTGACCCGCGCATTCTGGCAAACACGCTGAAAAGTGAGCATCCGCAAACGATTTCTCTGGTGCTCTCCAATATGGAACTCAGGCAGGCCACCGAAGTGATAGGTCATCTTTCCACACAGGTGCAGAGTGATGTGATCGTACGCATGGCTCACCTGGAGAGGGTGGACAAGAACGTCATCGAAGAGATTGAGAATGTGCTCAAGGAACAGCTGGAATCGATTGGCGTGGTGGAAGGGAGGCGTCTCGGCGGTGTAGAAGTGGTCGCAGGCATGCTTAACCAGATGAACAGGACGATGGAATCGGAGATCCTGGAATCCATCGAAGAGTCCAACCCTGAACTCGCTGACAAAATCAAGCAGCTCATGTTCACGTTTGAAGACCTGTTGAAGACTGATGACAAGGGAACCCAACTGCTTCTGAAAGAGATATCCTCCGAAGATTTAACCCTCGCGCTCAAGGGCGCATCCGAAGCCCTCAAAGACAAGATACTGAACAATATGTCGGAACGTGCCGCGAAGATGCTTCGGGAGGACCTTGAGGCCATGGGCCCTGTGCGCGTCGTCTGACGTCGAAAAGGCCCAGGTGAAGATCGCTATGGTTGCCAAGAAGCTGAGCGAGGAAGGGAAGATCATGCTGACAGGAGCAGGCGATGCCTTTGTCTGATGAAGTCGAGCCTCTTGCCTTTCATGACCTGACCGGACCGCCCGTAGCAAAGGGCAGCCCCTGAGTTCAGATCGCTCCTGGAGGGAGTGGCGGAAGAAGAGCCCCTGCTCGCCGAGGAACAACTCCCCAGACACCTTCGGAAGAAGAGCCTGGAAAACCACCTGAAGAACCATTAGACGTCGAGCAAGAAGCGCGCAGGATATTCGAGGAAGCCTTCGCCCAGGGAGAAAAGGCAGGCCAGGAGATGGGCATGAAGAAGATAGAGCCGCTCGTCGAAAGACTGAACCAGTATCTCGCGTCGCTCGAAAGCTTCAAACAGGAGCTGCTGGGGAGAGTAGAACGCTTCGCGACGGTACTTGCGCTCACCTTTGCCGAGTCGATTGTGCTGAAGGAATGCACAGAGCATAGAGAGGTAACCCTTTCCATGATCAGAAAAGCCCTGGAGGCCTGCGAGGAAAGGGGTGAATGCCTCGTCAGGCTGCCGAAGGAAGACGCGTGGATGATCTCCGCGCAAGGAACAACCGCCTGGAAGATTGTCCCTGACGAAGAGCTGAAAGAACCGGGCTTTGTGGTAGAAACGAACTTTGGTGACATAGATGGAAGAATTTCAAAGCAGCTGGAGGAGCTGAAAAAGGAGTTTCTCGGAGCGGCAGACTCAGTAGAACAGGAAAGAGAATTGAGAACAGGTAGAGGTAAAAACCAAAAACAAAGGTAAAGGTTGAGGAGAGACGAGGAAAGAGATAGAGAAGGTATAGAAAAAGGCTAAAGCAAAGGTGGAGGCTAAATTAGGCTTTTTTCTCTACCTTCGTTCTTGTACTTACCTCTGACCTGTATTTGCTTTTACCTGTCTATCGGCAACGATGCTATATGAATGAAGGCGAGCTGGCATTAGCCCCTGAAGACGAAGAGAGGCTACACGCATCGATAAAGCGCAGACTTGCGACATTCTACCCGTACCAGATGTACGGAAAGGTATCGCAGGTGGTTGGGCTGGTGATCGAGGGCAAAGGTCCGGTCTCGTCCGTGGGAGACGCGGCGCTCATCTACCCTACCGAAGGAAAGCCGCCGATCAATGCAGAAGTAGTGGGCTTCAGGGAGGGCAAAACACTGCTCATGCCACTCGGGAGAATTGAGGGGCATTGGTGTCGGGTCAAAGATCCATTCGAAGAAGAGCGTCGTTAATATGGGCGTCGGTTCCGGTCTTTTGGGGAGGGTGATCGACGGCCTCGGAAATCCTATGGACGGAAAGGGAGGGCTTGATGTTGACGGAGCACGTTCCAATATACAGGGAGACCGTTAATCCGCTAAAAAAGAAAAGGATAGCAGAGCCCCTCGACCTTGGTATACGGGCTTTTAACGGCCTTCTGACCTGCGGACGCGGGCAGCGGATGGGTATTTTTGCCGGGATCAGGTGTTGGCAAGAGCGTGCTGCTCGGGATGATCGCGCGACATACCGAGGCGAACGTAAACGTGATCGGCTTGATCGGCGAGCGCGGCAGAGAGGTGCGGGAGTTTCTCGAACGGGACCTGGGCGAAGGCCTCAACCACTCTGTCGTGATTGTTGCTACCTCGGATCAACCTCCGCTCATTCGGGTGAGGGCCGCTTTCCTGACAGTCGCCATAGCCGAGTACTTCAGGGACAAGGGCGCGACGTGCTTCTGCTGATGGATTCACTGACCCGCTTTGCGATGGCCCAGAGAGAGGTGGGGCTTGCCATAGGCGAGCCGCCGACCACAAAGGGTTACACCCCGAGCGTCTTTTCCCATTTAACCAAGCTCCTTGAGCGGACCGGCAATGGTGAGGGTACCGGCACCATGACGGCCATTTTCAGCGTGCTCGTGGAAGGCGATGACCTCGATGACCCTATTGCGGATGCCTCACGGGCTGTCCTTGACGGCCACGTCGTGCTTTCGAGAAAACTTGCCGACTCGAACCAGTATCCTGCGATCGATGTCTTGAGGAGTGTGAGCCGGACGATGAAAGACATCGTTGCGACGGGAACAGCTCCAGTTTGCGAGCAGGATAACCGAAATACTTTCGGAATACGAACGGGCCGAGGATCTGATCAACATCGGGGCATACAACCCCGGCAGTAACAAGAAGATCGACTATGCCATCTCGATGATGGACAGGGTCAAGACCTTCCTTTCCCAGGGGGTCGATGAGAGAGTGACCATCGAGAAGACCGTTGATAGCATGAAGCTCCTCTTCTATGCATAGCGACCGACTGCAGCGCATCATGGAACTAAAAGAGCGGCTCATGGAAGAGAAGGAGCGAATGCTCGATCAGCACAACAAGCAAAGAGACATAATACAGAGCAATATTGAGCCTATTAGATAACGAAATTAGATATCAATTATTCAGAACTATGCACAAGATGCTTAGATGGCAATGAATTTGCCTTACTTAAGGATTATCTGGAGCATCTCGGCACGTTGAAAACAGAAGCGCTGCCCAGAAAGAGCTCATCGAGAAGAAGATTGCCGAGATACGCGCCGAACTCGTCGACATGCTCAAAGAGATCAAGATCGCTCGACACATTGAAGGAGAGGACGCTCTCACGGCGAGACGAGCGCAGAACAAGAAGCACCAGAAGCTTCTCGACGAAATCGCCCTGACGATTGGAAAGCCGCAAGACATGATGCCAGCCTGGCTTCATGCATGGACCCGTGTCAGTGGGTTTTGCGTCCCTACGGGATACTTCCTTCCAGGATGCTGCGCTATCGCTATCCTTACAGGATGCTACGCTATCGCTAGTGCTATCGGCACGACTCCCCGCCACCCGCGCTTAAGTTTGGTAGCTCGCGGGTACCCGGCCGAAGGCTGCGTCGTATTTTTGAATGCAAACCGGCATATGTTATCGGTAGGAAATATTTTCCGCCAGTGG
>CAWGEZ010000048.1:0-66189 GCA_963821605.1 uncultured delta proteobacterium | reverse complement strand
GCGTTACTTTCTGCATCACTCAATTGCGATGTATTCACATTCATGCAATAGTATAAACGGTGCCCAGTTTGTGTGAGACAACGCAACCGGATCTGAGGAGGTTGTTATGTTCCAGGCGTTTGAGGAAGACTACAGGGCTCCTTATGACCATCGTAGTGAATACGCGAGGGACACGTTCAAAAAGAGAAGAGCAACGTTCAAAGGCTCGAGGGGCGACAAATGTTGAAGGTCGAGATATTACAAGGGTTTGATGAAAGGGCCGTGAAGGATGCGGTCTCGATCATTCATAATTCTTTTCCCACGGAATGGCCCTATGGCCATGCCGAGGAATATGATGGCCGGGCAGTCTGGAATAAGAATAACGTTCACATCATATTAAGAGACGATGAAAAGAGAGTTGGTTACCTTCTGGCGATTCCTCACAACGATGCAGTCAACGAATTGAAAAACGATGATCCACTCATGGAACATGATAGCACAGCGTACTACGTTGAAGCCTTAGCCATTGTGCTAGGCTATAGAGGGAAAAGAGGCCTTCTTGAACTTCTTAGAGCATTGAGAGAGGCACTGGAAAAGAGAGGAATCTTCAAAATCTCCATCCATGCACGGGTCTCAAATAACTTGAGCAAGAAGATTCAAAAGAATATGAATATTCTTAAGAAAAGAAGAATTGACGCATGGAAGTACTATAATTATCAAGAGCCAACGGATTATATTGAGGCGACATGGCCTTCTGATAAGTAATGCAGACAGCGTCGCGAACATAAGTACCACTTTCGGCGGTAACAGAATGACAAGACTTTCTGCGGTCTTTGTGGTATGATAGACCTGTTCGATTGGTGCCTACCATTAACTTATCCTGAACTGCTTCTCTCCATCCCGGGGGGAACGCGTCAGAAACCAGGGGCTTCTGCCAGCGACCCCCAAACGAAAAGGGGCGTCATAATGGCTTCCGGACGGCGACCACTCATTTTATATTTGGAGGACGATAAGGATGCACACAGCATCACCACATCGATGCTTGACCAGCTGGGGTGCAGGGTACGGGGTGAGACGGATAGCTTAAAGGCATTGAGAACTTTTTCAGAGGAGCCTGACGCGTACGACCTCGCTATCCTTGAGACCTTGATGCCTCAACTGACGGGACTGGAGCTTGCCGCTCGATTCAGGCGTATCCGCCCTGGTTTCCCGGTCCTATTCTATACGGGACGCGCTAACCAATCCTGGGCCCACAAGATAGAGGCTGCCGGCTTTGGTCGGGTTGTTTTCAAACCCCTTCCCGTGGAGAAACTGGGAGGCGCCATACAGGAGGCCCTGAGAGGAGGCGCAAAGGGCTTGTAGGGACAGAGTTAATTCGTGGCATATAGCAAGAAATGGGTACAGTTGGCGTCTCGCGGGTAAAGAGGCGCTCTTGATAATGCAGTGTTTCCTGCGGTAGGTATTCGCCGTGATCCGCTGTTAGCGATCGGTCTTGCAGCTACCTTCGTCACCGCTCGGCCAATCAAAATAAATTAATAACGGTTCCGCACCCGGAAAATCAGCCCTCATGCGAAGATTGGCAGGGGTTTTCCGGAAGGAGGATTTTTACTATGAAGAGAAAAGTTCAAAATGCCGCGGCCATCGTCGAATTTTTGGCAGGGTCTGGACTGGCAATTTTCTTTCATCTGGTGCTCAAGTATCCGCAGGCTGCCTACATTATCTTTGGCATGGGCATCCTGCTTTCCCTGGGTACCTACCTTCTACGGGACGATATCGCAAAAACCAGAGAGGCCCTTCTTGATCAATATCACAAAGCACATGAAACCACGTTCATGATGGCACAAATCGCGGATCCGGAATGCCAGGCCAAAGCCCATGAAGTTATGGCAGCGGCCAAACGCACGTTATCGTTACTGCATCACGGCCGTATACCGCTGGATGAAAATGAGTTTTACCTGGAAGCGGCCAAATGTTGCGACCAGGCCACTCATCACATTAAGGCTGTGGATCCCCTTAATGCTGCGTGGACCACGCGAGGGGCGCTTTTGAACCTTTACCAGGCCAATCTGCGCTCCCTTGACCGTCGTGTCAAAATCACCCGGATATTCGTCGTCGACCACGAAGAACTCACCGATCCAGCGACGCAAAAGCTTCTCGTTGCCCAATTTCGTGACAATATTGATGTCCGCATTGCCTATCGAGACGAGCTTCCCTCGGCAAATGATATAAGCGGTCGAGAGAACACCAGTTCCTTTGATTTTGCCATCTATGACGACCGGACGGTTACCGACCTCGCCGTACAGTCTGGCAAGTACTTCGGTACAAAAACAAGGGAGGCATCACACGTGGGGAAATATCTGCACCTCTTCGACCTGATTGATCATGTGGCGCATGCCGTCGTTGAGCAGGATGAAATGATTATCCCGGCTACCATGGTCGCCGATGGGACGTCATGCGAAATACAGACAGACGGGGCAGGCACTGACAACAGACAGGTTTAATCTTTGGCGCGGTAATCGTCACTCTCAGGAGCGTAAGCCTTATTCACCGTTTATAGGTCCATCACGGAAATGGCCGGGAAAATAACCGATGATCCCAAGTTGGAGGCCAAAGGCAAAGCCGAAAAGATAGCCGGCAAAGTTCAGGAAAAGATCGGTCAGGTCAAGCAGGACTCCGAAAGGCGTGGAGTCTTCGAAGTAAAAGAGTTCAAAAAACAACAGTAACAACAATAAAAGGAGAACGCACCATGAAAGCAATATATTCTATATCTCTGATGGTGGCTGCCGTCGCTCTGCTAGCGATCAGCATGCCTGTGCACGCGTCCAAGACGGATGACCGCATCGAATCATCCGCCAAAAAGTCGTATGTGTTCAAGACCTACCTCAAGGACGATGATATTAAGATCCAGTCCAAGGACGGCGCCGTCACCTTGACGGGAACTGTCTCCGAAGAATCCCACAAGTCATTGGCCCAGGAGACCGTGGCGGGCTTGCCCGGGGTAAAAAGTGTGGACAACAGGCTGGAAGTCAAAGGGGAACGCCCCGCTGAGAACTCGGATGCGTGGCTCATGACGAAAGTGAAAACCACACTCTTGTTCCATCGCAGCGTGAGCGGCTTCAAGACCGAAGTTAACGTAAAAGACGGAATCGTGACCTTGCAAGGCGATGCGACCAGCCAGGCACAAAAGGATCTGACGACCGAATACGCCAAGGATGTCGAAGGGGTCAAAGATGTAAAAAATGAGATGACAGTATCAAAGACCTCGAAAAAGGCGCGAACGGTAGGCGAAAAGATCGATGACGCTTCCATCACCGCCCAGGTCAAGATGACGCTGCTCTATCATCGCTCGACCAGCGCCCTCAATACCTCGGTCACCACGAAGAAGGGTGTGGTCACATTGAGTGGCAAGGCCAAAAACGCAGCTGAAAAGGACCTGGCCACCAAACTCGTCAACGACGTAATCGGCGTGAAGAGCGTAAAGAACCAGATGACCATCGAGTAGCCCAAATAGATTCTACCGGCTTGTCGGGAAATAAAAACTAAAACGTTTCCGTTGCCAAGCCTTCTGGGTCAAAAAGTACTGGATCGACAAGATTCCTTATGGCCAACGGGAACCCAAACGCAAGGGGCTCTATATCTCTGTGGGTGCCACAAAGGGGAAAAGGCGACTTTGGGGACATCCTTCAGTTTTTCAGTCTTGTTAGAATTTTGGACGCTTGAGGATAAATGTGAATTTGTGACTCCTGAGAAGTAACTCGCTTTTGAATAATGATGGATTGTCACTATGCATCCAATGTGTTGTATTTACTGCACATTGGTCTATGTGACCATCCGCTTATCAAAAACCGAGTTACTTCTCAGGGATCATTTGTAAAAGGCGTCCCCAAAATTTCTTCCCAGGAAGCGGGCGATTGACCCGTTCCCGCAGCGAAGCAAGCCTCGGAAAACTCCGACTGGCAGCAGGTCCCCCGAACCCCACCCTGCGTAACCTTACGACAGTAGCCGCTTTTTTTCTCAGTCGGTGTTCTGGCATACCAGATGCACCATAAGAAGACCAGCAAGGGAGTTATAGGAAATAACATTTTTTTGAAAGGGAGGTAGTGTATGAGAATTCTGTTCCGGTCGACATTTCTTTCGTTAGCGCTTCTTGCTGCTTTTCTGCTCGTCGGAGCGGCACAGGCAGCGGAAGCCCCCAAGGCACCCGTGGTCATCAAGGCGGATGGCGCAAAGATGGCACCCGTGACCTTCGCGCACGAGAAGCATAGCAAGGTGGAATGCGCAAAGTGCCACCACAAGGACGCGGACAGCCCGAAGGCCTGCAAAACCTGTCACGACATCAAAGAAGTAAAGGATAAGGCTCCCAAGATCCAGGACAGCTTCCACAAGGTCTGCCAGACCTGCCACAAGGAGCAGGCCGAAAAGGGAGCAAAAGCCCCCACGAAGTGTAATGAGTGCCACAAAAAGTAACGGCGTAGGGAGGGGCCGTCCCTCCCTCACCCAACTCTTGCGGAGGAGTATGCACGTGGAACCCGATTGTGAGAAAGAAATAAAACAAATCATTGGTGAATTGAATTGCCCCAAAGATTTCATATGCTACAAATCGGGATTTAGCAATCTCTGCGAAGCAGAAGATATTGGATCAGAACCATTTCTAGAATGCTTAGAAAAGAGTCCAGAAGAATGCCCGTTCGTACTGTCATACGCAAACGTACATTTTTGTGATTGTCGCCTTCGCTGCTATATCGCTAAGAAATTGGGGAAATGAGCTTCAACATTACATGTGCTCAGGGACCCTTGGGGGTAAACCCTGAGGTCATGAGAATATATAACGTAGATGACTAACGTGACAAACTGCCTTATCTGCCTCTCAACGGACCACCGATCGATGTGGCTCTGGCAGCACTGTTGATAGCTTCGCATTCTTGTCGTGGCAATGTTCACTCCCTTTCGCTTTATTTGCTGACCAAAACCGAGCGTGAGTATTACTCCCGGACGATCAGGAAGAAACTGACTGCTCTTGCGAACCCCAGTCTCCAGAGCCTCGCGCAGAAGCTCCTGTAACCGGAAAAAGAAGAGCGGATGAACTATATGATGGTTCGCCGCGGAGGAGAGCTCTTTCTGGACCTGCTCACGGAGCCATCTGTCAAACCGGGGGGACGCTCTTTGGATTTTTAGTTTCGCTCAAAGGACAGCATTGTCAGTGGGGATGATCGTCTCACATCATCTTTTGATGCACAAATTTGATATGCCCGCGTAGATTATAGAATTGCTCCGCAAATAAGGCCGGTACCTTCATCCTGTTCACTGCTTCCTCGATCTTGTCAAGTCTTTCCAGGAGCTCTCGGCGTTTGTCAGGTTCCGCTTGCGTTAAGAGCCTCTGCTCTATGATCATCAGCTCATGATACCATCTAAGAAGGCGCGACTTGAAACGCCACTTGTATATGGCAGGTATGATACGCAGTCCGGGCAGCAAAAGGATTATCATGGGGATCAACACCACAACAATACGGTTCGCGAGGCTGGCGAGCCAAAATGGAAGATATCGATAGAAGAAGCTCTTGCCCGATTTATAGAAGTGGTCGGCGTCATCGCTTATGCGTATCTCCTGTTCGATTGGCGCAGGGAATTCCCCCTTGCGCCTCAGAAGACCCGGGCGTGAGTGCACTTGTCGTGCGGCTTCAAGCAATAAATCAGAGAGGGCCGGATGCAGATCTTCTCGCGCAATCAGCTCAATCGTCGGTGCGAGCAAAAAGACATCATGTGCGGGGGTGCCTTCTCCAACATCTATTGATCCCTTCGGCAGAATGACCTTGTTGAGATATGCCATGCGGCGTGTATACGCATCAGCCTGTGCAAAATCGAAGAGGTTGATGCCGGGCGTATGCAAAAGCTGGCGTATAAGCGCTGTTGAGACAGAATCTCCCATCAGGAACACCGAATCAACCTTGCCATCCAGCATTGCTTTCGCAGCTTCATCGGAATCCATCTCAAGCACCGTTGTAGGGCCGCCGGGTTCTATGCCATTGGCTGCAAGCAGAGCAAGCGAAAGAGTACGGGTCCCGCTGCCCACCTCGCCAATAGCTATGCGCTTGCCGGTCAATTGAGAGAGGCGCTCAATACCGGACGTGCCCCCATAGAAAACATAAAGTGGTTCATAGGAGATGCTTCCCAGCGAAACAAGCTTGTCGGTTTTTATATCTTTAGTCACTCCACCCTGTACAAATCCTACATCGACCTTTGACGAAGGGTCGGCCAGCCTCTTGATGTTATCAACAGAGCCTTCGGATGGAAGTATCCTGAGAGTCACACCGTTCTGCTTGAGTATCTTGGCATATCTCTCGGCATATCTCTCGAACATACTCCCCTTTGGACCACTCGACACGACAATTGTATGCGGCGGTGCAAGATAGAAGAACAGAAATGTGCCACCCACAACAGCTACAAGTATCAATATGATCGTGCTTAATGCGGCTGCACGTCCGAGACCGAAGGCCTCTGTGAAAATAGACTGGAGCCCGGTGAGACCCACTATTTTATTTACTCTTATGGCTGACACCTCGCTTAAAAGTATTTTTTTTACTGTACGCCCAACATCGCCAAGGCACCTTCCACCGTTATCCGTGTGCCCGCAATGACTGGCTTGCCCATCATAATTTCAGGGTCTGACATGATCATCTTCTTTTCCACGCATGCCTCTTCAGCCTAGGGTCATTTTGCCTAGCACTTATTGTACCACATCCAGCAGAGCACTGAAAAAAGCGATAGGATTTAGCGTGGAGGCCTCCGCTAGGGGTTACGAGTGAGAAACTGAGCGGTCGGACCAGCATTCGGCGAACTTGCGCATATACTTGAGGTTGCGCGGCGAGAAGCCGTTCATATCGGGGAATGCCACCTTCAGATCATGCGACAGACGGTCAATGACTTTGGTACCCCAGCCTTCGGTATGCTGCTTATCCATAGCCTTCAGGCATCGTCACGAGCGACTCAGCGACCGGTATGGCGACACCCGCAGGTGAACGTCCCATAATCTTACGTTCGTCATTCTTCAACTTCTTCGGTAAACTCTGCTTTGTCTTCTTCATCTGACAATGCTCAGCCCACACCTTCTGAGGACAAACATTCGAGCCCTTCAAGGACCCGAGCGCTTGTCCTTTTTCAAGATTTTTTCACAGCCGCCCAGTTTTGCAAGGACAAAGAACAGGGGCACGGGCCCTTATCCTTACAGGATGCTGCGCTATCCTTCCAGGATGCTACGCTATCATGGGGCAAGAGAATTAAGAGCATGGGTCTCATCGACACATTGCCGTGCCAACCTGAAGAAGCAGCCAAGCATAGCCACACCCCAGCCCGAAGAGGGCGCTCCAAAGACACGCAGCCATCACTTGCTTCGTTGTCCACCTGGCTTCTTCCTGCCGGGCCCGGGAGTCCGCCTGCTCTCTCCGGGCAACACGGTCCATACGCACCTCTTCACGTGCAGGTTCATTCACAAGGCAAACGGTGTTCATAGCATCCTCCCCTTATTTTTCGTCCTATAGGCTCTCCTGCGACCGGGACTTGCCATTGGATCGATCTTCTCCGAAGGTTCGATAGGGAAAGACGCGACATGAATCACGTGGCTGTCACATTCAAGCGCCGAACCGACCAAATTTTCCGCCTCAAACCGGTAGTCCCATCCCAGGCCCACCGACTTGAACCTGGTGCCGTTGCTGTTGGCTGCTGCATCGATGAATATGCGGGCCGTGTCTGCGGAAACGGCGTACTCTCCCTTTTTCTTCTTCTCCAGCATCGCCTCCATGGCGTAGCTCTTTACCAGCTTCGCATGGAGCTGCACGTAGGCGGAATCAAGGGAGACAACGTCGAGACCGACGACAGACCCATTGATGCACACCGCAAGCCCCTTCTGTCCGGGTTTCAATTCGACAGCCTTCAGGTAATCCTCCAGTTCATCCGTCCTTGACTCAAACACATCCCGCATCGCGCCCGTTGGAGAGTGAACACTGGCCTTTGCCGCCATGTTCTCGATCCCGTCCCATACCTCACCCTGGTTAGAACGGTACTGACCCGGACATCCCTCAGATTGTATGATACCGAGCGGGCTTTCTCCCTCCTTACCTGGGAGGCCATGACGACGTCCGAATCGCCAAAAGTGCTTGACCTGTAAGACCATCTCCCATGCTCCGTGCAGCTCACGGGAATCACGGTCTCCGTGTGCCCTCCCAGGAGGATCGTTGTATTGAGCACCCGGTTCTGCTTCGCACCGACCAGTTCCTCACCGTCCAGCAGGAGAACGGCAGTATCGCCTTTGTTGATGACTTTCAATTCCGGCACGCTGCCTTCGTGGCCCACCTCGGTGATGGTAAGGACCCCCTGCTCCAGGGCCTCTCTCAGGGTGAGATAGTAGGGACTGCCATCAGCAGGATGGAACAGGGGGATGGCGGCAAAGTTCTTGTACACCTGGGGTTCACCCGGGGTGAGACCCGATACGTAATCAGCTATGACCTTCTCCATAGCGGTACCTCCTCGTCATGATGTCCTGATGATGTCTTGCTATAGAGTAGTATCGCAGGCGGAGGTGACAGCAGGGTGTCACTGCCCAGAAAAAGTGTTTGGTGATTAGTGTTTAGCGGAAGTGTGGGGTGAACTTGAATGGGTTCTCAATGCGGCTGAAAGCTCCTTTTGGACCTGCTTACGAAGCCATCCGGGTTCAAGGACCTCTGCATGGGGCAGCCAGGAGTAAATCCACTGCTTTATCTCGATCGTACCGGCGACGGTGTACGTGCACTCCACGCTGCCATCGGGCAGCACCGTCTTCTGCTCGGATGGGTGCCATACCCTCCTCAGGATGTAGTCAGCGATCTCCGGTGCGAACCTTACGCGCAGGGAGACTTCTTTATCGTCGACGATGCCCCAGCTATGAGACAGGTACTCCTTGAGGTCGAATCCATCCATTGGCGTGAAGTACCGCCAGCGCTCCGTGAGGTCCATAATCCGGTCCAGGGCAAAGCTCCGTATCGCCTTCTTCACATGGCAGTAACCGATAACGATCCACACCCCTTCGTAGAAGACCAGGCCGTAGGGGTCGACCGTGCGGGAGGAGGGTTTGCCGGCGTTCCTCGCCTTGTAGGTCATGTCGACGCATCGTTTCTCGCTGGCACAGGTCGTGAGCAAGGCTGAAGTAGTCTTTGACCTTCCCGGTGCCTACGGCCTCCGGGATCTTGACCATGATGGGCAGCTTGCCTTTGGCGGCGGGCGCCACCGTCATCCTGTTCACGAGGCTGCGGAAGTTGTCAGCCAGGGGTTCGCCGAGGTGTGACACTGCCTCGCCTGCCGCAATGAGTATGAGGAGTTCATTATCGGTCAAGGTAAGTTTCTTGATGCGGTCGCCGTTCGTGAACTTGTAGCCGTTCCGCTCGTGATCGAACTCTATCGGATCTATCAAGTTAATAATCTCGAGGTAACGGAAGACTCGAGCGCTTGGAAATGCCGAAGTGCTCCATAAGGAAAGAGAGAGAGGGGCACTGCTTCTGCGCGATGAGGGTATACGTGTCAAGGAGCCGTATAACCTTCTCAGAAATCCCAGTAGGCTTTGATTGCAACCGCTCCCCCCGTTCAGATTGGCGCTAAACCGCGCCTTAGAGTTTTATCCGATGCACCTTTTGTGCCAGCCTTTTAAGATTGTTGAACTCCAGGATTTCCTCGAGCCAGGTCAGTTTATCTTCCGTGGAAAGCTTCAGGTATTCCATAATTTTGTCATCTTCGAGTGTGTATGAGAATTCTTCAGTCATCACTTCCAGCCGCTAATTCTTTTGCCCTTCTCAGGAGAGCTGCATTCGCCTATGGGCCTGACAAGGTCATTTGAAAATGTCCCCTTTGTCCCCATTATGTGCCTTTTTTGCGAGTAGGTAGTGGAGACATCACACAAAGACTATGCGTGGCGAGATGTCCAGGAAGAACTTTTCGGACCAGACGGTCAGCGAATCAGCGTTATTGACAAAGGGCTCGACTTCCTGGCGAGCCTTGCGGAGGTCTACCTCCTGAATGGTTTTCCGGAGCAGGCCGAGTAAGCGCTCCCCGGTGAGGATCTTGCCCTCTTTCCAGTCCCCTGTCTGCACCATCCTTTTTTCCAGGTGCGAGAGGCGAAGCTCAGGATGATTCGAGACGAACCAGACGAAGTCATACCAATCCCGCCCCTTTACCCGTGTTTTCCATCGACGGCACAGGAGCGCGTGCATTTTGCCGGCGAAGAGGTCCGGGAGCGTGTAACTCTTGACGGAAAACGGGATGGGGTGCAAGAGGTATTTTACCTCGGTTGAAAAACCTGGCGGCGGATCCGTGTCTACTTCCAGCCTTATTTTCAGCACCTGTCCCCTGGGTACCGCCCGAACCAGTTCCTCTGCCGTTTCTATGACGACCAGTTGCTCCAGGGTA
The DNA here is from genome assembly GCA_963821605.1 of uncultured delta proteobacterium. Classification (GTDB taxonomy): domain Bacteria; phylum Desulfobacterota; class Syntrophorhabdia; order Syntrophorhabdales; family WCHB1-27; genus JADGQN01. The sequence continues at coordinate 55,782 of CAWGEZ010000048.1, read as the reverse complement.
TTCGACTTGATGAATGCGGACTGCACGGCACTTTGCTTGTGCTTCTCCTTTGACTCGATAGTGACCTCAAAGCCGAAGCTGCGCATCTCCGTCTGCAGCGCCTCGCTGTACCTGTATATGTCGAAGTCCGGCGTTGGCTTGAGGAGAGAAAAATCGAGGTCCTCGGAAAACCTGTCCAGGCCGTAAAGAATGCGCAGTGCGGTCCCGCCGTAAAAGGCAGCCTTCTCGAAGAACTTGCTTCGCCACAGACCCAGAAGCGCTATCTCCTGGAGAATCTCCCTGAGCGCCCGAACGTAATCCTCCAGCCGTCGACCGTCGTACCGCGCCATCATCCGGGCAATCGCTTCATTCATGACTGCTCTCCTTGAAGCGCCGGAGGAAGGAAGCGAGGAGAGCGACCTTTCTCGAGCGGCAGTGGCCGGCAATCTCGTTCATCGCGCTGACGTCCAGTTCCCGGAACGCGCCGGGGTCCAGCCGGAGGTCTTCGAAGAGATATTCCTCAAGTTCACGTGGGATTCCGATGGCGGCACGGTCACGATAAACCTTGTCTGCGAGAGCTTTCTCGCGTGTTGCAAGGAGGAACGGCCGCTTTTCGCTGACTTCGACGATGTCAATCCCCGTGCGGTAGTACTCAAGGGGAACTGCCCAGTAGGTGAAACGGCCCACCGGCGTCAAGAAAGAGCGGCTCTTCGCGCAGGTGACGGAGGTCACTGTTTCCACGCGCTCAGGAATCAAGCCATAATAGCCAAGCGCATAGTCGAGCGACACGTACGATGGTCCGTACATGAGGTTGGCAAGCACCTCCCTTGAGTACGGTCCCCTGCGATAGTCCGATCCGAAGATGTAGAGGCCCTTCTTCACACGAACGATGACACCGCTCTTGATGAGGTCGCTGATCCGGTCGCGGGGTCGGGCGTAATCCTTCAGGCAATCCGAGAGCGCTTGGTAGTCGAATTCTTCAGTAGGAATCTGCCGCCTGATCTGCTCTACAGCCGTCTTCACACCAGAATGATACCACAAATTATTCCAGTATGTCGATATTTTGTCGACATACTGGTAATATTATTGACCGCGGTACGACAGCCAGCGCCTGTACCCTGCCATGTTGGGCACCTTGTCTGCCTCATCGACCTTGAAGGTTGCCATTAACAAGAAGGGCTTGAATGACACCCGTGGTGGGAAGCATGGTTGAAACGCAAACCGCAGACATTTGATCGGTAACCGATTGATATTGCAAGCGCGCCTGCCGCGACTCGAACGCGGAACCTACGGATTCGAAGTCCGTTGCTCTATCCTGATTGAGCTACAGGCGCGTGTGGCGTAATCTAACACTTCCCTGCTTCAAAATCATCCACAATCTTTTTGATAAAGGCCCCTCAACAGCCGGGGGCGTAAGGGCGGACTCAGTTCGGCCTTGCTATTGCGCGCGTGGGGGACGGGTGACGGATTGGTTCTGGGCTACTTCACAGGATATAGCTTAGCGCATTCGTCTCTCGCGTCTCGACGAGGTCCATCAAAACGGGCTAATACCAATGGCGGAAGTATGCACTTGGGAGGGCCGTCAATCTGCCTGCACGCCCTGTCCCAATTGGCAGAATAGGCCTCTTCGGCCGCCTGAAGGCACTGTTTGAGGTCGTCGTCACGTTTCTTCTTCTCGGCGTCTTCTTGTGCTATAGGCTGCCGCTCTTCTTCTTGCGTTCTTTGTTGGCGCCCGGCTTCAACTCCTTGTTGTGGTTTGTGTTGGCGCTCGGCTTCTTGAGCAACGCGCTGCTTCTCGGAGTCTACTCGTTCTTGTGCAACGCGCTGTCGATCGGATTCTTCTCGTGCTAGCCTCTGCCGCTCAGCCTCTCGTGCAGTACGCAGCCGCTCTTCTTCTTGCACTATACGCTGCTGTTCAGCCTCCCGCACCATGCGCAACCGCTCTTCTTCTTTCTCTACGCGCTGCCGCTTGGATTCCGATTCAGATACCGCTTGTCCTGTACTGTGGAACTGACTTCGCCCCTTCATGCGGTCGGGGCTCCGGAAGTACCCACTTGCATAGAGGAGAATGAGAACCACGAGGGCTGCGGCACCCATAGACACTAGGGTTTTCATCATTAATTCGTCCGTTCTATCTGATTTATCGCTATTTTGACCAGAAAAGTTAATGGGCAGTGAAGTGCGTATCGCCCAAGAGATAATACAAATGAGATCATACTCGTCATAACGCGATAGCTCCCGCAGCAAGGTGCGTAAATTGTTGTAGGTTTCCACTGAGTCAACTGAAGACTTCGCATTGCATTGCTGCCGTTTCTTTGAGTGCCGGAAGAGTTACAATACAATGCTATCTTAGTATATCTTATTATATATTGTATTATGTTGTAATACCATATAATATCACACCGAATCCCATCCTATCTCATCCTCTGCCAATCTACCTTCTTCTGGCTCACGGGATTAACGGGTACTCCACGCCGAGGAGCGCTATCCATGCCTTAAGGGTTTTGAATAGGACTTACGGGATTTTTGAGCTATGAGGGGTCGCGGGTAACTATAGGCAGGAGAGCTGACAGGTGGATACATGCAAGCTGGTCTTAGATCCAGCGCGTGACGATGTAGCACGTCAGGCCGATCGCGATGGCTTGAAGGATGATAGCAAACGCATGACCGAGCGAGGCCAGGTTGGACGCAAAGGCTTGATAGGCGTCGGAAGTGAGCCCAAAGAACGAAATCATCTTCACAGTCAATGCTTCAACTTCAGGGTGGATTATATCATCGAAAAACAGTTTTGCGATCCAGCCCTCGTCGCTGGTAGGAAATAACCTCAAAATTACCAATACTGCGCCGCACCACAACAAAAACTTCCGGATGATGCTTCTCAAGTCGCTCCCCTTAAGGTACCCTAAGAGACATCATGAGAACATGCCCCGCAAGAATATTCTCGACCCAACATTCGACTTCACAGCCTCGCGTCCCTCTACCCGATACCGAAAGCAAGTATCTTGCCATAACCTCAATCATAATAGGCGGCTGCGGAGAAAACCCTCGCGAGGGTCTTGACGAGTCACCTCCCTCTCCAGGAGGGATCGGACCAAGACTATCCTTGAGCCCCCGAATTCAAGGAAATGGGCATGATCATAGAAGCAGTCAAGCCCAGAGGAAAGCGCAAAAGGTGGCTCAGGCTGCAAAGGAAAGTGTGGGACTCAAGACGATCAGGAAGGCCGACCGGGTAAGGCTCACGATGTACCTGGAGGAAATCAAGCGGTCCGACGCGAGGCGCAAACTACTGGAGCGCCCGAGGAAGGCTCTTCTCACCGGGAGCCCTCTTGCCGAATACATCCTGTCACTGTCCGGGATGGGTGCCACCCCTGGGAGCTTTCGGACTGGGCCCCTTGTCGGCCTTCTTCCCTTCTAATTCTGCGGTAGATTCCTGCTTCACGCCCGATTGTTTCTTCGCCGGTTTCTTGGCCTTCGTTGCCTTCTCGCCCGTTGGCGCGGTCGACGGAGCGGTGTCCCGGCGTGGCTCGGTGGTAGCCTGAGCAAACACGCCAGTGGCGAATGCAACGCTGATTAGTAACGCCAGGGCGATCAGTGGTGCTTTCTTCATACGGCATCACCACCTTTCCGTTCTCATTTTGTAAAGCAGGTCTGGCATACCGGAATTCGCCTCTGCTACAATATAAGTCTTATAATCACTTCTAAACAGGGCAGTTTCGCGCCACACACACAAGGACAACCATCATGATACCCGACTCGCCTGGCGCTAACCGCTGAAGGACCCTCCGCTTCGATCATAACGACGGGCCGGTCTTGACGACGAATCTTGGCAAGTATTTTACAACCCCTAACGCTAGAATGCTTGACTTCCGGTGAGGGATGAGTAATACTTTATAGTATTAAGTATTACCAAGAGAGGTAGTATGCAAAAACAGCAGAAATCACCAATCGCCATAAAGCTTCCCGAAAACGAGCGTGAACGTCTGGGTCGACTCGCAGAGATAAAGAAGCGTTCCCCTCATTGGCTGGCAAAAGAGGCAATCAGCCAGTACCTTGACCGAGAAGAAGCTATAGAGCATTTTAAACAAGAGACCGTCGCTCGATGGGAAGAGTATCGCCAAACCGGCAAGACCGTCTCCAATGATGTTGTGATGGACTGGCTTGATTCCTGGGGAACTGATAAGGAGTCTAAGCCGCCTGTATGAAAATCGAGTGGCTGCCCGGAGCTATTTACGATCTTCAACGACTGAGAGAATTTATCTTTTCTCACAATAGGGAGGCTGCTAACCGAGCCGTAACGGTTATCAAAAGCTCCGTGAAGATGTTGAGTCGGTATGAATATGTCGGCAAACCAGCAGAAGACCTGTTGGGCTACTATGACCTTGTGATCCCCTTCGGCGTATCTGGTTATGTGCTCCGCTACAGAGTCGAAGAAGGCATTATTTTCATTGTTGCCGTAAAGCATGGCAAAGAGGCTGGATTCCCAGACGAAGGCCGATGAAATAACGGGGAAGGTTTCTCTGACTGAGATAACCGACCATTTTCATCACAACGGACCCCCTGCCCTCAACTCAGCCGGCCCTTCGGTTTTGGTCTTGAGAACTTGCCTCCCCATGAGTAATGCCAGAAGCACTGTGCCGACGCCTGCAGAGATGTAAGACGGGATAGACCAGCGCAAAGCCTCCAATCAAGAAGAGGAGACGCTCGGGCCAGCCTACCGACCTGAACAGGTACCCGTGGAATGTCACGGCCATGCAGCTCAATCCGACAAAAGCGGTCGCGAATCCTGAAGGCGATCATTACCGGCGAACCCATGAGCAACAGCTCATTCGTATAAACGTAGAGGTAGGGCACAAGGAAAGATGGCAATGAATAGAGGAACGTGCGATTCGTGGTTTTGACCGGGTCCGTTCCTGCCAATCCTGCTGCGGCAAAGGAAACGGGCGCTACAGGAGGACTGATGCTCCCGAGTACTCCAAAGAAAAAGACGAAAAGATGCGCCGCCATCGGCGTTACGCCTGCTTTTACCAGTGCCGGGGCTGCCAGGACGGCCAGGATAAGGTAACAGGTGACCGGCGGCAGAGGCAGGCCGAGGATCAGGGAAGCTATCATGGTGAGGAAGAGGAGGAGGAGCACATTACCTCCCGCGACGATGAGCAGCACGTTGGAAAAGCGCATACCTATGCCTGTAAAATCAATGGTGCCGGTAATTATCCCCGCGGAGGCGCAGCATATGGCAACAATGAGACTTCCCTTGGCCCCCTTCTCCATGGCGGTGAATATCTTCTTCGGCGTCATCATAGTTTCCTTGCGCATCATGCTGATGACTACGCAGGATATGATTGCCCAGAAGCCTGCTTTTGACGTGGAAAAGCCCATTTTGACGATACCCAGGATCAGCACGAAAATCGGTATGATCATATAGCCGCGCTTCAGCACAACATTCACGAACCGGGGGATCTGCTCCTTGGGGAAACCCCGCAGCCCGTACTTGGCGGCCTGAAGCTCGATGATCATGTACACGGACACATAGAAGAGGAGCCCGGGATGAGTGCGGCCTTGCAGACATCCCAGTAAGTGCCGCCGATCATTTCAGGTATGATAAAAGCTGTCGCACCCATGACCGGAGGCACGAGCATGCCTCCCGTGGACGCCAGGGCTTCGATGGTAGCCGCAACAATAGGCTGATATCCCGCTCGTTTCATGAGCGGGATGGTAACGACACCCGCGGCTGTCACGCTTGCCACCTGGCTTCCCGTGATCATGCCGAACATGCAACTCCCCATGATGGCGGCCTTTGCAGGTCCTCCGCGAAACCTTCCGAAGAGTGAGAGCCCTACGTCGATAAAAAGCGGTCCGGCACCCGACACGGTGAGAAAAGAGCCGAAAATAATGAAGACGATGATGACCGTCGAGGAGACACCCAGCGGTGACCCGAGAATAGCCTCAGTGCTGAAGAATATGTAGTTGATGACCTCTTCAAAGCCGAAGCCCGAATGAGCGATGACTTTCGGCAGATGTGAGCCCACAGCCGAGGTAGAGGAAACAGAACAGACAGATGATCACTACGGACCAGCCGATCACACGCCGTGTAGCCTCGAGCAGGAGGAGGATGGCAACCAGGCTGCAAGCGGAGTCTAAAAAGTTGGGCTCCCCTGCGCGATAGCTCAGCGCTTCATACTCAACGAAGACGTATACCCCGATGAAGATAGAGAGCGCCGATGAGAGCGATATCAAACATTGAGAGAGGACGGTATTCATCCGAGACCTTCGTGTCCTGCGACTCGTCGGTCTTGGTTCTCAGCGGGAACATGAGGAAGATGAGAGCCAGGGCAAAGGAGAGGTGCACGGTACGCTGCTGGACGCCGGGTAAAGGCCTGACCCCCGCGGTCAATATATGGAAGAGGGCCATGCCCACGGCAACTACCGCAATGAGAACGCGACGGGTTGTTAAGTAGTCCGCTCTTTTTCTCCTCTGTCTTTTCTGACGCTTCCATTATTTCGCCTTTCGTGCGCTCTGCGAGTCTGCTGCTTCTATTTCTTCAGGGCACCGATCTCTTTCAGGTACTTCTCCGCGCCCGGATGGAAGGGAATAGAAGAAGATGTCGCCAGTCTTTCCAGTACGAATTCTTTTTGTGCGGCCTTATGGATGCTGTATATATCGTCCCTGTGCTCGTAAAGGTTCTTCAGGAAGGCGTAAACCATCTCCGTACTGACACCGGCGTGAGTCCATAAGGTTGTTGTGAAGCCGTAGATCGGCGTGTCGTTTTCAAGACCCTTGTACGATTTTGCTTTGATGAGTGCACGATAGTAATAGGGGTGCGCCGACGTAACCTTTTGGAGTATCTTTTCGTCCACAGGCACGACGCGCACATCATGCTGGAGCGAGAGCTCCGTGTACGAGGGCATCGGGTAGGAGCCGCCGAGGAAACCACCGTCGAGACTTCCGTTCTGTATGCCCTCGACAACTTCCTTGTAATTGTATAAAGCAACCTTAAAATCGGTTCTCTTAATCCCGTACTGTTCGAAAAAGAAGAAAGCACTGTTGGAGATAGTGCTGCCTGCGCTGCCAACGCCGATGCGTTTGCCCTTCACATCCGCATAAGACTTGATCGGTGAGTTGGCGGGAACGACAAAATAGATATCCGAACTGTTCACGTACGCCACTTCCCGAAGAGCGGTAAAGGGTTTGCCTCCGTATTCTCCCTCACCCTTAAAAGCTCGCGGCGCGTCCGGCGTGGCAAAAAGGGCGAACGCAGGTCTCTTCTGGGCCTCCTTCTGCTTCAGACGTCTAACCATCTCCATGGTGCCGGTCGTTGCCTCATGAACGTAATCGGCCTCCGGCAGGTACTTATTGGAAACGGTTGCAAAGCCTGCGCCGAGCACGTAGACAACGCCTCCTGCAGGAGGCGTGTAGATCGGTATCAGTTCCGCGGCGCCATGAACGGGCGGAGTCACCCATAAGAGTGTAAAGGTAAACAGTAGCGATGCCTAACACCATACATTTGCTGTAATTCATATTCCACCTCTCTTTTTTTATTCCTGGCAGGCGCAAGCCTCCAAAACTGACAGCGGTTTGTATCACTTATTTCGTTTGCCCTCAAGCCCTGCGAGCAGGGTTTGAGGCCGTCAGACCGTAATCGCGAGTTTGAAAGCCTCCCAGACTGCATCCTTGATCTTGCGGGGCGCTATACAGTCGCCGACGACGTAGATTTCTTTAACGAGCTCCCGCGCTGCCTGCACCAAACCGTTGACCGGTTGACGTCCTGTGCAAAGAACGAGCAGATCCGCCGCAAACCGCTTTTCGCCTCCGGGCGTATCCACCAGCACGAACGAAGGCCCGGCCTCTCTCACTTTACTCCGGGTGAACAGGCTCACGCCATACTGTTTTAACAGCTCGAGGAGCATCGCCCTGTTTGCCTCGAAAAGGTCTGCTGCGACCGCCTCCAGCATTTCTACAAGAACGACTGACCATCCCTTCTTTGCCAGATAAAGGGCCGTTTCGCAGCCTACCGACCCGCCGCCCACAATACAGGCGTCTTTCCCGCTTGGGAGATTGTGCCTATACACATCGTCCGGCGTGAGCCATTGCGCATTGCCCAGGCCCGGAGTATCTGTTTCACAAAGAGGAGCGGAACCGGTCGCAATAAAAACAACGTCCGGGCTCTCAGAGCTGATTGCATCCGGCTTGACGTCGGTCATCAGTCTGATCCTTATATTATCTAATTTTTCCAGTTGGCCGACCTGATAACCGAGAAGACGTGCGATATCCTGCTTGAAATCGGCCCGTCCCGCGCTGTGCAAAGTGCCCCCGAGACGATCACTTCTTTCGTAGAGGGCCACGTCGTGACCTCTGAGCGCGCAAACACGTGCCGCTTCCATACCCGCTATGCCTCCTCCGACCACCATAACCCTCTTTCGCACCGCGGCCGGACGCACCGTTAATCGTTCTTCGTCTCCGCACTGAGGGTTTACCGCGCAACTCAGGGACAGCCTTGCGCGGAGACGGGCAAAACACTCGTGACAGCCGATACAGGGACGGATCTCATTCTCCTCTCCCTTCCGTGCCTTGGCAGCGAAATCCGGGTCAGCCAGCAATGGCCGGCCCAACGCCACGAAATCAGCCTTTCCCTCCTCCAGTACACGGTCGGCAAGATCGGGATAGCCGAGCCGCCCCACGGTGATGACGGGGATCTTCACGTGAGGCTTGACCATCGCAGCCATATCGACCATGCATCCGGGCGGCTGATATTCAGGCGGGTGGGGCCAGAACCAATTCTCATAACAGCCGGCATCCACGTGAAGGCCCGCAACGCCGGCCTTCTCCAGTATCCTCGCGATCTCGATCCCTTCATCAACGGTCCGGCCTCCGGGTATCTTGTGTTCCAGTCCATACCGGTAGATGATCGGAAAATCAGTCCCCACCGCCTCCTGGATCACCTTGATGATCGAGAGAACAAACTGCATCCTTCCCGGCAGATCGCCGCCGTACTTGTCCGTTCTCTTATTCCACAGGGCGGTGGCAAACTGGTCCATCAGGTAGCCTTCATGCCCGTGAAGCTCAATGCCGTCAAACCCGCTCTGCTTTGCGATTATAGCGGCGTTGCCAAAGGCCCGTACGAGCTCATCCACTTCTTCGGTCGTGAGTTCGCGTGCCATGATGTCCGGTTTCCAAAAGAGGGGGCCGCTGGATGCTGCCACAAACTGCACGCCCTTGCGCGCAAGATGTTCTGCCAGTGTTCCCGGAAAGACCCGCCCCCAGCCGGCTGTTAGTTGGACAAATATCCTTGCCCCGAAGTCGTGCACCCTTTCCGTCAACTGGAGAAAGTTCGGAACTTTCCAATGGGAATCGAAGGTGATACTCGTGTTGACGCCGTCGATCTCCCATGATTCGATCCTGGAGTTTACGAGGTTCAGCCCGGTTATGATAAGGCCTGTCTCGCCCTTCGCTCTTCTCTCGTAATAGGTGATCGCCCGCTCAGAAAAGGTCCCTCCAGTCCCGACGAGCGGCCCTGTTATTCCGATCGGCGCCATCACGATCCGGTTCTTGACCTCGACGGTCCCGATGCGCCCGGACTGAAAAAGGTGAGGATAGTTGTTCAAGGCTGTGCCCCTCTGTGGTTTCTCTAGTTTCTCCCGCTTCTCTTGTTGTACCTTGACCCCATTTCTCCGGGTTTCTCCGGCTGTTAATACGGTTGTGTGGCCGACTCCTTCATGAGTCCCGTCTCCTTCAGATCCTTCTCCATCCTTGGCCAGTAATTCTTTAGATGGGTATCATACTCTTTGCCCACGTAGAGGACCGGCGTAAGATCGAGCCTGTCTATGACGGTCTTAACCTCTTTGCTTTGCGCTGCCTTGACAAAAACGTTCTCCAGTTTCTTCTCCACGTCGGGAGGCAGACCGGCGGGTCCCAGGATGGTGAAAAATGTATCGTTCGCAAAGTCGTAGCCCAATTCCTTGAGGGTCGGGACGTCGGGAAAGTTCGGGTTCCTTCTCGACTCGGCGATGGCCAGGAGTCTGACCGTATCCGCACGGGCGTATGGGTAAGCCTCCGGCCCTACAGAGCAGACGTCCACGTGTCCGCCCATGACAGCCGTCAGGGCATCGGCGTTTCCTTTATAGGGCACGTGGATCCACTTGAGCCCGGCCTTGAGTTCCACGAGCACCATGGCGTGGTGCATACCGGTACCGACCCCTCCCGAGCTGTACTTGATCTTGTTGGGGTTCTTCTTCGCATAGTCGATGAGCTCTTTCATGCTCTTCCACGGTGCGTCCTTTTTTACGGCTATGGCATTGAGCGGCTGGGCGTACGCGATCAGCGGCGTGAAATCTTTCAATGGTTTGTAGGTCACCTTCTGTAACTGCGGGACGCGAATGATCCCGCTATCTGTTGCGCCGCACAGGGTATAGCCGTCAGGCTTCGCGTTGGCGAGTAAGGCCAGAGCAACGGTCCCGCCGCCGCCGGGCTTATTCTCCACGGTTATCGGCTTTCCCAGGATTTTTTCCGCGGCAGCAGAAATTGCCCGGGTGCTCATATCCATGGAGCCACCCGCAGCATAGGTCACCATCATGGTCACTGGCCGCTCGGGATACTCTGCCCGCACTTCCATTGAGATTGACACGATGAGTACCAGACAGGTGCAAATCAACAAAGACAGATAGCTGATTCTCTTCTTCATAGCGCCCTCCTCATTTTTTGGTGCGCCCTTGATAGGCATTTCGCTCACGAGATGCGACCCAACGTAATAACCTCTTTCCCCGGCGTCAGATACCGTCTCCACTTCTCCTCGACCAGTTGCACACCCAGGCCCGCGCCCTCCGGCACCCGTAGCTTTCCATTCTTGACAACCGGCGTCTTGTCTACGATGTCGCCATCAAAACCGACAGTGTCAAGCTTGCCCGCCATCCCGATAAGCCCGGCCGCGTAGCCGCCCGGCCATTTCATCCCTTGCGTCGCCACCCCGAAATGCGCCTGTCCTGCTACCTCTATACCAAAACCAAGCTGTTCTGAAGCTATTACGAAGAGGCCTGCAGCCTCAATCATCTTGACCGCGATTTTGCCTGGGTAAAACCCTCCGGACCGGTCGATTTTGAAGTTGAAGAAATCGGCCGCCCCGTTTTGTATGACCCTGGAAACCTCGGCCAGCGTCAGTGCCGACTCGCACGCACCGATAGGCACATTGACGCATCTCCTTACGAGCGCCAACCCCTCCAGGTCATCCCTGCGAACCGGCTGTTCTACGGTGATAGGAACGCATTCGGACACATGCTGCAGCATCCAGATGGCGTCTTTGGGTGCATACGCCCCGTTAACATCTATGTTGATGATGATGTCCGCGGGCACCGCGGTACGAATCGCCTTTACGCGGTCCACGTCGATGATCGGCTCCAATCCCACCTTCATTTTGATGGCTTTGAAGCCCTCATCGGTGAGCCTCTTTGCGTTCCCCGCCATCTTTTCCGGTGTGTCTATCCCGACGCTGCCGCGCAAAGGTATCTCGTCGGTGAACTTGCCTCCCAACAACTTGTAGAGAGGGACGTTGAGGGCTTTGCCCATGATGTCGTGAAGGGCCCAATCGATGGCTGCCTTGGCCACTGTGTTCCGGTAAACGACTTTTTCCATCTGAAAATGGATGGGGTCGATGTCAAACGGGTCTTTGCCTTCAAGCACCTTCGGAAAAAGATGATGGGCGATGATACCCATCACCGTCTCCTGGCTCTCACCGCTGTAGTAAGGACCTAGGGTCGGGCCTTCGCCCAGACCTGTAATACCTTCGTCCGTATGTATCCTGACGATCACGTCATCTTCTCTTTTCCCAACTGTACCGAACGATTCCTCAATAACCGACTTGAAATACATGGTGAGCGGAATAAGCTCAATGCCTGTAATCTTCATGGATTGCTGCCTCCTTTAGGATTGCTACAATGTCAAATGGTATAGTTCTTGGTCCCTCTGTATCCGAAACCGTTCTTTGATCACCTTTCGCCCGGTCAGTAGGGACTGGTCGCGGGCTCCTTGATCAGCCCCGTCTCTTTAAGGCTCTTCTCCATCCTGGACCAGTAGCTCTTCAGGTGGTCGTCATACTCCTTGCCGACGTAGAGAACGGGTAGGAGGTCAAGCTTCTCGATCACGGCTTTCACCTCTTTACTGTCTGCCGCCTTTACAAAGGCGTTCTCGATTTTTCTTGCCACATCCGCGGGCAGACCAGCAGGGCCCACTATGGTGAAAAAGGCATCGTTGGCAAAATCATAACCGAGCTCCTTCATGGTGGGGATATCGGGATAGTTCGGATTCCTCCGCGTCTCTGCTATTGCGAGAATCCTGACAGAACCGGCTCTCTCGAACGGGTAAATCTCGGGCCCGGCGGAGCAGACATCCACGTGCCCGCCCATAAGGGCTGTCATGGCGTCCGCGTTTCCCTTGTAGGGGACATGGATCCATTTTATTCCCTCTTTGACCTCCAGCAGTACCATAGCGTGATGCATACCCGTGCCGACCCCTCCCGAGCTGTATTTGACTTTGTTGGGGTTCTTCTTTGCGTAATCAAGAAGTTCCTTCAGGTTCTTCCAGGGCGCCTCCTTCTTGACAACAATGGCGTTCTGCACGGCCGCATATGCAACGAGGGGCGTGAAACTCTTCAGCGGCTTATACGTGACCTTCTGCAGTTGAGGCGCACGGACGATCCCGCTGTCTGTCCCGGAGCAGAGTGTGTAACCATCGGGTTTCGCGTTGGCTATGAGGGCCAGGGCAACGGTCCCTCCACCACCGGCCTTGTTCTCCACGATCATCGGTTGCCCCAAAATCTTTGCTGCGACCGCCGAAATTGCCCTGGTCGTCATATCCAGGGAACCGCCAGGCGCATACGTTACCCATACTGTTATGGGCCGGTCCGGATACTCGGCCCGCGCTTCGGCTGAAAAGAGGGCCGCAGCGACCACCAGACAAACAAACACCAACACAGGCATACATCCTGCTTGCTTCTTCATAGAACCTCCTCTCTGTTGCCGGGGTCGGCCCCCCGATAACGCGCTTTATTCGATGATTTTGATTTCCCCGGGCTCGACTTTCGTGAGCACTTCCGCATCACCCTCGGTGATGAGATAGGTGTCACCCAGCCATACCGTGGCATCCTTATCTCTTGAGACCAGTTGCGGGTGGACCGTGATCACCATCCCCTGCTGTAAAGGCGTGTCGTCGTTCAGATGGACCAGTGGGCGTTCAACCACATCAAGGCCCAGACAGTGGCCGAAGTTTACGCCGACGTCGAATCCGGCATTAAGTATCTCGTTGCGGACCCACGCGGCAACTTCTGAAGCCTTCCTGTTCGGGCGAAGCTGAGCTTCCAGCCCGGACCGGATACCTATGAGTATGTCGTACATGCGCTCCACGTGAGGCTTCGGTTTCCCGACGAATGACGTCCTTATCATCTGGACCCAATACCCTCCCGGGCCGGACAGCTCCGTATTCAGGATGACGATGTCGCCCTTCTCGATTGCGCGGTCCGAAGGCGCGTAGGGAAAGAGATTACCGGGTCTCGAAGAAAACAGGTGGAAGATATCTTCGGCTCCTCCCGCGATAAGCGCTCGATCGACCTCTGCTATTACTTCCCGTTCTGCAATCCCCGGCTTCAAGGTATCAGCCAGTACGTGAAAGGACAGGTCCGCAAGCGCCGCAGACGTCCTGACCAGTTCCTGCTCACCGGCAGTCTTGACCATTCTCAATTCTTCAATGATCGAAGTCGCATCAACGATTGAGGCGTCCGGAAAATTCTTCATCAACGAAAGATAGGTGTCGGCCGGCATGGTCTTCTCATTTATGAGGCCCAGTCGCGCTTTTGACAATCCCATATCCGTAAGGTTCCTCGACAAGATTTCGTTGAGACTCGGGACCTGCTCCTCAACGTTGTTGACCCACGACAAAAGGCCCGCCCAATATTTTTGCACCGGGCTAGGGACTAACAGTTTTGCTTCACCCTTAAACGGGAAGATCACCACGAGGTTATACAATATGTGTCTATAGTTAGTGAGGTATTTGACGAACCCCTTCTGGGTGATCTGGCTATTGCTTATCACGATAAGGGCGTCTAAGCCCTGGGCAGCCATCCTTTCCTTGATGAGCCCGTAACGTCTATCCTTTTCTTGCAGGTCGAGTGCCACTCTCCCTCCCCGAACTTTCCGGTTTCTCAAAGCCGTCAACTCTCACAGACGGTTCTCCTTTAGGGTTTACCGTGACCCTGTACCCAAGCCCCTGGACCCTGTTCTACTGCACCACGATTCTATTGATGTCCGGCGCAAGGTATCGATCAACCATATCCTGATTGAGTTCGATACCCAATCCGGGCCCTTTCGGCGGGTATAGATAGCCCTTTTCTATCCTGCCGCTGATCTCTTTTGTTACGTCCGTTGTAATCTCTTTTGTTTCCGTCCCTCCATAGAGGTAGAAGATCAGACTAAGCTCATCAAGAATCCTCCCCCGTTTTGCACGCGATACGGCAAAATGGGCGCCGGCCGCATGTTCGATGCCATTTCCCAGAACGCATATTGCATAATCAAGATTTGCTGCATCAACCAGGGTTGTGTACGCCAATGTTTTCCGAAAACCTCCGATTCTCCCCATAAGCGCATGAAAGATATCAGCAGCTTCTTCTTTTATCATGCTGTAGGCCTCGTCGACGGAGTCCGCGCTCGCGTCAGCGGCAAGGGGAACCTTCGTCCGGCTCTTTAACGCTTTGAAGCCGTCTATATCATGCGTGGTTACAGGCTGTTCCGCATAGTGAAGATCGTATTTATCCAGTTCTTCGATAAGCCGTAAGGCATCATGGGCGTTCCAGTGACTCACTGATCCGATGACGCTGGCCATATCTACTGAAATCGGAATATCGGGACCGACAGCCTCACGGACCGTTTTAAACCGCTTGACAGCCAGCTTAGGGTCGCCGCCCACGTGCATTTTGATGCTGTGAAATCCGGCAGTGAGATATTCCACTGCCATTTTAGCCTGCACCTCGGGATCGTCCATCATTATGATGCATTCCAAAGGAATCTTCTCCCTGGAGAGTCCACCGAGCAACTGGTAGACCGGAACATTCAGTATTTTGCCCTTCAGATCGTACAGGGCATAATCAATATGCGCCTTTATGCGCCAACCTCCGGGAAGCACAACATCGAGTCGGCTCAGGATCGCCTCCGTATTGAGCGGATCCTGACCTAGAAGAAGGCCCGATGCGATACTCTTCATCTGGGCCATGGCACTTTCCCGGGTCAGACCTATTTTGCCGAAACCGATACTGCTCCCGACACCATCGACGCCCTCATCGGTCAGGATCCTGAATATGATCTGGCTACCCGAGGTTATCCCGCCATAAGAGACGCGAAACGGAATTTTGTAAGGAATATCTACCGGGATTATTTCGACTCTATTAATTTTCATGATTCTCTCCTTCCAGCACGTGTTTTCTTAGTCCCATTCCTTACCCTTGCTGTGCAAGGGTGCCAATAGCGAGACGGATAATATCCTCCGAACAGGGGCAGGCGTCGGAGCAGATTCCACAGCGCACGCACATTTCCAATGCAGCATCTATGTCGCTGTTGATGAGAGCTCTCTTGACCGGATCCAGGGCCAATTGGGCGAGCCACAGAAGGCCGAGCGGCCCGACGAACTTTTCCTTCGCATCCGCGCGGACAGGACAGACCGACTGGCACATCAGGCACTCGAAGCATTTCGTCAGCCGCACGAATTTGTCGGTATCGGCCGGGTTGAGGGCCCTGAGCCCTGCACCCATCTTCACTTGCGAGACTTGCGGGATAAGCTTCATGATCTGATCGAACACCGCTCTCCTGTCGATTACAAGGTCCCTGATCAAGGGAAGTTCCGGCAGGGGCCGTATCTTCATCTCCTCTTCGACCATCTTTTTGCACGCGAGGCAGGGAGTTCCGTTTACTTCTACCGCGCACTCGCCGCATTTCACCACGCCGCACGCGAACCGAAAAGCGAGAGTGCTGTCAATATCATGATTGATCTTCACGAGGATGCCCAGGACCGTCTCTGTCCGGGCCACGTCGAAGACAAAACTATCGTAACGACCTTTTACGCTGCCACCACCATCAGAGCGCCACACCTCGCATTTCACGCGCATCTCATCCTGCCCGAACGGTATTCTCGATGCTTATACCCAGCCTCGCCGTCGCCGTCTTTCTTGATCACAATATTCCTGAGCCAGTCTTCATCGTTCCTTTCCGGAAAATCGGTTCTGTAGTGCGAACCTCGACTCTCCTTTCTCTCTGACGCTGCGCGCGCCACGAGATGCGCCGTTTTCACCATAAGAGGTACCTCGATTGCTTCCATTCTATCCCTGTTGTACACCCGGTCTTTGCAGCCGATTACCATTCCGGTCATCTGCTCTCTCTCGATCCGCTCGAATGCGGTGATGGCGGTCTCGATTCCTAAACCATCGCGTACCGGCCCTAATCGTTCCCACATCACATCCTGAATCGCGGCCTTCGCTTCAAAGGGTCTCATGCCGCTTCCTGCTTTGAACAGGCTCTCCAGTCGTCCGATCTCTGCGTTGATCTCCTCTGTGTCAGGAGAGACAAGTTCTTCACTACTCGCGTAGCGAGCCGCAGTTCTTCCTGCTACAGGACCCAGACACATAGACCTCCGTCAACGCGACGCCGCTCAGCCGATTCGCACCATGCATGCCGCCTGACGCTTCTCCGACGGCAAAAAGCCCGCTCACGTTTGTCCTGCATTCTTCATCTATCCTGATCCCGCCCATGAAAGAAGTGCTGGCTCGGTATCGCTTCGAAAGGCTCCTCCCATTCAGCGACCCGGTTACCGTAGACCTCCTCTGAACATGGCATACACGTGGGGGATAGACGTCTTGAACTTGAGCAGCATATGCCGGATCATGTTCCGTGGGATCAACGATGATCGCGCCGTTCTTCGTTCCCCTGCCTTCCATGATCTCGATGAAAGTTAGCCCTGGAAGCGATATCACGCGTGGTCATTTCCATCCTCTCCGGGTCGTACTTCGGCATATACCTCTCGCCAAGCCCGTTGAGAAGCTTCACATCCGGTCCGAACCAGGAACAGACCCCGATCATCTTTCCACGCCTCACAGCAGGGTAGGGAAAAGCGATCGGAAAAAACTGCACCATCTCCATGTCGATCAGTTCGGCACCCGCGTCAAACGCGAGGGCAAAACCGTCGCCAGTAAGCACATTCGAATTGGTGGTCACCTTGTAGAGAGCGCCGAGGCCGCCTGTGGCGAGAATAACGGCTTTTGCGCTAAAAACAAGGTATCCGCCTGTGACAAGACTCATCGCTACCGCTCCGACGGCTCGATTCTCCTTAATCAGGAGCTTGCTCACGACTGTTTCCGGGAAAAGGGCAATCTCATGTTCCATCAATGCTTTTGACAGCGCGTGGCAAACACCGAGCGCTTCCCGTCTGTCCAGGTATCCGCGGGGCCACGCATGGCCTTCACCGTGGTTGATAGTCCGCAACGTATTCGCATCCTTCCAATCCAGAAGGTAATCGTGTGTCTCAAGGTTAAGCACAGCTTCAGCAGGATTTCTCGGCCACTAGTTTAACAAGCTTTGCGTTGTTTAGATGTCCCCCGGCTCTCAAGATATCCGCGAGAAAGGTCTCCGGGGTATCGCCGGGCTGAACACTGCGCACGTGCCGCCTGCGGCCATAATTGTAGCCCCACCCACGAGTGCCGATTCCTTAGTGACAAGGCCCACGGTCAAACCGTCTTTTTGGCTTCCAATGCCGCGAGGGCAGCCGCGCCGCCGCCGCCGACTATCAGAACATCAAGCCGGCGTTCCTCGTATTTCTTACTTCCTGACATAACAACAACTCCGCATAACCGTTTTCACCATGTAGACGACTTTTATCTCGGGAGTTGAACTTTGATATCAACTCTTCTTCCCCACAAGCACGCGATTCTTTCCTTTGGTGATGAACTTCTTGATCGCCTGTTCCTTTAGCTCGATACCGAGGCCGGGGCCCGGTGGAATATGGGCGTAACCTTTTTCAACTCTAGGTCCGCCGATGAGAACGTTCTCCACCTCAGTATATTCCGGGTAAGAAGCCGGGTAGATCGTGAATACGCCGGATACACCTGATGCAACAGGACGAAACATGGAGCACGTTGCTGCAGCAAAGTGGTTGCGCGCGCAAGCCGCAATACCAACGCTTACCTGGCCGGAGAGCAGGGTCCATTTGCCGGCCGCGTTTATCATACCGACCGCCTGCTTTCCCTTGTAGATACCTCCTAAACGATCGATCTTGAAATTGAAAAAGTCGGCGGCATCCATTCTGATCACCCGCATCATATCCTCGATCGTCATGGCGCATTCACATGCACCCACCGGAATCGGTACATTTCTCTTTACCTCAGCCAGACCTTCCAGGTCATCATAGTCGACCGGCTGTTCAAGAAAGACCGGTGAAAATGCCTCCACCTTCTGGCCGAAATGAATCGCTTCTTTGACTTCTAACGACCCGTTACAGTCGAGCAAGAGATAGTGCGCGGGCCCCACTGCTTCGCGGATAGCCTCGACCCGCTTCACGTCTTTCAGGTATTCCAGCCCGAGCTTTACTTTGAACAAACGGCCTTCCGGCCCCAAATCTTTTAGCGCATCTTTGGCGACCTTCGCCATTGTCTCTGGTTTGTCGATCCCGAGAACAGCTCCGGTTACAGGAAATCTGTCAGCATAGCAACCACCTATGAGCTGATATACCGGGACGTTCAGAACTTTGCCCATGATATCGTAAAGAGCAAAATCAATAGCCGACTTGGAAACAGAATTTCGGAGTACCGCCTCATCCATTTTTGTATGGATCAGATCAATGTTGAACGGATTTTCTCCTTCCAGCACTTCGCGAAAAAGATAATTTCCTATTGCGGCCATGACTGATTCTTGACTCTCGCCGCAGTAATAGACACCCCACGTGCCTGCCTCACCCAGCCCCGACACTCCTTCATCGGTATATACCCTGATAACTACGTTGTCTTCGCTGACGCCTTCATCTCTTGCCATTCCTCGAAAGGCCGTTCTAACTTTTCTCTTAAAGGCAATGCTCACTGGAAACATCTCGATGCCGATAATTTTCATTCAATCACCTTCCGGTTAGATTCATACGATGCTCGTCGCCCGGCACTTCGAGAACCATGCCCTGGTCATCCTGTGTTGCGCTTGCCATGCAAGCCCCTCGCTCCTGTGTTACTTACAAACGTATTCTCATTCCCGGTAGCCCAATGCTGCAGACAACTCCTTTCCGACCTTTAGCAACTTTGGAGCGTACTCGGTCCTTAACGCGTCCATCGTAACATCCTCAGGCTCCCCGACCAGGTTAACCGCGCAGGCGACTCCTGTCGAAGAGAAGACCGGCACCGCAATGGCAAGGATTCCCCGCTGATGTTCCTGATTGCTCGTGGCAAACCCATCTTTCCTTGTGTCGGCCAGGATCTTCATGAATCCGGCTTCATCCATATTGAAGTCAGGAGACGCTTTAAACTGCTTGAACATCTCTCTCACCTTCTTAGGATCGAGGTGGGCCAGAGCAGTTCTCCCGACCGCAGTACTCCAAAGTGGAATCCTGTTACCGACGCCAATATTGAAAGCCCTGATGCTCGGGACTCTGACTCTTTCCACATAAACCATCTCATTCCTGTCGAAGACCGCCAGGTTGACGGTCTTGTTGCATTCTTTCGAGAGCCTCTCCAAATAGGGTCTGGCAATCTCACGAAGTTCCATACTCTGCAATACGGTGAAACCCAGGGATAACACCCGCATTCCGAGGTAGTAGCGTTTCGACTGTTCTTCGTATCTCAAGTAGTTCATCCGGGACAGGGTCTTCACCACCCGATGGAGGCTCGACTTTGGGATGACAAGAAGCTTTGCCAAATCAGAGAGCGTGAAACTATCCTTCTGCGGACTGAAACACTCCAACACGAGTAAACCTCTGGTGAGGGAACTGGCGGAACTTTTCGGCGAATCCAGATGTTTTTTCATCTTCCGCCTTGCATATTCAAGCAATGTTCAGCAATCGTAGTCATCGCTTTGTTGAAGCCGACTTCCACCCGAAGCCGTCTCATGGCCATCTTGTTCAATTAAGAATAGCGTTCCATATATGGAATCACGTTTCAATAAATAAACGTGTAATAATCTTGTACGCCACGGAATGTTTCTTGTCAAGCAAAATTACTCTCTTCAGCGGATGCCCGTTCTTCAGCGGGGGTGCCACAAAAACAGGAGCTCATGAGCCAAACATTCTACCAATCGTCTTTGAGTCTGAGAGAAGTGGACCATTTGATGAGCTATTTGGCTGTTGTCCTCTTTTAGCGAAGGGTAGAATGACAAAAGTGCGACAGAACAGAGCCAACGGCATATTAATTGTTGAGCGTAGAATTAAAAGCACATATGCATTAGAATAGAACATGCAGTTCGAATGTGATCCTAAGAAGGCCATGCCGGACCTTCAGAGACATGGCGTTTCTTTTGACGAAGCCCTGCTGTGACCCGCTCAGCGCGGGCAGGAAAGGAGGTGAAAGAGAGAATAAGATGTTGGAGCGTTACAAATATGTTTAATCCAAAAGGAGGATTGATTCATGGAAGCGAAGAAGAAGCCGGCACTGAAAAAGGCTCAAAAAGAACTTATTCTCAAGGCTCTGACCGACGTATCTTACAGAAGACTACTTGCGACCGATCCTGCGAAAGCCCTCGGGAAAAGAATAACGGCTCAAATTGAGAAAGAAGTGAAGATGGTACTGGCTGTCGTTAAGGGTATAGACGCGCAGATATCGCACCTGGCCGATGAGCTACTCTGCGCAAACGGAGGACCTTGCGGCATTGCCTGACAAAACGCGTTATCTGGCCGAAGTCCTTGTCGCGAACACCTGGGAGTGTAACCTCAATTGCTCCTATTGCTTCGTGCGAAATAGGGAATTGACGGCCAGTCATGCGCGAATGTCTCCGGCAATGGCTGTACAGGTGGTCGACGCACTGGATCGGGGGCTGCGCCACGTCGAAAAGATATCTATTCATTTCTACGGAGGAGAGCCTCTGACCAATGTTCCTGCCATAGAGGCAATGGTGAACAGGGCAGCCGAAAAGGGGATGGGCCGCTTTGGTTTTGCCATGACTACGAACGGCGCAATTCCCGATTCCCAGGCTGTGTATGAACTTCTGGATAAAGGTAATTTCCAGATCATTCTCAGTATAGACGGCCCCGAGCAGATTCATGACCAATGCAGAAGAACTGTTGCAGGAGAACCAACCCACGAAAAGGTGCTGAAATTCCTCTCAGGAATTCGTGCTCACACGCGCTGCTGGGTCAGGGGGTCTGCCGTTGTGCGTTCCGGTTGGGGTCTCAATGAGGCGGTTTCCTATCTTGCGAGTCTTCCAGTGGATGCCATCAAGGCGCAGGCAGTAAGGACAAGGGACCATACACCCTATGCTCTTACCGGCCCTGAGAGGGCACGTTATCTGCGTGAACTGGAAGAGATAGGCGAATTTGTTATAAGGGAGCTGGAGGCCGGGCGCGTACCGAAAGATGACCGTTTTTCCAGCAGGGTCCTTCAGTTGTTGGCGGGTAAGAAACGGGAATCTTTTTGCGGGGCGGGATACACCACGTTCGGCATTACTCCCGACGGGGTTATCCTGCCCTGTATCTTGATGGAAAGAAGCGGAAGGGAACTGGGGCATATCAATGATGAGGGATCGGCATGGCTCCAAAGAGGAATGGAGTGGAGAGAAAGGCACCGCAATAGGGTCGAATGCAGGGATTGTGATGCGCTGATGCTCTGCGGAGGAGGATGCGAGTCGGTGATGTCGGTGTGTGGCGAAGATGAATGCGAGCTTATTCGCAAGAATTGTGAAGTGGCGACCTCCATTTACCGGCACTTCCGGTCATCTCCGATAAAACTGCTTGCCCTGGCGGGTGTTGTTTGACTCCGGATTATGCGGAAAGAATGGGATGCGAAGAAGAGAATCTACCTACGGGTTTTATCCTTGATGATGTGATACCACCGCCTCTTCATCAGGGACGGTGGCCTCTACAAGCCCTTGCCCTTGATCTGTCGGGGGGCTGCAACCTTGCCTGTCGCTACTGCGCCGAAGCCGCCTCACAGCCCAAACGCGGCCCTATGAGCGTGAAAGTACTGGATGCTGCGCTGGATATGCTCTTTCCCGGCGGTAGAGTGGCCGAACATACTTCCCTGAGATTTGGAAGCGGCGAACCGCTCCTTGCCTTTTCTTTACTGAAGATGGTCGACGAGCGCATAAAAGAGATGGGAGTCGGCAATGGTTCTCAAAGGCCGGAGTTTTTTCTCACCACCAATGGAACCTTGATCAACGACGAAGTGGCTAAATGGCTGATAGCATCGAGTTGGCATGTCAAGATCAGTCTTGATGGCCCCAAACCAGTCCATGATGCCTCGAGGGTCTTCCCGGATAACAGCGGAACATACGATCTCATTAAGCCGGCGATCAGGAGACTGGTCACAAGGATAGGCAAAAGGTTCAGCGTAACGGCAGTCTTATGCAGAGGCACGAACCCCAAAGAGGTGTTTGACCATATGGCCCGCATGGGAGTGAGTCGTATAGAACTCGTCCCCGTGGTCCATCACGATGGTTCCTGGCTGCCGGATTCTTCCGATCTTGAGTCCTATAGAATGTTTCTCCAGGATTATGTGGGCCGTTTCTCGAAAAGGGAAGGAAAGGGTAAGATTCCTGTTCTCACAAGATTTGCTGAAAAGGTTCGTAGAATAATGGGCTACGGTAATACCCGCGTTCCCTGCGGCGCCGGAAGGTCCTTCTATGGCATTGGCCCCGCGGGCACAATGTATCCCTGCTTTCGTTTTGTCGGTGTGGAGCGTTATGCCCTCGGAAATGTTTTTTCGGGGGTCGATGACAAACTGGTCTCAGCTTTCCGTTCGGGCCCGGGAAGGGGCTATGAGGAACGGTCCCCTTGCAAGAAATGCTGGGCTGCGCCGCTCTGCGGTGGGCCTTGTTTTTCCTGCGCCGAATTGTTTGGACCGGGAGAGGGCAGACCTTTGGCTGTACATTGTGCCTACATTCGGGCCGATGCCGCGGCTGCTGTGCGGTTGGTCGATGAACTGAAAAAGAAAGATCCCCGGCGTTTGTTGTCCTTCTTGCCGGAAGCAGGGGCAATCCTGTGAGAAAGAAAGTCGTATTGGTAAAACCGCCCGAAAGTTCCTCCTTTAACTTCGGCACCTTCAGCCTCGGTGTTTTGGCATCCGCTGTCAGGGACAAGGCAGATGTGACTATTATCGATGCCACCGATCGTTCCATCGACGACACCGTCAATACTATATGTTCACTCAGTCCTCACATTCTTGGCATTACGGCCATGGGACTCACCTCTGTTGGGCCGGTCAAGCTTCTCATCGAGGCAATAGGTGGCAGCATAGACGCGAAATCTAATGGTCTCAAGGATACCCTCCTTGTTGTCGGCGGTCACGGCTCGTCTATGGCCTACAAGCCCCTTCTTGAGGCTGGAGCCCATGCCGTTGTCATTGGTGAAGGCGAAGTGACATTTCGGACTATCGTGACAGATGGGATCAAGCCGGGAAGCGACGGCATGGCGTGCCTGAACGGAAATGATCTTGTCGTCGGCTCCGCCCGACCATTGATACGCCCTCTTGACCAATTAGGTTTTCCTGCCCGCGATCTCATGCCGACTCCACCCGACGGGATTCATCTTATGGAAACAAGTCGCGGATGTCCCCATAGTTGTGGTTTTTGTGAGACTACTCGATTCTACGGGAAGACCTGGAGGCCCTATTCTCCCGAAAGGGTGGCTAAGGAAGTCGATCGCCTCGTCGATGAATATGATGCCTGGATAATCCACTTCGCTGACGATAATTTTGCAGCGGACCAACGCCGCGTCGTTGAAATTTGCAGGCAGTTGAAAAGGGGGCGATTGCCGGCCTTCATCATGGTATCGGCCCGTGCGGACGATCTTGTTTCTCATCCGGGCATGGTTCAGGAGATGGCAGCAGCCCGGATCCTCAGAGTTTCGGTGGGCGTGGAAACCCTGGAGCCGGAGATGTCGAATACGATCAATAAGCCGATATCAATCGAATGTTACAAAGAAGCATTCAGCACCTTGAGACGTCATGGGATTTTCTCAGTGGCATCGTTTATTGTAGGGATCCCGGGCGAAACGCCTGCAATGAGACAACGAGCTTCGAGCCTTGCCATTGAAGCAGGGCCCGACTCCGCACATTTCCTCCCTTTTCTTCCTCTCCCCGGTATTCCCCTTCATTCAGGCAAAGGCCTGTACGATGCCGACCAGGAGGATATCAGGGATGCCTATGAGCTTACGGAACAATTCCGCAACCATGCAACCACCATCCGCCGTCTGACTGATGCGGCTGAGACGGGAGGGATTCGGGGGTTGCTGGCTCAGGCTGCTTTAAATCGGCGGTGTAGCCAGTGTTCCTGACTGCCCGACCGATCAATCCGAAGTTCCGGGGGTGGTTTAGCCAGGAGCTGGTATAACCTTTGGCTATGTTCTATAAAAACAAATTAATTGACAATTTCCGCACGTCGTCTAAAGTAGACTATGCACCAATAATAAAATAGAATCGCTGAGGAGATAATGCTTAAAGACGGATTAGTGAAGAGCACGTGTGCAATCTGTTTTGCCGGCTGCGGTGTGCTGGCGCATCTGCGTGACGGCAAAGTTGTCGAAGTGGAAGGGGACCCGGATGCTCCGTTGAACAAGGGGCTGCTCTGTTCCAAAGGTTATGCGTCAGTCGAGTATGTCTACCACCCGGACCGCCTTATGCATCCCTTGCGCAGGGCGGGAGAACGTGGTCAAGGCAGGTGGGAACAGATTTCATGGAACGAAGCACTCACGACCATAGCGGAACGGATGAACAGCGCAAAGGCAGAACATGGAGCAGAGTCGGTGCTCTTTTTGAGAGGATCGGCCAAGGGTTTACAGGACAACGTTTTTACCAGGCTCGTCAATGCTTTTGGCTCACCCAATATCACATCCATGGCCTATGTCTGTTTCCATCCGAGGGTGAGCGCGTTGAACCTGACGTTCGGCTCTTTCCTCGTACCGGATTACGATTACCCACCCGCCTGTTTCGTCGTCTGGGGATCGAACCCGGAAGCCACGTGCGTGCCGATCCATAGGCAGATAGCAGAGGCACAGAGGAAAGGGACAGGGTTGATCGTCATAGACCCAAGGGAGACTCACCTGGCCCGGCAAGCAGATATCTGGATCCGGCCACGACCGGGCTCAGACCTCGTGCTTGCACTGGGCCTCATCAACGTGGTCATAAGCGAAGGCCTGTTTGACGCAGACTTCGTAAATGCCTGGACGGTCGGCTTTGAGGAGTTGCGGAAACACGTCGAGGAATACCCACTGGAAAGGGTCGAGGAGATCACGCGGGTACCCGTTGAGACGATCCGGCGGGCTGCCCGGCTCTACGCGAAACAGAAGCCCGCAGCGATGCAGGTGGGTAATGCCCTGGAGCAGACGTCGCACGCGATGCAGACACAACGCGCTATCTTCATTCTCCAATCGATCATGGGAAACATCGGAGTACCGGGCGGAGAGATAGAATGGAGCAATCCGCCGTTGATCAGCCGTGGATCGCCGACGTTCACCCTGCAAGACCACATTTCTCCTGAGGTACGCGCGCGAAGGCTGGGAGCGGAGCGCCTGGGACCGATTGCCAAGTACGCCTTGCCTCAGAGCATCGTGAGCGCTATTCTGACCGGCGAACCTTACAGACCTCGCGCTGCCTATATCCAAGGGGGTAACCTGCTCACGACATGGACGAACGCGCAGGAGACGCTTGAAGCGCTCAAAAGGCTCGATTTCATCGCAGTGGCCGATATGTTCATGACGCCAACCGCTGAAATGAGTGACATCGTGCTCCCGGTCGCTACCTACCTCGAGTTCGATGGTATCAGCCACTCCCCGGAATTCTTTTACATAGCGCAAATCCAGCAGAAGGCGGTCGAACTGGGTGAATGCTGGTCGGATACGAGAATACTGATAGAGTTGAGCAAGAAGCTGGGGTTGGGTGAGCACTTTTGGAAGGATGAGTATGAACTGGCGGAAGAACTCCTTAAGCCGGCGGGGCTGAGTTTCAACGAATTCAGGAAATTGGGCTCAATCAGTGGTCTCAAGAAGTACAGGCACTACCAGTCAGGCGGTTTTAAAACGCCTTCAGGCAAGGTTGAGCTCTACTCGGAAAGCCTCAAGCAGTGGGGCTTTGACCCGTTACCCACATTCCATGGGCTCCCCGGCGACAGCCCGTCCGACCCCTCTCTATCCGAATATCCTTTTGTTCTTACCAATTGGAAGCCGGGTATGTTCCGACACTCGAACCTGAGACAAGTTACGGGTCTCCGGACTTTGCGACCTGACCCAATCGTTGAACTGCACGCAGAAACTGCCGAACGCCTCGGCATAGCCGACGGCGATTGGGTCTTCATCGAAACGAAGAGAGGCAGAATCAAGCAGAAGGCAAGGCTGGTGGGTAGCATTGACCCGGCGGTGGTAATAATCGATCACGGGTGGTGGTACCCCGAACGAGGCGCCGAGGATCTCCACGGCTGGGCAGCGTCCAATGCAAACGTCCTGACGGATAATAAACCTCCCTACAGTCCTGAGATGGGCACCCCCATCCTGCGAGGGATTGCCTGCAGAGTCTATAAAGCGTAGCTACCTCATCTGTAATACCAAGTTGCATTCAAAAATAGAGCAAGGCGACCAGGAGGATAGCGACGGAGGCGTACTATAAGTACGTCGGAGTCGTGCCGACGCAGGCAACGAAGCTATATGAATGAAGGCAACTTGGTATAAATCACATTCATCGGTGGTTACTCAGTCTCAACTGCTTCGTCTGTCTGCAAAGTCTTGAGCGCCTTCTCCACAAAAGCCCGGCGCAATGACTTTTCCGCACGTGCATCGAGATTCGCATTCCCCAGCGGATGCACTATGCTTGCGACCGGCACGATCCTGTTCGAGCCGACCATCCGAGCCACCGATGTAATGGCGCATACATGTGCCGTCGGCAATCCTGCGCGTTCGAGCTCTTTCGTGAGCGCTGCACCGCAGCGCGTGCTCGTGCCTCAGGTTGACGTCAGGATGACGCCGGAGACACCAGCCGACTTAAGCTTCGCGGCTATCCCCTCCCCCATCTTCTTGCAGTTTCCGACTATGCTGGCACATCCCGACGTGCTGTAGAACGTCTCGTGGAGCTTTCCGATGACCCCATCTTTTTCAAGATCCCGCAGAACGTCCACAGGCAGAAGACGATGGGGATCCTCCTCGACAAAGGCGACAGAATAACCACTGTGCGATACTCCGTACTCCTCAGGTTTCAGGGCATCGACCCCCGTAATGTCGTACGCACCGAACTTCGTAGCTGCCCTGGCTTCGATTCTATCGGGGTTCCCTTTGGGCACCAATCCTCCGTCTGTGACCAGTGCTATAGTTGCCCGGGATAAGTCCTTTATAGCGACTGCGCGTGCCACGCGATCATAACTCGGTAGAGGCACCTCTGAGTCATACGGTTTCTCCTGGAGCTTCGCGAGCAGCATGGAGACAACTCTCTCCGCCGCCGGTTTGTCAGAGACCTCGTTTACCAGGAATCCGCGGGGAAAGTAGCCCTCGTCAGAAGGCTTGCCAATCTTCTGGCCGGCCGCAAGCCGGCATGTGAGGTTTACCATTCTCTTGACCGTCTCAGCCATCCGTCTCGCGGAATCCCCGGTCTCTACGATGTAGATATCCTTCCTGAAAAGATCTACGCCGGGGTTCTCTTTGTACATCCCGGTCACAGCGGGGATACCAAGCCTTTTATTCACCGCCGAACAGACGGCGCCACAGGCAATCCCGTAACGACCGGCGTCAAAGGCCGGACCGGCGAGCACGACGTCAGGTCGGTCACGCGCGATCAGCTCGATTACCTGGTTCGCCCCCTCCTCCATCCTTTCAGCAAAGTAGTCATCGCCGCATATGACCGTGGCCACCACCTCGCCCCGGTCCCCCAAGGCCTCATTTATCGCTCTCCCCGGGCCAACAGCACCTTCCTTCGCCTGGGGCCCCACGGAAGCCTTGTCTTCTCCTCCGATCCCCCCGAAAAACTGATTGAGATAATGGACCACTCTCAGGCCGTTCTTTTGCATTGAACCTCCGCTATCGTCCTCTCATGGGCTTCTCTCAATATCGAACCGCAATGAGCCTCGAACTCCCCAATTGAGTGGTCGCCCCCCTTATCCACCGCACCTGCGTCCGCATCTCGCCGGTCACCCTGTCGTCCTCCGACCCGGGAGCCGCATGGCCTATCAGTCTGTCCACACGGGGGACGGTAACCGTTGCCCACGGGGTTCCCATGCTCACGATGGCATTTACTTCCGGCACATTGAATATAATACCGCCGTCGAAGGATGAATCACTTTCATCTGCAGCGTAGTGTGCCATGGCAACGGCGACCTTCATACCCAACTCTTCGCATCTACGGGCGGTCTGGGCCATGGGCACTTCAGGCGCACCTCCACCACTCTTTGTGAGGACAACACCTTCTGCTCCCAAGCTCCATTTCGCCATGCGTGCAGCCATAATTGCGGTCCTGTCGTTTTCAGGTTGATTGTTGCCGGCTATGGTCATGATGACACCCACGAAGCAGAGATCTTTCCCGTGTCGCCGGTAAAGCTCGCGGATCACAGCATGATTTTGGATATCATAGGTATCCATGGCCTGTGAGCGATAGGGGGTGACGATGGCACCGTCGAGCACTTCGTTGGGGTGGATGATAGTAGGTAGCATCCCATCAATGGCTATCCCATACAGGATGGGGTGCCCCGGTATCGATCCCAACTGAGTCGTGAGCACCTGGTATATGTACGCAACTTTCGGCAGACCATCAAGTCCCTTCGTGACTCCGGTCAAGGGAGGCAGCTCGTAAACTTCCGTCGCGTCAGGCGAGAGATCCCTCCCGGCACGCGCCAGGTAGACGGCCGCTTTGAGCCCGGCGATCTTCAGAGCGATTTTGTACTCTGTGGGGCCAACTCCCTCTGCCGGCTGAGGGAGCAGCACAATGTTGCAGGTCTTTCCGTAGGCGCTGATGTCCGCCGCATCTCCTGTCATGTCGATAAATTCGCCATGTGCCGCCTTTGTCCCCTTTGCCTCTTCGCGCTGCTCGCTCAGCAGCACGGCAGCCCCGCTGAGCACGATCGTCTTGCCCTTGCCGACGGTCCCCTGCTTTCCGAGAGCACCGGGGAAATCCCCTTCGCTGTCGCCCGTTTTGGCCCTGGGTTCGATCACGTCGACCACCTGGAGTATCCTGCAGCTTTCTCCGGGACAGGCCAGCTCGATCTCGACGTGACCGAGTCTTCCGTCCTCTCTCAGTATGCCCTGGAGTTCCTCGCGATCAATGCGAAGGAGCCCCTTATTGATTTGCGTCTCGTTTGCAAACCGGACACGGTCAATGAAAATTTTATCGAGCTGCAGCCTCATCAGAATCTCCTCTCCTTCGCCGGATCGGTCCTATTCACTGCGGCTTTTTTAGATAGGTCTCGACCATCTCATCAATGGTCTCCAGCAACTTATCGGTGTACGCCTGTTCGTTCATCGCCGCGTCCACTTCGACGACGTTGACCGTTGGCTTCAAATGGCTCTTCAACGGTCCGGTGACTGCGGCCATCTCCCGAGCGTCGTCGACCCACGTGCCTTCCATCTTCTGATCGAGCGGGTACCTCCCCCTGGTCGGAATAAGCACGGTGACCGGCCCTTTTGC
Source organism: uncultured delta proteobacterium (assembly GCA_963821605.1). Classification (GTDB taxonomy): domain Bacteria; phylum Desulfobacterota; class Syntrophorhabdia; order Syntrophorhabdales; family WCHB1-27; genus JADGQN01. Next base: position 26,008 of record CAWGEZ010000048.1, on the reverse strand, counting down.
CCTGTTCAGTTTCTGTGCAATGAGCTTACCCAAGACCTCTTTCTCTTTCCAGCTCGTTATATAATTGGTCACCAGCGAGTTGTGCCGGCGCGTTGGCCGGTCCTTGACCTTACGGGGGATTGGCCGGCCCGTTGCCAGCATGAACACATTGACCGTTGGGGCCACTATTTGGGGAATACCTTTAGCGCCCGCAGCTTCCAACCGGTGCTTCCCGGCAGAGAGAAGTCCGCCGCACAGCTCATTTGCAAGTTCTGTCAGTTCCAGGTCCAGGGCTATGTCAATCAACCCGTCTGCGACGGCCTGTTCAAACATTCTGCCGCCCATGCCGGTGGCGTGAAAGACTGCTACTTCATATCCCTTCTCTTCAAGCGCGGGCCGGAGCCAGTTCACGTATCTGCACGGAGCCGACCCCATCGCCGTCATTCCTATCCTCGTCTTTGTCTTAGAAATCGGTTTTCCGTCATAGACCTCGGCGGCACCGGAGATTGCTCCTAAGGCTACATCGAGTACCTTCCTGTTGATACTGTTGATGCCCTGCAGACCCGCCACCCATTGCAGCATCATTACGTCCCCTTTGATCATGTCAGCGGGTATCGCTGGAGAAAAGGCAACGGTCGACAATATCAACTTCGGCACCCCTATGGGCAGCGCCCCCATCACTTCCAGGGCGAGCGACGTGCCCATGGTGCCTCCGAGGGCGAGCACTCCGTCCAGCCCGCCGCTGGAAACAAGGCCGGCAACGAGTTTCGACGCCCCCTTTGCCATCCCGGCTATGGCCTTCGATTCACTGTGCAACCCGGTAAGTTCCTCGATGCTTGAACCTGCCGCCTGGGCCACCTGCTCCCGCCTGATAGCCGGCTCAAACAAGGGTGTGCCCAGCACGCCCACATCTACCACTACAACGTTGTGGCCTCGCGCCTCTATACCTTCCTTGAGATATTTGATTTCTTTTCCTTTTGTATCAAGGGTCCCCACGATTGCCACTGACTTGGTCATGTTTCCCTTCCTCCGAGCTTGTCTGGTATACCTGTCAGGCTATGAGCGACGAATGCAACACACGCCCTTTTGCCTCACCCTATTGAGGGCCGATCTGATCCTTTTGCTTGGCGCTGAAGGCATTGCAAACTCCGGCGTTCGGATTTACTGGTACAACTTTAGGAATAATCGCTTTGACATGTCAATTAAATTCTTTTTATACCAGAAAGATCGTGCTGTCGGCCCCGAAAGAGATGAATGCAACCCCCGCTATTTTGATGGAGGCAAAGAGTACAGAGTTCATTATAGAGTCTGTTCTGCAAGATCAAGGAGTAGCCATCAACAGCAAACGGGCGCTTTCCACGGGAGAGGAACGGTTCTTGAAAGCGATCCCTTTCAACCACTCTCTGCTTCCGGATGTCTCTGTGGTGTCACTGAAGTCCAGGAGATACGACGTATGGATTCAGCGGTTCAGAGACTTCATCAAAGCGCTGCAGCCCGACGTCTATCTCTCTCATTGAGATTACCAGAGAACCTCAAATTTTCGAAGGATTTATGCAACCGTTCTCCGGAGGTGCTTCGGCCTAATGGGAGCTTACTGATTTGACACCGTGCTCATTCCGGCTTAGGATAATGGAAGCGTCGGGGTATATATTCCGCAAAAGGAGAAAGTCATGGAGCTTACGGAGCTATTTGGTTCAAACGTTTTCAACGATAAGGTCATGCAAAGAGCGGCTGCCCAAGGAGATTTACAGGGCTCTGAAGGAAACCATTGAAAAAGGCACACCACTACGTCCCGATGTTGCCGACGTGGTCGCAAACGCCATGAAGGATTGGGCCATCGAGAAAGGGCGCGACCCACTATACGCACTGGTTCCAGCCCTTGACCGGCATGACCGCCGAAAAACATGACTCGTTCATTTCCCCGGCCTCCGACGGCAGCGTGATCGTGGAATTTTCCGGCAAGCAGCTGATCCAGGGCGAGCCGGACGCATCGTCCTTTCCCAGCGGCGGCCTGCGCGCCACCTTCGAAGCGAGAGGTTATACTGCCTGGGATTGCACCTCGCCCGCATTCCTGAAAACAGATGAAGGCGGCAACGTTACCCTCACGATTCCGACCGCCTTCTACTCGTATAATGGCGAAGCCCTCGACAAAAAGACGCCGCTGCTGCGGTCCATGAAGGCGGTGTCCAAACAGGCGCTGCGGGTCTTAAGGGCTCTGGGCAATGCCACCTCCACGAAGGTAACGGCGACCGTAGGTCCCGAACAGGAATACTTCCTGGTCGACAAGAAATTCTATCTGGAGCGGATCGATCTGATGCTGACAGGACGAACGATCTTCGGAGCGCCCGCGCCCAAAGGTCAGGAACTCGAGGACCAGTACTTCGGCGCAATTAAGGACAGGGTTTCCGCGTACATGCAGGACCTCAATACCGAACTCTGGAAAATGGGCATCACGTCCAAAACCCAGCACAACGAGGTGGCTCCGGCGCAGTACGAGATGGCCCCCGTATTTGCCACGACGAACATCGCCACCGACCACAACCAGCTTGTCATGGAGACCATGCAGAAGGTGGCCTTCCGTCATGACCTGGTCTGCCTGCTTCATGAAAAGCCGTATGCCGGCATTAACGGTTCCGGCAAGCACAACAACTGGTCCCTCTCCACGGATGACGGCATCAATCTGCTGGAGCCCGGTCACACACCCAGTGAAAATGTCCAGTTCCTGCTTTTCCTGAGCGCACTGTTAAAGGCCGTCGATACCCATGCGGACATCCTGCGGGCCACCTGCGCGCACGCCGGAAACGATCACCGCCTGGGCGCCAACGAGGCGCCGCCGGCCATTATCTCCATCTTCATGGGTGATGACTTAACGGAGATCCTGGAGAAGATTTCGAAAGGGCAGAAGATCACAGCCAAAGGGAAACAGTTTATGAACGTCGGCGTGGACACGCTGCCCGCCATTCCCAAGGACAACACCGACCGCAACAGGACCTCTCCCTTCGCCTTTACCGGTAACAAGTTCGAATTCAGGACGGTCGGCTCCGCGCAGTCCATCGCGGGACCGAACGTCGCCCTGAATACCATCGCGGCCGAAGCCCTCGACGAAATCGCTACCCGCCTGGAGAAGGCAAAGGACAAGAATGCCGAAGCTGCGGCCATCATCAAGGAAACCTACAAGAAGCATAACCGCGTCATCTTCAATGGGAATAACTATGCCGAAGAATGGATGAATGAGGCGAAGAAGCGGGGGCTTCCCAATGTAGCGAACTCCGTCGATGCACTAAAGGCATTGGTCACTGATAAGGCCTTTAAACTCTTCGAGAAGTATGACGTCCTGTCCCACAAGGAACTCCATTCGCGGTACGATATCTACGTCGAGACGTATGCGAAGCAGATTAATATCGAAGCACTGGCCGCGATCGACATGGTCAAGAAGCAGTTCTTGCCCGCGGCGATTGAATATGCGACCTTTCTCGCAGACTCCATAGGCAGTTTCCAGTCCGTGTCGGTTTCGCCATCCGTCCAGAAAGATCTTTTGAAAGAACTGGCTTCCCTGATAGACTCTTCATACAAGAACCTGGGCAAGGTCGAAGCAGCGGTGGCCAAGTCTCAAGGGATCGCCGATACCGTCAAGAAGTCTGAAAGCTACCGGGACAAGGTGGTCACGGCAATGCAGGCATTACGCACGGATGTGGACGCGCTGGAAATGATCGTTCCCACAGATATGTGGCCGGTACCCAATTATACGGACCTTTTGTTTAAACTGTAATCGTCTCGATACCCGCGGCCCCGCCGGCTTCTAAAACAGCGGAATGACCTTCGGGGCCTCGGTGAATGAATAGAGCGTTGCCACCGCGTCAGTGAAATAGAAGGTTAAAAAAAGTTCATCGTCCGCCCCTTTGTTGTATCTCTTCAGAAGATCAGGGTTCTCCACGAAAACCTGCGCTTTTGAATCGCGGGTCTCGTCGAAGGCGATTCTTCCTCTTACCCTCAGCCACGTACCGTTAGCTCCCACAGAAGAAATCTCGATGTCGGGATTCTGGAACAGCTGCTTGTATACGTCCTTGGTTCTGTTCGTGCAGAAATAGAGCGCGTTATTCCTCTTCATTACGAAACTGAAAGGACGAACCCTTGCTTTGGTTCCATCGACCGTGGCAATATGAAAAGCCTTATTGGCTTTTAGAAATTCAATAGCAGTATTCATACGAACCTCCTCAAACGAGTTTTTTCCGGCGTACTATTGACGTAATAGTATAGCAACAGAACCAACTGCGCAAGAGGCAAGAATACGTAACGGCCCGCGCCGTTTCGATCAACTATACCGCGACAATTATTACGCCCATCCTTTTGTGGTCAGCGCCTCCCTCACCTGGCGCGCCCCGTCCATCACAAAGCCCGAGACTAACGTTCTGCCACTCTTCTTCCATGTGATCTTCAGGATGTTACCTTTCAGCCTGAGGCTCCGTGCATGCCACCTTCCCAGCCTGACCTCAAGGATACCGTCCATTGATATGAGCACGCCGGCGCCACCGCCCTTACCCAGGTAGTAAAAGCCCTTCCGGTCGAGCCAGAACTCCCCCTCACCGATCGAAGGAAATCCGGCCCTCAGGCACCCCTTGTACCACGGATCGTTCGCCACCACCGTCCCGAGGTATGTTGCCTTGCTCGCCATTATTCTTCTTCACCACAATACTCTATCACGAACCTCTTCTGTTCATGCGTTTCCACCGAGCCGTCCCCTATCCACATTCTCACGCGCCTGATGGCTTCCCCTCCCGAAACACCAAAAACCTCGCCGGCGAGGCAAGCCGCTATTGTCCCTGTCCGTCCAACACCTGCGAAGCAGTGAATTACGACGTTGTGTCCATCATTTGCCAGTCTAATAACCTTTTGAAGGACTTGCTTCACAGCAGATTTACGGGGAACCCCGAAGTCCGGTATCGGCAGGTGGATTACCTGCAAGCCGGACTCGCTGGTAAAAATCGATAAGGTCTATGCCTGTCCTCTCCAGACACTCCTTACGTCCGGCCAAAACGAGGACAACTGATATCTGACTTCTCTGGAACTGGGCAAAGAGCGTCCGCTTCTCGTCATACACGCAAAACGGCATCGCGCTCCTGAAAATCTTTCCTCTCAGCCTGAAAGGCAATTCGGTCATTTCTTTTCTCTCCAGCGTTTACATGATTCTTGTTCGCCGCCGCCAATCCATGGCCCGGCCGCATGAAGCCCCTGGCTTTCCATCAACATCGTGCGGTCCATAGCTTTTCATAGAATCATCGGCTCATTTGCCAAAATATTAAATTGGTGCACTTACAAGCAGAAGGCGCCCTAGGGTTACAGCCTTTTCAGGAGCCAGGCCATTCTTTGTCCGAGGGTGCTGGCTATCTGCATGCCCTCTTCGTCCTTCTCGACATCTCCTTTTTCCCTGGCGACACCCAGGGCTCGTCCAACAATAATCACCTCATTACTTAAAAAGAAATGATTCATCGCATCGACCGTGTGCATGCCTCCGGAGCGGCGGAAACAGGCAATTGAAGCTCCAACTTTGTTCCTGTACATCTTCCCGTTCGCCAGACCGACAAAACCTGCACGGTCGATCAAGGCCTTCATCTCCGGGGTAACGTCCTGGAAGTAGACGGGAGAGCCCAACACGATGCCCTGAGCCTTTGTTATCTTTTCTATATATTCATTGGCCGCATCCTTCTTTACGGCGCAACGCTGATCCTGGTTCTCATGACATTTGAAGCAAGCGATACATCCCCTGATCTCCTTCTCGGAAAGCTGTACAAGCTCTGTTTCGATCCCTTCGCGCTCAAGCTCACTAAGGAGCCGGTTGATCAGGACGTACGTGTTGCCGTCCTTCCTGGGGCTGCCGTTAAATGCGACGACCTTCATGTCACTCTTCCCTCCTTCGCTGTTGTGGCCTTTTATGGCCTCTGTACGGCTCATTCTACCACGTTCAGGAGGAGCGTGCTACAGGCTTGATCCATGGCCTTCTTAGGCCTGACGGTCAGCGCATACCCTAACACCGGGGCCATTTTTCTCTTGACAACAAATTGCCCATATTGACATAGTAGCAATTATCAGACAATCGGTTTGGTCAATTTGGTTGCGCAACCTAAGGGAGGAACTGATGAGACTGAAAGACAGAGTTGCAATTGTGACCGGAGCGGCGAGGGGGCTGGGAAGGATCTATGCCCTGCGTCTCGCGAAAGAAGGAGCCAAGGTGGTCGTTGCCGATATTCTTGACGGCAAAGAGACGGTGGATGCCGTCGCGGCGCAGGGTGGCGAGGCACTCTACGTGAATACAGACGTGACAAGTGAGCAGAGCACGCAGGAGATGGCCCGTAAGGTCGTGGAACGGTTCGGCAGGATCGATATCCTTGTCAACAATGCGGCCCTGTTTGGCGACCTGGTGAAGAAGCCATTCTGGGAGATCCCGGTCAATGAATGGGACAAGGTGATGGCCGTAAATCTTAAAGGGCCATTCTTATGCGCCAAGGCGGTCTATCCGCAGATGAAGAAGCAGGGGAAGGGAAAGATTATTAACGTATCGTCAGGCACGTTCTATAAAGGTTTACCTAACTTTCTCCACTATGTTGTCTCGAAAGGGGGCAATGTTGCCCTATCACGCTCGATGGCGCGGGAAGTGGGCGATGCGGGCATCAATGTGAATACGATCGCGCCCGGATACACGGAGACCGAGTTCCTGAAAGAGAACCCTCAGGATCCTCCGGAAGTGAGAAAGATGACGGTTGGCAGCCGCTGCATCAAACGTCCGGAAACACCGGAAGATTTGACGGGGACCATAGTCTTTCTCTCCTCCGATGACAGTGATTTCATTACCGGACAGACGATCCTTGTAGACGGAGGCTCGGCACTCAATTAGCAAACCGGATTGCAAAGGAAAGTGGGAAGAATAGATCGGACTGAGACCAAGACAAGGGGGCAATGATGGGTAGTCCGGGCAGTACCACAAACTACGAAGATATAGAGCACCTGTCTGTTGGGGAAGTTCTGCAAAGAAGCGCACACATGGTTCCCGAAAAGGTATGCGTCTTCTTTAAGGATCAGACCCTTACGTTCCGGCAGCTCGATGAACAATCGACTGCGCTGGCCGCAAGCCTTCAGGAAACCGGGGTCGCAAAAGGGGACAGGGTCGCTATATATATGTTTAATCGTCTCGAATTCTATATCACCTTTTACGCTCTGCAGAAGATCGGGGCCATAGTGGCCTGGGTCAATCCAGGCTATAGGAGTCACGAGCTCACATTCATTCTCGGCAATTCTCAAGCCAAGGCGATCTTTGTCGAGAAGGGGAAGGAAGGCTTTGACAATTTCGGGCTGGTTCAGGAGTTAAGAAATAGTCTTCCGCATCTCTCATCCGTAATTTCGCTGGGGGGAGGGAGCGGACAAGGAGTTTTTCCGTTTGAAGAGATGGTAGCGAGCGGGGACGAAAAAGGCATTCACGAAACAGCCGATTGACGTCCATCGCGATCTTTCCATGCTGATATACACGTCCGGGACAACCGGAGTTCCGAAGGGTTCGATGATCAGCCACTATCAGGCGGTAAGGGGGGGATATTCGCATGTCCGTGGTGTTAGAGCAACGGCGGACGATCTCTTCCTGGGCATACTCCCCATGTGCCATTCGTATGGTTGCGGGACCACGCTTCTCCAACCGGTCCTGATTCAGGCGTCCGTGATCCTGCTCGAAACGTTCAACGCGGAACAGGCGTTAAAAACCATCGATGCCCAAAAGCCGACGATCCAGCACGGGTCTCCTTCTCATTACATCATGGAGATGAATCATCCGAACCTTGATAAGTATGACCTCTCCAGTCTGCGGGCCGGCTATCTTGCGGGTCAGATATGCCCGGAAGAAGTGATCCAATGGGGAGAGGACAGGAATATATACTTATCATCTTCCTGGGGCAATTCAGAAGTCGGTCCGGGAGCAGGCACCATGTGCCCCTTCGGGACACCGCTCGAAATTCGGAAGAAGAGCGTTGGGAAGCCGATTCCGGGGACCCAGATTAAAGCTATCGATCCGGGTACCGGCAAGCAGGTCAGTACGGGCGAGGTCGGTGAGATGATGGTTAAAGGGCCTAACGTCCTGAAAGGTTATTGGCAGAATCCCGAGGAAACCGATAAGCAACTGGAAAAAGATGGGTGGCTGCACACCGGCGACCTGATATCCATCGACGAGCAAGGGTTTATCAGAATGCACGGGAGAAGCAAGGACTTGATAAACCGGGGCGGGCTCAAGATATACCCGTCAGAAATCGAATCGCTGATTCTGCAGCATCCGGCCGTATCCCAGGTTTGCATCGTAGGAACACCAAATCCTGTTTTAGGAGAAAGCATCTGCGCGTGTGTCATACCCAGGGAGAATGCTCAGATCTCTCTGAAGGAGGTCCGCGACTTCTTGAAGGACAAGGTAGCGAAGCACAAACTGCCGGATGAGCTGTCTGTTTTCTCTGATTTTCCCAAGATGCCGGGAGGAGTAAAGATAAAGAAATTCGGCGCCGGCGGGGTCCAGGAACTGGCGTCGCTCGACAAAAATAGAGAGAAACTTAGATAGGAACGCAGAGTGAAAAAGAGATGCAAGTGGGTAACCGATTTTGAGCCTTACAAGAAATACCACGACGAGGAATGGGGAGTCCCTGCCCATGATGACGGAAAGCTATTCGAACTGCTGATATTAGAAGGGGCTCAGGCCGGGTTGAGCTGGCTCACTGTTCTCAAGAAAAGAGAAAACTACAGGCGGGCTTTCGACGGGTTTGATGCGGAGAAGATAGCCGCGTACGATAGCAAAAGAGTTGAGCGGTTGATGGAAGACAAAGGTATCATCCGGAACAGACTGAAAATAAAGGCTGCGATCGAGAATGCCCGGGCTTTTCTCAAGGTGCGCGAGGAGTGGGGCAGCTTCGATGCCTACCTATGGCAATTCGCAGGGGGTAAGCCGAAGCAGAACTCCTGGAGAACGATGGAAGAAGTGCCAAGTAAGACAGCCGAAGCAGATGCTATGAGCAAGGACCTCGCCAGGAGGGGATTCAGATTCGTTGGTCCGACCATCTGCTACGCCTTCATGCAAGCAATAGGCATGGTGAATGATCACACGACGGATTGTTTCAGGTATGCCGAACTGAGCAAGAGATAAACACGCACCTTAGCTGAAGCCCGCCCTGCCCTCTTACTGGAGCATCCATCCCCACTGGAACGCGTCGCTCTCGTAGCGGCTCATCTGGTCGTTGATCAATTCTTCCAGTGCCGGGAGTGCGATATTTCCCGATTGGTAGATACGCTCCACGTCATAATAGGTCTTGTCGGGATAGAAGAACCGAGACCCGAGGACCCGCACATACTCGGCAAGCGCCGCCATTCCCTCCTGCTGCCTGTTTTCCTTGAAGGCAATGAGCGTCTGGTATGCTTTCACGACGAGATACGCATAGTTCTGTCCTTTGACAAGGCCCTCTGCCTGCGTCAGGTACTGGCTCGCCTGGCCGTAGTTACCCATCTGATAGGCCGCCTGCCCTGCCAGTGCCAGAGGCCAGGCGCTGCCGGGATCGCCCTGGTTTGCCCGCAGGAATTGCTGCAGAGCAGGCTCGTAGTCTCTGTGCTGAAGAGATCGGTAGCCCTGGAACAGACCTTCCCTGTAGTTCACGAAGCCCGTGTTGCCGGCGCAGGAGAGCGCCAGGGATGCGAGCAGCACCATACCGGCGATACGTGCTTTCTTCATTCCACCCATGCGTCCTCCCTGGTCTCTACGGTCGCCTTAGCCGCGACCAATCATAGACCTGTAATCAAGCAGCAGGGCCTTTCTTCTGACCTGCGATACCCCTCTCGCTGTAGCGAGGATTATTGGTGATATTCTTCTCAACAGAAATAAAGGGCGGTATATGAACGCTCGCCCCCTCGTCTTCCGCAGGTTCCACTCCGAGCACGTCAAGACCCTCGTGCCTTCCCTGGTACCTATCCAGCTCGAAGTGTTGACCATTCCACAAAAAACAGATGCGTTCCTTTATCAGGATCTCAGTCTTAGGATCTATTAATTTTTTGAGGTTCACGTACTGCTGCTCGTCTATCAGCTCTTCCTCATTGACGGGGAAAGGGGTCTTTCTTGTCCTTGTAAGAAAATAGAGGCAGGAGTCCTCCTGCCCCCGTTTCCGGATCCGTATCTCTTCATCCCGGTTCTTTGTGCGCAGGAAGACCTGCTCTACCCCGATAACCTGATGAGCCGGTAATTGGTCGTACCGCACGTCCCTGACGATAAACTTTTCCTTTACGGCGGATGGCGCCGGTATGCCAAGAAGCTGAGAGATGGCGGTGAAGGTCCTCCTGATCTTACCCTCAAAATCGGTCCTGTTATCGATGATTTTGAAATGCGGATGGCCGAGCCAGCTTTCCCGTATGCTCCGGTCGATGCGGATGGCTTCCTCGGGGGTTTCGATGCGCGCCCCGTTGTTCTCCCCGGTGTAGAACTCACGTGCCCCTTCCGCTGCCGTCACCAGATGGACAACCCCGTGATAACGATCACGGAGGCTCACCTCTTTTAACCCTTTCCTCTTCAACATCTCCCTGAACGCATCCTTCGGGATAAAGGCCTTTATATCCATAACACCCCGGTCGAGGAGCATCACTTTTTTTCGTTCCGGGAATATGCGGCTCACCGCCCTTGCGTACGTCTCTTCAAAGGAGAGCTGCATGTCCAGAATGGCCTCTTCGTACATCACCACCTGGCTCATGTTATTCATCTTGCGCCGGTCGATACCGTTGTTGGTAATCAGGGTCGCGGTCTCGGGTACGACGAAGACCATGAAACCGTGGTCGGATAATTTTTCCGTAAGATAGGCGAGGGACGAACTCTTTCCGGAGCATGGACCGCCTGTAAGGACGATCAGACGGACAGGTTCGATTAACCGTGAGCCATGAAGCACAACTCTTTCTCCTTTACCCTTTGTGAGGCATCGGGCCAACGGTTAAAGATACCGAAGAGACCGGAGAATTGCAATAGTGGCTTTTGATTCTTATCAGTGTTAGAATTTTTTGCCATCACAAAATTTATTAACGCGGAGGAACCAGATGAAAGGCGGATACGCAGGCAAATTACTTTTCGTAGACCTGACGAAAGGAACTTTCGAAGAACGGCCGCTTTCAGAGGAATTGGCCAAAGACTTTGTCGGCGGATACGGTATCGGGGCCCGCCTGCTCTACAGCATGATGAAACCGGGTATCGATCCCCTCGGCCCCGACAACGTTCTAGGTTTTGTTTCCGGACCGCTGAACGGAACAGGAGCCCTCTTTGGCGGCAGATACACGGTTGTCTGCAAGTCTCCCGTGACAGGCGGATGGAATGACGCAAATTCAGGAGGGGCTTTCGGACCCGAGCTGAAAAAGGCCGGCTTTGACGCCGTATTCGTATCAGGCGCTTCGGATAAGCCCGTCTATCTTTTTATAAAAGATGGCAAGACTGAAATAAGAGACGCACGGTCACTCTGGGGAAAAGACAGCGTTGAGACGTTGGAGGCCTTGATTCAAGAAACGGGGGAAAGCAATCTTCGGGCTGCGCTCATTGGGCCTGCAGGTGAGCGGCAATCCCTCATGGCTTGCGTCATCAATGACAAACACCGGGCAGCCGGCCGCGGCGGCTGCGGAGCAGTGATGGGTTCAAAAAACCTCAAGGCTGTTGCGGTGAGAGGCACGAAGGAGATTCCCGTAGCCGATCCCGAGAAGCTGAAAAAAATCAATGCCGAAATCTTGAATCACATGAAGAACGGGCCCACAGTCGAACAGGTTAAGCTCTGGGGCGCCTATGGAACAGGTGGCATTACAGCGGGCGCCGGTCTGACGGGAGATTCTCCCGCAAAGAACTGGGGCGGTGCGGGCGCTGTCGACATGGGAGAGGCATCTCTGACAAAGCTTGCAACCTTCACCTTTGATGCCCGCTATAACACCAGGAAGTATGCGTGCGCCCAATGCCCTCTGGCCTGCGGGGCACATTACAAGGTGGACGATGGGAAGTGGCCGGTGGGAGAAACGGACCGCCCCGAATATGAGACATTGGCGGCCTTTGGGACCATGGCTTTGAATGATGATGCGGAATCGATCATAAAGTGTAACCACATTTGTAATCGATACGGTCTGGACACCATATCGGTCGGTGCCACCATTGCCTGGGCAATCGAATGCTATGAAAACGGGATATTCACCCAGAAGGAGACCGGGGGGATTGAGCTGAAGTGGGGCAACAGCGACGCCATTGTGGCCCTTACAGAAGCGATTGCCGAACAGAAAGGTTTCGGGAAGGTCTTGGCCCTGGGCTCGGCGAAGGCTGCGGCTAAACTGGGGAAAGGGACGGAATACCTTCAAACGGTACAGGGTATCGAACTTCCCATGCACGATCCCCGGTTTTCACCCAGGTTTGCGAGGACCTACCAGTGCGATCCCACGCCGGCGCGACACGTCAAAGGGGGGTTAGGCATTCCCGATTTCCAGTCTCCCAACGAAGTAAAGTACAATTACGATGGAAGGGGGCAGATGGATGTGGCATTCACCTGTCACACCGAGATAGTCAATGCCGGCGGTTCGTGTCTTTTTGGAGGATTCTCCATGCCACAGGGTGCCCTGGCAGGCCTCATTGAAGCCGTCACGGGTTGGGACTTCAAAGAAGAGGATGTGCTTCGGACAGGAAAGCGGATCATGAATATGAGGCACGTGTTCAATCTGCGCGAGGGCCAGAAGCGCGCTGACAGTCAGCTTCCAAAAAGATGCGTTGGAGATCCGCCCCTTGCAGAGGGCCCTCTGAAGGGCGTGACCGTGGATCACCGCAACATTGGCAGACGGTTTCTTTGAGAGTATAGACTGGAATAAAGAGACACTGGTCCCGACCAGGAAATCGCTTGAAGAACTGGGCGGCATGGAGGATGTGATTAAGGACCTCTATCGATAACACCCGCCTTTCAGGGCTGTTGCTTCGGAGGTCTTTGAAGCAACAGCCCTTTTTCCCGACGCCTTGCTCTGTTCTGAATGCAAATTACTATGGCCTCCCGAAGAATTGATTATCGGAATTCCGGAAAGGGTGCTATGATAGGGTGACGTTGATGATCGCGCAGAGGCTGCTCACAGGAAGCCGTAAGGTCTCTACCATACTAACAAGGGAGGGTGATTATGCCGGATAGAACTGTAGATATCAGTGAATTAAAATTCCCGAAGCCACGCAATCTTGGACTGACTCATTGTGGTCCTCATCATCCTTATCATTGGTTGGGGCACCTTTGTCATCATCCCGGCCGGCCACAGGGGCGTTGTCCTCTTCTGGGGGAGTGTGGAGAAGCGAATCATGGGGGAGGGGCTCAACTTCAAGGTACCCATTGCCGAAAGCGTCATCAAGGTCGATGTCAAGGTGCAACCCCATCCCTTCAAGGAGATCGATGCCTCCTCAAAGGAATACCAGATGGTGAAAATGACGGGCATGATGAACTTCCATATCGATCCGGCGTATGTCAACGACCTCTACCAGAAAGTGGGACTCGATTTTGCGGACAAGGTGATCGACCCGGCCTTCAACGACTTCGTCAAAGAGGTTGTGCCGACGTACCCGATCGGGGAGATTCTTCCCAAGAGGGAGGAGATCCGGAAGAGGGCGATGACAAAATTGGGAGATAACCTGTCGAGGTATCACATCATCGTCGATGACATCTACTTTGCCAACATCCGATTCTCTCCGGGTTATGAAGGGGCGGTCGAGGCCAAGCAGGTGGCCCAGCAGCAGGTGGAAACCCAGAAACAGGTCCTGGCCCAACGCGAGATCGAAGCGCAGCAAAAGGTTGCCACGGCAAAAGGAGAGGCTGAATCGATTCTCGTCGTGGCTCAAGGGCAGGCCAAAGCCAATGACGCCCTGTCACGGTCGATCAGCCCGATCCTCGTGCAGTACAAAGGTATCGAGAAATGGAACGGGATTTTACCTCAAGTCTCCGGAGGGGCTGTGCCCTTCGTCGATGTAACTAAGATGGGTGGCGGCGGGAAAGGAAAAGTAAAGGACAGGTAAAAACAGGTAGAGGTAAGAGCAAGAGAAGGTAAAGAAGAGTCTATCCATAACTGGTCTCTGTCTTAACCTTCGCCTTAGTCTTTACCTCAACCTGCTTTATCTTCTTCCTGTTTCATCTGCGGTGCGGTGAGGAATATCTCCTTCCCCGCCTTCTTGGCGTTTATCATTTCGTCGAGAGCCTGAACATTCTTGCTGATCTTCGCCGCGATCGTCTCCGCGTACTGCGGATTGTGCGACCATCTGCCGTCCAGGACGAACTTCATATCCTGCTGGATCTCATCGAGGGCCGCCCGGAGCGGCACGGAGTGTCTCCCGTCCTTGGTCTCAATGGCCGTTATATCCTTTTCATAGGCAGCGAGCTTTTCCGTGTACTGGGTCCTTACTTTCTTGTCCTGGGCTGCCCAGTCGTCCACTAGTGCCTGATACTCCTTGCCGTGACAGGCCGCGCACGCGCTCTTGATGCTCCCCATGTTCTCCTTCTTGGCCTGTTTGACGCTGACATGACACTGCTTGCAGGTCACTCTGCCCAGCATCGCAGTCTCGCATCTCCTTGACACCCTTCACGCCCTGGCCCCTGAACATCTTCTCTTCGGCCCTGTGGCAATCCTGACAGCTCACCTTTCCCATGCCTTCGCCATGGTGACACTCTGCGCAGACCTTGATCCTTGTCTGCCCGTGCACCGCGTACTCACTGTGACACTTCAGGCAGGAATCTTCTCCCTCGGCATGGATAGCGTGAGGGAATGTTGTCTTGCCGAACGGGACCTTTCTATCCGCTATGTCTACGTGACAGATGCCTGTGCATGATAACTTGAAGGGAACCGTTTTTGCCGACCCACCCTTTTCCTTTGCCTCGACTTCCTGCAGGGCATTCTTGCGTTGCCTGCACAATCTTCATGGCGTATACGATGTTGTGTATGCCGTTTCCCTTTACCAGGAAATCGTAGTTATAAATAGCATCGTCGAGCTTTTTCTTTGTGGCGCTGTCGAGCGGCCTCTTCTCCGCACCCGCCTTCACCTCCGAAATCTTCTTGTCGAGCTGCTGGAGATTATCCTTCAGGAGCTTCTCCCACTGGTCTAACATGCCGTCCGTCAAGGTGCCGTGGCAATCCCTGCAATTCGTTCTAAGGGGTTTAGGTCCCTGCCAGGATTCATGGCAGACATTACAGTCCATGTTGATGATCGACATCCTGTTGGGGTGATCTTCAACCAGCCGGGCCCCCTTCCCAAGATACATGTTGACCTTCTCAACATGTTTACCCGGCCAGATGGCATTCCGAACAGCCTTCTGCTGGCTGCCCCTTGTAGTGCAATCCGGAGATCTGATGCTTGATGGCCGAGTGGCAGTTGAAACACTCCACCTTGTGGTCGGTTACGTGGTTCTTGTGCAGAACCTCCGGCGTGTACTGCTTCTCAACCATCTCTCTCTTATTATGACACTGCAACAGACCAACTCGCGTACGTTCCGTCGCCCGATGACGACCTTGGTATGGCAGCGCTCACACTTGATCGCCGCTGGCAATATAGCTCTTGTGGTTAAAAGTGAATGTCGGGCTCACCTTGATATCGCCCCGCGCTTCGAAGTGGCAGGAGCCGCAGCCCGTTATATATTCCTTCTGTCCCTTCGTCTTGTAGAAGTGGCAGATGAAGCACTCCACGTCGGTCACGATCATGTGGGCGCCCTGCACAATCTGGGAGTGACAGGTCGTGCAGCGAAGCTGCTTTTGCCTGCCGCATCTGTTCGATATGCTGGGGATGGTTGAAAACGACGTTCTTAAAAACCACCGGTGTTTTCAAATCTTGCCGCTTGTGACATCCGCTCTGCAGACAGCTTGCATCATCGATCTCGGCATGAGGCTTGGTAGGGCCCTTGCCGGTAATAAAGTAGGCCAGGGAGAGCTGACCGTCCTTCCATTTTCCTTTAAGATGGTTTGAGAATCCCGGTTTGTAATGGCATTCGATGCAGGCGACTTTCCTGTGGGTGGATGCCTTCCATGAATCGACATAGACCTTCATGTTGTGACAAACACCGCAGAAGGCCGGGGTTTCCGAAAGCTTGAAGGCGGTTAACGATAACGGCAGCACGCACAAGAAGACGAAGGCAAAGAAGATGACGATGCCCTTCTTATGCCTGAGGGTCCCCTTTTTTGACTCGCGCCAGAAATCGCGCAGGAACGATCCGGACCAGATGGTAGAGTTCACCAAATGTACCGGGTTCCTTCTCTTTTTGCTGCTCTTCCATCGATCCTGTTCATCAGGGGCAGAACCCGCCCGTGTTTTCCAAAGTCTGCCCCTGCCCTGTTTCTAAGTCGGGTACTAAAGCTTTAAAAAGAGCATCAAAGAGACTACGAGGGAATAAATGACCAGAGACTCGATCATCGCGAGACCGATGATCATCGGAGTCAGAATCTTCCCCGACGCACCGGGATTCCTGCCAATGCCATCCAGCGCGGACGCGATCGCTTTGCCCTGCCCGAGCGCTCCGCCAAAAGCAGCGATCCCGATACCGATGCCCGATGCGAGGGCGATCATGGCCTTCACTTGTGAATCGAGGCCTTTCGCTTCCTCGGCAGCCATCGCAGCTCCGCAGAAGAATACCATGAAGATACCGAGAAGCATGAGAACCGAAAACAGTTTTTTCATCTAGTATCACCTCCAGTAGTTTAGAGTTTAATGTTCCTCGTGAGCAACTGCCCCGGAGAAATATGCCATGGACAATAGTATAAACACAAAGGTCTGGACAAACGCAACAAAAAGACCCAAAAACAGGACCGGCACAGGCATCAGGAAAGGTATCAGGCCAAAAAAGATAGCCGTGACAAGGTGGTCTCCCGTCATGTTGCCGAAAAGCCTGAGGCCGAGCGAGAGCGGTCTTGCCAGATGGCCTGATCAATTCGATGGGCACAAAGAGGATCGCAAGCCACCAGAACGGCCCCACAAAGTGCTTGAGATACTTGATGCCGTGCTCCCTGACACCGTACACGTGCGTCAGCACGAAGACGGTCAATGAACAGGCGAAGGTCGTATTCACGTTACTCGGTCGCGGGCAGCAAAACCAGGCACGAGACCGGAGAGATTATTGAAGAGGATGAACAGGGCCAGGGTACCTATGATCAGCATGAACTCCGGCCCCCGCGGGCCCCATGGTGCTCTCGACAAGCCCCGAAAGAGCCTCGACGACCACCTCCACAAAGGTTCTCGTGGTCAGCTTGGCTTCAGGCACAATCTCGTCCCCGGTTTTCTTGATGCGCCGATAGCCGGCAATCACGATGATAAGAAGTATTATCGAAACCATGATGCCGTTGGACACGTGGGGGGGCAGGTGTGAAAGTCCCGGGATAAGCTGTGCCCAGGAAAAGGCTTCATGCTCCATGCTGTTTGCTCCTTTCATCCGCCGGTTTCAGGGCGAACGATATCTGACTTAAGACGATGGAAATAAAGACCGTGGAAAGGCCTACAAGAAAGAAGATCACGTCGATGTCGCCGTAAAGGACCACGAGAATAACCGCGGTCACGAGGGCAAAGAACTTGAGGGGCAATTTGACGATGAGCGCCTTCTTGTTAATCTGTTTTGTAAGCAGTTGCCCTGGTCGCTCTCCTCGGCCTCCGCTCTGCTGCACCTTTTGAAAAACCCCTTCTATGCCCTTTCTCAAGAACCTGAAATTGAGCGTCATGATGGCGCTGCCGACCCCAAAGCTGAAGACGTACCTGAACTCCCTCATGATAACCGTAGCCGCCAGACAACCGATTGCCAGAATAATTACGTTGATGCGTTCGATCTCAGTGAGCATCTCTTCCTGCATCATTATCTTTATTTTCGCTTTCTCTTTCAGCCTTCTTCCACAACTGGTAAAGCCTTCTCATACCCGCCACCAGGCCAAAAACCAGAAAAACGAGGGTCAGTATGGGAGCGGTCTTGAAATAGCGGTCCAGGTAATAGCCCATCCCGAGACCGATCGCAACACAGAGGCCCATCTCCAGGCCCAAACTCCCATAGGTCAAGAACGATGCGAATGCCTCCCTCTTGCTGTTTTCCGGCTTATTGCTTTCCGGCATCCGCCTGTCCAGACCATTTTTTTTAACATAGGGGTCTTCGTTAGTCAACCGATTTTCGCTGCCAGGCTGCGGGTCGGTAATCGCAACGGCGCTACTTCTTCAGCAACTTACGGCTCTCGCCAAAGGGGTAGACCGGGAAAGTCTCGAACTTGAGAACGTCGAGCCAGTCTGCCCTGCTCGCGATAAGCCCCTTAGCGTCCGTATCGACAACATTGATGGTGCGGCACCCCTGAAGATCAAAAAACTCACCGATAACCTTCACGCCTTCAGGCCATTTCCAGTCGGCCCTCCTCTTTGCGACCTCCTTCTCATCCTGCGGCCTCCACGTACAAATGTTCATGAAAAACATACTCCCCTCCTTGTTACGTGCGTTTCTCTAATTATAGCAGACATATCGATAGATTGCAGCAATTTCAAAATTCTTTTGAATTCGGGTCCTCTCCTGTGCTATAAAGATTGGTCTTGGGCCGTTAGCTCAGTCCGGTAGAGCAGCTGACTCTTAATCAGGAGGTCGAAGGTTCGAATCCTTCACGGCCCACTCTTGATACACAAGGATTTACGACGAAAAGCAAAAAGTTCCTAATAGGCAGGTAAGGCCAGTTATCCACCATCTATCCACCATTTTCAGGGAGTAAAAAAGGCCCCGGTTGTCCCAGGGCTTTTTCGGTGTTAATTTTGCCTTCAATCCTGCCATCTCTGTCGTTTCATTCGAATCTCAGCGGCGTATTCTTCGATGGATAATTTACCGTTCCCTTCACGCAACCACTTGATGTACCCGATATGGTCGGCGTAAACTAACCTTTCATCATCGTTCATCTTATCCATGCCTTCGAGTACCTCACGGACTATCGGATCCCGAAGCCACCTCACCACACGTAGATCAAAAACATTGTCGCTAAGCTCTCCGGTTTCTTCTGCCATGCCCCCTTTCCCCCTTTTCAACCGTATCAGCCATCGCCGAACCTTGTCAAGTGCAAAGAGCAGATTTTGGTCTGTGACTAGGGTCCTACCCGGTCCCATGCAATACGCTGGCCCAGGGCGTGACCTTCGCACCCGCTCCGTCTGAAAAATAAGTTGGCCGTTGACTGTCGGACGCCTCGGAAGTAAGCCACGATTGCGAAAATGGCCCTGTGCGGTGCGTTTGGCAAGTCGTGAGGGGTAATATGGCCTGCACCATGCCTTGCCATTCAGCGTACCTTAAGGATTGAGTTCCTCTGTACAGCCCTCCATCCGTGCGCTGGTAACGGCACCCCCACGGGCCAAAATAGGAAGAACGGACTTACGACATGGTTTAACAGATACAACAGCTGGCGGCGGCACCAGGGGCTTGACGAAAGGACCCCGGATGAGGCTTACTGGAGCATGCTGCCCGGGGTGAAGGACGCAATGTGAACCAGAACGGCCCACCACTCAAGACCGGCCCTATCCTGTCTAGGATACCTAAACCATCTCCCTGATCTCGCCCCGCCGCCGCAGAATAAAAAAGCAGGGCTGCGGCTATCACAGTCCTGCTTTCATTCACACTCTACGAGCTATTGATCGTTCTTTAGCTTATATCAATCTTTTTCCTGAGCTTTCCCAGCGAAAATTTGACCCTATTCCGCGCCTGGTCTCGCATACCAGAGTCGGAGCTGGTTAAAGTGAGAGGATCTGCCGAAGCCCATCTTCAATCTCTTTGAGATCACTCGCTTTGAGGCTGCCGGCTTTCTCCCTGAGTCTGCTTTTGTCTATAGCACGGAGCTGATCACAGACGGCAACGACCTTTCGTCCCAGGCATTCGACCTGGACTGCCAATGGGGGGCGGGGTGTGCCGGCCGATGAGAGAGGGAGCACGAGAACTGTCCTCCGGGCATCATTAATTGGAGTAGCACCAATAAGGACGCAGGGTCTCTTTTTCTTGATCTCCGAGCCTACGGTAGGATCCAGATTGACCCAGTAGATATCACCACGTTTCAGGCTCAATGCCATCTCCTGCGGTTACGTCCCATTCGGCCATTTCTCGGTTCAAGGCTTTGTCTTTATCAACAGCAACAGCGCATTTGTAGAGAGCTTTTTCTCGTCTCTGGATCTCCTTCTCGAGCAGTTCCTTGACCACTTGGCTTCGTTTTCTGGCCGGGATGGTTGTTTTCATACGGTCGACCAGGTCTTCTGGCAAGGATACAAGTATCTTCTGCATAATATAGAACTCCTTTGGATATAGTATATATTATATCCTTGTTTCTATCAAGTGACGTCCTACGGTCCTCGTCCCCTTCTCAGCGAAACGGTCGTCCCAGCGAAGCGGTCTTCCATCGGTCTGTATTATGGCCCATGGTCTCCACTCCGAGTTTATGCGTCCCTCGTCCTACGGTTCTCACATCGTCCTAGCCCGCAGGGCGAATCACTATCACAGTGGACTTCCCTCGGCCTTCTGATCTACTCGATAAAGCGAACCGACGATCTTTCAACAACAGCCAAGCTTTTCGATAAACGTGTTTGAGCTAAAAGCAGAGCGCACAATACTCCGGCTGCATTGGCTCCCATGTCGGCGTACTCAAACGTACGGTAGCCACTGAGGCGCTGAAGGTATTCCAAACTTATTCCCAACATGACAAAGGCCAGTGCTATTGGCCACCGGACTCGATTCCTCGTATAGATTTGGGCAAACCATAGCATCATAAAGGCATAGGCTGCAAAGTGCTCGAGCTTGTCGCTGCCCTTAAACTCCGCCGGGTGGGGTGGATTCGGCATCAAGGAAGCAACGATCACCAGCATAACCAAAACGGAACCGATAATGAGCCAGAGATTCTTAAGTTTCATATTCGGAGTACGTCCCACGTCCGAGAGGCGTACATCCCACGTCTCACGGGTCATTTATGCGAGAAACGGAGCCCCGGTTATAATTTCGCCGGCAAAAACAGCGCTTTAAGACTCTGAAAATGCCTATCTATGGGATGCTATTCTTTGAATATCAGCATGAGTTAGCGTGGTCCGACCCCAATTGCGTCTCCCGCTGAACAGCGGAATTCCTGTACCACTCAATGGTTCTGCTCAGCCCCTCGCGGAAACCCGTCTGGGCCTTAAAGCCAAATTCTTTAACCGCCATGGAAGTGTCAAGCATGCGACGCGGTTGGCCGTCGGGTTTGTTGGTGTCCCACGCAATTCCGCCCTTGAAGCCTGTCAATTCTACAATGAGATCCACGAGGTCTTTTATTGATATCTCAAAACCTGCGCCTATATTGACTGGTTCGCTTTTGTTGTACATCTCCGTTGCTAGGATAATGGCCTCTGCCGCGTCCTCTACATAAAAGAATTCCCGAGTCGACTTACCGGTCCCCCATACGATTATCTCATCCTCTCCGTTCCGAATGGCATGCGTACACTTCTTGATAAGCGCGGGGATCACGTGGGATGATTTAGGGTCGAAATTATCTCCAGGGCCATAGAGGTTGACGGGTAGAAGAAAGATCGAGTTGAAGCCGTACTGTTGGCGATAGGCCTGTGACTGGACGAGCATCATCTTCTTCGCAAGCCCGTACGGTGCATTTGTTCCTCCGGGTAGCCGCTCCATAGATCGTCTTCCTTGAAAGGGACCGGAGTAAACTTGGGATACGCACAGATGGTGCCGAGAGCGACGAACTTCTCGATCTGCCGCACAAAGCCTTCATGAAGGAGCTGGATGCCCATCATCGCATTGTCGTAAAAGAGGGAAAGGCGGCATTTTCCTGGTTAAATCCTATCCCGCCGACCTTCGCGGCAAGATGAATCACGATATCGGGCCTTGACTCGTCGTAAAACCGCCTCACGTCCTCGATCCGCACCAAGTTGTATTCCGGCAGGTCACCTACCAGCAAGTTCTTGTAGCCCTTCTCCTCATCTTGCGAATAAGATGTGTCCCGAGGAAACCCTTACCGCCAGTAATCGCGATCCGCTTGTCATGCATGTCCATGTTGTTACCCTCAGCCTTAATCTCTTTAGTGCTCTCTTATGCTTTCGTGCAGGGAGACGTCGTGATTCGTGTAATGGAATCCCTTACACTCTGATATGTTTATGCCCTCACATGGCGGGTTAAGACCGACAAGCTTGGCATCATAGTCCACCATGATCTTCACGAGTTCGTCGAAGGTGACCCGGGGCTCCCAGCCGAGTTCCTCGCTGAGCCTTGGTGATGTCCGCCTGAAGGGAGACTACGTCCGTGGGCCTGAAATACCGCCTATCTATCTCCACGATCACATCCCCGGCCTTGAGGTGGTGATCCTCCGCAGAGCGAACAATGCCTTTCTCTTCAACCCCCTCACCCCGCCATTCAAGCTCAACCCCCATATAGCGGAATGCGGTCTCGACGAACTCCCTGACCGTAATGGCTTCTCCCGTGCCGACGACATAATCGCCAGGCTCGTCCTGGTTGAGCATGAGCCACATCATCTCCACGTATTCCGGCGCAAAGCCCCAGTCCCTCTTCGCGTCCATATTTCCCAGGTAGAGCTCTTTCTGATGGCCACCAGAATGTTCGCGACCGCCCGGGTCACCTTCCTCGTGACGAATGTCTCACCTCGCCTTGGTGACTCGTGATTGAAGAGCACCCCATTACAGGCAAAGAGACCATAGCCTTCCCGGTAGTTAACCGTCATCCAGTAGGCGTAAGACCTTTGCGGCCGCATAGGGGCTCCTCGGGTAGAAAGGCGTCGTCTCGTTCTGCGGCGGAGGTGAGGCACCAAACATCTCCGAGGAAGGCGCCGATAGAATTTTGTCTTGATCCCGCTGCGTCTGATTGCTTCCAACAGCCGGGTGGTCCCGAGTGCCGTGATATCTCCGGTATACTCGGCCATATCGAAGCTGACCCTGACATGGCTCTGTGCCCCCAGATGATAGACTTCAACGGGTTGGATGTTGTAAGTAGACCAGCAAGCTGCCCCGAATCAGAGAGGTCGCCGTAATGCAGAAGAAGTCGCGCCTCGGGGAATGAGGGTCCGCATAAATGTGATCTATCCTGCCCGTATTGAAGGTGCTGGCACGACGAATAAGGCCGTGGACCTCATAACCCTTACTACAAAAGGAACTCAGCAAGATAAGAGCCATCCTGCCCCGTGATGCCTGTGATCAAGGCACGCTTCATCCTATCCTCCGTAGATCTTATTATTCCGAATTATATCTCCATTCATCCGTACTGCAATTTCAAACTCGCTTCCGTTATCTCACTCGTCCCAGCGCTGCGCACCGTGCTCATCTGCCCAGCTCAGCGATTCCCCACCCGCGGGGGGATGTCCTAGTGAAGCGGACGTCCTAGTCACGCTTTGCGTGACGGTCGTCATACGACCTCGACAGGGATGCTATTCTTTTAATATCAGGTAGTTGGCGTGGTCAGACCCCAACAACATCGGCCCCACTTCCATGCCCCTCGAGTTCCTTTTGGATGAATCACCTACAAGTTGTTGTAAATGTCATCGACTATTCTGATGTTGTTGGCTATGTTATATTTCTCCTCTATCACCCTGCGTCCGCAAAGCCCGAACGCACGTCGTTTCTCTTGATTGGCAATGAGTTCTCCGATTTTCCCCCGGAGCCCATCTAGGTCCCCCGGCTCAACGAGAAAACCTGTTTGCCCATCTAGGACAAGCTCCGGGATCCCGCCTACCCGGGTAGATACCACTGGTATCGCATAGGACATGGCCTCGAGAAGGGTCATTGGCATACCCTCTCCGTAGGAAGGCAAGACAAACACGTCCGTCTTTCTGAGCAAATCGTCCCTTTCTCTTGGGGATACCCACCCAGGTACTCCACCACGTCTTTGATACCCAGAACTCGTATCTCATTCATCAACCTGCCTACCTCACCGTTTCCCCCTATAGAAAGCAGCACGTTATAGCCCTCTTTGGACAGCATCTTGACTACCTTGAGCAAATCAAATAGTCCCTTCCTTTCACCTATGAGCCCGAGGAAACACAAGCGTATGACGACATTTGATTTTCTGCCATTCTCCTTAAGCACGGGAAGGGTGATGGAGTTGGGGACCACTATAATTTTCGCCAAAGGTGCAATTGAGAGTATGTCTCTTCTCCAGCTGTCGGACAAACATATGACAACGTCCGAACCTTCGAAAAGCTGCCTGAAGCGACGCTTCCAGCGGCGCGAGACTCTGGGGTACTGCTCCATGAAAGAAGCCCCGTGAAAATGGTAGATGGTTCTGCAAGAAAAAAGCCTCATGAACTTGAAATAGAAAAATTTTCTCTTTGAGCTAGGCGAGTCGCTCCCATGCATGTGAACGATGTCTATTCCTTTGAAGGCAAGTAGATAGAGGGTCTGCAACAGGCCGATCAGGGCCGTCGCCAATTTGATTATTTTTGGCCCATCCCTGTGCGAACTCACACGAGAAATTCTATGGGAGCTTGGGCAATTCGGTGCCCAAGTAATCTCTTATGACTGTCGATATTCCGCCTTTTACCGTTATGGCAGGCCCTACATAGAGAATGTTTTTCATTTCGCCGTCCCGCCACTCATGGTGTTTCTTTGCTTCGACTGGTTTGTTTTGTAAGAGAGTAAACAGAAGACATCACAAACAGCTCCAAGTATTTCTTTGCCGAAAAGACAACAACCTTCAGCAGTTGGACTAGTGACTTTGCCGGATCGCTTGCCGCAACGACATCCCAGGCACGGGATGCACCACAACTGAGCCTGCTCGGATTACGTAATCCTTCCAGGCGTTACGTCGCACGATCAAAGAGACAATTTGACTCCACGTTCTTTAGCGAAACAAGACCGATCTAGCTTTCTTTGTCAAGAGCGAAGATGTGACCCGTTCCCGCCAAGATTTACTATAGTTCCGAAGAAGAGGGGTTCTTATTAATCAGCGGTATCGGCGGTTGACATCAAATGATAAAACCCCAAACAATTGAAGAACAAAATTTATAACGAAAACGCAATTATAGTAGGTGTATCGCCTCCAAAGTCTCTTGAAGTCTTTGCTGAAGAGGCGGTAAAGCCATTCAAAACCAGACAATCTAATCCATTTGGGAGCCATTTTGATTCGTCCACCAAAGAAATCAAATGTCGCACCGCTAGCCACCATAACCGTACCAGGTATTTTGTCGATGTGATTGTCAATCCAGTAATCCTGCTTCGGAGTTCCAAGTCCAACGAGAAGAATGTCTGGTTTTAAACCATTAATATCAGAACATATGGTGGCGTCCTCCTCAACAGTCAATGGGCGAAAAGGTGGTGCGTAGCTGCCAACAACACGTAAATAGGGAAATCTCGACAGAAGATACTTTTTCATATTGTCTAGTACATCCGGGGCTCCACCATAGAAATAAAAAGTGTATCCTTTCTCTTCTGCTCTTTTTGCCAAATATAATGCGATGTCAGGTGCGCAAAAACGGTCTGCATCCCTCCCAACAAGCGTACGAATCCATCTTACAAACGGCATTCCATCAGGACCTGCTATGTCGGAACGGTTATATATTTCATTCAATCTCTTGTCCGACAATGATAGTGAAATGCAGTAAGCATTAATACACGCTATATGATGTGCGCGCGAGTTCTTGTCGAGTAACCATTGGTCTATTCGTTGGCCCATTGTATTAAACGTGAGTGCCTCAATACCAACGCCAAGGAAATTGAAATACTCTGAAATAAATCCATCATTGCCCGTCATCGAAAACCTTTTACGGGAAAGCAGATGATGCTCGCGGTCAAGTTTTCCTGAATTAGCCGACATAAGTTGTCCTTTCCATCCAACCATATAAACCCGCCAAGCCTTCTCTCAAACCAGTTCGCGGACACCAACCGAGTACTTTAGCGGCCTTAGTATAATCAGCGCAACGTCCACGATCACCTTCGGGCTTCGATAAATCATAGTAAATCTCAATAGGCTTCTTGGATATTCCCACAATTGTTTCGGCGATATCGCGAATCGAGGTGCATACATTCGGACCGATTTGTATTGGA